>NZ_MKVV01000047.1:7517-28719 GCF_001899645.1 Pseudonocardia sp. 73-21 | reverse complement strand
GACGCGCGCATGGCCGTGGTCCGCACCCGCCTGCCCGGCGCCGAGCTGGTCGACGTCGAGTCGGCGCCGAAGCCGTACGAAGGGCGTGGCCACGACTGGTGCCACGGCAACGGGTGCGCCTTCAACCCCGCGGTCTACGCCGGGCTCTCGCGCCAGCACTTGCAGTCGCTTTGCGCATTCAGCGACGAGGTGCAGAGCCTGCGCTGCTACCAGCGCTACTCCGAGATGCAGGGCCTCTACGACGTCGCCCACCTGCGGCGTGACGACATCGCGAACCCGGAGTACAACCGCACCCACCCTCAGGGGTATTCGGTGGTGTCGAAGGAGTCCTACCTCGCGGCCTTCGAGAAGTACGGCTTCTCACCCGACGAGGTCCTGTGGGTGTCCGACGACCACACCGGCCGCTGGCACGTCGGGCGGCCGGTGCGCTACCAGGCCGGGTGGAGCTACCCCGTCGGCTCGGAGTATGTCCCGGGCATCGTCTTCGATTGGCTCGACGACTTCCTCAAGCTGTATTTCGCGCGCACCATCTTCCGGGCCAACTCGTCGTTCAGCTGGTGGGCGGGGTTGCTCTCGCCGACCGCGCGCGTGCTCAGCCCGGTGCTGGACCGGCGGCACATCTATGGGGTCGACGGGATGGAGGAGATCACGGTCGACTTCGTCGACAACAACGACGCCCCCTGGTTGACGCGTGATGACCGCCTGCAGTTCGATATCGGGATCGGTGAATGAGCGTATGATGCCCGCGGTCCACAGCGCGGCGTCGACTGGAGAGTGACATGACAGCACGGCGTGTCCACGGGGTGCGCTTGGAGCGTGCCGCCGACGAGCTCCTCGCCATCCGGCCGGAGTCGTCCCAAGCCCACGCGCTCAACCAGAGCGCGGCAGCGGTGTACGAGCTGTGCGATGGCGCCCACTCAAAGGCGGACATGGCCGCCGAGATCCGTCGCCGGACCGGGCTCCCGGCCGACGAGTCGATCGTCGATCTCGCGCTCACCGAGCTCGCCGACTCCGGACTGATCGTCCTCGAGACGCCGCAGGGCCCGCGAGTCATCAACCGTCGGTCGGTGATCCGGGTCCTGGCCATCTCGGGCGCGGCCGTCGCGATGCTGCCCATCGTCGAGCTCCTGGACTGGCGCGCCGTAGCCCAGGCGTCGCCGGGCCCCCAGCCGCCGCCGACGCACCCCGAGCACCCGACGCACCCCGAGCACCCGCACTGCCCGACGCCCACCCCGACCCCGACCCCGACCCCGACCCCGACCCCGACGCCCACGCCGACGCCGACGCCGACGCCCACCCCGACGCCCACCCCGACGCCCACCCCGACGCCGACGCCCACCCCGACGCCGACGCCCACCCCGACCCCGACGCCCACCCCGACCCCGACGCCGACGCCCACGCCGACCTTCCTGTGAGCCGGGTTGTCGTCGATGCTCGGTGACGATCTCGTCGTCGTGACCGGCGGGGGTGGCTTCATCGGGGGCCACCTGATCGCCGATCTCCGCCGGCGTGGGGCACGGGTCCGCGCGGTGGACATCAAACCGCTCGACGAATGGTGGCAGCGGTTCGCTGACGTCGAGAACGTTCGCCTCGACCTGCGGGAACGGGAGGCCTGCGCGGCGGCGGCGCGCGGTGCCCGGCAGGTCTTCAACCTTGCCGCAGACATGGGCGGCATGGGGTTCATCGAGACCCACCGCGCCGAGTGCTCGCTCTCCGTCCTGATCAACACCCACATGTTGCTGGCGGCGCGGGACCAGGGCGTCGAGCGGTACTTCTTCGCATCGTCGGCGTGCGTCTACGCGGCGGAGAAGCAGTCGGTCGCGGCCGTGACCCCGCTGCGGGAGTCCGATGCCTATCCGGCGCAGCCCGAGGACGGGTACGGCTGGGAGAAGCTGTTCAGCGAGCGCCTGTGCCGACACTTCACGGAAGACTTCGGGCTGGCGACCCGCGTGGCGCGCCTCCACAACGTCTACGGACCACTCTCCACCTACGATGGCGGTCGGGAGAAGGCCCCGGCCGCGATCTGCCGGAAGGTGGTCATCGCAGCGATGCGCGGTGAGCGGGACATCGAGATCTGGGGCGACGGGGAACAGACCCGCAGCTTCATGTTCATCGACGACGGCGTCGAGGGCATCCGGCGACTCATGGATGGCGACGTCTCGACCCCCATGAATGTCGGCAGCGCCGAGCTCGTCTCGATCAACGACCTCGTCGACATCGTCGAGGAGATCGCCGGAGTCCGGCTACGCCGGCGCTACCACCTCGACGCCCCGGTCGGGGTGCGCGGCCGCAGCAGCGACAACACGCTGATCCGGAAGGAACTGGGGTGGGCGCCGGAGATCCCGCTCGCCGAGGGCATGGAGCAGACCTATCGCTGGATCCATGACCGGATCCACGCGTGCGAGCGCGCCCGGGTCACGGCGTGAGCCCATCCGACGACGCCGGCTCCGGCCGCTCGCCCTCGTGGAACCACATCGTGACCGCGAAGCGGCTGTCGGCGAAGGCGTCCGACTCCGTATGCACCGGCCGCACCTCATGGAAGGCGGTCGACGGGAACAGGACGAGGCTGTTGTCCTCCGGCGTCACCGTCGTCCAGGAGGCCGCCCCCGTCGTGCCGGTCGGCGTGTCCCAGGTGTCGTAGAGCCGCAGCTCGCCGCCGTGGTAGCGGCGCGGCGTCGGGTGGAAGTAGTAGACGCACGAGATCCGCCGCGTCGCCGCGACCGGATGCCCAGTGTCCACATGCGGGACGAAGAACCCTCCCGGGCCGTGCGCGGTGAGCTGACGTTCCAGCTTGCCAAGGGGGAACCAGTCGATGCCCAGCTCCTTGCGGGCGTAGGCGAGGACGCCCCGCAGCGGTCCCTCGAACAGGTCCCAGACCTCCTCGAACCGCCCAGGCGGCAGCGTGCGCGACTTCCTGGCGTCGTGGTCGACGTTGTTCTTGCCCGTCATCCCGACGACACCGGACTCGGCGAACTCCGCCTCCCACCGGAGCGCGTGCTCGAGCAGCTGATCCCGATCGGCGCTCGGGAGGAAGTCGGACAGCTGCACGTACGGCGTTGCGATGAGCCGGCGGAACGGCGTGGTAGGCCGGGCGGGTTCACTGTGCAGGCGTGTTCGGGCGGCGCGTGCGAGATGGTCGGTAATACCGCCGGCCTCCTCGGTGAGCGCATGGACTGCGTAGCTGACGTGGGCCTCGTCGACGAGGTCGAGCAGGTGGGCGGCGGCGCCCACGGGGTCCGGCCACGGTCCCTGCAGGGTGACCAGCGTGGGCTCGACGACCGCCACCACGTTGGCCAGCCGCGTGTCGTCTCGGGGCCCTACCATGGCGTCGACCAGCGGCAGAGCGCTGCGCCGACCCGACCGGACCGAGGGCCGCCACACATCAGCCGGCGGTCCACCGCAGGCCAGGACCATCCCGAGCGGTAGAGGCTCCGCGATGACGTCGTTCTGTATCAGGCGGAGGTCTCGCTGGCGTATGCCGTCGATCTCCAGCGGCACGCGGTAGGGATGGATCCGGCCCTGCCGATCGAGTACGGCGAAACGGTCGGAGTAGTAGATTGCTCCGCGCCGCACCAGCTCGGCGACCAGGTGCGAGATGGCTCTCGCCTCCCGGCCCGGAATGACGATGGCCAGCCCCCGCCAGCCGACTACACCGCCGTGCACGAATGTCATGTCGGCACAGCCGCGGGCCACAGCTGTGTCGATGTCGCGCGCCAACCAGTCGACGAGCGCCTCGGGCACGTTGGTGGCGTAGACATCGAGCCCGTCGACCGTGACCACGTACTCGGGTGCAGTCTCGTCAACGACGGAGACGGCGTACGTCACCACCGCCGTGGCCGATGACCCGCTCGCGATGAGCTCCGGTGGTAGCGCTGCCCGCACCTGACCGGCAAGCCCGAGACCGGTGCGGTCGAGGATCTGCACCTCGACGCCGTAGCCCACACCCAGCGACTGCGGGACCTCGGTCTGCGTCGTCACCATCCACGGATTATGACCGACGTCGTGACCCCGGTCCGTGCGGGTGCGCGCCACCCCGTCGCCATCGCTTGGGTTTGAGGCCGTCCGGTTCGCCGAGCAGCTGTGTGGGTAGCGCACCACGACTCGGGGACGGCGTCCTTCACGGGGTCGTCAGCGACGATCGTGCCGGAGATGATCAGCTCGAGACCCGGATGTTCTCCTCGGCCAGAGCGTCGTGGAGCAGCTGGGCGTTGGCGGCCTGGCCCGCGAACGCGACCGAGGTCCCTGTGACCTTCGGGTTGGTGCGGTGGCGGAGCCGCTGTTGACGAAGGGGACCGTGCGGGGGCCTAGCCGGCGCATGCCTGGCTGCCGCCGCCGCGCGTGACGCGTCGTGTGACACGAGTCCGTGGCCGTCGGCGAACGCGCCGACGGCCGGGGTGCACGGCTGTTCGCGCTGAGAGCAGATGGAGGAGCGGCTCGGTTGCTCTGGTTAGGGCACCGATGCGAGCGCGGGCACGTGTCGTGACCGGACGATGCTGAAGTGGCGGTGGTCGAGGGTGGCCAACTGCGGGGAGGTTGAGTCGTTCGGCAAGGGCGATGACGGACGCGCCGACCGTTCCGAGTGGCAGATCGGCGTAGGTGGCGAGCTCGGCGATGCGGTCGAGGTCAGCGGATGTGGACTCGAGCAGGGTGAACAGCCCGGCGCGTACGTCGGCCAGGAACGCCAGTTCGGTCCGGGTGCCGCGGCGGCGTTCTGCGAGCATGCAGACTGCGGTGACGACCGTGGACGGGACCAACAGCGGCCCGGGCCGGTGTCGACGACGATCACGCGTCGGCTCGACCGCCGGTGGAGTCGGGAGGGTGCCGGTGCTGGCGAAGCGTCGCGGTGCAGCGGGTACTGGACCGTCGAGGCTGGCGCGGAGAATCTGCTCCAGCGCGGGGAGCCGGGTCTCGGGGACGGCGTCCAGTAGTCGGTGCACGTCCTCTCGACTGGTCACGCGACGAGCGTCTCACGATGGAACGTCGTCGACGTGAAGTGCGTCGGTGTCCGCGCCGACGTACGCCGACGTACGCCGAGGGCGGGACGTGACGGACTTTCTCGGCTCTGCTGAAGGAGTCAGCTGGCTGGCAGTCCAAGTGTCGCCAGTGCGGCCCGGCTGAGCTCAGCGTGCAGGATCGGGTAGTGCTGCAGACGCTGAATCCGTGCACAGTCGTCGATGACGGTCTTGGCGGTCTTGACCAGCGACGCCGCGACGGCGTCCGGCAGGTCGGGCCGCGCGACCGACAGCCAGCGCTGCCACTCGGCGATGTAGTCGGTCTCGATCCTGTCGAACCGCTCCCGCGCGGCGTCGGGAAGGTACAGCCGTTCGGTGAGCCACACGGCGAGCAGCTCACTCGCCTCGATCGCGACGCGAACGTACCCGCGGACGAGCGCCGCCAGGACGTGCTCGTCCGGGCACGGCGCGTGCAGGGCGCGTGTCATCTCGAGCGCGAGCCACTCGTGGAGGCGGTTCACCGCCGCGACGAGGAGATCGGCCTTCGTGTCGAAGTAGCGGTAGAGCGCCGGCCCGACGATGCCGAGCTGGCTGCCGACGTCGTCGTTGCCCACCCCGCCGAACCCCTTGCCGCGGAATGCGCGTGCCGCGGCCCAGATGAGCTGCTCGCGGCGGGCGATCGGGGTCCGGTCGACCGTGGCGGGTGCGGGTGGGTCAGCGGAGGGCGCTGATGCGGGCACCTCCGCGGGCGGTGAGTCGATGACGCGCCTGGCCGCGGCGATGAGCTCTCCGGCCAGGCGCGGGCGGGGCAGCGGGCTGTCGTAGATGCCGTGCCCGGAGACGATGCTCACGAGGACCCAGCTGCGGATGTCGACGACGTCGTCGCCGAGGTCGGACCGGTCGTGCTGGAGGAACAGCTCGTCGAGTGTCGCGGCGATCCACCGGGTCTGCCGCCGGACCAGGCGGTAGTCGTCGTCGGCGAGGTGGCGCGCCTCGCGCTGCCACAGCAGCGAGAGCCTGCGGCTGTCGAGCGCGGCGTTGGTGACGGCCGCGAGGTCGGCGTCGGAGTCGCGGGTGCCGGCCGGTTGCTCGGCGAGGATGGTGAGCGTGTCGATGACGTGCTGCTGGTCCTCCCGCACGACGTGGGCGAGCAGGGCCTGTTTGTTCCGGTAGTGCCGGTACAGGGCCCGGGCGGTGATGCCGCTGGCCTCGGCGATGTCGTCCATCCGCACGGCGTGGAATCCGCGGACGCTGAAGAGCTCAGCAGCGTGCCGGGCGATCTCGGCCCGGCGATTGGCGGGGCGGGATCTCCGGGCTGGCGGTGACGGCGCGGCGGCAGCGTCCACTGGCTGTCGCCTCCTCTCCGCCTACCCGGGCATCGTATCGACCGGGACCAGCCGGCCGTCATGCGCCGGACGAGCCCGGCGCGCCGGTGCGCCCGACGACGGCGGTGGCGATGATCGCCTTCGACTGCCCTTGGACGAACTCCTCGAGCGTCGTGATGTTGCAGCTCATGTAGAGGGTGCCGAGACCGTCGCCGCCGAAGGCGCACGCGATGGCCTGGGCCCCGGTGACCGGCACCTTGTCGGTGATCTCCCCGCCTGCGACGACGCGGTAGAAGCCGCTGTCGTCAGCGGTGGTGAGGGCGTTGCCGAACCACACCCCGCCGTCGCCGTCCAGGGCGATGCCGTCGGGGTTGAACGAGTCCGGAAGCTGCGCCCAGACCCGCTGGTTCGTGGGCGATCCGTGCGCGTCGACGTCGTAGGCGGTGATGCGGTGTCGGAACGTCTCGGCCACGAGCAGGGTCCCGTCGGGTGCGAGAGCCATGCCGTTGGGGAACACCACGTCACCGGCGACGCGGTGCACCGTGCCGTGGGGGTCGACGTGCGCGAGCGCCGTCGGCTTCGGGTCCTCGGCTCCGATGTGGAACCCGAAGTTGCCGACGTAGGCGTGCCCGCCCGTGGTGACGAGCATGTCGTTGCCCGGCCCTCCTGCGACGGCGCTGAAGTCGGCGTACGGGCTGAGCGTGCCGTCCGGGGCGATGCGGACGACGGTGGTGTCGGCCTGGGAGACGACCAGCGTCGAGCCGTCGGCCAGGAAGCCGAGGCCCGCGGGTGCGCCGGCGATCTCGGCGACCGTCGTGGACGTCGCGTCGGCGGCGAACCTCAGCACCTGCCCGCCGAAGAAGTCGCTGGCCCACAGCTCGCCGTCGTGCCAGCGGAGGCATTCGAGGAACTGGTGGCCCGAGGCGAACTCGGTGAGGGAGTGCAGCTTCATCGTCGGACTCCGATCGGTCTGGTGCTCGGATCAGTGGGATGGGCGGGCTCGGCGTCCGCGCGGGTGAGCTCGCGGAGCCGGAACTTCTGGACCTTGCCGCTGGCGTTGCGCGGCAGCTCGTCGAGCAGAAGGAGGCGTTCGGGGCGCTTCTGGCGGGCCATCCGCCGGGCGGTCAGCCACTCGACGAGCTCGGGCAACGTGATGCTCGCGCCGGGTGCGGGGACGACGACCGCGCACACGAGCTCGCCCAGTACCGGGTCGGGCGCCGAGACGACGGCGGCGTCGGCGATCGCGGGGTGTTCGAAGAGCTGGTCCTCGATCTCCTTGGCGCTGATGTTCTCGCCGCCGCGGATGATGATGTCCTTCTGCCTGCCGACGATCTCCACGTAACCGTCGTCGTCGATGCGGGCGAGGTCGCCGGTCCGCAGCCAGCCGTCGTCGGTGAAGGTGTCGGCGTTGAGCGAGCTGTCGAGATACCCCAGGAACATCTCCGGGCCACGCACCTGCAGCTCCCCGTCGGCCGCCACCCGCACCTGCGCGGCACCGATGGCCCGCCCGTCGGTCTGCGCACGTGTGGCCAGGGCATCGGCGGCGTTGCCGGCGGTGGCCGTGGGGTACTCGGTGGAGCCGTAGCCGCGGCTCACCGTGCACCCCAGTGCGCGGGTCGCCGACCTGATCAGCTCGGGTGGGACGTCCGCGCCGCCGCACGCGAAGACCCGCATCGAGGCGGTGTCGAACTCCGCCCGTCGCGGGTGGTGGACGATGCCGTGCAGGAACGGGGTCGCAGCCACGGTGAAGGTGCAGCGGTGCTCCTGGATGAGCTCCAGGGCCCGCTCCGGGTTCCAGACGTCCAGCAGCACGACGGTGGTGCCGAGCATGAAGGGCAGCTGCATGCCGTAGAGGACACCGATGATGTGCCCGACGGGGGAGGGCATGAACACGACGTCGGACGTGGTGAGGGCGAAGAACTCGATGATGCTGCGGTTCTCGTGGTCGAGGGTGTTGTGGCTGTGCAGCGCGCCCTTCGGTGCGGAGGTCGTGCCCGACGTGTAGAGCAGCAGCACGACGTCGTCGGCGGTACGGCCGCCGTGGTCGATGGGCTCGCTGCTGCCTTCGTCGAGCAGCGCGTCGAAGCCGACGTGGGCGCTGCCGGGGGGAGCCCCCACCACGACGACGGCCTCGAGTGCGGGAAGCCCACCGCGGATGTCCTCGATCATCGCCGGATAGTCGAAGCCACGGAACTCGTGCGGGACGACGACGATCTTCGACGTGGCCTGCCGCAGGATGAACGTCGTCTCCTGATGGCGGTAGATGGGGATGATCGGATTGCTGACGGCCCCGAGCCGGATCGCGGCGAGGTGCACGATGATCGCCTCGGCCCAGTTCGGGAGCATCCACGACATCACGTCGCCACGGCCGAGCCCGCGTCTGCGCAGCGCGGAGGCCAGCCGGTTCACGTCGGTGTCCAGTTCGCGGTAGGTGCGCGAGCCCGTCCTGTCGACGACCGCGACGGCGCCGGGCGTCCGCGCTGCGGCGCTGGACAGGTAGTCGTCGATCATGTTGCCCGTCCAGAAGCCTGCTTCCGTGTTCGTGCGGATCTGCTCCTCGTCGAGCTTCGTCGCTCTCACGTCTGCCCCTCAGACTCGGTCCAACAGGGCTGCGCCGATGCGCAGCTGCAGTTCGGTCGCGTCGCCGTACCAGCTGCGCAGGGCCAGCGTGCGCAGGTAGCAGGCGCTGACGTCGCTCTCCGTCGTGAAGCCCATGCCGCCGTGCAGCTGGACCGCGTCCTCGCAGACGCGCACGGCGACCTCCGCGGCGTGCGCCTTCGCGGTCCACGCCAGGACCGCCAGGTCGGCGGTGGACGCGTCGGTGGCGTCGGCCAGGGACGCGGTGCACAGGTTGCGGAGTCCCGTCGCCTGCGCGTACATGTCGGCGGCGATGTGCTTCACCGCCTGGAAGCTCCCGATCGGCTGCCCGAACTGCTCCCGCTGGCCGATGTAGGTGACCGTGCGGTCGAGGGCGTGGTCGGCCACACCGCTGAGCTCGCAGGCGATGAGGAGCCGCGCCCATGATCGGATGCGGGCGACGAGCTCGCCGCCGTCGGCGGGCGCCGCGCCATCGGCACGGACGTCGTCGAGCGCCACGCGGGCGAACGCGGTGGCCGGGTCCGCGCTGTCGACGCTGTCGATGCGGACTCCGGGGGTCGTGGGGTCCACGAAGCACACGACCTCGCCGGCTTCCGTCGCGGCCACCACCGCGAGCAGGCTCGCCTGCCCGGCGAAGCGGACGGCCTCGACCGCGCCGGAGAGCCGCTGGTCGTGCAGGGTCATCGCGCCGACGTCGGCGGTCCGGTCGTCGGTGATTCCGGGATCGACCAGAGCGACCGGCACCCCGGTCTCGACGGCCGCCGCGAGCGCGGGTGCGATCGTCCAGTGCGGGTGCAGCACCGCCGGGAGCAGCGTGTTCTCCAGCATCGGTCCGACGGCCAGGTGCCTGCCGAGTGCGGTGAAGACCGGCCCCAGCGAGGAGAGCGGTGCGCCGAGCCCGCCGTGCCGCTCGGGCACGGCGAGACCGTGCCAGCCGAGTTCGGCCAGCTCGGCGGCCAGACCTGCATCCCAGCCTCCCGCGGAGAGCAGCGCGCGGCACCGGTCGCCGTCGTAGGCGCGGGTGAGGTAGTCGTCGACGGCGCTGCCGTACTCCGCCCCGACGTCGATTGGCTCAGCCACGGGGCAGTCCCATCAGCCGCTCGGCGATGATGGTGCGCTGGATCTGCGACGAACCGCCGTAGATCGAGGCCGCACGCGAGTAGAGGTGCTCGTAGGCCCATCGCTGCGAGAGGAGGCCGCGCGCTCGGGCGCCCGGCACCGCCCGCAACGGCCCGAGCAGGGCGGCGATCTCGGCGAAGACGATCTGCTCGACGTCGGTGAGCAGCAGCTTGTCGACGGAGTCCATGGGTGTGGGCCCGGTGTCGGCGACCAGCCGGGCGGTGGTCTGCCGGGTCTGTGCGTCGAGGACCCGCATCGCGACATGCGCACGACCCACAGCGGCCGTTGCCCGGTCGTCGCTCGACGATCCCCGCGCGGCCCGGAGGTGGTCGAGCGCCTCGTCCAGCGCCACCTCGCACTCGACTCGGCGGCGCAGCGTGGCGCCGGCGCGTTCGCTGCCCAGGGTGTGGGTGGCGATCGCCCAGCCCTCGTTGACCCCACCGAGCAGGTTGGCCCGGGGCACCCGGACGTCGTCGAAGAAGACCTCGCAGAACTCCCGGTCGCCGGTCATCTGCGTGATGGGCCGGGTGGTGATGCCCGGGCTCGTCATGTCGACGAGCAGGTAGCTGATGCCGGCCTGTTTGCGCACCGAGGTGTCGGTGCGCACCAGCAGGGCACACCAGTGCGACAGGTGCGCCCAGCTCGTCCAGATCTTCTGGCCGGAGACGAGGAACTCGTCGCCGTCGGCCACCGCCCGGGTCCGCAGTGATGCCAGGTCGGAGCCCGCGTTCGGCTCCGAGAAACCCTGGCACCAGATGTCGTCGCCGGACAGGAGCCGCGGCAGCAGCTCGTGGCGCTGCCAGTCGGTGCCGTAGCGGTCGATCGACGGTCCGACGACCTCCAGTCCGATCAACCCGATGGGCTGGGGTGCGCCGGCCCGGGCGAGCTCCCCGACGAACACCAGGTGGTGGAGGTGGCTCAGGCCCTGGCCGCCCGCTTGCTTCGACCAGGCGATGCCGACCCAGCCCGCCTCGAAGAGGGTCTTCTGCCACTGTCGCAGCGTCGCGAAACGGCTGTCGATATCGCGGGGCACCTCGGGGATGTCGGCGGCGGCGAGCCAGGCCCTGGCTCGCGTACGGAATGCGTCGAGCGACTCCGTCGGCGCTGATGGTGGCTGCACGGTCACCGCCCCGTGTAGACGGGCGCGCGGTGCTCGAGAAAGGCGTTGACCGCCTCTTTCGAGTCGGCGTACCCCGAGAGCTCGCGGGTGAGGCTCTGCTCGAACTCGTATCCTGGTTTGAGCTCCATGTACTCGATGCCGTTGAGGCTGCGCTTGGCCAGCTCGAGCGTCACCGGGCTGTGCCGGGCGATCGATCGCGCCAGCGCACGTGCCGTCCCGAGCAGCTGCTCCTCCGGGACGATCTCCACGATTCCGCCGTAGGGCAGCAGCGTCTCGGCCGGGTAGAGGTCGCCGGTGTAGTGCATCAACCGAACCACACCCTGCGGCACCAGCCGGGAGAGGTGCTTGGCCCCGCCCAGCACCCCGACGTTGACCTCGGGTGTGGCGAACCGGGCCCCCTCGGCTGCGACGACCAGGTCGCACGACGCCGCGATGGCCAGCCCGGACCCGACCGCGACGCCGTGCACGGCGGCGATGACCGGCAACGGCGAGTCGTAGATCGCCCAGAACGCCTCGCGCGCCAGTTCCAGGCGCTCCGGGGCGTTGTCGGGGTCCATGGTCTGGAACTCACCGAGATCGTTGCCCGCGCAGAAGTGCTTGCCCCGCCCCGCCAGCACCACCGCCCGCGCGTCGTGCAGGTAGGCGGCCAGGTGGCCGAAGAACTGCCGGATCTCGCTGTAGAGCTCGTGATCGGTCGCGTTGACCGGTGGCCGGTTGAGCCACACCGTGGCCACCGGCCCATCAACGTGCCACTCGATGAACGTCAGGTCTTCCATCGCCGTCGGCGATCCTTTCGTCTGGTCCGGTCAGCCGGCGTAGGCGGCCGCGAACGCCTCGAGCTCGCGGGGGATGTCGGGGCCGGCAGGCTGGTAGTGCACGTATCCGCAGCCGCTCTGGCGGAGGGCGTCGAGCCGGGTGCGCCACTCCTTCTGCGTGAGCGCCACCCCCGCGGCGGTCATCACCTCGGTGGTGATGAAGGGCCGGTCGACGTCGTTGACGCCGACGACGTGGCGGTCGTGCAGGGCGATGTGGCGGATGTTCTCGGGGATGTGGTCGTAGGCGGAGGCCCACACGTGGCCGCCTTCGCCGAGCAGCTCGTCGATCACGCCGTGCTCGACAGCCCAGTGCAGGTACAGACCGGCCGCGTGGCCGGCCGCGTCGACCGCGCGTTCAGATCCGGGGTCCTCCCCGTCGTCGAGCACCGTGCCGGCGAACACCATCGACTGCTGGTCGAACCCCGGCTCGGGGGCCGTGATCCGCAACAGCTCGGCGCCGAGGTCACGGGCGACCCGGGTCCCCTTGGGGCCTTCCCCGGCGACGCCCCACGGCACCGTGATCGGAAGGCGGGGCCCGAAGCGCCCGTCGGGGTGGATCACCTGCATGATCGCCCCCTCCCACTCCACCTGCTCGCCGCGCAGGAGGGCCTGGACGGTGCGGGCGTAGTACTCGACCTGTGCCCACGGCACCGGCGGCCGGCCCATGGCCAACCGGCCGGTGAACCCGCTCCCGATACCGACGAACACCCGCTGCTCGCCCGCGGAATGCACCAGCGTCGTGATCGCCGACGCCGTGACCATCGGGTGCCGCAGGCTCGGGATCAGCACGCCCGGCCCGAGCACGATCCGCTCCGTCAGCTCCGCCGCGCGGTTCAGCGCCATCCACACGTCGGGATACAGCGCGGGGGAGTCGTAGCAGAGCGCGCGCTCGTAGCCGAGTTGCTCGGCGATGCGGATGTGCTCCGGGGTCTCCAGTGATGTTGCGAACGAGCAACCCAGCTTCATCTTCAAGCCCCTCCCGGTCGTGGTGGGCGCGGCCCCTCGGATAGGGGCGACAGGCCACAAGTTAGATCCGACCGCGCCAATAAGTCAATCATCGATCACGTAGCTGTACGCGCTTACGAGCCCGGAACCTGACAGGTGCCAGACCATGGAGGGGCTGTGAGCTGTGAAAGGCTGGCCGAAGATGGAAGTGGTGGAGTGAGTCTCGGTCGACGTACGTATCATGTCTATGATCAGTCACGCTACTGATGCCGCGGACACGACACTCGGTGCTCGCGGGACAGCCCACCCGACGCGGAGGTCGCGATGCTGATCCACTGCTTGACGCTCAGGTTCAGAGAGTCGGCGAGCTCGACCGACATCGAGGCGTTCACCCAGGCGGTCGCCGCCCTGCCGAGCAGGCTCGACTTCCCCATCCGCACGCGGCAGGGGCACGACCTCGGCGAACGCTCGGCGAACGCCGACTACGCGATCGTCACGGAGTTTGAGACCGTCGAGGATTTCTCCGCGTACCTCGCCCATCCCGCGCATCTCGGGCTGCCCCGCGAGGCGATCGAGTCCGTGCAGAGCGTCCAGTTCCGTGTCGATCTCCGGAGCTGACGCCGCCGGACGTGACGCTCACCGCCGACGAGGCCATGAGCTCCAGCGCGCGCGGTGGACGGTCTGCACTGAGCACTGGGGAGGCCCGGCGTGACACGTCTCGTGACACGTACACCAGGCGGGACCGGATGGCGGACGCACTCGAGACCAGGGTTTGGCCACTGGTTCCAGGACCAACGCCTCAGCCAGCGGGTCCTTCGTCTCTGCGCTCACGCCGGGTGGCACCGCAGAGTGAGCTGATGACCGTTACGAGACGCGATTCTGCCCAGACTGCCCGCCCACCATCGTGAAGTCGGGCATGTTCGAGGTCGAGGCATCGGCTGGCACCCTGCCCGTCTACCTGGCCGTGCCCGACGGGCCAGGACCGTTCCCGGGCGTGGTCGTGCTGCACGACGTGCTCGGGATGACCCACGACCTGCGCAGGCAGGCCGACTGGCTGGCCGGCGCCGGTTACCTCGCCGCCGCCCCGGACCTCTACCGCGGCGGCCGCCGGACGCTCTGCCTGGTCCACATGATCCGGGACGCCCGGGCCCGGCGGGGCCGGACGTTCGACGACGTCGAGGCGGTGCGGGCCGCGCTGCTGGCCCGGCCGGACTGCAGCGGCCGGGTCGGGGTCGTCGGGTTCTGCATGGGCGGCGGGTTCGCCCTGCTGCTGGCCCCCGACCACGGCTTCGACGCCGCGAGCGTCAACTACGGCACCGCGTCGGCGGACGCCTACCGGGCCGACGCGCTCGCGCGGGCGTGTCCGATCGTGGGCAGCTACGGGGCGCAGGACCGCGCCAACCGCGGCACCGGGGAGAAGCTCGAGCGGATCCTGACCGCCGTCGGCGTCGACCACGACATCAGGACCTACCCCGACGCCGGGCACGGGTTCCTCAACGACCACGACCCCGCCGACGTGCCGGCGGTGGCGGCGGTGCTCGGCCGGCTGACCGGGGGCGCGGACGTCTACCACGAGCCCTCGGCCCGCGACGCGCGCGAGCGCATCCTCGCGTTCCTCGACCGCCATCTCCGCCGACCGGCCGGAACCGCAGGTGCCCCCACCTCGTCCTCTCAACCCCGGTCAGGGACCCCATGAGTGAGACCACGCACGACCGGTGGGGTGCCGCCAGCGGGCTCGCCGCGCTGGGAGTGGTCGCAGCCGCCATGGTCTTCGAACGCGGCGCACCCCCGGCGGGTGCGTCGGATGTCCAGGTGGCCGCGTTCAACGCCGCGCACTCCCACGCCCTGCTGACCCAGAGCCTCCTCTTCCTGCTCAGCGCCGCGTTCATGCTGTGGTTCCTCGGCTGCCTGCGCGCCCACCTGGCCGCGGCCGAGGGCGGATCCGGCCGGTACGCCGGGATCGGGTTCGGTGCCGGGGTCGCCTACGTCACCCTGAGCGTCGTCTCGCAGGCCGGTCAGATCGCCCTCGCCCAGATCGCCGCCACCGCGGCGGCACCACAACTGGTCACCGCGATCGCGTCGCTGGCGTGGGCTCTGTTCACCGTCGCCGCTGTGCCCGCCGCGGTCATGCTGGCAGCCTTCGCGGTACTGGCCCTGCGGTCCGGCGCGCTGCCGTCGTGGCTCGGCTGGCTCGCCGCGGTCGCCGGAGCATCGCAACTCGGGCTGCTCGCAGCCCTCGTCGTCGACACCGGGCCGCTGGGCCCGGACGGCTGGTACACCTTCGCGCCCTATCCGCTGTACGTCATCTGGTTGGCCGCCACCGCCGTCACCCTGCTCCGGCGACCCACTCGACCGCCCGCCGAACATGCACCGGCCGTGACGGCACGTCGATGACGCCCGCGCCGGCGGTCTCCCGCATCGAGCGGCTCACGCTGCTCGCCGAGCACGTGGGCAACAAGCGGTTCCGCCGGCTCGGGACCGCACTGTTCCGACGGGCGGGCGGGCGGCTGCGGCCGGGGGGCCACGACGTCCTGCTGCTGACGACGCGCGGGCGACGGTCGGGCCGTGGGCACACCGTTCTGCTCCAGTACTTCCCGGACGACGACGGGATGGTTGTGGTGGCCGCGAACTCCGGCAGGACGGCGCTTCCCGACTGGTACCTCAATCTGATGGCGGGCCCGCAGGCGACGGTGGAGATCGGCGGCCGCAGCAGCCGGGTGCACCCCGTGGAGTTGACGAAGGACGAGGCGGACGCAGTCTGGCCCCGGATCCTGCGAAAGGCACCCACCTACGACCGCTACCTGCGGGCCGCCGGGCGTGCCATCCCGCTCGTCCGGCTGGTGACCGTCCAGTCGCCCGATCCGACCGGCGGGGGCGACGGACGATGACGACCTACCGCCCGTCGCAGCACGACGACGGATCCGCGACGCCGGGCCGGGTGACCCGGGCACCACACCGGCACCGTGAAGCAGGGTGTCCTGGGTTTCCTGCTGTATGTGGGCGCGAGCTACGCGTTCGGTGTCGCGTTCAACCCGCAGAGCGCGGCCGGAGTGGAGTTCACCGTGGGGCAGGTGGTGGGTCCGATCGTCGGGTTCGTGGTGCTCGGCGTGCTCGGGGCGGTGTTGCTGGTGGGGTCCCTGCGGGGGCTGCGCCCGCGGTGACGGCCCGGCACGTCGAACTGACCGTGGCTGCGTTCGTGCGGCGGCAGACGGGCGCAAGAGGGCGCGGTGGCTGGGCCGATCGCGGTGGCAGGAGAGTAGGCCCCTTCCTTCGGGGTCCGGTCGACTCGCATCAGGGTCAAGCTCTCGCCCGCGCGTCGGATGCAGCGGTTCCGCGCGCTAACGTCGCACACTGAAGTAGAGGCCCCGCTCCTGACCTCGGTGGTGCGCTTCCTGTCCGGGTCGTTCCATGCCCGGGACGAGCCTCCGTATGTGTACAGGTACCGGCCGCCTTGATCGCGAGTTGTCTCAGCGCCGATCTTCTCCGCCCCAGGACGTGGGGGGCGATTGCCCCCGCCATGGGGCCGGGGCCGCGGAGCTGAATGAAGCGTGTGGTGTCGCGCCGTCAACGGAGATGCCCGCGGTCGTTCCCGGTTCTGTGACGGATGTGGCCCCGTGAGCGGGCCCGCTCCCGATATGGCTCCTGCGGGTGTGACGTTCCCGGACGTGCCGCGGTCGGAGCTCGACGTACTGCTGGGGCAGGTGGTGGAGCGTGCGCAGGAGGTGATGGGAATCCAGGGCCGGTTGCGGGGCCTGCTGCGGGCCACCCAGCTGATCGGTGCCGATCTGGGGTTGCCGGTGGTGTTGCGGCGGGTGGTGGAGGCGGCCACGGCCCTGGTCGGGTCGCGGTACGCGGCGTTGGGAGTGATCGGCGCCGACGGGCATCTGGCGGAGTTCATCCACACCGGGATGGATACGGAGGCGGTCGCTGCGATGGGGCCTCTTCCCCAGGGCAAGGGCCTGCTCGGAGCGTTGATCGACGATGTCACCCCGATCCGGCTGCCCGGCATCGGCGCCGACGACCGCGCGGCGGGGTTCCCGCCCGGACATCCGCCGATGGAGTCGTTCCTCGGGGTGCCGATCCGGGTCCGCGACGAGGTCTACGGCAACCTCTACCTCACCGAGAGCATCCGCGGAGCGTTCACCGAGGAGGACGAGGAGATAGCAGAGGCTCTCGCCGCGGCGGCAGGCGCCGCGATCCACAACGCCCGGCTCTACGACATCGCTCAGGCACGTCACCTGTGGCTGGAGGCCAGTGCGGCGATCACCCACCGCCTGCTGACCCCGCTGGTCGGTGATCCCGCAGACGGCGGTGAAGCGGCCGGTGGAGCGGGGTGGGATCCGCTGCGCTTCATCGCCCGACGCAGCCACGCCATCCTCGACGCCGACATGGTGACGATCATCCAGCCGGACACCGGCCGGGCCATGGCCGGCGCGGCCGGTGATCCGGACCTGCGGGTCGCCGTGGCGGTCGGTGCCGACGAAGCCGCGCTGCTGGGCCAACACGTCGCCGCCGAGGCGACGCTGTCGGGTCACGTCTTCTCGACGGGCACGCCGATGCGTGTGAACAGTGCACGCGATGCGGGCCTGGAATCGATCTTGTCGGAACGGTTCGATGTCGGCGCCGTGATGGTCGTGCCGTTGACCGGCTCGCACGGCGTGAACGGCGTGCTCACCGCGGCGCGGGTGACGAGGCGGGCGGCGTTCACCGTCGACGACCTGGACATGGCGGCACGGTTCGCCCACCAGGCCTCCGTCGCGATGGAACTCTCGGACGCCCGGGCCGATCATGCCCGGCTGGTGATGGCCGACGAGCGTGAACGGATCGCTGCGGATCTGCACGACCACGTCATCCAGCGCCTGTTCGCCACCGGGCTGTCGCTGCAGAGTCTCAGTGCCGCACTCGGCCCGAACGTCACGCTCATCGGTCGAGCCGGGCGTGCCGGGGACACCGCGATATCGCGGATCGCCGGATCCATCCGCGAACTCGACGACACCATCAGCCAGATCCGCACCACCATCTTCGGGCTGCACGTGTCCCCGCTGTCGCGGGGTACGGTCCGGGCCCGGCTGATGCAGGTCGTCACCGACATCACGCCCGGCCTGGGCGCCACGCCCGGGCTGCGGTTCGCGGGGCTGCTCGACGGGCTGGCCGACGACGTCGCCGAGGACCTCGTCGCGGTGCTGCGCGAATCGCTGTCCAACGTCGCGCGCCACGCCGGAGCACACAGCACCCAGGTCGAGATCACCGCCGACTCGACGTCGCTCACCCTCACGGTGACCGACGACGGTGTCGGTGTGCCCGAGACCGGGCGGCGCAGCGGCCTGGCGAACATGTGCCACCGGGCCGAACGGCTCGGTGGCAGCCTCACGATCACACCAGGCCGGCCCTCGGGCACCGGTCTGGTCTGGACGGTTCGGATCTAGGACCAGCTGGGTTGCGCACCGGGCATGGGCGCGACCGCTGGGTCCCGGTGGCGGGCACGAGGGGTGCTCCTCACCGCACGTGCGGCCAGGAGGCGAGAGTCTCCTGGCCGGACGGGCCGATCGAGGTACGGAGTGCCGCAGGCCTACCGTTCAGGACCTACCCGGGTGCGGTCGTCCGGATCCGACCGACGGACGCGGGGCGTCACCGGACATCAGGTGCCGGACCGTGGCCAGCACCCAGAGCACGACGATGCCTCCGGCGAGGACGGCCAACGCCACGACATTGCCACCGATCAGGGCGATGGCCCCGGCGACCAGCGTCGCCAGCCCGGTAACAGAGACCAGCACGACGTAGGGCAATGGCGGACGAGGCTCGTCACCGGCGCCGTAGACGGTCGCCAGATGCGATCGCGCCGACGTGCACGCCGCCACACCCAGAACGAGCACCGCGACAGCGACGGCGCGAGGGCCGGTCAGCCCGAACAGCGGCATGCCGTTCGACCAGAACCCGTACAACGCGACGGCGGCGGCGACGCACACTGTCGCCACCCCGTCCTTCCCAGTGATCGTCATCGTCGACCCCGTCCTGCTCCCCGCTCGACCGGTTGTCCCGGCCGGCGGCTGACGCCACCGTCCACTCCCGGCGACCATTCGGGCAGTGCCCTACGGCCCGGCCGCGCAGCCAGAAGGACTCCCCGCATCACCGCGCCGCCCGACGGTGCAGGCGGCGGCGAAGAACGTCGATCACGGTCGAGTCGTGGTCGCGCCGCAACAGCGCGACCACGAGCACCGCCGTGGCGACGTTGGCCAGCTCGTACCAGCCGAGGAACGGAGCGAGGGCGACGAGCTGCAGCAGGGCCGCGATCAGACCGAGACGGACCAGCGTGCCCTTCGACAGCAGCAGGACCGCGACGCCGGCTTCCCACACGATCAGGGCCACCGTGAAGGGTCCGCCGATCGGCTGCGCCAGGAACTCGGGGATCCACGCGAAACCCGGCCACGAGAGCGCGGCCAGACTGCGGTAGACCCCCTCGGGGTCCTGCAGCGTGACGAGCACGTTGACGCCCGCCATCGCGGCGAAGTACCCGCCGAGCGCGAAGCGGGCGGCGGAGCGCCAGCCGCGCGCTGTGCGGGGCGGAGGCGACAGGAGCGACCGCAAGCGCGACCGCCGAACCGAGGACGAGTTCGTCATGTCCGCAGAGTCACATCGCGCCGAGCGGGACCGCGCGGGGCGTGCGTCCTGTCACGGCTGCCGGACAGCCCTGTGCGGGCAGGCGCCGAAGCGGGGTCACTCGATCCGGAAGACCGGATGATCGCCAGGGTCGGGCATGCCGGTGAAACACGGCTCGACGGTCCGCCCGGCGATCTCGCGGTAGGAGGCGATGATCGGGGCGCGCTCGGCGGCCGGTACCTCGGTGGCCTTGATCGACTCGCGTTCACCGCGGCCGTGCAGTTCGCCCCGCCCTGCGGAGCGCAGGTTGCGGACCCAGTCGGACTCGCCGTACGGCGACACCAGGTAGCGCTTCCCGTGCACCGCGACCGGTATGACCGGCACCGTCCGCCGTCGGCCGGTCGAGCGCCCGGCCACGGTCAGCGTCGCGACCCCACCGGTGCGCAGCACACTGACCAGCGGGTTGATCACTTTTCTCGTGAGCGCGGCCGGCTTCAGGTACGTCATCGGTCGACGGTGCGTCATCTCCCGGCCACCCGGTAGAGCCGAAGGCCCCGCGACGACCGGGACCACCGCGGTCACGATCAGCTCTCGCCGGACGCGGCCTCGAGGTAGTCACGCAGGGCGGCCCAGTTGCGCTTCTCCTGACGGCGGCCGATCGCCTCCACGAATGGCCGCAGCGGCCGCAGCGCACCGTGCGGGTGCAGGTCGAACAGCCAGTGCATCCGCGTCCCGGCCTCGACGGTTTCGAAGGTGAGCGTGTAGTCGATGTCCATGCCTGTCATGCGGGTGGTGGAGTCGAACCGGTGCGGCCGGTCGTAGCCGGTGCACTCGATCGTCAGCGGAGCGGGGCGGGCCGCGGTCACGGCCTCTGCGCGGAACCGGGTGCCGATACCCACCGGTCCGGGGGTCAGCAGCTCCACGTTGCGTACCTGCGGGTTGTAGCGCGGCTCGATGCGTTCGTCGGCGACCGCGTCGAACACGGTCTCCACGGGCCGGGCGATGACGATCTCTCCACCGTTGCGCGCGGCGGGGTCCAGCTCGCGGGCGAGCATCCCCATCGCGGTACGTCGGATCAGCTCGCTGAAGGGTCCGACGAACCGCCAGTAGCGGCGGAAGCGGCGGGCACTCGTGGGGTCGGTCGCCGCGACCCGGGTCTCGACGGTCAGGACCGCAGCCGCGAGGCCCTGGGGCACGGCGCTCACCGCGAGAACGATCTTGACGTGGCCGGGCGCCGAGAAGTCGGCGAACTCCTTCGGCGTGGCGGGCTGGGCGGCGGGCGGCGCGGAGAGCCGCCACGGTCCCCAGGACGAGCTCGGTGCCGGGCTGCTCACCGAGCACGGACCAGCCGTAGGCCGGGCCGGTGAGATCGCTGATCCGGAGGGTGGGTGGGCCTGTCCCTCCCACGGGCAGGGCCCGGGCGGCGATCAGGGCACGAGCCAGCGGATGGCGGAGCACGTCGAGATCACGGGCTCCGCGGAAGGCCCGCTCGGCGGGTACCCGGAACAGAGCCCGGTGCTGCAGCCGGACGTCGGCGCGGGGAAGGATCTTGTCGATCAGCGGGTTGCACGGTGTCATGACGTCAGCCGGTCGTCGCCGTCTGCGTACCGGGTGCAGCGGCGATCCGGTCGGCGGCCTGGGTTCCCGGGGGCAGATCGGTTGGCGCGGGTGGCAGCGGCGCGGGCTCGGCAGCGCCCTGGTCGAGCAGGAACGGCGGGCAGGTGTCGGTCA
>NZ_MKVV01000047.1:0-7483 GCF_001899645.1 Pseudonocardia sp. 73-21 | reverse complement strand
CGCGGGTAGCGGCCGGTGAACAGCAGACCCACCGCGGCGATGCACACGAGCATGCTGATCAGACCGACGTCGCCGTAGTAGGCGACCCGCCACGCCCACCGCAGCACGCCGAGGTTTGAACTCGAAGATCGCGCGGGGTAGCAGCACGACGCGGGGCACCAGCAGCAACCACGTGACCAGCCACCGGGCCCGGCTCGGGTCCGGGTCGCGCTGGGCGGTGACCCGGACCGGGCCTGCGGGTGCGCGTTCGTTGTCAGCCATGTCCACGAGGATGTGCGGCCGGACATGACCTCCGGCAGGGCCGTAGGGAGCTCACAAGCGGGTCATGCGGCCTTCCGTAACACCCTGGCTCCGGCCGTTCGAGGAGATCCCTGATGTCGTGGACACGCTCCTGCAGCCGCGGGCGGAGGTGCCGCTCGAGGAACGGCCCGGCAGGTCTCGCGGGCACACCGACTCGCGCTGCTGCAGGATGCTGCCCCGGGCGTGGGCTCGATGTCGCGGACGAGGTGGCCGGTGACCCACGCCGTCCCGGCCGGTCATCCGGCCGGCGACGGAGCGGACGGGGCCGGCGTGGCCCCGTCCGCGTCCGCGCGTCGCCGGACGGGGACGGCGCGCAGCCGTCCCGACTCGGCCAGCACGACGACCTCGTCGGCGGGGTGGTCGGCGAGGGCCGTCATGACGTCATCGGCGGTCCACGCGGGGCCGTCGTCGTCGGTCCGCGTCCAGGCGTCGACCCGGCCGTGCGTGCGGTGGGCGACGTCCTGCGCGGTGGCCCGGTCGGCCGGCCCCAGCAGCAGCACGTACGACGGCCCGCTCGTCCTGGTCGTCGCGGGCGCGCGGCCGCGCCCGGTCCGGCGGACCCTCCAGTGGTAGGCGGCGATCGACGGTGCGGACAGGAGGACGCCGATCGCGTACCGCATCCGGCGGAGGGTCTCCGCTCCGACGCCGCCCCGGACGATGTCGGTGAACAGCAGGTACGCGGCGACGACGAGCGCGACGACAGTCGCCACGGCGCCCACCCCGACGAGCACCGACAGGTAGACGCGCCGGGTCGGGGAGGCCACCTCCTCGGCCACCGCGGCATCGGTCGCGGCCTGGATCCTGCGCCAGTACAGCCCCCACACGGGCCCGCCGACAGCCAGCAGCGTTACACCGGCGAGGAGGGTGTTGACGGTGCTGCCGCCGGCGAACGTGGCGCCGGCGAGGGCGTCGGCGAGCGCCGCGACCACGGTCGTCAACCCGCCCACGGCCGCCAGCAGGCCGACGCCCGACATCAGGTACTCGTAGACCCGCGTCACCTCGGTCCGCCGTCCGGCGCCCGCCCTGCGCAGCACGGCCTGGTGGTACCACCAGACGAGCAGCCCGACGGCCACCGCCGCCGTCCGGCCGGGGGCGCCGGCGAAGTGGTAGGCGGCGACCCGTACACCGGGATCGCCGAACACCCAGACCAGGCCGGTGTAGCCCAGCGTGCTGAAGGCGACGATCGCGGTGACGACCCCGCCCGCCACACCGGCCAGCAGGACGTAGGCGTGCCAGAGCGGCTCACGCTCGAACCGCGAGCCATTCCGGAGCCAGTAGACCCACCAGACCACCGCGCCCGTCACGGCGGTGACCAGGCCCTGCAGGATGGCGTCGCTCCCGCCGTGGAGCATGTCGCCCGCGTCGAGGCCCCACAGCACGCGCAGCGCTCCCGCCAGGAGCGCACCCAGCCCCGTCGCGCCCGTCACCAGACCGATCAGCGAACCTGCGAGCTGGTGCACGCAGGTGTGTTCCGGCTGCGTCACGCGGCCGTCGATCCACCGGTGCGTGGCCCACATGCCGCCCCAGACGACCACCTGGGCCGGCGCCAGGCCGCTGTAGGCCTGCAGGCCCAGCGCCCAGCTCAGCACCGAGTCGGCCCCGGTCACGGCCATCACGAGAGCGGTGAGGGACGCGGCCGTGACGTAGACAGCCCAGCCCAGGGATCGGCCCTCACCGGGGTCGCGGGCGATCGTCCGGCGCGACCACATGGCCACGACGGCGAGCAGGGGGCCGCCGACAGCGGTGAACGCGAGGTCCCGTGCCAGCGCCACCTCGTCGGACCGAGCCAGGGTCGCCGGGCCCAGCAGCCGCCCGAGCAGGCCCGCGAGCCCGACGGCGACCACCACGGCCAGTCCGTAGAGCAGCGCGTACTGGAAGATCCGCCGGACGGCGTGCCCGTCCGCCGGGACGTCCCCGTCCTCGCCTCGCGCCCGTCGCACGCCGAGCAGGACGACGGCCACGAGGAGGACCGGGACCAGCAGCGCGGCGGTCACGTCAGGCCGCCCTTGCGGCAGCCGGACAGCGGCCAGGGCTCACCCGTGAGCAGCCAGGCGCCACCCGAGCGGCTCTGCCGGAGGGTGTGCCTCTCGAACGTCTCCGATCCACCGAGCAGGTCGCCGGACGGCATCGCGACCTCGATGTCGACCCGCGCCGTGTCGCCGGTGACCTGCACGTTCCGCAGGGTGACCTGGACCCCGTCGGGCAACGACGTGGCGTCGAGATCGCTGACGGAGCAGGGGCCGCCGGCAGCGAGGAATTCGGCGGCCCGGTCGTGGTCGCCGTCGATCACGGCGGTGAGATAGGCCTGGACGGTGCCCTCCGGGGTCGCGGGGTCGTACGCCGGACCGGTCCGGTTCGCGGCGAGGACGCCCGCCACCGCCGCGACCACGGCGACGACCACCACCGCGAGCAGCACGACGCGGTTCGGCCGGCGGGCCGCACCGGCCCGTGCCGCCGGTCGTTCGCTGTGGCGATCAGTGTCCGTCATCCCGAGCCTCCGTCCGGCCGGGTCCACTGTCGTGCCCGCGCCCTGCCGTCCGGCAGGGGCGAAGGACCGATCTCCGGGGGCCGATCGGATCAGGAAGATCCGGCGGCGGAGCCCGTCATCGGGGCGACCGGTCCCAGGACCACACTCCGCCACCGCCACGTTGCCGACCTCGGCAGGGTCGCCGGCGTCGGGTGCGCGCGCCGCGTCTCGTCGGTCGTTCGCGGATGCCTGAGGCCGGAAGACCAGGCAACCGTGTCCGTAGCCGGGTGGGGGCAGCAGCGGATCTTCCCGCCGGCTGCGGGTTCGCTCCGTCGACGTCATTGACCCGGGCTCCGCCTCGCACGAAGGTGACGCCCGCGGCCGGGATGCAGGCTGGTCAGCGGGAGGTGGTGCACCGATGTCGATCCCGATCGAGTACCGGGTCCTCGGCCCCGTGGCCGTGCTGGACGTCGCCGGCACCTCTCTGACTGTCGGAGGTGCACGGCGCCGTGCGCTGCTCGCCGCTCTGCTGCTGCACCGTGGAGTGAGCCTGTCGGTGGAGCGGCTGGTCGACATGCTGTGGTCCGCGCCGGCTCCACCGACGGCGGCGACGATGGTGCACGGCGCGGTCGCAGGGCTCCGCAGGGTCCTCGAGCCCGATCGGCGTGATGCGGCCCCTGCGGTGCTCGTCAACCAGGGCGGCGGGTACGCGCTTCAGATCGCTCCTGAGCAGATCGACGCCGTCCGGTTCGAGCGGCTGCTCGGCGCCGGGCGGCAGCTCGTCGACGGGGCGCCCGAGCGTGCGGCCCGGCTCCTCTCCGAGGCACTCACCCAGTGGCGCGCGCCCGCGCTGGAAGGGGTCGGCCAGCCGTTCGCCCGTACTGCGGCGGTGCGGTGGGACGAGCTGCGCCTGGAGTGCGTCGAGCTGCATGCGCAGGCGGAGCTGCGGCTCGGACACCACCACGCCGTCGTCGCCGCGCTCGAGTCCGTGATGGACGAGGACCCGCTCCGGGAGGGCGCGTGCGCGCAACTGATGATCGCGCTGTACCGCTGTGGCCGCCAGGCTGATGCTCTCGCCGCCTACCGCACCCTGCGACGGGCCCTGGTCGAGGACCTCGGGGTAGAGCCCGGAGCCGATCTGCAGCGACTCGAGACGTCGATCCTGCGTCACGGCGAGGAGATGCGGGACACCCGCACGAGACCGGCCCGGCCGGCAGGGCGGGGCACCCCACTGCCGGCGCCGGTCGGTTCTCTCGTCGGCCGGGCGCGTGATCAGAGCGATGTGGTGCTGCAGATGGAGAGGCATCGGCTGGTGACCCTGACCGGCGTCGGGGGAGCTGGGAAGACCCGTCTCGCCAGTGAGGTGCGACGGCATCTCGCCGAGCGCGGTGAGTGCGACACCTTTCTCGTGGACCTGGCCCCGCTGACGGCGCCGGCGCTGATCGAGGAGACCCTCGCCGAGGCCGTGGGGGTTCGTGCCGAGCCCGGTCAACCCCTCGCCCGGACCCTGGCCTCGGCGCTGTCCGCCCAGCCCGCCGTCGTCGTGTTCGACAACTGCGAGCACCTCATCGCCGCGTGTGCCGGTCTCGTGCAGGCACTGCTCGCCGCCACTGGCGAGGTGCGCATCGTGGCGACCAGTCGCGAACCGCTCGGTGTGCCGGGCGAACACGTGCATCCCGTGCGACCGCTGCGGACCCCGGCGGTCGACGAGAGCTGGGAGCAGGTCGCCTCCTGCGAGGCGGTCGTCCTGTTCGCCGCCCGGGCGGCGGCGGCCCGTCCGGGCTTCGCGATCACGGCCCGGAACGCCGCTCTGATCGGGGAGGTGTGCAGGCGGCTCGACGGGCTCCCGCTCGCGATCGAGCTCGCGGCGGCACGTGCCGCCGCGATGCCCCTGGACGAGCTGGTCGGGCGGCTCGACGACCGGTTCACCCTGCTCGAGTCCGCCACCAGGGCCGCGGACGTCCGGCACCGCAGCCTGGCCGCCACGCTCGCCTGGAGCCTGGACCTGCTCACCGACCCGGAGCGAACGATCTTCGGCTGCCTGACGGTGTTCCCCGCGGCCTTCGACCTCGCGGCTGCCACGGCGATCTGCGCGGACCGGGTGAGCGGTGACGTCGCCCTGCTCCTGGTGCGGCTCGTGACCTGCTCCCTGGTGCAGTTCGACGACGACGACGCCGGCGGGGCCCGCTACCGGCTCCTGGAGACGGTGCGCGCCTACGGTCGTGGGCAGCTCGACCCGTCGACGCTCTGCGCGCTCGAGGACCGGCACGCCGCGTACCACCTGGACCGGGCACGAGCTGCGCAACCGCACCTGTTCGTCGCCGGCTCGGGGGTGTGGCTCGAGCAGTTGCACGCCGACCGGCTCGACCTGCGCGCTGCGCTGCAGTGGTGCTTCGGGGCGGGGGGAGACCCCGACCGGGGTGCCGCGCTGGTGAGCTGCCTGTGGCACTACTGGGACCTGCGCGGAGCCCGGGACGAGGGTCTGCGCTGGGTGCACGCCGCCCTGGAGTCGGTGGGCGCCGACCGGCCGGCGCTGCGGCTGCCACTGCTGTCGGCGGGCGCGCTGCTGCATCTGGGCCGGGCCGACTTCGCCGCGACCGTGGACCTCGCGACGGAGCAGCTCGCGCTGGCGCGTCGCGGCGGCGACCGCGCGGCGGAGGGCGACGCGCTGGCCCTGCTGGCCACCGTCGACTGGGCCCGTGGCCGCTTCGACCGTGCCCAGCAACGCTACGAGGACGGCATCGGCGCCTCCCTCGACGGCGGGGACGTCTGGGGCGCCGCGATGGCCGAGGCTCAGCTGGCCCGGTTGCACCGTGACCGGCACGAGCCCGATGCCGCCCGTGCGGTCGGGCGCCGGTCGCTGGCGCACGCCGAGAGCGTCGGCGAGAGCCTGGCGCGCGGGCTGGCTCGCGACGTCCTCGCCTCGCTGGAGCACCAGTGGGGGGACGAGGGTGAGGCGAGCAGGCTCGTGGTGGACGCTCTCGAGCTGTACCGCGGTGTCGGCTACCGCGAGGGCGAGGCATCGGCCCAGCAGCTCGCCGGCGCGATCGCTCTGCGCGCGGGCCGGACCGCGGAGGCGCGTGCCGCCTACGCGGAGTCGCTGCAGCTCAGCGGGCGGATCGGGCACCGGGCGAGTACCGCCGCCGCGCTGGAGGGGCTCGCCGCCGTCGCGTCGGCGGCCGGCGAACCGGCGGAGGCGTCGGAACTGGTTCGGTCCGCGTCGTCGCTGCGCGCCGAGATCGGGATGCCCCCGGGCGGCGATTAGCCGGCGGTTAGCCGGGCCGACCAGACTCGGACGCCGACGACGACGAGGCAGGGAGACGGCCGTGGTGACGCACATGACCACCGACATCGCTGACGAGGTCCTCCGGCCCGGCGACCCCGGCTACGACGCCGCCCGCGCGGTGTTCAACGCGATGATCGACCGGCACCCCCTGGCGATCGTCCGCTGCCGGGACGCCGCCGACGTGGCACGCGGCATCTGCTACGCCCGCGACCACGACCTGGCGCTCTCGGTGCGCGGCGGCGGACACAACGTGGCCGGCAACGCCGTGTGCGACGGCGGGATCATGCTCGACCTGTCGGGCATGAAGGCGGTGTCGGTCGACCCGGACCGTCGCGTGGCCCACGCCGGTGCCGGTCTGCTGCTCGGCGAGCTGGACGGCGCGACCCAGGCCCACGGTCTCGCCACCCCGCTGGGAGTGATGTCGGGCACCGGCATCGCGGGTCTGACCCTCGGCGGCGGTCTGGGCTGGCTCAACGGCCGTCACGGGCTGGCCTGCGACAACCTGATCGGCGCCGACGTCGTCACGGTCGACGGCGAGATCCTGCGGGTCGGACCGGACGACCACGCCGACCTGCTGTGGGGGTTGCGCGGCGGCGGCGGGAACCTGGCCGTCGTCACGTCGTTCCACTACCGGCTGCACCCCGTCGCGACCGTCCTCGCCGGCGCGCTGACCCATCCCTGGTGCGCTGCGCGCGAGGTCCTGGCTCACCACCACGAGTTCATGGCCACCGCCCCCGACGAGCTGGTGAGCGCGGCGTCGCTGGGCATCGGCCCGACCGGCGAGCCGACGGTGACGCTCGTCGTCTCCTGGTGCGGCGACCCCGCCGCCGGGCAACGGGTGCTGGCGCCGCTGCGTGCGTTCGGTGCGCCGCTGGAGGACTCGATCACCGTGCTGCCCTTCCTCGACTGGCAGCGGGCGCCTGACGCCGGCTACCCGCTGGGGCGGCAGCACTACTGGAAGTCCGGCTACCTGCGCCACCTCACCGACGCCGCGCTCGACACGCTCCTCGACCTCGCGCCGACCATCCCGTCCCCGGCCACCGGCATCGGACTGCAGGGGCTGCGCGGCGCCGCGAGCCGGGTGCCGGTCGACGCCACGGCCTTCCCGCACCGGGCCGCGCAGTACGACCTGCTGATCCTGTCCCAGTGGACGGACCCGGCGCTCACGGCCGCGCACGTCGCCTGGGCGCGCGCGGCGTTCGAGGCGCTCGAACCGCACCTGGAGGACGGGGTCTACGTCAACAACCTCGGTGTGGAGGGGCCCGACCGGATCCGGTCCGCCTACGGACCCAACTACGCGAGACTCGCCGGGCTCAAGCGCCGCTACGACCCCGCCAACGTCCTGCGTCTCAACCAGAACGTGGCGCCGGCGAATGGCTAGGACGCTCCTGAAAAAGCCGGTCGTGTCGGTCCTGGCCGGGACGGTCGGG
>NZ_MKVV01000046.1 GCF_001899645.1 Pseudonocardia sp. 73-21 | reverse complement strand
GTCGTCTGCACTGTCGTCTGCACTGTCGTCTGCACTGTCGTCTGCACTGTCGTCTGCACTGTCGTCTGCACGGTCCTCGCGGCCTGCGCTGTCGCGCCGCCGTCTGCTCGCCGGGATGCTGCTCGCTCCCCCGGCGCTGGCCGGCTGCTCGTTCGGCTCCTCGACGAAGGACCCGGGCCCCGACCCCCTGATCGCGCTGGCCGCCGCCGCCCGCGCCGACGCCGCGCTGGCCGCCGCCGTCGTCGCGGCCACACCGGAGCTGGCCGACCGCCTCACCCCGCTGCGCACGGCCCGCACCGACCACGCCACGGCGCTGGACGCGGAGGTCGCCCGCCTGGCCCCCGGCGCCACCCCCGCACCCGCTCCGGGAACGGCCACCCCCGCCGGCACCCCCGTCACGGCGGCGGCGGTGCAGGCGGCCGTGCTGGCGTCGGGGAAGGCCGCCTCCGCCGCGGCGCTGACGCTGCCCGCGGAGCGCGTCGGGCTGGTCGCCTCGGTGGCCGCCTGCTGCGCCACGTACGCGGCGGTGCTGGCATGAGCTCGCCCGGCAACAGCTCCACGATCGACCCCACGGCGGCCGCCGCCCTGCAGGACGCGCTGGCCGCCGAGCACGCCGCGCTGTGGGTGTACTCGCTGATCCTGGCGTTCCTGCCGGCCGCGCAGCTCGACCGCGCCCGCGCCGACGAGGAGGCCCACCGGGTGCTCCGGGGCGCCATCGAGCAGACGCTGACGCAGATCGGCACCCGCCCCGTCTCCGCCCAGCCCGCCTACGCCACCCCGAAGCCGGTCACCGACGGCGCCTCGGCCGCGGCGGTCGCCGTGGTGGCCGAGACCGACGCCCTGGCCGCCTGGCGGTCGGTGGTGGAACGCACCACCGACCGCGGCCTGCGCCAGGCGGCCCTCACGGCGCTGACGGAAGGCACCCTGCGCTGCGCCCAGTGGCGGGCCGTGGTGAACACCCCACCCGCGATCCCCACCTTCCCCGGCAGACCCTGACCCGCGGCCGGTCCCGCGCGGGCCGGGTGCGCCCGTCCACGGCCGTGGCGTAGCGCGTGCCCGGCCGGGCGGGGTGGGCGGGGCAGGCCGGGCGAGGCGCGCCGACGTGGCGGAGTACCACCATGATCACCGATTCGGCGCAGAATCGGCCACATCCGGCCGGAAACGCACCCAGCCGCCGATCATGGTCGGGGGAGACCACGCGAGGACCCCATGATCAGTGCTCACCGCACCCCACCGCCCCCACCACGACCACGACGTGCGACGACAGCCGATCATCACAGGGCCGGCTCCTGATGGGGAAGCAGATGGCGATCGCCACCCCGGTGCCGCCCGACACGTTCCCGGCAGACCGCACGCCCGGCGCGTTCGCCGTTCCACCGCGCGAGTCCGCCGTTTCGCCCGCCCGCCCGTGCACGAGCCGGTCCACGCGGCGCCGAGACGGTGAACTCAGCCGTCGAGACGGCGAACTCGCCGGCGGAGGGGGTCACGTGAGGGCGTTCAGGGCCCTCGCCACGTCGGTGTCGTCGGAATAGAGGTGGAAGGCCAGGCGGGCGGCGCCGGCCCGGACCGCCGCCACCACCCCGGCCGCCGCCAGGCGTTCGGCCGCGCCCTCGCGGGCCACCGCCACGATCGCCGACCCGGTGGGTTCCATGCCCAGACCCTTGCGGAAGGCGTCGGCCAGCCCGACGCAGTGGGCCTGCACGGCCGCCCGGTCGAGGCCCGCCAGCCACGGCAGGGCCACCGCCGCCCCGGCCTGGCAGTACCAGGCGGGCGACGTGTCGTAGGCGCGGGCGTCGGCGGCCAGGCGCAGCGGCAGGCCGTAGACGCTCGTCCAGGGGTCGTCACCGGCGTACCAGCCGGCCTGGTTCGGGACGAGGTCCAGGTCCTCGCGCACCGCCATCCACGCCACGCCGCGCGGGCTCAGCAGCCACTTGTAGCCGGTGGCTACCACGACGTCGGCCCAGCCGAGGTCGGCGTCGAGCCAGCCGACCGACTGCGTGGCGTCGAGCACCACCCGGGTGCCGGACGCGCGGGCGGCGCGCAGGGCGTCGAGGTCGACGATCCGCCCGTCCGCCGACTGCACGACGCTGACCACCACGACGTCACATTCGCGCGCACGCTCCCCCACCTGCTCGAGCTCGACCTCCACGGGCGTGGACCGCGCCGCGAACGGCCACGTGACGCTCGTGAAGTCGCCACGGGCCACCAGCACCCGCGCCCCGGCGGGCAGGCTCGCCGCCACCATCCCGAGCATCCCCGACACCGTCGAGCCGATCGCCACCCGCTCGGCCGGGAAGCCGACCAGCCGCCCGTAGGCCGCACGGGCGAGCGCGACGGGCACGTCGAAGTCGGTGGGCCTGCCCGCGCCGGTGCGCCAGTCCTGCACGGCCGCGGCCACGGCGTCCGCGACCTGCACCGGAGGAATGCCGACGCTCGCGGTGTTGAGGTAGCCGTCCGGGACGTCGAACGCGGATCCGAACGCGGTGCGCATGCCGGCAACCCTACGGCGCGCCGGAGGGATCCCCGCCGAGCGAGTGGCGGCCAGGTGGTGCATCGCAGGGCCGCGACGACCCCGCGAGGTACCTACCTGGGCGTCGCACAACCGGCTGGAGATCGCTCGGACGTACCCTCGGGCCCATGGACAGCGAGTTGATCGAGATCCGCACAGGCGGCCGCGAGACCGTCGCCGACCTCACCGCGGAGATCGCGGCGTTCCTGCGGTCGGTCGGCGCGCGCGAGGGCCTGCTCAACGTGTGGGTGCCGCACGCCACGGCCGGGCTCGCCGTGATCGAGACGGGCGCCGGAAGCGACACGGACCTGCTGGCCGCACTGCGCGACATCCTCCCCGCCGACGACCGGTGGGACCACCGCCACGGCAGCGCCGGACACGGTCGCGACCACGTGCTGCCCGCGATCGTCGCGCCGTCGATGTCGGTGCCGGTGCTGGACGGGCGCCCCGCGCTCGGGACGTGGCAGTCGGTGTGCCTGGTGGACACCAACGGCGACAACCCGGTGCGGTCGGTGCGGCTGTCCTTCCTGGCCGGGTGACGTGCGACGACGCCGCCATGACCGGCGGTTGGGTGCGAATCCGGCCGGATCTGGCCGACAACGCGCCGAACGCCTGATCATGACCGGGTTCTAGCCCACGGCCATCGGCGGCTCGAACACGAACGTCCGCCCGCCCATGCGCACCCGGGTGCCGGGCAGCAGCAGGCTGGTGCGGCCCGGGGCCAGTGGGGTCCAGCCGCTGTCGTCGGGGCCCGCGACGAACGTGCCGTTGCGCGAGCCGGAGTCGACCAGCACCACGTCCCAGCCGTTGATCAGGATCTCCGCGTGCACGCGCGACACCGAGCCCGACCGGTCCTCGACGACGATCGGCTGCAGCTCACCCGAGCGGGCCCGGGGGTCCGCCTCGGGCATCCGGCCGACGAGGTACTCGGCGTCGACGGTATACGTGGCGCCGTCGTCGAACACGATGCGCCCCAGGGGCGGCCGCGGGCCCACGACGTCCTCGCCCGGCCCCACGGGCGCCCCGCACGCCACACACGCGGACGAGCGCGGGTCGTTGAGGTGCCCGTCCCCGCACAGCAGGCCGTGCAGCAGCGGCTCGTCGTGGTCGGGCAGGGCCTCGCCCGGACCGGTCTGGTCCTGGGGTCGCGGTGCGGGTGTGGGCACGCGGCCCGGGCGCGGAGCGGGGCTCGGCGCCTCCTCGACGTCGGGGGCCCGTTCGTCGGGCACACGATCTTCAGGGAAACGGTCATCGGAGGCACGGTCACCGGGTGCACTGTCATCGGGCGCACGGTCACCGGGCGCCGGCTGGGGCTCCGGGGCCTCGGGCGCCTCGTCGGTGAACGGCTCGGGTTCCACGGCGGCCACGGCGTCGACGGCGTCGACGGGCGTGGCGTCGTCGGCTCCCTCGAACCGGTCGGCGGCCGGGCCGGCCTCGTGGTGCTCGCTCTCCTCGACCGGCGGCGGGAGCGCGGCGGCAGGAGGGTCGGTACGGAGGAAGGGCTCGTCCTCGTCCGTGGGCGTGAGGTCGACCCCGACGATCGCGTGGCGGCCCTCCTGGAGCTGGTCGGCCGGATCGTCCCGGATCACCGGGTCGGCCGGGTCGACCCACACCTGCGCCCGCTCGTCCGCACGGGCCGCGCGAGCGGAGCCACCCGGCGGGGTCGGCGGCTCGGTCCAGGGGCCACGACCGGGCCGGGCCTCGTCGACGGGCCGGGGCTCGTCGGCACGGCCGGGGCGCGGCTCGTCGACACGGCTGGGGCGGCCGTCGTCGACGGGGCCGGGCCAGCCGTCGTCGACGGGGCCGGGCCGGCCGTCGTCGACGGGGCCGGGCCGGGCGAGCAGGGCCTCGGACGGGGCGGGCCGGGTGTCCTCGGGCCGGACATCTTCGGCGGGGGGTTCGCTCCAGGGCCAGCGGCCCGAACCGGGTGCGGGAGCGTCCGGCCCGGTGGGGTCGGCCGGCGCCGGACCCGCATCGGGCGGGGCACCGCCCTCGGACCAGTCGGCGAACCACTCGTAGCCGTTGGGCGTGCGCGGGTCGGCGCGGCGTGGCCCGGACCGCCGGTCCCGCAGGCCGTCGCCGTCGGACGACTCCTCGGCGAGTAGGCTCGACACACCGTTGCGCGGGGTCCTGTTGCGCACCACGCCGTTCGGCCCGGCCCCGTTCGGCCCGGCCCCGTTCGGCCCGGCCCCGTTCGGCCCCGCCCCGTTCGGTGCCCCGTCCGGCACCGCGACGTTCGGTGCCCCGTCCGGCACCGCGACGTCGGGCGCCACGGAGGACCGGGCCACCGCGACCTGGCCCACCGCGGTCTGCCCGCCTCCGTGTGCGGCCCCGATGTGGGCGGGGGTGCGGATCGTCGGGCCGTCCAGCGCGGACGACGTCCCGGGATCCGGACGGGGCGCGGCAGCGCGGCCGACGGGGAAGAGGACCGCGCCCGCGCCGGGGACCACACCCGCCCGCAGGTCGTTGACGCCGTCGGCGAGGCCGGCCGGCGGGCGTGCGCCGTCGAGTGACAGCACGACGGGGGCGCCCGGCACGGGGATCAACCGGTCGGTGAACGTGGCCGCGTCGGACCCCGAGAGGGTCACCGGGCTCCCCGGCACCACGACGACGACCGAGCCGACGAGGAACACGCCCAGCTGGTTGCCCGCGGTGGCGACGGTGCCGAACTCCAGGTCGTCGCCGGGCGCCCCGGGGCCGCCCATCCACGTCGCGAGACGCCGCGCGAGGGCGCGCCCGGGGTCGGATCCGGCCGCCCCGGCGCACACGTCGAGCAGCTTCAGCAGCACGTCACGATCGCTGCACCGGGCCACGCAGAGCAGGCCCGGATAGCGTGCGACGACGCCGTCGCCGGTGATCACGGCGGCCCGTGCGATGTCGACAGTCACCTGGTCCGGCCTCCCCCGAGGAGCTCACACATGGCTCACAGTCTGCCGGGCCGGTGACAGCGCGTTGACGGCAGGGACTCTCCTTCCGTCCCAGGTCAACGCAGCGTAATCGGTTACTCGCCGCGTGCGAGCCCGACGAGGTGCTCGACCGCACCGTCGAGCGGGATCTCGACACGCTCGCCGCTGCGCCGGTCCTTGACCTCGATCACGCCGGTGGCCAGCCCCCGACCGGCGACGACGATGGTCGGAACACCGATCAGCTCGGCGTCGGCGAACTTCACGCCCGGCGAGGCCTTGCGGTCGTCGAGCAGGACGCGCAGCCCGGCGGCCTCGAGGTCGGCGGCCAGCGCGGCACCGCCGGTGGCGATCTCCTCCTGCTTGCCTGCGACCACCACGTGCACGTCGTACGGCGTGACCGCGCGGGGCCACACGAGCCCGGAGTCGTCGAAGTTCTGCTCGGCGATGACCGCGACGAGCCGCGAGACGCCGACGCCGTAGGAGCCCATCGTGATGCGGACGGGCTTGGAGTCCGGGCCCAGCGCGTCGAGGGAGAACGCGTCGGCGTACTTGCGACCGAGCTGGAACACGTGCCCGATCTCGATCCCGCGCGCCGCCGCCAGCGGGCCGCTGCCGTCGGGGGCCTCGTCGCCCTCGCGGACCTCGGCGGCCTCGATGGTGCCGTCGGGGGTGAAGTCCCGGCCGGCGACGAGGTCGACGACGTGGTGGTCGGCCTTGTCGGCGCCGGTGACCCACGCCGTGCCCGTGACGACGCGGGGGTCGACGAGGTAGCGCACCCCGTTGGCCGCCAGCGACACCGGGCCGATGTAGCCCTTGACGAGGAACCCGTTGCGGGCGAAGTCGGCCTCCTCGAGCAGCGCCACCTCGGCGGGCTCCAGCGCGGCCTCGAGGCGCTTCATGTCGACCTCGCGGTCGCCGGGCACACCGACCCCGAGCAGCTCCCACTCGGTCTGGCCGGGCCGCCGGGTCTTGAGCAGCACGTTCTTGAGCGTGTCGGCGGCGGTGAAGGTGCGGCCCAGGTCGGCACCGTTGAGGAACGCCACCAGCGACTCGATCGTCGGCGTGTTGGGCGTGTGGTGCGCCTGGGCCTCGGGCAGCCCGTCCAGCGGGATCGCGGGCGGGGGCGTGGTGGTGACCGCCTCCACGTTGGCCGCGTATCCGCCGGGGCTCTGGACGAACGTGTCCTCGCCCGTGGGCGCGATCGCCAGGAACTCCTCCGACGCCGATCCGCCCATGGCCCCGGACGTGGCCGCGACGACGACGTACTCCAGCCCGAGCCGGTCGAAGATCTTGACGTAGGCGTCGCGGTGCTTGCGGTAGGACTCCGACAGCCCCTCGTCGGTGAGGTCGAACGAGTACGAGTCCTTCATGAGGAACTCGCGCCCGCGCAGGATGCCCGCGCGGGGCCGCGCCTCGTCGCGGTACTTGTTCTGGATCTGGTAGAGCATCACCGGGTAGTCCTTGTAGGACGAGTACTCGCCCTTGACCACCTGGGTGAACAGCTCCTCGTGGGTGGGGCCGAGCAGGTAGTCGGCGCCCTTGCGGTCCTTGAGGCGGAACAGGTTGGGGCCGTACTCGGTCCAGCGGCCGGTGGCCTCGTAGGGCTCGCGGGGCAGCAGCGCGGGCAGCTGGATCTCCTGGGCGCCGATGGCGTCCATCTCCTCGCGCACGATCTGCTCGACGGCGCGCAGCACCTTGAGCCCCAGCGGCAGCCAGGTGTAGATCCCCGGTGCGGCGCGTCGGACGTAGCCGGCGCGGACGAGCAGCTTGTGGCTCGGTACCTCCGCGTCGGCGGGGTCATCACGCAGGGTCCTCAGGAACAGCGACGACATCCGGGTCAACACCTGGTGAAGGGTAGCGGCGGCGCTCCCGCGCCCGTGAGCGGATATCGGTGCCGGGGCCCTGATTTCCGCTCACGACCTCTGATCAGCCCAGCAGGTGCCGGTTCGGCTCGCGGGCCGCGTCCGCCAGCTCGGGCAGCTCGACGACCTCCACCCCCGCCGCGCGCAACAGCTCCGCGCCCTCGCCCTCGACGAACGTCGACGGCTCCCGCCACGCGATCACCACCCGCGCGACGCCCGCGGCGAGGATCAGCTGCGTGCACGTGCGCGGCCGCGACGCCCGGGCGCTGCACGGCTCCAGCGAGCTGTAGACGGTGCTGCCGGGCGGGACCCGCCCGCCCAGATCGCCGAGCGCGGCCTCCTCGGCGTGCTCCGTCCCGCCGTCGCGGCGCGACCAGCCTTCGGCGAGCACGGCCCCGTCCGGCCCGACGACCAGCGCCCCGACCGAGAACGCCGTGTCCGACGGCGGGCAGCGCCGGGCCAGCTCGACGGCGTGGCGCAGCAGCGCCCGGTCATCCACGGCGCTCCCCCAGCCGGTAGCGCAGCAGCACGTGATCGCCCATGGGCCGGGCCTCGGCCAGCCGCATCCGCGTCGGCAGGGCGCCCGCGCCGACGAACCGCGGCGCGTCCGGGTCGCCGAGGAAGAACGGCGCGACGACCAGCTGGATCTCGTCCACCAATCCCGCGGCCAGGAACAGCGTGTGGATCGACGTACCGCCCTCCACCATCAGCCGCTCGACCCCCCGCGTGGCCAGATCGGCCAGGACACGGACGGGATCCACCGGTGCGCCGGCGTGGACGACCTCGGCCGGCACCGCCACCCGCGCAGGCTGCGAGGTGTAGACGATCCGGCGTCCGTCGCCGGTGGTGAACAGCTGGGCCGACGGGTCGAGGTCGCCGCTGCCGCTGATCACCACGCGCCACGGCTGCCCGATGCGGCCTGCCGCCACGCGTTCCGCGACGCGCTCGGCCGAGCGCACCAGCAACCGCGGATCGTCACGCCGCACGGTGGTGGCGCCGACGAGGATCGCGTCCACCCCGGCGCGTTCGGCGTCGACGCGGTCGAGGTCGGCGGCGTCGGAGAGCACCAGCCGCGTGCCGGACCGGTCGTCGATGCACCCGTCGACGGACATGGCGGCGGACAGCAGGACGAACGGGCGGCCTCTCACGGGGCCATCCTCCCCCACCGCGACGGGGTGGGCGGCTACCGCGGCCGCGGGGACGGGCGGTGCGGGAGGGCCGTCGTGTGCTCCTCCGCCACCATCGCGTCGCGCTCGGCCTGCAGCTTCGCGGCCGCCCGGCGCAGGGCCCCGAGGTTGCCGACGAACGCCGTGGCGTCCGGGTCACCGGGGCGGGCGGCGGCCAGCACGCTGGTGTGCTCGTCGGGCGGGAGCAGATCCGGCCGACGGGTCACGGCGGGCTGCTTCACGGCGGGCTCGGACACAGCGGGCTGCTTCACGGCGGGCTCGGACACAGCGGGCTGCTTCACGGCGGGCTGGGACACGACCGGCCGCGACACGGACGGCTCGACCGGGCGGGACACCGGCCGGACCGGGTGCGGCGCCGCCGGGCGGCCGGTCCGGCGCGGGGCCGGGATCACCGTGGTCCGCTCGGCCGTGGCGGCCGCCGCCGCGGCGCGGAGGGCGTCGATGTCCTCCACCAGCGCGGTGCCGTCGGGGTCCGGCGTCGTGACGACCGGGCGCGGCACCCGGCCCATGGTGACCTTCGGCCGGTTGAGGTGCACCGTCTCGTCGTCGGCGAACGGGATCGGGGCCGGTGCGGCCACCGCTGCGGCGTCGCCACCGCGGCGGCGCAGCAGGAACCCGAGCGCCGTGGCCAGCACCCCCCACACCAGGACACCGAGCGGCGCGTTGCCCAGCGGGTAGCCGGCCTTCGCGACCGTGAGCGCGGCGGCCGCGGCGGGAGCACCTGGCGCCACCGGCTTCAGCACGCCCGGGTGCGCGGCCGGTGTGGCAGCGAGCGGAGCGGCGGCGGGAGCGCGCGTCGGGTCGTCGACGACCGTGACCTGCGGGCCCTTCGCGCCGTCGGTGACGACCAGCGTCTTGACGTCGCGGTTCTTCAGCGTGACGGTGCCCGCGGTCTTCAGGGTGCCGCTCGTCAGCGTGAGCGGCACCGTGCCGGGGACGAGCTCGGCGTAGCCGGTGACCAGCCCGTAGGCGATGTCCTTGGCCAGCGGGCCGGCCCCGCCTGCGGCGACGGTCAGTCCGGGCGCCTTCTGCGCCGCGTCCACCAGGCGGACGACACCGCGGATGTCCGGGCCGGGGACGGCCGGGTCGGGCACCAGCTGGCCGCGCACGCCGCCGTCGGGGCCGGCGAACAGCATCAGTGTGTAGGCGGCACCCGGGTCGAGCGCGACGGCCTGTGTGACGGACGTGGGTGCGGCCGGGTCCTGTGGTCCCACCCCCAGCGTCGCGACGCCGGCGGGCACGGTCCGGTAGGTGCCGACGTCGCCGTACGGTCCGACGGCGATCGGGGCCACCGCGGTGCCGTCGACCCCGGCGAGGCGAACCCGCAGCGGGGCGGACCCGGGCACCAGGTCGAGCACCCGCAGCGCGGCGGGGCGACCCGGCGCCGGAGGCTTCGCGGCCGCGGCCAGCAGGCCCGACGGCGCGGCGGGCGGGAACGTCACGAGCACGCCGGACGGGCCGGCCGTCACGGCCTGCGGGGCGAACGCGCCCTGCTGGGCCCGGAAGTAGGCGACGAGCCGCGCCGCACGGGCCCCGGTGGCGGTGAACTGGATCTGGCGACGCGGGCGGCCCGCGGCGTCCTCGCCGGGCACCTGGGGCAGGTCGGCGACGAGCACCTCCTCGGTCGTGGCGACGTCGGACAGGGTGGCGAGCACCCGGGCGTCGACGGTGCCGCCGCGCAGCAGGTCCAGCACGGTCTGCTCGGCGTTCTCGCCGAGGCGGTCGGCCAGCGCGGCACCGATCGTGGCGCGCTCGGGCTCGTCGGCCGGGGCGGCGGCGTTCGGGTCGATGCGGCGCACCTCGACGCGGGCGGCGCCCGTCCCGAAGGTGGCGACGACCTGTGAGCCGGTCATCGCGCCGTGGACCTGGGCGAACGACGCCGGGAACTGGCGGACCGCGTCGGTGGCGACGATGTAGTCGTAGTCGCGCCAGCCGTGCGGGTTGAGCGCCTGGACGGCGGGGTCGGTGTCGAGCTTGTAGAACCACGCGACGTCGTCGCGCTTCCAGCCGGCCGTGACGAGGTCGGACCAGAACGCGTCGTCGACGATCAGGCGCTGGTCGCGGGGCACGTTGTCGAGCACCCACTGCTTCGCCTGGCGCATCGGGGCGTCCTGGTCGGCGGTGGTGAGGAAGTTCAGGGTGTCGTGCCAGCGGGGCTCGGCCACGACACCCGCCCCGGCGACGGCGACCAGCACGGCCACCGCAGCGATCTTGACGACGGGCACACCGACGCGGACCCGGCGCGCGGCCTCCTCGGCGACGCAGGCGATCAGCAGCGCGGCCAGCGGCAGCACCACGATCACGTACGGGATGGGCAGGTAGCCGCCGCGCAGCAGCATCGCGGCGAGCAGCAGGTAGCCGAACGCGACGGGGCGCAACGCCGTCACCGCGAGGGCGACGAGTGCGGCCCCCAGGCCGGCCGCGAGCAGGACCGTGTCGAGGGAGAGCCAGCCCGCGAGCGTCTGCTGGTTGGGCGAGCCGGCGGTGAACACGCTGCCGCCGGAGGTGCGGGAGAACAGCTGGAAGGTGATGCCGTCGACCAGGCTCACGTGGCCCTTGCCGGGCAGCAGCTCCGAGCGGACGGCGGCGGCGAGCAGGTAGGCCGCGATCAGCAGCCCGAACAGCGCTCCGGCCACGGCCATCGCGTAACGGCGGGTGCCGGTGTTGCCGCGCTGCCAGCCGAGCCAGGCCACCATCGGCAGCATCAGGAGCGCGGTCTCCTTGGTGAGCACCGCGACGGCGAGGCAGACGGCGCCGCCCATGTAGGCGAGCAGCCGGCGGCGCGGCGTGCAGAAGCAGACGGCGGCGGCGAGCACCCAGACCGTCGAGAGGTTGTCGAGGTACACCGTGCGCTCGTACTGCACGGCCAGCGGCGACAGCGCCAGCAGCGCGACGGCCGCCCCGGCGGCGATCCGGCCGTAGCCCAGGCGCCGCACCAGCACCCACAGCAGCGCGGCCGCGACGACGGCAGCGACGACCATGAACTGCCGCCCGGTGGCGACCGCGTCGGTGACCGGCCCGAACTTCTCGGCCAGCCCCAGCCAGCCGGCGATCTGCAGCCAGCCGAGCGGGGGGTGGTCGTACCAGTACGTGTAGTGGGTGAGCTCGCCGAGATGCAGCATCGCGTAGGCCTGGGCCATGTACGTGCCCTCGTCGTCGATGCGCTGCGGGGCGCCGACGAGGTTCACCAGGCGCATCACCGCCACCACCGCGAGCAGGGGCAGCAGGACCGCGGCCGTGACGAGGCGGGAGCGGAGCGCGGGGCGGGGCGCGGTGTCCATCGGATGACCCTTCGGGAGTGACTCGGTGCTGGCATCCATGCTGGTCGGAGCGCCGCGGCGGGGTAATCGACGAGAGGCCACGTTCGGGGAGCAGCCGGGTAAGGGTGATGTCACCGTCCGGCAACCAGCCGACGGTCGTGCGCGGATATCGGTGCCCTGGCACTGATATCCGCGCACGGGTGCCGCAGGCGCGAGCCCCCGCTCCGGACGTCAGGAGCGGGGGCTGCTGGGGGAAGGTCAGCTGGTGGGGGCGGGCTTGCGGTGGATGCCGGCGTGCTCGGTCTTCTCCCAGCCGACCTGCCCGCGGGCCTCCCGGACCACCGCGCGGATCGAGGAGAAGCTCAGCAGCACCTGGTACGGGAACGCGCCGAGGATGAGCTTGGCGTAGTCGCGGAACCGGATCTTCACTCCGAACGAGCGGCCGAACTCCTCCAGCCCCGCCGCCTCCACGGCCATGCTGATCACCGTGGGCACGAGCGGCACGAAGCTCAGCAGCGTGACGGCCAGCGGCACCTTCACCACGAACATCGTCACCAGCGAGATCGGGATCATGACGCCCGAGTAGGCCTGCAGGAACGGCATCCAGAGCGTGTAGCGGGCCAGCATGCGCTGCTTGCGGGTCGGGAGCTCCTTCCACAGACCCTTGCGCAGCACCTGCAGGAAGCCCTGGCACCACCGGGTGCGCTGCTTGACCAGGCTCTTGATCGTGTCGGGCGTCTCCTCGCGGGTGACGACCTCGGGGTCGTAGGCCACCGCGACCTCGTGGCCCGCCGAGCTGAGCCGCACCCCCAGCTCGCAGTCCTCGGCGAGGCACTCGGCGTCCCAGCCGCCGAAGTCGCGCAGCACGGTGGCGCGGGCGAAGACGGTGTTGCCGCCGAGCGGGATGAACTTCTGCTCCGAGTGGAAGTGCAGCCGCGAGCGGAACCAGAAGTAGTACTCGAGGCAGTTGCGCAGCGACCACCAGGTGGTCTGGATGTTCATCAGCTGCACGCCCGACTGCACGACGCTCGCCCCGGTCTCCTCGAACCGGCCCTCGACGAGCTTGAGCAGGCCCGGGTGCACCTCGTCCTCGGCGTCGAACACCCCGATGATCTCGCCGCGGCAGCGCGGCAGCGCGGTGTTGAGACCCTTGGGCTTGTTCTTGGGCACCGAGTAGTCGATGACGACCTGCACGAGCTCGGGGTGCCGGCGGGCGGCGGCGTGGGCCACGGTCATCGTCTCGGGGTCGTCGTGGCCGATGATCACGATGATCTCGAACGCCTCGTGGTCCTGGCGGGCCAGCGCGTCGATGGTGTCGCCGAGCACCTCCTGCTCGTGGCGGGCCGGCAGCAGCAGCGAGAACGTGTGCGTGCGCTTCGCGGGCTTCCGCGTGAACCCGGTGCCCTTCAACGAGTCCGGGGTGCGCCAGGCGTGCAGCATCCACCACGTCGTGGTGCCGGCGACGCCGGCCAGCGGCACCGACAGCGCCAGCATGACGATCGACAGGACCAGCGTCAGCGTGCCGCTCTGCGGGAGCTGCGGGGCGGGCGGCGCGGCGACGGCGGTGCGCTCCTCGCGCACCGGATCGGCGCCCGCGGCCTGCACGCCGTCGGCGCGGGGCAACAGACCACCGGAGAGCCCCTTCACGTCCGGCGCGGGGGCCTGCGGCGCGTCCGGGACGGCGGGCAGCGCACCGGCCGCGGGCGGGCGGGTGGTGCCGCCGGCGTCGTGGAACGCCGAGACGAACGCCGGGCCGAGCAGCACCAGCAGCGGGATGACGATCATCGCGACGCGCGGGAGGATCCGGCGCCGGGGGGCGGGCGGCGGCGCGGCCGCGGGTACGGGCGCCGGCGCGGAGGGGGGCGGCGGGGGCGGGGTCGGGCCGTCCCACACCGGGACCGGGTACGAGCCCGTGTCGAACGAGCCGAGGTGGCCGGGCCGCGGCGGCAGGGCCGGGTAGACGAGGCGCCGGTTCCCCGGCTGCGGTCCCCCCGGGTGCGGGCCCCACTGCTGCGGGGCCCGGTGCGGCGGGGCCCGGTGCGGCTGCGGCACGGGCCGCGGGGGCCGCTGCTGCGCGTGCGCCCGGCCCGGCCCGACCGGCTGCTGCTGGGGCTGCTGCACCCGTGACGTCGCCATGACCACTCCCGATGACCCGTCCCCCGGACGCTCCGGGGGACGGGTTCATCCTGGTCAGCGGCCTGGCGCCCGACCATCGCCGCGAGGGACAGGACGACGGCCCGGCCCTGAAGGTGTTCCTTACCGGGCGGCAACCCCCGGGAGGGCTACGAGAAGTCCAGCGCCTCCACCGTGGCCGCGGAGTCGGCATGGGTGGGCTTCTGGGCCCCGCCCACCGCGAACACCGAGTTGCCGATGGCCGCCATCGACATGCCGTGCCGCGGGACCCCGAGCGGCGCGAGCGTCGACCACGTGCCGGTGGCGATGTCGTAGGCCTCGACGGTGGCGAGCACGCGGGTGGGCTCTTCACCGCCCGCCGCGACGATCCGGCCGTCGATGCAGGCCGCGGCCACGCCGCCCCGCGCTGTGGGCATGGTCGGCATCGTCTGCCAGGTTCCCGCCGCGGGGTCGAACCGCTCGAACGCGAAGGTGTTCTTGCTCGAGGAGAGGTCACGACCCCCGACGGCGTAGACGTAGGTGCCGTCGGTGGTGGCCGCCAGGTGCTCGCGGGGGGTCGGGATCGGCGCGGCGAGGCTCCACGACGTGCCGTCGAACACTTCGGTGGCGGGTGCGAGCTTGCCACCGTTCTGCCCGCCGACCACGATGATCTTGTCACCAACCACGGTGGCCGCCGCCGCCGTCCGGGGTTCCGGCATCGGCGGAAGCGCCGCCCACGTGCCGTTGCGCAGCGCGAAGACCTTGTCCGAGACCACCGCCGAGAGGTTGCCGTTCTGCGGCGTCCAGCCCCCGAGCACCACGACGTCGCCCTTGTAGGTCACCGCATCGGTGTGGTGCAGCGCGATGGGCAGGTCGGGGCCCTTCTTCCACGTGTCGATCGCGGCGTCGTAGCCCCAGACCTCCTGGCTCGCGGCGTCCTGCGTCAGGCCGCCGGCGATCCAGAGCGTGCCGTCGTCGACGGTGGTGCCGGCGAACTGGCGAGCGATCGGCGCGTCCTTGAGCTCCCGCCACTTCGGCGCCGGGGCGAGCCGCCGCGGCGGCAGGTCGATCGCCTCGCCGGTGCCCACCGAGTCGGTGTGCGACGGTTTGGCGGCCCCGTCGAACGCGAAGAGCGTCCTGCCGACCACGGAGACCGACAGCCCGTGCCGGGGCGTGGGCATCGGCGGCAGCGTCGACCAGGAGTCGGACTTGACGTCGTAGGAGAACACCGAGTTGTCGACGGTGGTGGGCTCCTCGCCCCCGACCGCGATGATCCGGCCGTCTGTGAAGGTCGCACCCAGCCCGCCGCGGGGGGCCGGCATCGGCGCGAGCGACGTCCAGGTGTCGGTCTTCGGGTCGAACCGCTCCAGGACGGCGCTGTTCTTGTCACTGGAGAGCGCCCGGCCGCCGACGACGTAGACGTAGGTGCCGTCGGTGACCATCGCGGTGTGCTCCCGCGGGGTGGGCAGGTCCGGAGCAGTGGTCCACTTCGTGCCGTCGAAGACCTCGGTGGCGGGGTTGAGCTTGCCGTCGGCCTGGCCGCCGCTGACCACGATCTTGTCGCCGACCACGATGGCCCCGCCCGCGACGTGCGCGGACGGCATCGGAGGGAGCTCGACCCAGCCACCGCCCTGCTGCGAGTACACCTTGTTCGAGCTGGTCGCCGACAGGTTCGAGCCGTTGGGGATCCACCCGCCCAGCACGGTGATCGCGCCGCGGTAGCTCACCGCCATGGCGTGGTGCAGGGCGACGGGCAGGTCGATCGCGTCGGTCCACGTGTTGATCGCGGGGTCGTAGCGCTCGACCTTGTTGGTGGCCCCGGTGTCGGTGAGCCCGCCGATCACCCAGACGACGCCGTCCTGCACGGTCGTGGCGACCTGCTGGCGCGGGACGGGGTCGGGGGCGAGGGTGCGCCACGCGCTGGCGGGCACGACCGCGGTGACGGCGGACTCGCTCGCCGGGGCGGCCGCGGTGGACGCGCCCCCGCCGCCGCGGAAGACGAAGATCCCGGCGACGGTGAGTCCGGCGAGCAGTACCACGACAGTGACGACGGCGGCGACGAGCGCGAGCCGGCGGCGCGGCGCACGCGGCGGCGGGGTGGCGCCCGGGCCGGTGGGACCGGCCGGGCCGGACGGTGGCGCGCCTCCCCCGGGCGGCGTCGGGCGCGGCCGGGAGGCGACCACGACGGTGGCCCCCTCGCCATCCGGGGGCGCCGGTCGCGGGGCGGGCGAGGGTTTCGCGGTGGGGGCCGCGGACGGGGTCGGGGACGGGGCGGGCCGCACGGTCGCGGTGGGGTCCCACGGCCGGTCGACCAGCGGCAACGGCCCCGAGACCCGGCGCGGCGACCGGTCGTCGACGGGGAGGTCGGCGGCCTCGGTGAGGTCGGTGTTGCCCGTCGGGCGGCGCACGGCGGGCAGCGCCATCTCGGCCACCGGCTGCCCGGCGGCCCGCTGCACCTCCTGCAGCTCACGGCCCAGCGCCTCGGCCGACGCGGGTCGCTCGGCCGGGTCCTTGGCCATCGCGTGTTCCAGCACCGCGCACAGCTCGTCGGGGACGCCGTGACCGCGCAGGTCCGGGATGGGCTGCCCGGTGATCCGCAGGAACTGGGCGATGATCTCCTCGCCCTCGCGCCGCTCGAACGCCGCGCGCCCGGCGATGATCGAGAACAGGGCCGCGCCGAGGCCGTAGATGTCGGACGCCGGCGTGGGCGGGTGCCCGTTGAGCACCTCGGGTGCGGTGTAGGACAGCGAGCCGGTGAACGCGCCCGTCGCCGTCTCGAAGCCGCCCTCGATGCGGGCGATGCCGAAGTCGGTGAGCTGGGCCTCGCCGTAGTCCGAGAGCAGGATGTTGGCCGGCTTCACGTCGCGGTGCAGCGTGCCCACACGGTGGGCGCACTCGAGCGCCCCCGACAGCCGTACGCCCAGACGCGTGGCCTCGGCCCAGTCCAGCGGGCCCTCGCGACGCACGCGCGCGGCGAGGGAGTCGAGCGACTGGAACGGCATGACGATGTAGGGCCGCCCGCTGTGGGTGACCCCGACCTGCAGCACGTCGACGACGTTGGGGTGGCCCGACAGCCCGCCCATCGCCCGGCCCTCGCGGAAGAAGCGCTCGCGGCTGACCGTGTCGAGGTCGGTGTGCAGCAGCTTCACCGCGACCGTGCGGTTGAGCGCCTCCTGGTTGCAGCGGAACACCACACCGAACCCGCCGCGGCCCACCTCGGTGGCGTTGCTGAAGCCGGCGCGCTCGAGATCGATGACGACCGCCGGGCGTCCCCCGGCCGTGTGGCCCGGATCGGTCACGGCGCCTCCTCGCTGACGCCCGTCGCCACCGTGCTCGGCGGTGCGGTGCCCCATGGTGACCTCGCGAGCTCGGTCACGTCTCAGCCCTTCGGTTCGTGCGCGCGGACCTCGGCCAGCGTGATGGCGCCGCGCCGCAGTGCCTCGTTGGCCAGCCGGGTGCGGCGGCGCTCGCCGTCGCCGGCCACGCCGAACTTGTCGTAGAGCCGCAGCAGGTGCTGCTTGACCGCGGCCTCGCTGACCCACAGCGCCTGCGCGATCTGGCGCGTGGACGCGGGCTCGGTGAACATCTCCGCGCTGGTCATCGGCTTGAACAGCGCGATGAGGACGTCGCGCTCGCGCGGGGTGAGCTGCGGCGGCGGGGCCTGGGCCTCCGTCATGCCGGGGTCGTCGGCGGTGCGCTCGGCGCGCAGCACGATGCGCGTGCGCCCGATGCGCAGCTCGTCGCCGGCGCCGAGTCGGGCCTCCCCCGACACCCGGTTGCCGTTGACGAACGTGCCGTTGCGCGAGCTGACGTCGCGCACGCTCCAGGAGCCCGCGAGCCGCTCGAGCACGGCGTGCACGCGGGAGACCTGCCCGTCGTCGGGCAGCACGATGTCGTTGCCGGTGGCACGGCCCACGGTGATGCGATCACCGGTCAGCGGCACCAGGTCGGCCCCGGCGGGCCGCCACACCTCGAGGAACGCGTTCATCCCACTCCCATCGGCTGCGAACGGTAGCCGAACTGGGACCGACTCCAAAGGACCATTTCTCCGCACACCAGACCGAGCACGCAATGATGGACCCCGGACACCGGATCGGATCACGAATCGATCACGATCGGGAGACGAGCAACTCTCCCAGCAGGCGGTTGACCGTCGGCGCCTCCACCAGGAACCCGTCGTGGCCGTAGGGCGACTCGATCAGGCGCAGCTCGCCCGCGCCCGGGATGCCGGCCGCGAGCTCGGCCTGCTGCTCCGGCGGGTAGAGCCGGTCCGAGCTGACGCCGGCCACGAGCGTCCGGGCGGTGACGCGGGCCAGCCCGGCGGCGACCCCACCCCGGCCCCGCCCGACGTCGTGGGCGTTCATCATCTCGGTCAGGCGCACGTAGGACCCGGCGTCGAAGCGGTGCACGAGCTTGTCGGCGTGGTGGTCGAGGTAGGACTCCACCGCGTACCGGCCGCCGCGCCACGGGTCCTCGCCCTCCTGCGGATCGCGACCGAAGCGCTCGCCGAGCTCGAACGCGCTGCGGTAGCTCAGGTGGGCCATCCGGCGGGCGACGCCGAGGCCGAGGTGGGGGCCCTCACCCGGAGCAGCGTCGTAGTAGTCGCCGCCACGCCAACCGGGGTCGGCGCGGATCGCGGCGATCTGGGGCGCGGACCAGGCGATCTGGTCGGCCGCCGACGCGGCCGGACAGGCCAGCAGGAACAGCCGCTCGACGCGGTCGGGCTCGGTGGCGGCCCACTCCAGCGCGCGCATCCCGCCCATCGAGCCACCGACGACGCAGGCCCAGCGGTCGATCCCGAGCGCGTCGGCCAGCACCGTCTCGGCGGCCACCGCGTCGCGGGTCGTGACCAGGGGGAAACGGCTTCCCCACGGACGCCCGTCCGGAGCCGGGGACGACGGGCCGGTGCTGCCCTGGCACCCGCCGACCACGTTGGGCGCCACCACGAACCAGCGCGCCGGGTCGAGCGCGTGGCCCGGGCCGACCAGTGCCTCCCACCAGCCGGGGGTGGGATGGCCGGGGCCGGCCGGGCCTGCGACGTGGCTGTCGCCGGTGAGCGCGTGCAGGACGAGCACGGCGTTGTCCCCGGTGAACGTCCCCCACGTCTCGAACGCGATGCGGACGCCGGGCAGCTCCCCGCCCGCCTCCAGCGGAAGCGGGTCGGGGAGCGCCGCCCAGCGTCGTCGGCCCGGATCGTCGCCCTCCCGCCACGCACCGGTGGCGGGAGGGAGTGTCCGGACCGAGGTCACCCTCGCAGTATCGATGCTTCGGCCCTGCAAGCAGCCCTCAGGCGCCCTTGGCCGCGCGGAAGCCCGCGTCGAGGTCCGCCTTGAGGTCTTCGAGGCCCTCGAGGCCCACCGACAGCCGCACGAGGCCCGGCGTCACACCGGCGGAGGCCTGCTCCTCCGGGGTGAGCTGGCTGTGTGTGGTGCTCGCCGGGTGGATCACGAGGCTGCGGACGTCGCCGATGTTCGCGAGGTGGCTGAACAGCTCCAGCGCGTCGACGAACTTCTTGCCGGCCTCGACGCCGCCGACGATGTCGAACGCGACGATGGCGCCGGCGCCGCGCGGCAGGTACTTCTGGCCGGCCGCGTAGAACTCGCTCGACTCCAGGCCCGCGTAGTAGACCTTCTCGACCTCGTCGCGCGCCTCGAGCCACTCGGCCAGCGCCTGCGCGTTCTGCACGTGGCGCTCCATGCGCAGCGACAACGTCTCGATGCCCTGGATCAGCAGGAACGCGCTGTTGGGCGAGATCGCCGGGCCGAGGTCGCGCAGCAGCTGCACCCGCAGCTTGATCAGGTACGACACCGGGCCGAGGGCGTCCCAGTAGACGAGGCCGTGGTAGCTCGGGTCCGGGGTGGTCAGACCGGGGAAGCGCTCGGCGTTGTCGCCCCACGAGAAGTTGCCCGAGTCGACGACGACGCCACCGATGGTGGTGCCGTGGCCGCCGAGGAACTTGGTGGCCGAGTGGATCACGATGTCGGCGCCGTGCTCGATCGGGCGCAGCAGGAACGGCGTGGGCACGGTGTTGTCCACGAGCAGCGGCACGCCGGCCTCGTGGGCGGCGTCGGCGACGGCGCGTACGTCGAGCACGTTGCCGCGCGGGTTGCCCAGCGTCTCGGCGTAGAAGAGCTTGGTGTTGGGCCGGACCGCGGCTTTCCAGGCCTCGATGTCGTCGGGGTCGTCGACGAAGGTGACCTCGATGCCCATCTTCGGGAACGTGTAGTGGAAGAGGTTGTACGTGCCGCCGTAGAGCGACGCGCTGGAGATGAAGTGGTCGCCGGCCTCGGCGATGTTGAGGATCGCCAGCGTCTGCGCGGCCTGGCCGGACGCGAACGCCACCGCCCCGATGCCGCCCTCGAGCGCCGCGACGCGCTGCTCGAGCACGTCCTGCGTCGGGTTCATGATCCGCGTGTAGATGTTGCCGAGCTCGGCGAGCCCGAACAGCGCGGCCGCGTGGTCGCTGTCCCGGAAGACGTAGGAGGTGGTCTGGTAGATCGGGGTGGCGCGGGCGCCCGTGGTGGGGTCGGGCGCGGCGCCCGCGTGGACCTGCTTGGTCTCGAACGACCAGGCGGCGGTGGGATCGGGCGTGTCGGACACAGAATTCTCCCTGGGAGATTTGGCGTGGGGGATCGAGTCAGCGACCGGGTCGACAGGTCGCGCTCGCGACGCGCATGTAGTCCACATGCCGGCGTGTCACGAGGCGGATCACGAGCCGAACCGTAATGGGGCCGTCACGTGGACACAACTACCCTGGTCGGGTGCTGCTGCTACTCCCTCCGTCGGAGACGAAGATCGACGGGGGCGGAGGTCCACCCCTGGACCTCGACGCGCTCGCGCACCCGTCGTTGAACCCGTTGCGCGCGGAGCTGGCCGAGGAACTCGTGAAGCTCGCCGCGGACGTCCCCGCCTCCCGCGCGGCGCTGGGCCTGTCCCCGAAGCAGGACGCGGAGATCATCCGCAACGCCGAGCTGTTGACCTCCCCCACCACGCCCGCGCTGCTGCGCTACACCGGCGTCCTCTACGACGCCCTCGACGTCCGGTCGCTGCGGGGCACGGCGGCGGTACGAGCCCGCACCCGGTTGGCCGTCGGGTCGGCCCTGTTCGGCCTGCTGCGCGCCGACGACCCGGTGCCCGCCTACCGCCTGTCGGCCGGCTCGTCGCTGCCCGGCCGGGGCACGCTGGCCGCCGCGTGGAAGCCGCGGCTGGAACCGGTGCTGGCCGGGATCGCCGCACAGGAGCTGGTGGTGGACCTGCGCTCCGGCTCCTACGCGGCGCTGGCCCGCATCCCGGGTGCGGTCGACGTGGACGTGCTGGCCGAGCACCCGGACGGCCGGCGCACGGTGGTGAGCCACTTCAACAAGGCCCACAAGGGCGCCCTGGCCCGCCTGCTGGCGAGTACCCGCGCGGAGCCGGCGGACGCGGCGGCGGTGGCCACCCTGGCCCGCCGCGCGGGCCTGCGCGTGGAGCGGAAGAACAACAACCTGAACGTGATAGTCCCGGCCTGACCCCAACACCCGCGAGTCGCGCCCTCCGCGCGAGCGAGTCGGGGCCTCCGTGCGCGCGAGTCGGGGCCTCCGTGCGCGCGTGTCGCGCCGAAGGTGCGTCGAGTTGACGACACCGACACGGCGAGTCCGCCATCTCCCCCGGCGGGATCGTGATCTCGGTACACGAGTTCGACGTCGTAGCCGACAAGCAGCGTGGGAACAGCCCGTGGCCAGGGCCGACCGCACGCCAGCGCCCTCGGAAGGACAAGGAGGTGCGGCGCGGTGCGATCACGGCGCCACCCGTTCGACCATGATCGCCGCTCGCCGCTCGCCGCACCGGAGCGCCCCACCCAGGGCGGCCCCAACGTGCGACCGGAGCCGATCATCGCGCCGGCCCGCCCGTCCACAACCCGTCCCGATCGCCGCCGCCGGTAGCGGAACGGCGAACCCGACGTGTCCGATCGGTCGTCTCGCGTTAATCGGTTGCGGGCTGCGGGCCCCGTCGGCCAAGGTTCCCGCAACGGCCGGGAGTTCCGGCGGATCCGAGGAGGTGCCACATGTCCATCGCTGTCCTGGACGCGGTGCGCCCCCGTCCGATCCCCGCCCCGCGCTGACCTGCCGCGGGGCCCACTCCCAGGAGACCCCGCGTTGCGCGACCACGAGTCGTACCCCCGCAAGAAGAACCGTCGCCGTTTCGACGACGACATCACCCTCCTCGACGAGCGCGCCGGCGCCGAAGCCGACGGCCCGCCCGAGGGCGACCGCTGGTCCACGTGGGACGGCGCCGAGCACGGCCCGCTCCCCCGCCCGGACTGGGTGGTCACCGAGCACGCCGCCGTCGACGTCGAGCTCGGCGTGATCAAGACCGGCAAGGAGGCCGACGTCCACCTCGTGGAGCGGTGGGTGCCCGGCACCGACCGTCGCACGTTGATGGCGGCCAAGCGCTACCGCACCGCCGAACACCGCATGTTCCACCGGGACGCGGGCTACCTCGAGGGCCGCCGCGTGCGGCGTTCCCGGGAGACCCGCGCGATGGCGCGGCGGACCGAGTTCGGCCGCGACCTCCTCTCCCAGCAGTGGGCGGCCGCCGAGTTCGCCGCCCTGTCCCGGTTGTGGGGCGACGGCATCGCCGTTCCCTACCCGATCCAGGCGGCGGGAACGGAGATCCTCGTCGAATTCCTCGGAACGCCGGACGGAACGGCCGCGCCGCGACTCGCCCAGCTCCGCCCGGACCCCGACGAGCTGTGTGACCTCTGGCACCAGCTCGTCGACGCCCTGCTGGGGCTGGCGCGCCACGGGCTCACGCACGGCGACCTGTCGGCCTACAACCTACTCGTCGACGACGGACGGCTGGTCCTGATCGACCTTCCGCAGGTCGTGGACGTGGTCGGCAACCCGCAGGGCCCCGAGTTCCTGGCCCGTGACGTGCGGCGGATCGGGGAGTGGTTCACCGCGCGGGGCCTCCCACCGGAGGTCGGGCAGGCCGACACGCTGCTCGTGGAGCTGCGCCGGGAGGTGGGAATGCACGGCGACCCGGCAACGTCACAGGAGTAGCGCCGGGCCACGGCCGGGCGCTCCGCTAGAGTAGATCACGAGCGCCCGGCCATCGTCGGCCGAAGAAGGGCGCACCCGCAGTACCCATCAGGGCACGCCGTTCACCTGTGCCCGGGCTCGTTCTCAGAGATCCCAGCCCCGTCATCTCGGCGCTGCTTCTCCGTGCGACGTGCCACGTCCCGGAGGTTTTCTTGACATCCCCCAGCTCTTCCCGCCGTGCTCCGTCGTCTTCGCGTTCGGAGTTCTCGGCGTCCCGTCCCGCCCGTCGCTCAGGCGGCGGCGGACGACCCAGCTCGTCCCGTGGCCGCTCCCGCGGCAACGGCAGCCCGTCCCTCGCCGCTGCACCCAGCATCGCCGAGGTTCTCTGGACGGTCCCCGAGACCGGGATGCCGTCCTTCGCCGAGCTCGGCCTGCCCGAGCCCGTGCTGCGTGCCCTGGTCGCGAACGACTTCACCGAGCCGTTCCCGATCCAGGCCGCCACCCTGCCCGACACGCTCGCCGGGCGTGACCTGCTCGGCCGCGGCCAGACCGGGTCGGGCAAGACGCTCGCATTCGGTCTCGCCCTGCTCTCCCGGCTCGCCGGCGCCAAGGCGCGCCCCAAGCAGCCGCGCGGTCTCGTGCTCGTGCCCACCCGCGAGCTGGCCACCCAGGTCGTCGACGCGCTGGCGCCGTTCGCGAAGGCCCTCGGGCTCACCGTCACCTCGGTGGTCGGCGGCATGTCGTTCAACCGGCAGGCCTCCGAGCTCTCCCGCGGCATCGACCTGCTGGTCGCCACCCCGGGCCGGCTCACCGACCACACCACGCAGCGCACGTGCGATCTCTCGCAGATCAGCATCACCGCCATCGACGAGGCCGACCGGATGGCCGACATGGGGTTCCTGCCCCAGGTCCGCCGCATCCTCGACCTCACCCCCGGCGACGGCCAGCGCCTGCTGTTCTCCGCCACCCTCGACGGCGACGTGGGCACGCTGGTGCGCCAGTACCTCACCGACCCGGTCACGCGGTCGATCGCCTCGTCCACGGCCCAGGTGGAGACGATGGAGCACCACGTGCTGCACGTCGACAACGCGTCCAAGCCGCGGGTGATCACCGAGATCGCCGCCCGCGAGGGCCGCACCATCCTGTTCGTGCGCACCAAGCACGGCGTCGACCGGCTCGTGAAGGGCCTGCGTCGCGACGGCATCAACGCCGGCGCGCTGCACGGCGGCAAGGCGCAGAACGCCCGCAACCGGGCCATCGCGGAGTTCAAGGACGGGCAGACGCCGGTCCTGGTCGCCACCGACGTGGCGGCCCGCGGCATCCACGTCGACGACGTCAGCCTCGTCGTCCACGTCGACCCGCCCGCCGACCCGAAGGACTACCTGCACCGCGCCGGCCGCACGGCCCGCGCGGGCGACTCGGGCACCGTCGTCACGATGGTGCTGCCCGCCGAGCGGCGGGACGTCGACCGGCTCACCCGCCTGGCCGGGGTCCGCGCCACCAACACCGACGTCGCCCCCGGCGACGCGGCGCTGGCGAAGATCACGGGCGCGCGCCAGCCGTCCGGGGTGCCGATCGTGGATCCCCCCAAGCCGGCGCAGAACCCGCGGGGCACCGGCGGCGGACGCCGTCGCGGCGGCCCGGCGCGCTCCGGTGGCCAGGGCGGCGGTCGCTCCGGCGGCGGCAGCCCCCGCGGCCGCCGATCGGCAGCCTGACCCACAGCACGACGAGCGGAGGCGCGGCATCCCAGCAGGGGTGCCGCGCCTCCGCCGTTCCGCGAGTCGGCGCTTTCCCGCCCGCGAGTCGGCGCTTTCCCGCCCGGTGGGGGTGGGATCGGGCTAGGTCAGGCCGAGGACCGAGAGGGTCAGGCGGGCCGCCTCACCGCCCGCCTCCTCCGCGATGGCCAGCGCGGCCGGGACGTCGAGATCGGCGAGCAGGGCCGCCGTGACCGCCGCGGCCGCCTTCGTGCCGTCCTCCATCACACCCCGGGACGCGGCGGAGTAGAGCCGTTCGAGCCGGCCCGTGGCCGCGTCGAGGGCCGCGGGCTCGTAGTCCCACTCCTGCCTCCACGGCCGGTCGACGAGCAGCAGCCGCAGGGCCGCGGCGGGGTAGGTGTCGACGATGTCGGACACCAGCACGAGGTTGCCCGTGGACTTGGCCATCTTCGCCCCACCCACGCGCACCGTGCCGACGTGCATCCAGGCCCGCGCGAACGGCGCCACCCCGGTGACGGCCTCGGCCATCGCCGACTCGTACGCGTGGTGGGGGAAGCGCAGGTCGGCTCCGCCGACGTGCAGGTCCAGGGCCGGGCCCAGGGTGGTCAGGGCCATCGCCGCGCACTCGGCGTGCCAGCCGGGCCTGCCCTCGCCCCACGGGCTCGGCCAGGCGACCTCACCGTCGGTGGCGGCGCGCCAGATCGGCACGTCGGCGGGATGCTCCAGCCCCGGGTCCTGGCCGAACTCGGCCGCCAGCGCGGCGGCGTCCGCTGCCGACAGCCCGGCGCGGGCGTGCACCTCTCCACCGCGGAACCACACCGTGCCGCCCCGCAGGTACGCCGCGCCCGACTCGAGCAGCGCCGCGGCCAGCGTCACGACCTGGGCGACGTGGTTGTGGGCACGCGGCTCGTGGGTGGGCGGGCGGACCCCCAGCGACACCATGTCGCGCTCGAACCGGAACTGCTGCACCGCCGCGAAGCTGTCGGACCGGTCGCCGACGTGGGCGGCCGCGGCGTCCAGCACGTCGTCGACGTCGGTGACGTTGCGGCACACGTCGACGTCGACGCCGAGGTGGCGCAGCACCCGCGCCGCCACGTCGGCCCACACGAACGTGGCCGCGTGCCCGAGGTGGGTGGTGTCGTACGGGGTGATGCCGCAGACGTACATGCGGGCCCGCCCGACGACGGGCAGCGGGCGGTCTCCGATGCGCAGCATCAGGACACGCGCCCCGCGCGACGGGCGACCCGGCGCAGCTGCAGGATCCGCAGGCCCCCGGGGATCGCGACGAGCAGCAGCCCGGCGATCGCGGCCAGCAGCAGCGCCACGCCGATGGGCAGGGAGAACGTGAACCCGAGGAAGTAGATCGTGACGACGGCGAGGTTCTGCAGGATGAACACCAGCAGGAAGACCAGCACGATCGCCGAGAGGATCAGCCCGGTCCAGAGCCCGCCGGTGCGGGTACGCGTGACGACGGGCGGCTGCTTCACCGGGACGGTGGGCGCCTCCGGCGCGGCCGGCACGGCGCGCATGCCGGGGTCGGTGACCGGGTCGGAGCCGGCGAAATCGTCCGGACGGCGCAGGCCGGGCTGGGTGTCGGGGTCGGCGTGGGGGTCGGCCGGCCCGACGCTCCCGTGGGTCGGCCCATGTCTTTCCGACGACGGAGCCTTCTCCACCGGCATCGCCCGCGTCGGATCCTCGCTCATCATGCTTCCCCTTGCTCCCTGCGGTCGCCCGTGCGCCCCAAGTATCCCGCACACTCCCCGTCCCGGTTCGCTAGCGTCAGGTCATGGACTACCAGGCCGCACTCGACGTGTTCTTCGCCGCGCCACCGGTGGGTGTCGCCGTCCCCGATCCGGTGGCCGGTGCCTCCCCCGCCCGCCGCCTCCGCGACGCGCTGGAGCCGGTGGCCATGCACGGGGTGTGGTCCCCCGGCACCAACGCGGCGCTCGCCGAGCACGGGTACAACTTCCTCACCGGCTACGTGACGGGCCGGGCCGCCCCGCTCGGCGACGTGCCGTCGTCGGTGGTCGCGGCGACGTTCGGCGTGTTCGAACCCGGGCTCGTCGACGCCCTGTGGACCGAGGGGCGTGGCCTGCTGCCGCTGGCCGAGCTGATCGCCGTCCGCGACCGGGCCACCACGGCGAGCCTGCGCGGTGTCCTCGCCGACGCGGACGAGACCGAGGTCGCGCGGGTGGCGGACCTGCTGGAACGCGCCGTCGCCGACCTCGACGGCACCGGCCGGGTGCTGTTCTCCGCCCTGCGGTCGCAACCCCGCCTCGACGACCCGTTCGCCCGGCTCTGGCGCACCGCGGACCTCGTGCGCGAGCACCGCGGGGACGGGCACGTGGCCGCGAGCATCGCGGCGGGCCTGGACCCGGTGCGGATGGGCATCCTGATGGAGGTCTGGCTGGGCTACCCCATCGGTGAGTACAGCGGCACGCGGGCGTGGCCGCAGGAGGTGCAGGACGCCGCCGTCGCCCGGTTGGAGGCCGACGGGCTGCTGCTCGGCGGCGCGATCACCGAGGCGGGCCGCACCACCCGCGACGCGATCGAGGCCGCCACCGACCGCACCCAGGACGCGCTGGTCGGTGCGCTGGGCGCCGACCTCGCCGGCGTCACGGCCGCGCTGGAGAACTGGTCGCAGCAGTGCGTCGACGCGAAGACCTTCCCGCCGGACGTCCGCAAGCGGGCCGCGGGTTAGGAGCGGCGCTCCCGCCGCATGGGGACGTGGGACACGCCGTCCCAGTCGTAGGCCGGGCCGCTGGCCGTGAAGCCGTACCCGACGTAGAAGCCGGCGAGGTGCTCCTGCGCGTCGAGCACGCAGACACCGTCGCCGACCTCGCCGAGCGCCGCCTCCATCAGGCGGCGGCCGAGGCTGCGCGCCCGCGCGGACCGCGCCGTGCACAGCCGGCCGATCCGGTACTCGCCGCCGGGCTCCTTCAGCAGGCGCAGGCAGCCCAGGACCGGCCCGGGTGTGCGCCCGTCGCCGCCGAGCCAGTAGTGCCGCGCGCGGGGCTCGATGTCGCGGCCGTCGAGCTCGCCGTACGCGCACGCCTGCTCGACGACGAAGACGTCGACGCGCAGCCGCAGGATCTCGTAGAGCGTGCGGGCGTCGAGGTCGGCCGCCCAGGCGCGGTGGACGGTGGCTGCCAGGGCCTCGCTGCTCATCGGGCATATCTACCAGACACGGTCCTAGTACCGCTTGACCACGGCCCTCGGCTGCACCGCCCACACCCCGTCGACCGGCGGCTGCAGCAGCAGCACGGCCAGCCCGTCGAGCAGGACGGGACGCACCCAGTCGCCGAGCTCGAGGCGGTCGCCCGCTGCCGGCTCGGCGCCGTCGGGCCCGCGGGCGAGGTCGATCGGCACCAGCGCCCGCAGCTCGGCGTAGGTGCAGGCCCCACCCAGATCCCGGATACCGGGCATGGAGAGGAACAGCCCGTCGGAGCCCGACAGCGCCAGCCCGACCGCCGCGAGCGCCCCGATGACGCCGCCGTCGGTGCCGCCGTGCCCGGAGAGGTGGACGCCGGTGCGGCCGGCGAGGTCCTGGGCGGCGTCCTGCGTGAGCACGGACGTCTGCGCGGACCGGCCGAACGCGACGAGCGCCTCCCGGTCCACGTGGCGCGGATCGACGACCGCCAGCCCGGGGTCGGCCGCGGCCGCGCTGTGCTCGACCAGGAACGGCCCGGCCAGCGCGATCACGTCGGCGGCCGACCCGGTGAGCCGCCAGTGGATGCAGGCGCTGGAGTTGTGGGAGGTGTAGGGGATGCGGTCGTCCACGAGCAGCTGGTGGCGGGTCGCCCCGGCCGGGGTGCCGAGGCCGGCCGCCTCCAACGCCTCCATCAGCCCGCGGCAGCGCCGTCCGGTGCCGGGGCTGTGCAGGTCGTCGGTGTCGTCGAGGGCGACGAGGAGGTCGACCCCGTCGAGGGCGGTCACGGCTTCACGTCGATGGTCGTCACGTTGTGCACCCACCGATCCTGGCCGACGCCCGCCGAGGCGAACTTGGTGGTGCCCCGGTTGGTGATGTCCAGGACCGCACCGGCCACCTCGGCCGCGGTGAACGTGCGGGTGCCCTCGTCCCCGGTGACGGCGACGCCGGTGAACGTCGCGGCCCCGGCCTTCTCCAGCACCGCGACGACGCCCGGCTCGTCCTGCTCACCGCCGTTGCCGGTGCCCGGGGTGGTGATGCGGGTCTGCGGCAGCGCCTGCAGGGCGGCGAGATCGAAGGCGGCGAGCTGCTGGCCGCCGCGGGCGACGGTCAGCGTGTACCCCCCGGGGGCGCCGCACCCCACGAGCACCAGGCCCGCACACGCGAGCATCAGCCGGATCCGCACAGCACTCCCGATCGCCGCCCTGTTCAGCGGGCACGGTAGTGGCTACCGTCAGAGGATGGCCATCGCAGTGCGCGGCGCGAGCGCCGCCCGCCTCGCCCTGCCCGTCGTGGCCGTCGCCGCCCTCGCGGTCGAGAGCGAGCTGCGCATCCCGGTCGGGTTGCCCGGCCACCGCGGCCTGCTCTGGCTGTCGGTGCTGGTGGCGGTGGCGCTCATCGCCCGCCCGCGGGGCACCGCCACCGCCGTCGGCGCCGCGTCGTCGCTGGTGGCGATCGGCCTGGGCACCGACCCGACGACAGCCCTGCGCTACGCGGCCGCGGCCGTGCTGCTCGACGCGGCGCTCTCCGTGCCGGCCGTGCGGCGGCACCCGGTCCTGCTCGCCCTGGTCGCCGCGCCCGTCCATCTCGTCGCGCTCGCCACGACGGTGCTGCACGGCACGGGGGTCGCCACTCTCGGCGACAAGGCCCTGTTCCACCTGGGCTTCGGACTGGTGGCAGGTATTACGGGTTGGGGCCTCTGGAAGCTCACGGCCGGCAGGCGCAAGACCGACTTGTAGCCTGGTCAGGTGCGCCATCACGATCTCGTCGTCATCGGTACCGGCTCGGGCAACTCCATCGTCGACGAACGGTTCGCCGATCGCGACGTCGCCCTCATCGAGCACGGGGTGTTCGGCGGCACCTGCCTGAACGTCGGCTGCATCCCCACCAAGATGTACGTCTACCCCGCCGACGTCGCCGAGCACATCCGCCATGCGAGCCGCTACGGCATCGACGCCACGCTGGACAAGGTCCGCTGGACCGACATCCGCGACCGCGTCTTCGGCCGCATCGACCCCATCTCCGCGGGCGGCCGCGAGTACCGCGCGGGCGAGCGCTCCCCGAACGTCACGGTGTACGAGGGGCACGGGCGCTTCACCGGGCCCAAGGAACTGAGCGTCGACGGGGGCGAGCCGTTCACCGCCGACCAGATCGTGATCGCCGCAGGTGGACGCCCCACCGTGCCCGACGTGATCGCCGACTCGGGCGTCCCGTTCCACACCTCCGACACGATCATGCGCATCGACGACGTGCCGGAGCACCTGGTGATCGTCGGCAGCGGCTACATCGCGGCCGAGTTCGCGCACGTGTTCTCCGCGTTCGGCGCGAAGGTCTCGATCATCGGTCGCAGCGGCACGATGCTGCGCGGCCAGGACGAGACGGTGTCGGAGCGGTTCACCGCGATCGCCTCGGAGCGCTGGGACACCCACCTCACGCGGAAGATCACCAGCGTCACGGGCACTCCGGGCGCCATCCGCGTCACCCTCGACGACGGCACCGTGCTCGACGCCGACGTGCTGCTCGTGGCCGCCGGCCGCACCCCCAACGGCGACCGCCTGGACCTGGGCGAGGCCGGCGTCCCCACCCACGACGACGGCCGCGTCGTCGTCGACGAGTTCCAGCGCACGCCCGTCGAGGGAATCTGGGCGCTCGGCGACGTCAGCTCGCCCTACCAGCTCAAGCACGTGGCCAACCACGAGTCGAAGGTCGTGCAGCACAACCTCCTGCACCCCGACACGCTGCGCGCCACCGACCACCGGTTCGTGCCCTCGGCGGTGTTCACCGACCCCCAGATCGCGTCGGTCGGGCTCACCGAGGCGCAGTGCCGTGACCAGGATCTCGACTACGCGGTGAAGATCCAGGAGTACGGCGACGTCGCCTACGGCTGGGCCATGGAGGACACCACCGGCTTCTGCAAGATCCTGGCCGAGCGGGGCACCGGTCGGCTGCTCGGAGCGCACGTCATGGGCCCGCAGGCCTCCATCGTGGTGCAGCCGCTGATCCAGGCGATGTCCTTCGGACTGAACGCCACGGACATGGCGCGCGGGCAGTACTGGATCCATCCCGCCCTGCCCGAAGTGGTCGAGAACGCCCTGCTCGGCCTCGAACTGTAGGACGTCACACACGATCCGCGGTGCCGCCGGGCACCGAATGCCTGCTACACACGTTTGAGTAAGGCCACCCTTTCCGACGAGACACCCGAGGTGCCCCGCCCATGACCGCTGTAGACAGCCCGACCCGGCCGGCCGCCGGACCCAAGCCGGTCATCGACGGCCAGCGCGGCATGGCCGCGCAGATCGCCGTCTACGCGTTCGTCATCCTGCCGCTCCTGGCGATCGTCGTGGCCGTCCCGTTCGCGTGGGGCTGGGGCCTGACCTGGACCGACGTCGCGATCGGCGCAGCGTTCTACATCGTCAGCTGCCTGGGCATCACCGTGGGCTTCCACCGTTACTTCACCCACAGCTCGTTCAAGGCGAAGCGGCCGCTGCGCATCGCGCTGGCCGTCGCCGGGATGCTGGCGATGCAGGGCCCCGTCATCACGTGGGTGGCCGACCACCGCCGCCACCACGCGTTCAGCGACAAGGAGGGCGACCCGCACTCCCCGTGGCTGTACGGCGACACCACCCGCGCGCTCGCCAAGGGCTTCTACCACGCCCACACCGGCTGGCTGTTCGACCGCGACACCACCAACGCGAAGCGCTTCACCCCCGACCTGCTGGCCGACTCCGACATCGTCCGCGTCAACCGGCTGTTCGTGGTCTGGTCGGTCGTCACGCTGCTCGGGCCCGCGCTGCTGGGTGGGCTCATCACCATGTCGTGGTGGGGCGCGTTCACCGCGTTCTTCTGGGCCGGCCTCGTGCGCGTCGGGCTGCTGCACCACGTCACCTGGTCGATCAACTCGATCTGCCACATGATCGGTGACCAGCCCTTCGCCTCCCGCGACCACTCCCGCAACGTCTGGCCGCTCGCGATCCTGAGCGCCGGCGAGTCGTGGCACAACCTGCACCACGCCGACCCCACCTGCGCCCGCCACGGCGTCCAGCGCGGGCAGATCGACATCTCGGCGCGCGTGATCTGGATCTTCGAGAAGCTGGGCTGGGCGAGCAACGTCCGCTGGCCCACCACCAAGCGCCTGGAGAAGCTGGCCACCAAGGCCGCGTGACCACTGTCCGCGGTGCGGGAGCCGCACCGCGGACGGTGATCTCAACTGGCCTGGGCCGACGGGTCCTCCAGCGCGGGCTTGGCCGCCGGGTCGAACGGCTCCGCCGGGGGTTCCTCGCCCCGGATGCCGGCCACCAGCTTCGTGACGTCGGCCATGATCGCCGCCGTGACGCCGTCGAGGGCCGTGCGCGTGCGGGGGCCGCCGAGCCACCGGGACAGGTCCACGGGCGGGCCCACCACCACATCGACGCGCTTGCGCGGGAACAGCCGCGGCAGACCGGAGCCCGGCTTGAGCACGTTCTGGCTGCCCCAGTTCGCCACCGGGATCACCGGTGCCCCGGTGACCAGCGCGATGCGTCCGATGCCGTTCTTGGCCTTCATCGGCCAGCCGCCGGGGTCGGCGGTGTAGGTGCCCTCGGGGTAGAACGCCACGATCTCCCCGCGCTCGACGGCCTCGATGGCGCCGCGGAAGGCGTCGCTGGCGCGCGCCGAGGTGCGGTAGACGGGGATGTGGCCGCCCTTGGCCAGCACCGAGCGCACGACGGGGATATCCCACAGCTCGGCCTTCGCCAGGAACCGCGGCATCCGGCCGTGCGAGACGGTGAGCGCGACGTCGAAGATCGGGTCGGCGAACGACACGTGGTTGATGGCGAGCAGGGCGCCGCCCTCGCGGGGGATGTGCTCGCCGCCCGTCCAGCCGATGCGGGTGCCGAACATCGTCCACGGCCACAGTGCCCAGATCGCGAAGCCGAACCAGAATCCGGACCCCCGGCGCCGTCGCGAGAACGTGAGCGCGAGCTTCTCCCGCACCGTCAGTGGTCGGGTGAGCGTCATGCCCCACATCGTAGGAGGATCGATCGACTTCGTGGGACCGGTGGTGTGACCTCTCTCGCAGCGCCCGTCCGGGTGCGGGCGCTCGGCAGAACAACCACCGACACTGGTGTTGCACCTTCTTCACCATCGAGAGGTCTGCTGTGCCCGACACCCCGCTCCTCCCCCGCCTGGAACCGGTGGGATCCCCCGCCGCAGCGCCGTCGTCGTCGATCGTGCTCGTCCTGCACGGCGGCCGGGCCCACAGCCGCGAGAGCGGCGAGCGCAAGCGGTTGACCTACCGGCGGATGCTGCCGTTCGCCCGCGCGCTCGCGAGGCACGACGAGCTCGCCGTGTTCATGCTCCGCTACCGCCACCGCGGCTGGAACGCCCCGGCGAACGACGCCCGGCGCGACGCCGAGTGGGCACTGGAGGAGCTCTCCCGGCAGCACCCGGGTGTGCCGGTGGTGCTGCTCGGACACTCCATGGGCGGACGGGCCGCGCTCGGCGCCGCGGGTGGCCACAACGTCACCGCCGTGTGCGCGCTGGCCCCCTGGCTCGACGGGTCCGATCCGGTGCGGCAGCTCGCCGGCCGCACGGTGCTGATCGCCCACGGCGACCGCGAGCGGTGGACGTCGCCGGAGGCGTCCTACGACTACGCGCTGCGGGCCAAGGCCGTGACCTCCCGGATCGCCCGCTTCGACGTGCGCGGGGCCGGACACTTCATGCTGAGCCGGGCAGCCGACTGGCAGTCGCTGGTGCTGCGCTTCGTGCTGGGTGTCACGGGGATCGAACCCGAGGACCCCGACATTGCGAATGCTTTCACGCAACCCACACCGAGCGGCCTCCGTGTCGAACTCGCCGCTCACTGAACTGGAGCCCAGATGACCCGTCCCACCGCTGCCGTCGTCGGATCCGGCGTCGCCGGGCTGACCGCCGCCTACCTGTTGCAGCGGCGCTACGACGTCACGCTCTTCGAGGCCGACGGACGCCTCGGCGGCCACGCCCACACCCACGAGCTGCCCACCTCCGACGGCGGCACCGCCAACGTCGACTCCGGGTTCATCGTCCACAACGAGCGCACCTACCCGAACCTGCTGCGGCTGTTCGGCGAGCTCGGGGTGGCCACGCAGGAGTCGGACATGTCGATGAGCGTGCGCTGCGAGGGCTGCGGCCTGGAGTACGCGGGGGCGCGCAAGCTCGGCGGGCTGTTCCCGCAGGCCTCCAACGTCACCCGGCCGGCCTACCTGAAGATGCTCGGCGAGGTCGTGCGCTTCCACCGCCACGCCCGCCGGGTGCTGGCCGACGAGCGGGCGGGCGACGTCACGCTGGGCGCGTTCCTCGCCATCGGCGGCTACTCCCGCTACTTCACCGAGCACTTCATGCTCCCGGTGGTGTCGGCGGTGTGGTCGGCGGGTGAGTCGGTGTCGATGACCTACCCGGCCCGCTACCTGTTCACGTTCCTCAACCACCACGGCCTGCTCTCGGTGGGCGACTCGCCCCAGTGGCGCACGGTCACCGGCGGCTCGCGCAGCTACGTCGAGAAGGTCGCGAAGGAGCTGGGGGCCGTCTCGGTCTCCACGCCCGTCCGCGCCGTCACGCGCACGGCCGAGGGCATCGAGATCCGTGACGACTCCGACGCCGTGCACCGCGCCGACAAGGTCGTCATCGCCACGCACCCCGAGCAGGCTCTGGGCATGCTGGCCGACCCCACCGCCGACGAGAGCGCGGTGCTCGGCGCGTTCGCGTACTCGCAGAACACCACGCAGCTCCACCACGACACCTCGGTGCTCCCGCGGCGGGTGAACGCACGGGCGTCGTGGAACTACCTCAAGTCCGCGTGCTCCACGAGCGACGGCGCGCCGGTGCTGGTCAGCTACGACATGAACCGGCTGCAGCGCCTCTCGGAGCCCGACGACTACGTGGTGACGCTCAACGGCACCGACCGCGTCGACCAGGACCGCGTCATCGCGACGATGCACTACGAGCACCCCATCTACACGCCGGAGTCGGTGGCGGCGCAGCGGCGTCTGCCCGCCCTCAACGACGGCACCGTCGCCTTCGCCGGCGCCTACCACGGCTGGGGCTTCCACGAGGACGGTTGCGCGGCGGGCGTCCGCGCGGCGGCGTCGCTGGGAGCGGGCTGGTGAGCGCGCCTCCGGCACCCGTGCTCTACGACGCCACCGTCACCCACGTCCGCAAGCAGACGATGACGCGGAAGTTCGACCACTCCATCTACCTCTGGCTCGTCGACATCGACGCCCTGCCGGAGCTGCCCCGCTGGCTTCGGCCGTTCGCCCGCTTCGAGGCGCGCGACCACCTCGGCGACCCGCAGCGCTCGATCCGCCAGAACCTCGACGCCTGGCTCGCCGGCCAGGGCGTCGACCTGCAGGGCGGCCAGGTGCTCATGCTGGCCAACGCCCGGTTGCTGGGCTACGTCTTCAACCCGATCAGCGTGTACTGGTGCCACCGCCCGGACGGCTCGCTGGAGTGCGTCGTCGCGGAGGTGCACAACACCTACGGCGAGCGGCACTGCTACCTGCTGCACACCGACGACGCGGGCCACGCGCGCACACCGAAGGACTTCTACGTCTCGCCGTTCCTCACCGTCGACGGCGAGTACCGGATGTCGCTGCGCGAGCCCGACGACCGGCTCGGCATCGCCGTCACGCTCCACCAGGACAGCAGGATGGCGATCACCGCCACCGTGGTCGGCACCCGGCGCGCGGCCACCCCGGCCGCGCTGGTGCGGATGCTGGCCCGCCGTCCCCTCATGACCTACCGCACGTCGGCACTGATCCGCCGCCACGGCATCACGCTGTGGCTGCGGCGGCTGCCCGTGATCCGTCGACCGAAGCATCATCCACAGGAGGGCGTTCAGTGAGTACCGAACCCATGGAGAAGGCGCCCGCTCCTGCGGTCGTCAAGCGATCGAACAACCACTTCGTCCCGCGCCCCAACGAGGGGGTCTGGCCGGGTCTGGCCACGCCGCCGCACTCCGCGGTGCGCGCGCGCATCGCCGAGTCGCTGTTCCGCGGTGCGGTCAAGAACCTCCCGGTGCGGGTGGTGTTCCCCGGCGGCGAGCGTCTCGGCGCCGGCGGCCCCGACTCCCCCGTCATGCGCATCGTGCGGCCCGCCGCGTTCTTCCACCGCCTCGGCTGCAACTCCAAGATCGGCTTCGGCGAGTCGTACATGGTCGGTGACTGGACCACCACGAACCTCGCCGGCCTGCTGACGCCCTTCGCGGCCAAGCTCTCGACGCTGATCCCACCGTTGTTCCAGCGCATCGGCCGCCGTTTCGCCGAGGCGCGTCAGCCGAAGGAGGAGGTGAACACGGTGGAGGGGTCGCGGGAGAACATCTCGCGCCACTACGACCTGTCCAACGAGCTGTTCGGCATCTTCCTCGACGACACGATGTCCTACTCGTCGGCGTGGTTCGCGGACGGCAGCGACGACCTGGTCGACGCCCAGAACCGCAAGATCGACGGCATCCTCGACATGGCCGGCGTCACCGAGGGCAAGCACGTGCTGGAGATCGGCACCGGCTGGGGCGGCCTGGCCCTGCGGGCCGCGCAGCGCGGCGCCCGCGTCACCACGCTGACGATCTCGGCCGAGCAGGCGAAGCTCGCCGAGGAGCGCATCGAGGCCGCGGGTATGAGCGACCGCGTGCAGGTGCTGCTGCGCGACTACCGCGAGGCCCAGGGCCAGTACGACGCCGTGGTGAGCGTCGAGATGATCGAGGCCGTGGGCGTGGCCTACTGGCCCACGTTCTTCGCCGCGCTCGACCGGCTCCTCAAGCCCGGCGGCAAGGTCGGCCTGCAGGCCATCACCATGCCCCACGACCGCATGGTGATCTCGCAGAACGACTACACCTGGATCTCGAAGTACATCTTCCCCGGCGGTGTGATCCCGTCGGTGGAGGCGATCGAGCAGAACCTGGCCGACCACACCGGCCTGCGCATCGCCGAGCGGCGGAGCCTCGGTCCGGACTACGCCCGCACGCTGGCCCACTGGCTGAAGCGGTTCAACGGCCGCTGGGAGGACGTCGCGGCCCTGGGCTTCGACGAGACCTTCCGCCGCATGTGGGAGTTCTACCTCGCCTACTGCGAGGCCGGGTTCCGCGTCGGCTACCTCGACGTCTACCAGCTCTCGCTCACCCGCCGCTGACCCACCCCGTGCGCGGATACCGGTGCCCCGGCACCGATATCCGCGCACGACCCCTGCCGAAGAAGGAGCCCCTGTGCCCAGCCCCGTCGCCCCCCAGCTCGCCGAGCTGGTCGAGCGCCTGATCGGCGCGCCGCTGCCCATCCGCATCCGCGCGTGGGACGGCTCCGAGTCCGGTCCGGCGGACTCGCCCGTCGCGATCATCCGGCACCGCCGCGCACTGCGGCGCCTGCTGTGGAACCCGGGCGAGCTCGGGCTGGCCCGCGCGTTCGTGGCCGGTGAGCTCGACGTCGAGGGCGATATCGCCGACGGCCTGTCGCGGTTCTGGAAGCTCGCGAAGGCGCAGAACCTCGGCGCGCTGAAGCTCACGGCCGCCGACGTGCTCGACGCGACGAAGGTGGCCGCGAAGCTGCGCATCCTGGGCCTGCGGCCGAAGGCCCCGGCGTCCGAGGCGCGCCTCGACGGCGGGCTGCACACCCGCCGCCGCGACAGGGCCGCGATCAGCCACCACTACGACCTCTCCAACGAGTTCTACGAGTTCCTGCTCGACCCGCAGATGGCCTACTCCTGCGGGTACTGGACGCAGGAGACGAGCGCGACCTACGGCCTGCAGCAGGCCCAGACCGACAAGCTCGACCTGATCTGCCGCAAGCTCGACCTCAAGCCCGGCATGCGCCTGCTCGACGTCGGCTGCGGGTGGGCGTCGCTGCTCATCCACGCCGCGAAGAACTACGGCGTCACGGCCGTCGGCGTCACGCTCTCGGCAGAGCAGCGCGCGTTCGGCATGGCCCGCGTCGAGGCGCTGGGCCTGAAGGACAAGATCGAGATCCGGCTGCAGGACTACCGGGAGATCCCGGACCAGCCCTTCGACGCGATCTCCAGCATCGAGATGGGCGAGCACGTCGGGCAGGACAACTACCCGGTCTACGCCGCCCAGCTGCACAAGCTGCTCCTGCCGAACGGCCGCCTGCTGCTGCAGCAGATGTCGCGCGGCGCGTCCGGTGGCAACACCGCCCCCGGCGGCGGCGCGTTCATGGAGAGCTACGTCGCGCCGGACATGTACATGCGCCCGCTCGGTGAGACGCTCAACTTCCTGGAGGCCTCGGGCCTGGAGGTCGTCGACGTCCACTCGCTGCGCGAGCACTACGTGTGGACGGTCCGGCCGTGGCTGGACACGTTGCAGGACAACAAGGCCGAGGCGATCCGGCTCATCGGCGAGGAGCAGTTCCGCGTGTGGCTGCTCTACCTCGCAGGCGCCGCACTCGCGTTCGAGGAGAACCGGATGGGCGTGCACCAGATGCTGATGGTGCGCCCCGACGCCGACGGCCGCTCCGGCCTGCCGCGCGGCCGCACGTCCACGTTGGGCCGCGACCCCGAACTCGATCACGAGCAGGCAACGAACGGCTCGTCGGCGAACGGACCGGCACGCGAGATGCTGGCCCGTCCGACACGATGAAGCCATGAGCCACTACCCCTGGGGTGCTGCCCTGACCAACCTGTGGGTGACGGCCGTCGTCGTCGTGCTCACGTTCGCCGTGGCCCTGTTCGTCGCGGTTCAGGTCCGCGGCGGTCGCCACGACGGCATCGACGTGGTGTGGGGTGCCGGCTTCGGCGTCGTCGCCATCGCGTCGCTGCTGCTCTCCCTCGGCGAGGGCGACCTGTGGCGCCAGGTCCTGATCACCGTGCTGACGTGCGTGTGGGGCTTCCGCCTGGCGTGGCACATCGAGCGCCGCAACCGGGGTACCGACGAGGACCCGCGCTACGTCGCGATCATGAAGCGCGCGCCGGGCAACCCGGTGGCGCACATGGTCCGCAAGGTCTACGTCCCCCAGGTCGTGATCATGTGGATCGTCTCGCTGCCGGTGCAGCTGGGCATGTACGGCTACTCGGACAGCGTGCTCATGGTCGTCCTCACGGTGCTGGGCGTGCTGTCGTGGGGCACCGGCTTCTTCTTCGAGACCGTCGGCGACGCGCAACTCGCCGCGTTCAAGGCCGACCCGGCCAGCAAGGGCCAGGTCATGGACAAGGGTCTGTGGCGCTACACGCGCCACCCCAACTACTTCGGTGACGCCGCCGTGTGGTGGGGTCTGGGCCTGCTGGCCCTGCACCACTGGGCCGGCCTCATCGGGCTCGTCGGCGTCGCCCTCATGACGTGGCTGCTGGCCAAGGGTACCGGCGCGAAGCTGCTGGAGTCCTCGATCGGCAAGCGCCGGCCCGGCTACGTCGAGTACGTGAAGCGGACGAGCGGGTTCATCCCGCTGCCGCCCAAGAAAATCACCAACTCCCCGGAAGGATCATCGTGAACGCAGGCGACCAGGTCAGCGACTTCGAGCTCAAGGACGAGACGGGCACGCCCCGCAAGCTCAGCACCCTGCTCGAGAACGGCCCCGTGGTCCTGTTCTTCTACCCGATCGCCTCCAGCGGCGGCTGCACCCAGGAGGCCTGCCACTTCCGCGACATGGCCGCCGAGTTCGCGGCCGTCGGCGCGCAGCCGGTGGGCATCAGCGGCGACAACGTCACCGCGCAGAGCCAGTTCGCGTCCACCCACTCGCTGGGCTACCCGCTGCTGTCCGACGAGGGCAAGAAGGTGGCCAAGGAGCTCGGCGCCAAGCGGTCCTGGCTGCCCGGCGGTCTGCAGACCAAGCGCATGACGTTCGTGATCGGGCAGGACCGCCGCATCATCGACACCGTCGCCAGCGAGACCAAGTTCGACATCCACGCCGACGAGGCGCTGGAGATCCTGAAGAAGCACAAGGCCTCTGCATGACGCCGCAGGCCACGATCGCCGACCGGAGGGTCAGCGCGTCGGTCGTCGTCGCCGCGCCACCCGCCGAGGTGTTCGCGCTGCTCGCCAACCCGCACCGCCACCACGAGTTCGACGGCTCCGGAACGGTCCAGGCGGCCGTGTCCGGTCCCGACAGGCTCGTGCTCGGCTCCACGTTCGGCATGCAGATGAAGATCAAGCTCGGCTACCGGGTCACCAACGAGGTGGTCGAGTTCGAGCAGGACCGGCTCATCGCGTGGTGCCACCCCGCCAAGGCGCGGTGGCGCTACGAGCTGGAACCCGTCGGCACCGGCACGCGCATCACGGAGACGTTCGACTACGCGCGCTCCCCCGTGCGCTGGGGCATCGCGCTGATGAAGATGCCGCAGCAGAACGCGAAGTCGATCCGCGACACCCTGCGCAAGCTGCAGGAGATCTTCGGGACGGCATGAGCTACGACCCTGCCGGGGCGCCCACGGGCAGCCCCGGCAGGCCGTCGAGGCTCGTCGCGTTACGGGTGGCGTGGTAGGTGGCGATCTTCTCCGGCCCGCGGGTCTCCGCCCAGGCGTCGAGGATCCCGCGCTCCTCCACCAGCTCCATCCTCGGCACGCTGTAGCCGCAGGCGTCCGAGACGCGCGTGACGTCGACGGTGATGACGGCGCGGGACTGCGGCCGCCGGCTCACCGCGGCCTCCCCGAACGGCGCGACGGCCTCGTCGAAGCCCGGGTCGGCGGCGAACGTCACCCGGCCCGTGCCGTGCAGCCGCACGATCTTCGGCCCCCCGTCGAACGCGCAGAACATCACGCAGATCCGCCCGTTCTCGCGCAGGTGGGCGATGGTCTCCACCCCGCTGCCGGTGAGGTCGAGGTAGGCGAACGTGTGCCCGTCGAGCACCCGGAACGTGCCGCCGGTGCCCTTCGGGGAGACGTTGACCAGCCCGTCGGCGGACAGCGGCGCCGTGGAGACGAAGAACAGCGGCTGCGCCTCGATCCAGGCCGCCATCGTCGCGTCGATGCACTCGTAGACGTGTGCCATGCTCCCGACGCTACGTCGGCCGAGCCACCCGCACCAGCGTCGTGGCGTCCGCACGGGCGTCATGACGCGGGGGTGGCGTAGGTGATGGTTGTGCCGTGGCCGCCCGGCCCCCTACGGAAGGGTGAGGATCTCCGCGCCGTCGGCCGTGACGAGGATGGTGTGCTCGAACTGGGCGGTGCGGGAGCGGTCCTTCGTGACCACGGTCCAGTCGTCGTCCCAGATGTCGTAGTCGATGCCGCCGAGGGTGATCATCGGCTCGATGGTGAACGTCATGCCCTCCTCGAGCACGGTGTGCACCTGCGGCTCGTCGTAGTGCAGCACCACCAGGCCGCTGTGGAAGCTGCGGCCGATGCCGTGGCCGGTGAAGTCGCGGACCACGCCGTAGCCGAAGCGCTTGGCGTAGGACTCGATCACCCGGCCCACCACGTTGAGCTCGCGCCCGGGCCGCACGGCCTTGATCGCGCGCAGCGTGGCCTCGCGGGTGCGCTCGACGAGCAGCCGGTCCTCCTCGGCGACGTCGCCGGCGAGGAAGGTGGCGTTGGTGTCGCCGTGGACGCCGCCGATGAACGCGGTGACGTCGATGTTGACGATGTCGCCGTCCTGGATGACGGTGGAGTCCGGGATGCCGTGGCAGATCACCTCGTTGAGGCTCGTGCAGCACGACTTGGGGAAGGCCTTGTAGCCGAGCGTGGACGGGTACGCGTCGTGGTCGACGAGGTACTCGTGGACCACGCGGTCGACCTCGTCGGTGGTGACGCCCGGCGCCACGGTCTCACCGCCGGCCTGCAGGGCGCGCGCCGCGATGACGCTGGCCACGCGCATGGCCTCGATGACCTCTGGCTCCTGCACCCACGGGTCGGTGCTGCGCGACGGGCTCTTCTTGCCGACGTACTCCGGGCGCGGGATGTGCGCGGGGACGGGACGCATCGGCGAGACGGTTCCGGGCGTCAGCAGGGTGCGGGCGGACATCTGACCAGTGTAGGTCGGACTCCGGCCCCCGGCCGCGGACAGGCATCGCTGTGACGGTCGCTACGCTTGGCCCATGGTCATTGCGCCGAATGCGCTATCACCGCGGGTCGCGCCGTACTCCGACGACCAGGCCACCCAGGTCATCCCGCGCGTCGTCACCGCCGTGCAGAAGGCCCCCGGGCTGCTCCTGCCGTTCCTGCTCGTGATGGTCCCGACGCTGGTGCTCGCGCTGGTGGCGGGCGCGGTGCTGGGCCAGCCGCTGGCCCCGGTGGCCGGCGCGGCGGTGGGCGTCATCGGTGCGGCCGTGGGTCTGTGGGTGGCGATCCGCAGGGCCAACCGCGCCTAACGGACGCGCTGGGCCACCCGGCGCGAGACGAGCATCGCCACGCCGCGCCAGCCGAGCAGCAGCACCGCCAGCGAGACGGTGGCGACGATCGCGAAGCTCAGCGGCAACCGGCCGAGGAACACCGCACGCAACGCGAGGCCGACCACCACCGTGCCCGCCAGGGCCACACCGCCGGCGCGCAGGCCCGCCGGGCGCACCCGCAGCCACGGGGTGGCCCAGGCCACCAGCAGCCCCGCCGCGAACGGTGCGGCCGTGGCCGCCAACCCGAGCAGCCCGTCGGACTCGGCGTGGCTCGCCCGCCCGATGGCGGCGAACACGACGACCGCGACGAGGTCGGCCACGAACGCGAGCGCAGGGATCCGGCTGGGAGACATGCGGTTCAGGGTAGGCCTACTTCAGCGCGGCCAGGAACCGGTCGGCCACGACGACCGCGGGCCCGGACGAGCCGCCGTCCACGATCAGCACGGCGAACGCCAGATCCCCCCGGTACCCGACGAACCAACCGTGCGCCCGTCCGTCGTTCGTGTACTCGGCCGTGCCGGTCTTGCCGTAGACCTCGCCCCGCCCGGCCACCGCCCGCGCCGTGCCCTCGGTGACGACCGCCCGCATCATGGGCCTCAGCTGGGCGAGCACGGCCGGGTCGGGCGCGGTGGCGGGCCTGACCACCTGCGTCGGGCGGCCCCGGATCAGCTCGGGCACCACCGGGGCACCCTTGGCCACCGTGGCGGCCATCAGCGCCATCCCGAGCGGGCTGGCGAGCACCTGGCCCTGGCCGAACCCGTTCTCGGCGCGCTGCACCAGGTCGGTGGACGAGGGCACCGAACCGGTGACGGTGGTGATGCCGGGCACGGTGTAGTCGGCGCCGAGCCCGAGCTGCAGCGCGGCGGTGGGCAGCGCGTCGGGGCCGAGCTGGGAGCCCAGCGTGGCGAACGTGGTGTTGCACGACTGCGCGAACGCGGTGCGCAACGGCACGGTGCCGAGGTCGAACTTGTTCTCGTTGGGCACGGGGCGGCCACCGATCACCGTCTGGCCGGGGCAGGCGACGGGCGAGTCGGCGGTGAGCTTCAGGCCGGTGAGGGCGGCCGACGCCGTGGCCATCTTGAACGTGGAGCCCGGCGGGTAGCGGCCGGTGAGCGCGAGCGCCCCCGTCGCGTCGGCGGCACCGTTCTGGGCCACCGCGAGCACGTCGCCGGTGGACGGCGCGATCGCGACGATCACGGTCTGCTGCTGCAGCGGCTCGACCGCGTCCTCCGCGGCGGTCTGCACGGCGCGGTCCATCCCGAGCGTGACGGTGCTGCCGGACACCGGCGCCTTCTCCGTGAGGGTGGCGACGGTGGCACCCGCGCTGTCGACGGTGCGCACCGACCAGCCGTCGACGCCGTTGATCTGGGTCTGCATCTCGGTGCGGACGCCCGGCAGCACCTGGCGGGCGAACCCCGCGTCGGGGGCCAGCAGCCGTTGCGACGTGGCGAACCGGACCCCGGGCAGGTCGTAGATGGCCTGCTTGACCTGCTGGTAGTCGGTGTCGCGCAGCACCGCGACGCTGTAGGCCTGCCCGTCGGGGGTGCGCGCGGCGCCGTCGGTGATGGAGGCGACGGTGATCAGCGGCTCGATCGGCCCCAGCGCCTTGGCGAGGCTGCCGGCCACGGCGGGGAGGTTGCCGGCGGCCTTGCGGTCGAGCAGCACGTTGACGACCAGGGTGGCGGCGAGCAGCGGCACCCCGTTGCGGTCGACGACGGGCGCGGGTGGGGGCGACTCCGTCTGCAGCGCCAGCGACTGCCGCGTGGCGAGCTGCGGATGCACGACGGTGGGCGCCCAGTGCACCAGCCATCCCTGCTCGGCGTCGGGGGCCTTGAGCAGGTCGAGCTCGCCCTGGTAGCTCCAGGTGCGGTTCTGCCCGAGATCCCACGTGACCGTCATCGAGGCCGCCGCCCGGTCGGTGGCCTCCCGGACCTGCGTGACCTCCGCCTTCAGCGACACGGGCTTCACCGAATCGCGGACGGAGCCGAGCACCTGCGCGGCCGCCCGGGAGTCGTCGGTGGCCGCCGCCGCGGCGGTGATGTCGCCCGCCGACCACGCGGTGACGAAATCGGCCGCCGCGGCCTCGGGCCCGCTGGAGCCGAACAGCCCGCACCCGGCGAGCCCCGCGACGAGCACGAGCGAGGCGAGCAGGGCGAGCAGACGGCGGATCACCGCTGCAGTATGCCGAGGAGGTCCGACAGGATCCGGGACCACTTCCTCAGAAGAGGACCGTGGCGAAGCTGCCCACCTGCGTGAACCCGATGCGCTTGTAGCTCGACCGGGCGACGTGGTTGAACCCGTTGACGTACAGGCTGGAGATGCGTCCCATGGCCGAGAGCCGGTCGGCGACGGCGGCCGTGCCTGCGGTGCCGATGCCGCGCCCGCGCCAGGCCGGGTTGACCCACACGCCCTGGATCTGCCCCACCCGCGACGACAGCGCGCCGATCTCGGCCTTGAACACCACCTCGTCGCCCTCGAAGTGGGCGAACGCCCGCCCGGCCGCCACCAGCTCGGCCACGCGCGAGCGGTAGCCCGCACCACCGTCGCCCGCGCGGGGGTCGACCCCGACCTCCTCGGTGAACATCGCGATGGCCGCGGGCAGGTAGCGATCGAGCTCGTGGGGCCGCACGGCGCGGACGAACGGGCTGGGCGTCACGGCGGGCGGCCCGGTGAGCACCATCAGGGGCTGGTCGGCGCGGACCTCCCGGGCGGGCGTCCAGTGCCCGGCGAGGTCCTCCCAGAGCGGCAGCACGAGCTCCGCGCGCCCGACCACCGACGAGCAGCTGCGCCCGTGGCGCCGGGCCCGTTCGGCGAAGGCCCGCACGGCCTGCCGGTCACCGCGCAGGGGCACGAGGTTGGCGCCGGAGAAGCAGAGCCCCTCCAGCCGCGACCCGACGGCCCACAGCTCGCCACCGAGCCGCCAGGGGTCCAGCCCCGCGACCTCGACCCGGGCGGCCACCATGCAGGCGGCCACGGGGTCGTCGTCCAGCAGGGCACGCACGCCGGAGCGGTCACGGTCGTCGAGGAGACGCGCACCGGCGACACGAAGCACCCGCCTACGGTGCCATACCCCGGCCGCCGCGGAAACGACGGGATGTGCGTCGGTGTCCATTCGAGATCAGCCCACCGAGACCTGGGGTTCCCCCTCGGCCTCCATCGTTTCGGCGATCTTCATCGCCTCCTCGATCAGGGTCTCGACGATGGCGTGCTCGGGGACGGTCTTGATGACCTCGCCCTTGACGAAGATCTGGCCCTTGCCGTTGCCCGAGGCGACGCCGAGGTCGGCCTCGCGGGCCTCCCCCGGGCCGTTGACGACGCAGCCCATGACGGCCACGCGCAGCGGTACCTCCATGCCCGTGAGGCCGGCGGTGACCTGCTCGGCGAGCGTGTAGACATCCACCTGCGCGCGCCCGCACGACGGGCAGGACACGATCTCGAGCTTGCGCTGCTTGAGGTTGAGCGACTGCAGGATCTGGATGCCGACCTTGACCTCCTCGACGGGAGGGGCCGACAGCGAGACGCGGATGGTGTCCCCGATGCCCTGGCGCAGCAGCGCCCCGAACGCGACGGCGGACTTGATGGTGCCCTGGAACGCCGGTCCGGCCTCGGTGACGCCGAGGTGCAGCGGGTAGTCGCACTGCTCGGCGAGCAGCTCGTACGCGCGGATCATGACGACGGGGTCGTTGTGCTTGACCGAGATCTTGATGTCGTGGAAGTCGTGCTCGGCGAACAGGCCCGCCTCCCACATGGCCGACTCGGCCAGCGCCTCGGGCGTGGCCTTGCCGTACTTCTCCAGCAGGCGCTTGTCGAGGCTGCCCGCGTTGACGCCGATCCGGATCGGGGTGCCGTGGTCCTTGGCGGCCCTCGCGATCTCCTTGACCTGGTCGTCGAACTTGCGGATGTTGCCCGGGTTGACGCGCACGGCGGCACACCCGGCCTCGATCGCGGCGAACACGTACTTCGGCTGGAAGTGGATGTCGGCGATCACCGGGATCTGCGACTTCCTCGCGATGGCCGGGAGCGCGTCGGCGTCGTCCTGGCTCGGGCACGCCACGCGGACGATGTCGCAGCCCGCCGCGGTGAGCTCGGCGATCTGCTGGAGGGTGGCGTTGACGTCGGAGGTCAGCGTGGTGGTCATGGACTGGACGGAGATCGGGCTCTCGGACCCCACGCCCACGGCGCCGACCTGCAGCTGCCGGGTCTTCCGGCGCGGAGCCAAGGTCGGGGCGGGAGGAACCGGCATACCCAGGGAGACGCTCACTCCGTCTACTATCCTCCCGCGCGCACGGGAGCGCCTCACCCCGTGGCGGGAAGCACCCTCAGGTGCGGCCCTCGTCCTCCTGCGCGCTCTGCAGCGTGGACGAGTGGGGCAGCCAGGTGGCCAGCTCGACGGGCCAGCCGTCCTCCTCCAGCACCGCGACGACCGCCGGGTCGTCGTCGAGCACCGAGATGATGTCGCGGGTGGCGGCCAGCGTGCGCAGCGCCTCGCGCTTCATCCAGCGCGCCGGGCGGTGGTCGGCGTCGGAGCGCATGAGCAGGGGCCGCGTCGGGAGGCCGTGGTGGCGCAGCCAGCGCTCGGTCAGCCGCCGGTTCCGCTCGGGGCGTCCGGTGAGGTAGATCACGTCGTGGTCGACCAGCGCGGCCCGGAGGCGCTCCGCCCCCTCCTCCAGGAGCGGGTCGCGGTCGGCCGCGGAGAAGAACCGCTCCCACCGCTGCGGGTACACCTCGAGGTGGTGCAGGCGGTGGCGGACGTCGGCGAGAACGCCGTCGATGTCGAACACGGCGAGCGGCCGCACCACGCCCAGGGGATCAGCGGACACGATGCCGCCGCAGGCGCATCGCGACGAGGGGTGGGCTCGGGGTCACGAGATGGTGACCGGGTTGATGATGTCGGCGATGAACAGCAGCCCGCTGAACGCGATGAAGACGACGGCCACCACGTAGGCCACCGGCATCAGTCGGGCCACGTCGACGGGGCCGGGATCGGGCTTGCCGCGCGCCGCGGCGATCCGCCGCCGGATGGCCTCCCAGATCGCCGGGAAGATCTGCCCGCCGTCCAGGGGCGGGATGGGCAGCAGGTTGAACAGGAACAGCGAGATGTTCAGCCCGGCCAGCAGCTGCAAGAAGATCGACCACTCGACGAGCGGCGGCGCGTCCGCGGCGAGGACCTCGCCGCCGATCCGCGACGCGCCGACGATGCCGATCGGCCCGTTGATGTCGCGCTGCTCGCCCAGGAACACCGAACCGAACAGGGCCGGCACCCGCTGGGGCAGCTGCACGAGCGCCTGCCCCGTGCGGCCGATGATGTCGCCGATCTGGCCGAAGACCGCCCCGATGCTCTGCTGCTCGTAGACCGTGACCGGGCTCAGCCCGAGGAAGCTCGCCCGGACCGTGGCGTTCGGGTCGGTGAGCGACGGCAGGTCGGTGGTGATCAGCGTAGGCGTCAGCGTGCGCTGCTGGCCGTTGCGCTCGACCGTGACGTCGACGGTGCCGGTGGCCGCGCGGATGGCGACCTGCAGCTTGCTCCAGTCCGACGGGGCGTAGCTGACGCCCTGGAACGCGACGATCCGGTCGCCGGGCAGGAAGCCCGCGGCCGCGGCCGGGGTGGGCGGGGCGCCGGGCGGGCAGTCCTGGGTCTTCGCGTCGGCGGAGACGACGCACGCGCTGACGGCGCTGACCGTGGTGTTGGCCCCGGTCGGCGTGCCGATGCCCATCAGCAGCACCGCGAACAGCACCACGGCGAGGACCAGGTTCATGAACGGGCCCGCGAACATCACGATGACGCGCTTCCACGGCGCCCGCAGGTAGAACTGCCGATCGGCGTCCTCGGGGCGCACCTCGTCGGCCGACTGCCGGCGCACGTCGTCGATGAGGCCCTGGAACGGGCCGGTGCGGCGGCTGCTGCCCAGCAGCTCGCCCTTCGCGGGCGGGATCATGCCGATCATGCGGATGTAGCCGCCGAGCGGGATGGCCTTGAGCCCGAACTCCGTCTCGCCGCGCTTGCGCGACCAGACCGTCCTGCCGAAGCCGACGAAGAACTCCGGCACCTTGATACCGAACCACTTCGCGGTGGTGAAGTGGCCGAGCTCGTGCCAGAACACCGAGAAGAGGATGCCCAGGAAGAACAGGACGATCCCGAGAACGGTCATCATCGGCTACAGGACTCCAGATCGGTGGGTGAGGGCCTGCGCCCTCGCTCGGGCCCAGTTCTCGGCCGCGAGCACGTCCTCGACGGTACCGGGGTCGGCCGACCACTCGTCGGCCACGTCGAGCACCCGTTGGAGCACGTCGGTGACGCCGGTGAACGTCAACGCCCCGGCCAGGAACGCCGCGACGGCCTCCTCGTTGGCGGCGTTGAGCACGGCGGGCAGGCAGCCCCCGCCCTCGCCGGCCTCGCGCGCCAGCCGGACGCCGTGGAACGTGTCCTCGTCGAGCGGCTCGAACGTCCAGGTGGCGGCGTCGTCCCAGCGGCACGGGGTGGCCGCGCCGGGCAGCCGCTCGGGCCAGGCGAGCGCGAGCCCGATGGGCAGCTTCATGTCGGGCGGGCTGGCCTGCGCCAGGGTCGAGCCGTCGGTGAAGGTGACCATGGAGTGGACGATCGACTGCGGGTGCACCGTGACGTCGATGCGGTCGTAGGGGATGCCGAACAGCAGGTGTGCCTCGATCACCTCGAGGCCCTTGTTGACCAGCGTGGCCGAGTTCACGGTGATCACCGGGCCCATCGCCCAGGTGGGGTGGGCCAGCGCCTGCTCGACCGTGACGTCGGCCAGCTCGTCGCGGGTGCGCCCGCGGAACGGCCCGCCCGACGCCGTGACGACCAGCCGGTCCACCTCCTCGGCCCGTCCGCCGCGCAGGCACTGCGCCAGCGCGGAGTGCTCGGAGTCGACGGGCACGAGCTGCCCCGGGGCCGCGGCGGCCAGCACGAGCGGCCCGCCGGCCACCAGCGACTCCTTGTTGGCCAGCGCCAACGTCGCGCCGGTCTGCAGGGCCGCGAGCGTGGGGCCGAGCCCGATGGAGCCGGTGATGCCGTTGAGTACGGTGTCGGCCCGCGTCGTGGAGACGAGCTCGGTGGCCGCGCCGGGACCCGACAGCACCTCGACCTTCCGCAGCCCCATCCCCGGCAGCATCCGGCGCAGCGCGGCCGCGGAGTTGACGTCGGCCACCGCGACCCGGCGCACCTCGTGCTCGCGGATCTGGCGGGCCAGGAGCATGACGTCGCTGCCGCCCGCGGCCAGCCCCGCCACCGTGAACGACTCCGGGTTGGCGGAGATCAGGTCGAGTGCCTGCGTGCCCACGGAGCCGGTGGAGCCCAGCACGAGCACGGATCGGGTACCAGTCATCACTCGCCATCATCCTCGTCCCCGATCGTTCTCGTCGAGGTGTTGTGCGACGATACGGGCGTGGCGAGGAACTCCCGTGAGCTGGCACAGCAGTCCGAAGTCGACCCCCAGGACGAGCCGTCCGCCGAGTGGGGGTGGCACGGCAGCCTGCCCGGCGGCACCATCGCCGGCGGCGTCGTCACCATCATCCTGTGCGCGGCCTTCTTCATCGGCCCGTACCAGAGCCGCACGCAGGACCTCTGGCTCGGCGGTGTCATCATCGTCGTCCTGATCGGGATGGCGCTGCAGATCCGCAAGAAGCGCAACGCCTGGCGGCGCTGAGTTCCCGGTGTCCGCGGCGGTCGAACTCGACGTCGGGGGGCGCGCGGTCCGGCTGAGCAACCCGGACCGCGTCTACTTCCCTGCGCGCGGTGAGACCAAACTGGACCTGGCGCAGTACTACATCGCGGTCTCCGAGGGCATCGTGCGCGCCCTGCGCGACCGGCCGTGCATGCTGCACCGCTTCCCCACCGGCGTCACGGGCGAGAAGGTGCACCAGAAGCGGCTGCCCCGCGGCGCGCCCGACTGGGTCGAGACCGTGCGCATCCACTTCCCCCGCTGGAACCGCACCGCCGACGAGCTGTGCGTGCAGCACCCGGCCGACGTGGTGTGGGCGGTGCAGATGTCCACGGTGGAGTTCCACCCGTGGAACTCCCGTCGCGCGGACGTCGAGAAGCCCGACGAGTGGCGCATCGACCTCGACCCGATGCCCGAGGCGTCCTACGCCGACGTCCGGCGCGTCGCCCACGTCGCCCACGAGGTGCTGGACGAGCTCGGCGCCACCGGCTGGCCCAAGACGTCCGGCGGCAAGGGCATGCACATCTACGTGCGCATCCCGCCCGACCACGGCTTCGCCGACGTCCGACGCGGCGCGCACGCGTTCGCGCGCGAGGTGGGGCGCCGCTGCGACCTGGTGGACCTCACGTGGTGGCGCAAGGACCGCAACCCGGCGTCGATCTTCGTGGACTACAACCAGAACGCCCGCGACCACACCATCGCCGCCGCGTACTCGGTGCGGGGGGTGGCGGAGGCCGTGGTGTCCACCCCGATCCGCTGGGACGAGATCGACGACGCCGACCCGGGCGACTTCACGATCGCGACGGTCCCGAAGCGGTTCGCCGAGCTGGGCGACCTGCACGCGGGCATCGACGACGCGGTCTTCCCCATCGACCAGCTACTGGAGTGGGCCGACCGCGATGCCCACGAAGGCGCCGGGGCTCCCCCGGAGCCGGAGGCACAGGAGCTCGACTGACCGCCGTGCGCGGATAACAGTGTTCCCGCACTGATATCCGCTCACGACCCCGGGGCGGCCGCTCGCAGGCGGCCGAACTCCTCCACCATGTCCGGCAGCTGCCAGTGGGCGTTGAGGCCGCTGGGGTTGGGCAGCACCCACACGCGCGTCGGGCCGATCCGCTCGTCCTGCGGGCCGACGCCGGCCTTCGGTGCCGCGAACGCCGTGCGGTAGGCCGTGATCCCGACGACGGCGAGCCACGCCGGGCGCGTCGTCAGCACGAGCTCCCGCAGCCGCACCCCGCCCGCGACGATCTCCTCGGCGCTCAGCTCGTCGGCCCGGGCGCTGGCCCGCGCCACCATGTTCGTGATGCCCAGCCCGAGCCCGCGCAGCTCGTCCTGCTCGGCGGGCAGCAGCAGGCGCGGGGTGAACCCGGAGCCGTGCAGCACCGGCCAGAAGCGGTTGCCGGGCCGTCCGAAGTGGTGCCCGGTGGCCGCCGAGACCAGCCCCGGGTTGATGCCGCAGAACAGCACCCGCAACGGCGGGTCGTCCGGTCCGGGGAGGACGTCGTCGATGGTGCGCGAGCGGGCGGCCTCGAGATCGGCGGCGGAGAAACGGGCCACAGGGGCGGAATCTACGACCTCGCAGCCCGTCGTGCTTCGTCGCAGCCCGTCGGCGCGCTGCGAGGAGCCACACGGGCTGCGACGTCAGGCTGGGGACGTCGGGCTGGGGACGTCGGGGTTGCGCGACGGTGCAGGATGGGCCGGGTGGACCTGCCCGTGATGCCGCCCGTCAAGCCGATGCTGGCCAAGGCCCAGCCCGCCATCCCCACCGGGCAGCTCTACGAGCCCAAGTGGGACGGTTTCCGCTCGATCATCTTCCGGCACGGCGACTCGGTGGAGATCGGCAGCCGCAACGAGAAGCCGATGACCCGCTACTTCCCCGAGGTCGTCGACGCGGTACTCGCCAACTTCCCCGAGCGGGCGGTGATCGACGGCGAGATCGTGGTGCTCGACCGGGAGCGCAACTCGCTGGAGTTCGAGGTGCTGCAGCAGCGCATCCACCCCGCCGCGAGCCGCGTGAACATGCTCGCCAGGGAGACGCCGGCCAGCTTCGTGGCGTTCGACCTGCTCGCGCTGGGCGACGAGGACCTCACCGGACGCCCGTTCCGCGAGCGCCGCGCGATGCTGGAGGAGGCGCTGGCCGAGGCCGCCCCGCCGGTCCACGTCACGCCGATCACCGACGACCACGCGCTCGGGCAGAAGTGGTTCGAGCAGTTCGAGGGCGCCGGCCTCGACGGGCTGATCGCGAAGAAGCCCGACGGCACCTACCAGCCCGACAAGCGCGTCATGACGAAGATCAAGCACGAGCGCACCTGCGACTGCGTGGTGGCCGGCTACCGCGTGCACAAGTCCGGGCCGGACGTGATCGGCTCGCTCATGCTCGGGCTCTACCAGGACAACGGCCACCTCGCGTCCGTCGGCGTGATCGGCGCGTTCCCGATGGCGCGGCGCCGGGAGCTGTTCGAGGAGCTGCAGCCGCTCGTCACGACGTTCGACGACCACCCGTGGGCGTGGGCGAAGCAGGAGGACGGCGAGCGGACGCCGCGCAAGGCCGAGGCCAGCCGTTGGAACAACGGCAAGGACCTGTCGTTCGTGCCGCTGCGCCCGGAGCGGGTGGTGGAGGTGCGCTACGACTACATGGAGGGCGTGCGGTTCCGGCACACCGCGCAGTTCGTGCGCTGGCGCCCCGACCGCGAGCCGGAGTCGTGCACGTACGAGCAGCTCGAGGTGGCCGTCGACTTCGACCTGGCGGAGGTGCTGGGCCTCTCTTAGGAGGTGCTGAAGAACTCCGGCCGTAGCGAGCGGCGTAATAGGCCCGAGTTCTTCAGCGCGCTCCCCGGCCTGCCCGATCAGGTCTGGGACGCCGCCAGCTGCCCGCACGCGGCGGCGATCTCGCGGCCCCGGGTGTCGCGCACCGTGCACGCCACGCCGGCGGCCTGGACGCGGCGGACGAACTCGTCCTGCACCGGCCGCGGGGAGGCGTCCCACTCACTGCCCGGCGTGGGGTTGAGCGGGATCAGGTTGACGTGCACGCGGTGCTTGCCGATGCGCTGGGCGAGCTTCCTGCCCAGGAGGTCGGCCCGCCACGGGTGGTCGTTGACGTCGCGGATCAGGGCGTACTCGATGGACACCCGGCGCCCGGTGGCCATCGCGTAGCGCCGCGCCGCGTCGAGCACCTCGTCGACCTTCCACCGGTTGTTGACCGGCACGAGCGTGTCGCGCAGCTCGTCGTCGGGGGTGTGCAGCGACACCGCGAGCGTGACGGGCAGGCCCTCGGCGGTGAGCTTGTCGATCGCGGGCACCAGCCCCACCGTGGAGACCGTGACGCCGCGCGCGGAGATGCCCAGACCGTCGGGGGCGGGCGCGGTGATGCGGCGCACGGCCGCCACCACGCGCTTGTAGTTGGCCAGCGGCTCGCCCATGCCCATGAACACCACGTTGGACAGGCGCGCCGGGGCGCCGAGGGCACCGTCGCGGGCGGCCGCGGCCGCCTGGCGGACCTGCTCGACGATCTCGCCGGTGGACAGGTTGCGCTCCAGCCCGCCCTGGCCGGTGGCGCAGAACGGGCACGCCATGCCGCAGCCGGCCTGGCTGCTCACGCACACCGTGGCGCGGTCGGGGTAGCCCATCAGCACCGACTCGGCGCGGGTGCCGTCGTGGCCCTTCCACAGCGTCTTGCGGGTGGCACCGCCGTCGCACTGCTGCTCCAGCACCGGCGTGACGAGCGCGGGCAGCAGCGCGCCCAGCGTCTCGCGGGCGGCGGCGGGCAGGTCGGTCATCTGCTCGACGTCGGCGGTGAAGCGGCCGAAGTAGTGGCGCGCGAGCTGGTCGAGGCGGAAGCCGGGCAGGCCGAGCTCGCGCGCGACGTCGCGGCGCTCGGCCGGGTCGACGTCGGCGAGGTGACGGGGCGGGAGGGCGCGCCTGGGCGCGTCGAACACGAGCGGGAGGGAAGTCATGACCCCCTCAGTGTGCCAGCTCAGCGGCGTACGCGGCCCTGTGCCTCCGCCAGCAGCCCGGTGCGTGCCGCGGCGGTGATCCAGAGCACCAGCCCGGTGATCATCCCGACGACGCCCTGCGGGTAGAGCGCGCCGGCCGAGTCCAGCGCCAGGAGCGCCCCGACGGCCCCCAGCACGAGCAGCGCACCGCCCGCGGCCAGCAGGGACCGGTCGTCGAGGAGGGCGGAGAGCGGGAACAGCGCACCGCCGGTGATCGCGCAGGCCAGCGGTACCGCGAGCTCACCGAGCGAGACCATCCCCAGCAGCGTGCTCGCGATCGCGACGAGCACGATCGCCCCGATCACGCACTGCAGGAGCTTCGTGCGGCCGCCGGGCGGGAGCGGCTCGCCCGCGCCGTGCCGGCGGCGCAGCGCGACCACGAGGCCGGCCGTGACGCCCAGGCCTGCGGCCAGGATCACGGTGCCCGGGCCGGTGGACAGCGCGGCCGCACCGACCACCCACCAGGCACCGCCGGCCAGAGCCTCCAGGTACGGGACCGTGGGATGACGCATGCCACCCACGGTAGCGAGCAACCCCACGCGGCACCCACACGGCATGTGACAGCGTTGTCGTGATCGCCTCCCTCACCCCTCAGGAGAGAACGTTGACGCCCTCCCCCGAACTGAGCCGCCGCACCGTGGTGGTCGGTGGCGCCGTCGTGCTCGGCACCGGCCTCGCCGCCACCGCGTGCGCGGGCGGCCCGCCGCCGGAGCCCGCCGCCCCCGCTGCGGCCGCCGGCACCGTGCTCGGTCCGACGTCGGACGTGCCCGTCGGCAGCGCGAAGATCTTCACCGCTCAGCAGGTGGTGGTCACGCAGGCCTCGGCCGGCACGTTCACCGGCTTCTCCACCACGTGCCCGCACCAGGGCTGCGCCGTGGCCCAGGTGCAGGGCGCCAGCATCATCTGCCCGTGCCACGGCAGCGTGTTCGCCCTCGACGGCAGCGTCACCCAGGGCCCGGCGCAGACGGGCCTCACCGCCAAGGCCGTGACCGTGAAGGGCACCGACATCACGGTGGCCTGAGGGGTCGTGCGCGAATATCAGGGCGGGAACACCGTTATCCGCGCACGGGTCGCTTGCGGCGCACGTGCAGGCGGTAGGCGACCGGGATCTCGACGCCGGGGGTCTCGGCGAGCGCCCGGTCGGCCGTGGACCGCGAGAACTCGATGCGCAGCACCGCCTCGCACGTGGCCCGGTCGGGGAAGCGCCACGTGGTGGGGATGCGCAGCAGCGAGAAGCCCAGCCCGGTGAAGAACCGCTCCGCCGCGACCGGGGAGTAGTGCGGGATGTCGGCGCGCATCCACCGGCCGTACGGGCCCTGCGTGGCGTCCAGATCGACGATCGCGACGGCCCCGCCGGCCCGCAGCACGCGCTCGGCCTCGGCGAGCCCCGGCTCGCAGCCCTTGCCGAAGAAGTACGCGGTTCGGGCGTGCACCAGGTCCACCGACGCGTCGGGTAGCGGCAGCGCCGTCGCGCTCCCCGCCCGCACGGGCCGCCCCAGTGCCCGTCCCCGTTCCACGAGCGGCGCGTAGGGCTCGACGCCCGTGACGGACGCGGCGCCGGCGAACATCGGGAGGTGGAACCCGTCGCCGCAGCCGACGTCGACCACGTCGAGGCCGTGCCAGGGCGCCGCCTCGCGCAGCGCCGCCCAGATCGCACCGTGGACGTCCTGGGCGCGGTTCTCCTGCTCGTAGACCTCGGGCCAGTGCCAGATGTTCGGGCTGGGGATCGGCGGAGCCGGTCTCATACCGGGATCAGGAGCCCCAGCACCGCCCACGCGACGACGGCGGTGGGCAGCAACGAGTCGAGCCGGTCCATCAGGCCGCCGTGGCCCGGCAGAAGGTGACCCATGTCCTTGATGCCGAGATCCCGCTTGATCAGCGACTCGACGAGATCGCCCAGCGTGGCGCTGACCACGAGCACCGCACCGGTGATCACCCCGGCCCACCACGGCCCGTGCATGAGGAACACCACACACAGCACCCCGGCCGCCATGCCTGCGACCTGCGACCCCGCGAAGCCCTCCCAGGACTTCTTGGGGCTGATCGTGGGCGCCATCGGGTGCCGGCCCGCGACCACCCCGGCCGCGTACCCGCCGACGTCCGACGCCACCACGCACAGCAGGAACGTCAACACCCGGCCCAGCCCGTCCGGGGAGACCGTCATCAGGGTGGCAAACGAGCAGAACAGCGGCACGTAGGCCGCCGTGAAGATGCCCGCGGTGACGTCCCGGACGAAGTGGGCCGAGCCCGCCCGCATCCGCCACAGCAGCGCGGCCAGCGCCGTGCCCGCGAACGCGATGGCCAGCCCGCGCAGGCCGAACGGCCACGACAGCCACACCATCGCCTGCCCGCCGACCAGCAGTACCGGTAGCGGGACGGCGATCTCGGCGCCGCGGCGCAGCGCACCCGAGAGCTCCACCGTCGCGACAGCCGTGGACAACGCCAGCACCGCGACGAACCAGTGCCGCTCGATCAGCAGCGACGCCAGGATGACCGCACCCATCCCGACACCGACCGCGATGGCGGCCACGAGAGGACGCCCCGCGCGGGACGTCCGCGGCGGCGGGCCGCCTGCTGGGTTCACGACCACGGCGGCGGCAGCGGGGAGGTCGGAGGAGGATGCGGTCACGGGCTCAGACTTCGAGGAGCTCGGTTTCCTTGTGCTTCACCAGGTCGTCGACCTGGGCGACGTACTTGTCGACCGTGCCCTGCAGCTCCTTCTCGGCACGGGCGACCTCGTCCTCACCCGCCTCGCCGTCCTTCACGATGCGGTGCAGCTCGTCCATGGCCTTGCGCCGGACGCTGCGGATGGTGACGCGCGCGTCCTCGCCCTTGCCCCGGGCGACCTTGACCATGTCGCGGCGGCGCTCCTCGGACAGCTGCGGGACGATCACGCGGATGATCTGGCCGTCGTTGCTGGGGTTGAGCCCCAGGTCGGACTCGCGGATCGCCTTCTCCAGCGCCTTGAGCGAACCGGCGTCGTAGGGCTTGATGACGACCATGCGCGCCTCGGGCACGCTGATCGACGACAGCTGGTTGAGCGGCGTCATCGCCCCGTAGTACTCGACGACCACGCGCGAGAACATGTTCGGCGTGGCCCGGCCGGTGCGGACGCTCGCGAGGTCGTCCTTGGCGACCGCGACGGCCCGCTCCATCTTCTCCTCGGCGTCGAAGAGCGTCTCGTCGATCACGACTGCCTGCCTTCCTCGGTGCTGCCTTCCTCGGGGGTGCTGACCAGCGTGCCGATCCTCTCACCCCGCACCGCACGGGCGATGTTGCCCTCGGTCAGCAGGTTGAACACGATGATCGGCATCCGGTTGTCCATGCAGAGGCTGAACGCCGTGGCGTCGGCGACCTTGAGACCCTGCTCCAGGACCTCGCGGTGGGTGATCTCGTCGTACATCTTGGCGTCGGGGTCGATCTTGGGATCGGCCGTGTAGACGCCGTCGACGCCCTTGGCCAGCAGCAACGCCTCGGCGCCGATCTCCAGCGCGCGCTGGGCGCCCGCCGTGTCGGTGGAGAAGTACGGCATGCCGACGCCGGCGCCGAAGATCACAACGCGGCCCTTCTCCAGGTGCCGGCTCGCGCGCCGGGGGATGTAGGCCTCGGCGACCTGGCCCATCGTGATGGCGGTCTGCACGCGGGTGTCGATGTGGTGCTCGCGCTCCAGGAAGTCCTGCAGAGCGAGGCAGTTCATGACCGTGCCCAACATGCCCATGTAGTCGGCGCGGGCGCGGTCCATGCCCCGTTCCTGCAGCTCGGAGCCGCGGAAGAAGTTGCCGCCGCCGATGACGACCGCCACCTGCGCGCCGCTGGAGACGACCTCGGCGATCTGACGCGCGACCGCCTCGACCACCCCCGGATCGACCCCGACGGCACCACCGCCGAACATCTCGCCGCCGAGCTTGAGGAGCACACGGCGGAAGCCTGGGCGGGTGCCGTCGGGGCCGGTCCGGAGGTCGGTCATCGTGAGAGTGTTTCCTATCGTGCTCAGGCCTGCCCGACCTCGAAGCGGGCGAAGTCCTTGACGGTGACGCCGGCGGCATCGAGCAGGGCCTTGACGGTCTTCTTCGGCTCCTGGACCGACGCCTGCTCGAGCAGGACGACGTCCTTGTAGTAGCCGTTGATGCGGCCGTCGACGATACGGGCGAGCACCTGCTCGGGCTTGCCCTCCTCGCGGGCGGTGGCCTCGGCGATGCGACGCTCGTTCTCGATCACGTCGGCCGGGACCTGCTCGCGGGTGGTGTACTGCGGACGAGCGGCGGCCACGTGCATGGCCACGCCCTTGACGAGCTCCTCGTCGGCGCCGTCGTAGGAGACCAGCGCGCCGATCGCGGGCGGCAGGTCCGACGCGCGGCGGTGCAGGTAGACCGCCACCGGGCCGTCGACGTGGATGTAGCGCTTGAGCTCGAGCTTCTCGCCGATGCGGGCGGAGAGGTTGAGCACGGCGTCCTCGACGGTGCCGTCGTCGAGCTTGGCGGCCTTGAGGGCCTCCAGGTCGGCGGGCTTCTCGGCGACGGCGACCTTGAGGACGCTGTCGGCGAGGGTCTGGAAGTCGGCGCTCTTGGCGACGAAGTCGGTCTCGCAGTTGAGCTGGACCATCGTGCCGCCCTCGGCGACGACGAGCCCGTTCGCGGTCTCGCGACCTGCTCGCTTGTCGATGTCCTTCGCGCCCTTGATACGGAGCAGCTCGACGGACTTGTCGAAGTCGCCGTCGGACTCCTCGAGCGCCTTCTTGCAGTCCATCATCCCGGAACCGGTGAGGTCCCGGAGCTTCTTGACGTCGGCGGCGGTGTAGTTCGCCATGGTGCTGCCTCGTGGTCCGTTCTCGTGGAGGGGGGACGCAACCGACCCCGGGCCGGGTGCCGGCCCGGGGTCGGCGGCGGATCAGCTGGTGGTCTGCGGGGTGCCGTTGCTGGTGGTGGCCGGCGCCGTGGTGGCGGCGGCGCCCGGCGCCTCCGCCGGGGCGGCGGCGTCGGTCAGGCTGGCACCGTCGGAACCGGCACCGACCGGGAGCAGCTCGCGCTCCCACTCGGCCAGGGGCTCGTCGGCGGCCTTGTCGTCACCGGACTTGGCCCCGCCACTGCGCTCCGAGCGGGCCATGAGCCCGTCGGCCGCGGCGCGCGCGATCACCTTGGTGAGCAGCGCGGCCGAGCGGATCGCGTCGTCGTTGCCCGGGATCGGGAAGTCGACCTCGTCGGGGTCGCAGTTCGTGTCCAGGATGGAGACGACCGGGATGCCCAGCTTGCGGGCCTCACCGACGGCGATGTGCTCCTTCTTGGTGTCGACGATCCACACCGCGGACGGGATCTTGGTCATGTCCCGGATACCACCGAGCGTCTTCTCGAGCTTGGTCTTCTCGCGGGTGAGCATGAGGATCTCCTTCTTGGTGCGACCCTCGAAGCCCCCCGTCTGCTCCATGGCCTCCAGCTCCTTCATCCGCTGAAGGCGCTTGTGCACGGTCTGGAAGTTGGTGAGCATGCCGCCGAGCCAACGCTGGTTGACGTAGGGCATGTTGACGCGGCCCGCCTCGTCGGCGATGGCCTCCTGCGCCTGCTTCTTCGTACCGACGAACATGATCGTGCCGCCGTGCGCCACGGTCTCGCGGACGAACTCGTAGGCCCGGTCGATGTACGACAGGGTCTGCTGCAGGTCGATGATGTAGATGCCGTTGCGCTCGGTGAGGATGTAGCGCTTCATCTTGGGGTTCCAGCGCCGGGTCTGGTGCCCGAAGTGCACACCGGAGTCCAGCAACTGCTTCATGGTGACGACGGGCACTGCCACATTCGCCTCTCGGTTCAGACGTGGCCCCGGGCCACGCACGCGGTTTCGCGATGCTGCCGGCCGGCGGCATCGCCCTGGCGTCGCGTCGGCGTCCGGACCTGCGAGGAGATGGCCTGCAGGACCGCCCGTCCGCCGTTTCCCACCTGGTGGGTACGCAAGCGCGCGAAGTCACCTCGAACAGCATTCGAGGTGCGGGTCGAGTGTACGCCGGGGCCGGAACGGCTCTCACCTGGTACCGGTGCGGTTGTCCCCATCGTGGTCGGCCTGTCCACAGGACGCCCGGTTCCCGCCCGCGCGGCCGGGGCGGACGCCAGGCTGGACGGGTGGGGAACGGTCGGCAACCAGGCTCGCGACGGACGCTCACGGCCGTGTGCCTGCTGGCGGTCTGCCTCCCGCCGTTCGGGCCCGTCGGGGGCCCGCCGGCGTCGGCGGCCGCGGCCTCCGTGGCCGCCACCGCCGGGACGACCGACAGCGCGTCTCGGGCCGGGTACGGGCGGGCCGGGGCCGGCGCTGCGTCGGGTTCTGCGGGGCAGCGACCCGACGGGCGAGGGCGTGGGGCCGTGCCGGGCGCACCGCCGGACGACACCGCGTCGGACGTGGCAGGACCGGAGGGATCCGGCACGGACCCGGGGCTCGCGGCCGCACCGCCGCCACCTCCCGGGGCCGGGGTCCCCGCGCCGGGAGCCGGTTACGCCTGGCCGCTCCAGCCGCCGCCCGCGGTGCTCACGCCGTTCCGGGCTCCGACGCACGCCTACGGCCCGGGCCACCGGGGCGTGGATCTCGCCGGCCGGGCCGGGCAGCCGGTACTGGCCGCGCGGGCCGGCACCGTGGCGTTCGCCGGCCCGGTGGCCGGGCACGGCGTGGTGTCGGTCCAGCACGACGACGGGCTGCGCACCACCTACGAGCCGGTCTCCGCCACCGTCGCCACCGGGGCGGTGGTGCGGGCGGGTGACGTGCTCGGCGTGCTGGAGCCCGGCCACACCGGATGCGCCGCGGAGGCCGTCTGCCTGCACTGGGGCGTGCGGCGCGACCGTCTCGACTACCTGGACCCGCTCGTCCTGCTGGGTCCCACCCGGGTGCGCCTGCTGCCGGTGCCCGACCCGTGGCCCGACGGCGACCCACCGGCCCCCGGCCGGTAGCCCGTCAACCGACGGCGAGCTCCTCGAGCCGGCCGCGCAGGCGGCCGACCAGCCGGGAGTGCAGCTGGCAGACCCGCGACTCGGTGACCCCGAGCAGCCGGCCGATCTCCGCGAGCGTGCGGTTCTCCAGGTAGTAGAGCTCCACGACCCGGCGGTCGCGCTCGCCGAGCTGCGCCACGGCCATGGTGAGCTGGCGCATCGTCTCCCGCGCCTGCACGACGGCCATGGGGTCGGGGGTGCGGTCGTCGGCGAGCAGCTCGGACACACCGCCGCTGTTCTCCTCCAGCGCCTCGACGCTGATCATCTGGACCTGCTGGGTGAGGCCCCGCAGGTCCCGCACCGGCACTCCGAGCTCGTCCGCCAGCTCGCGGTCGGTGGCGGCGCGCAGCAGCCGGTTCTCGAGCCGCTCCTGAGCGCGTTCGAGCTCGCGTGCCCGGCCGCGGACGGTGCGGGGCACCCAGTCCTGGGCCCGCAGCTCGTCGAGGATCGCCCCGCGGATCCGCTGGGCGGCGTAGCTCTCGAACCGGGGGCAGCGCTCGGGGTCGAACCGCTCGACCGCGTCGATCAGGCCGAACACCCCCGACTGCGCCAGGTCGGCGTGGTCCACGTACGAGGGCAGGCCGACCGCGACGCGGTGGGCGACCGCCCGGACGAGCGGCGCGTAGTGGAGGACGAGCCGATCGCGCAATGGGCGTGTCGGTCCGGCCAGGTACTCCGACCAGAGCTCGTCCAACCCGGACGGCCGAAGGGGCGGACGGGCGGGATCCCGGTCCGGAACGAGCTCGAGAACCGAGGCCGGCTTCGGCGCGACGGCCGAGACGATGGGGCCCACGCACGCCCTGAGCTGCGCGGATTCAACCAGGACGGGATCACGCCCTGGGGTGCGCCTGCTCATGTACCACCTTCAGCCGCTCGACGGTCACGTGTGTGTAGAGCTGAGTGGTTGCTAGCTTAGCGTGACCGAGCAACTCCTGTACGTAACGGAGGTCCGCGCCGCCCTCCAACATGTGAGTGGCGGCGGCGTGCCGCAGGCCGTGCGGTCCGACGTCCGGCACACCCGGGACGGCCGTCACGGCGCGGTGCACCACCTCGCGCGCGATCCTCTGGTCCAGCCGCCCGCCGCGGGCCCCGAGCAGGACCGCCGGCGGGGACGTGTCCCGCACCAGCGCGGGCCGTCCGGACTCGAGCCAGCGCACGAGGGCCGCGGCCGCGGGCACACCGTAGACGACCGTGCGCTCGCGGTTGCCCTTGCCGACCACGCGCAGCGCACGGCGACCCGGATCGACGTCGTCGAGATCGATCCCGCACAGCTCCGCCACCCGGACGCCGGTGGCGTAGAGCAGCTCCAGCACCAGGCGGTCCCGCAGCGCCACCGGCTCGCCCTCGGCCGCCCCGGCCTCCGCCGCGTCGAGCACGGAGGCCGCCTGCTCGATCCCGAGCACCGCGGGCAGCACCGGTCGGGGCCGTGGGGACACCAGCCGCGCCCCCGGATCCGTCGCGATGCGCCCGGTGCGGCGGGCCCAGGCGGTGAACGACCGGGCGGCGGCGGCGCGGCGGGCCAGGGTGGAGCGGCCCGCCCCCGCCGCGTGGCCGGCGGCCAGCCAGCGCCGCAGGGCCGCCAGGTCGAGCTCCGCGAGGTCGTCGAGCCCGGTGAGCAGCCCGGCCAGATCACCCCGGTAGGCGCGGACGGTGTGGGGTGAGCGACCCCGCTCGACCTCCAGGTGGGTCGCGAAGTCGTCGAGCACGGCGGCGATGCGGGGCGCGAGCTCGGGCGACGGGGGCACGACCGCGACGGTGGGCGCTGCGCCGCGGCGGGTCAAGCACCGCCACACCCCTCGTCCGCGGGGACCGGCCGGCGTCGCCAGCGGCCGTCGCGGTGCTCGACCAGTCCGCGGCGCTCGAGATCGACCATCGCCGCCCGCACGGCGCCGATCGGCACCGCCGCCTCGCGCGAGATCCAGCCGGTCTCGCGAGCGGCGCGGGCGGGCAGGGCGTCGTGCACGGCCGCGGCGGCCGCGCTGAGCCCGTCGGTGGGCCGGGCGGGGCCGGCGACGGGGTCCTCGGCGAGGTGGAACCCGATGCGGCCCGCCGACTCCAGCACCTCCTCGATGCGGGTGACCAGCTGCGCACCCTCGCGGATGAGCCGGTGGCACCCCGCCGAGAGCCCGTTGGTGACCGCTCCCGGCACGGCCATGAGCGGTCGGCCCAGCGCCCGCGCGTCGGACGCGGTGCGTTGCGCGCCGCTGCGCAGACCGGCCTCGACCACCACGGTGCCGCCGGCCATCCCCGCGATGAGCCGGTTGCGGACGAGGAAGCGGTGGCGACCGGGCACGGAGCCGGGCGGGTACTCGCTGACCACCAGCCCCCGTTCGGCGATGCGCTCCAGCAGCACCTCGTGCGCCATGGGGTAGGCGCGGTCCGGACCGCAGGCCAGTGCGGCGACCGTGGGGCCCTCGACGGCGAGCGCGCCGCGGTGTGCGGCGCCGTCGATGCCGATGGCGGCGCCGGACACGACGGTGAACCCGTGGTCTCCCGCTCCCCGTGCCAGCTCGCCCGCCATGTGCATGCCGTAGTCGGTGGCGGCCCGTGCGCCGACGACGGCGATCGACTGCTCGCAGAGATCGGCGAGCGCACCCGGCCCCCGGACCCACAGCGCCAGGGGCGGGGCCAGCTCGTCCTTCCCCGCGACGGCGAACGCCGCGAACGGCCAGTGCGGCCACTGCTCGTGCTCGGGGGTGAGCAGCCGCACCCCGCAGGCGGCTGCGGCATCGAGGTCGGCCCGGGCGCGGTCGACCGTGCGCCGGGCGGAGGTCTCGCGGGCCACGGCGTCGGGCACGGCGCCGCGGGCCACCCGCGCGGCCGCCTCCACCGGCCCCAGCCCGGCGACGAACCGGGCCAGCGCCGGAGCGGGCGGCTCGGCCACCCGCGAGAGGTAGGCGCGGGCGAGGAGCACCTCGGGTGCGACAGCGGGGTTCGGCGCCGAGCCCGCCGGACCGCCGGCGGCGCCGGGATCCATGCCGCCCTCCGGTCCTGCGAAGGGTCCCGAGTACACCGGACCGCCGGCGCCGTCGGGGTTCATGCCGCCCTCCGGTCGCGAAAAAACAGAGCCGTCTCGACCAGCTCCTGGTCGGGGCTCGTCCGTCCGGCCAGATCGGCGAGGGTCCAGGCCACGCGCAGGGCGCGGTCGGCCCCCCGGGCGGTGAGCTCGCCGGCGCGCAGCCCGGCGTCGAGGGGGCGGACGGCCCGGCGCGGGAGGGCGAAGCGGGTGCGCAGGACCGGCCCCGGCACCTCGGCGTTGGTGCGCCAGCCCTCCCCGGCCCAGCGCTCGGCGGCGGCGGCCCGGGCCGCGAGCACCCGCCGCCGCACGGCGGCGGTGCTCTCGCCGCCGTCGGAGGCGACCGCGAGCCCGGTGATCGGGAACATCCGGGCCCGCAGGTCGACGCGGTCGAGCAGCGGACCGGACAACCGCCCCAGGTAGCGGCGACGGACCAGCGACGGGCAGACGCAGTCGCGGTCGTGGGCCGGCGCGCACGGGCACGGGTTGGCCGCCATGAACAGCTGGAACCTGGCCGGGTAGCGGACCGTGCCCTCCGTGCGCGCGAGCCGGACCTCGCCGTCCTCCAGCGGGGTGCGCAGGGCGTCGAGCAGGTGGGGGCCGAACTCCGGGGCCTCGTCGATGAAGAGGACTCCCCGGTGCGCCAGCGACACCGCCCCGGGACGGGCCACACCACTGCCCCCACCGACGAGCGCGGCCATGGAGCTGGAGTGGTGCGGTGCCACCAGGGGCGGCACGCGCGACAGCCCACCCACCGCGGGGAGCCGCCCCGCCACCGACCGGACCGCCGCCAGCGCGAGCGCCTCGTCGGCCGCGAGCCGCGGGAGCAGCCCGACGAACCGCTGCGCGAGCATCGTCTTGCCCGTGCCCGGTGGACCGACGAGCAGCAGGTGGTGGCCGCCGGCCGCCGCGACCTCGCACGCCTGCCGCGCGTCGTCCTGACCGACGACGTCGGCCATGTCGGGCGGCTCGTCGCCACCGATCTCGGCCGCCGGCCCGGGGCCCGGGAGGCTCAGGTCGCCGTGCAGGAAGGCCAGCACGTCGGTGAGGCTGCGCGCCCCGAACACCGCGATGCCCTCGACGAGGGCCGCCTCCTCCAGCACCGGTTCCGGCACCACGACCCGCCGCATCCCGGCCGCGCGGGCCGCCAGCAGGCACGGCAGCACGCCGCGCACCGGACGGAGCCGCCCGTCGAGCGCGAGCTCACCGAGCAGGACGGTGCCGTCGAGCGCCGACTGCTCGACGACACCGCTGGTGCCCAGCACCCCGCACGCCAGCGCCAGGTCGAAGCCCGACCCCGCCTTGCGGAGCGTGGCGGGCGAGAGCGCGAGCACGATCTTCTCCTTGGGCCACTCGCGCCCGGAGTTGATCACCGCCGCCCGGATGCGGTCCTTCGACTCGTTGAGGACGGCGTCCGGCAGCCCGACCAGGTGCATGCCCGGCAGGCCCCGCCCGACGTCGGCCTCGATCTCGACGAGATGGCCCTCCACCCCGAGCAGGGCGACCGACCAGGTGCGCGCGAGGCCCATCAGAACGCACCCTCGTAGTGGGCCACCGTGACGGGACGGCCCGGAGCGGCGACCACCGAGACGACGTCGAAGCGGACCTCCACCCACCTGACGCCGTGGGTGGCCAGCCAGGCCTGCGTGACCCGCCGGATGCGGGCCGCCTTCTTCCCGGTGACGGCCTCCGCGGGCTCACCGAACCAGTCGGTGGAGCGGGTCTTGACCTCGCAGACCACGAGCCGGTCCTGGTCGGTGGCGACGACGTCGAGCTCGCCGTCGCGGCACCGCCAGTTGCGGGAGAGGACCACGAGCCCGTGGTCGGTCAGGTACTCCACCGCGAGGTCCTCACCGCGGCGGCCGAGCACATCCTTCGCTGCCATGCCCCAACGGTGAAGGGCCCCGGCCGGCCGTGGGGGGCGGATCCGGGATCTGTGGACAGCCGGACCCCGATGGGGACAACTCGCGATCTTCGACCCGGTTCAGGAGCCGAACTGGTTACCCTCGGGGAGCCGCAGGTCGGGCTTGTCGAGCTCCTCGACGTTGACGTCCTTGAACGTCAGCACCCGCACGTTCTTGACGAAGCGCGCCGGGCGGTACATGTCCCACACCCACGCGTCGGACATGCGGACCTCGAAGTAGATCTCGCCGTCGGCGTTGCGGGCGGCCACGTCCACGGAGTTGGCCAGGTAGAAACGACGCTCGGTCTCCACGACGTAGGAGAACTGGGACACGATGTCCCGGTACTCCTTGTAGAGCGTGAGCTCCATCTCGGTCTCGTACTTCTCGAGATCCTCGGCGCTCACGGCTGCGTACCTCCTTCGACACCCGCGCCGGAGGTCCCGACGGGTAGCAACCCATTGTGGACCAGTGCGGCCGGAGGCACGACGGCGGCACGGACGTTCGCCGCCCGGACGTTGACGAACGAGTAGCGGTGCACCGCGCTCGGCCCGTGCTCCGCCAGCGCGGCGTCGTGCACCGGGGTGCAGTAGCCCTTGTGCACGCCGAAGCCGTACTGCGGCCACTGCGCGTCGAGCTCCACCATGATCCGGTCCCTGGTCACCTTGGCCAGCACCGATGCCGCCGCCACGCACGCCGCCACCTGGTCGCCCTTCTGCACCGCCAGGGTCGGGCGGCCGAACCCCCGGATGGGGAAACCGTCGGTCAGGACGTACCCGGGCGGCGAGGCCAGACGGGCGACGGCCCGGCGCATGCCCTCGATGTTGGCCACGTGCACGCCGCGCCGGTCGACCTCGTCGGGCGGGATCACGACCACGGCGAAGTCCTCCGCACGGCAGGTGATCAGCGCGAAGTACTCCTCGCGGGCCGCGGCGGTGAGCAGCTTGGAGTCGGTGAGACCGTCGAGCCGTTTGGCGTCGCCCGGGCGCAGCACGCAGGCGGCCACCACCAGCGGGCCCGCGCAGGCCCCTCGACCGGCCTCGTCCACGCCGGCGACGGGCCCGAGACCGTGGCGCTGCAGGGTGGACTGGAGCGTCCACGTGCCCGCGGAGCGGCGGACGACGGCGCGGGCCGGGCGCAGCTCGGGTGGGAGCAGCTCCGGTGGCCGGCGGGCGGTACGGCGACGTGCGGGCATGCGGGGTGAGATCAACGCCGCCGCGTACGACGGCCCGGCAGGAACCCGTCGAGCTCGGCGTCGAGACGGTCGAGCCTGCGCCGCCCGAGCAGGAGCGGGAAGGCGCCGATCACGGCCACCCCCAGCGGCACGGTGGAGTCCGACCCGCCGGTCATCCCGAGCGCGGTGCTGGTCTGCGGGTTGGGATCGGGGATGCCGCCGAACCGGGAGAACGGCAGCACGATCAGCCGGGCCTTGCCGATGACGTTCGCCACCGGCACCGGCCCGTGACCGGGCACGCGCGAGTCGGCGGAGTTGTTGCGGCTGTCGCCCATCATCCACAGCTCACCCTGCGGGACCGTGACCGGCCCGAAGGTGTCCTGCCGGGCCCGTCCCGCCTCGGGCAGGTAGTAGATGTAGGGCTCGTCGAGGGGCTTGCCGTCGACGAGGACGCGGTTGCGACTGTCGCAGCACTGGACGGTCTGGCCGCCGACGGCGATCACGCGCTTGACGAAGTCCTTCTCGTCGGGCGGGGCGAGCCCGATCAGCGAGCCGAGCTGCTGCAGGCCCTGGACCACGATGTTGCCGGGCGGATCAGCCGTGAACTCGCTGTTCCAGCTGTCGGGGCCACGGAACACCACGACGTCGCCGGGGCGGGGGTCACTGAACCGGTAGGTGACCTTGTCGACGAGCACGCGGTCGTTGTTGCAACCGGTACAGCCGTGCAGCGTGGTCTCCATCGACCCCGACGGGATCACGTAGACCTTCGCGAGGAACGTCTGGATCAGGAACGTGAGCAGCAACGCCACGACGATGAGGAGCGGGAGCTCCTTCCAGAACGCGGGGCGCCGGCGGCGGCCGGGCTTGGCCTTGCGGCCGCTCACGGCGGCGGCCTCGGCCTGGTAGGAGGAGGCGGGGCGGCCGTCGGGCGACTCACCCGCGCGACGGCGGTGGCGACCCGGCGCCTCGTCGGGCTCGGGCAGGCCGACGAGCCGGCCGTGGACCACGGTGGGCTCGTCGTCGACCGGACCGGGCCGGCGGGCCGGGCCGATGGCGGACGACGGACCGGACGGGGCCTGGCCACGGGGGCGCCCGTTCGGGGCCTGCCCGTTGGGCACGGGGCGGCCGACGGGAGGCCGGCCGTTGGCCACACCGTTCGGGTGGCTGCCGCCTCGGGGCGGCGGCGGGACCGCGGCCTGCCGCCCCGAGGCCGACGTGAGGTCGCGGGGGTGCCCGACGACCGGCTTCGGCCGGCCGTTCGCCCCGATGACGCCGTGGCCGTCGACCGGCCACGGGGTGCTCGGGAGTGGCCCGCCCGGTGGGATCTGCTGCCGCCCGGGAGGCGGCACGGAGGGCCGCTGCCCCGACGGAGGGGTGTTCACGCCGTGCCGGGAGGAATCCGGCCGTTCGGCCGGTTCGTACCGCCGAGGCGAGGCCCGCCGGTCGTCGGGGAGCTCGGGAAGGGCCACGCCCACGAGGCTACGTCAATCCTGCCCGCCGTCGTCAGGACGCCGGGGTGGTCTCGCGCTTCTCCTTGATCTTCGCAGCCTTGCCGCGCAGGTCACGGAGGTAGTAGAGCTTCGCGCGACGGACATCGCCGCGAGTGAATACCTCGATACGGTCGAGGTTGGGCGAGTGCACGGGGAAGGTGCGCTCCACGCCGACGCCGAACGAGATCTTGCGGACCGTGAAGGTCTCGCGAGCCCCGGCGCCGTGACGGCGGATGACCACGCCCTGGAAGATCTGGACGCGGGAGCGGTTTCCCTCGATGACCTTCACGTGCACCTTGAGCGTGTCGCCCGGCCGGAAGGCGGGAATGTCGGAGCGCAGCAGCTCTGCGTCCAGGGCGTCAAGGGTGTTCATCGCGAAGATCCGTCCTCGGTCCGTGATAGCGGTCTAACGTGGGGCGCCGTCCCAAGGTGGAGACTGGAGGCGCGCTCGGCAGGCCCGGTTGGGCGCGTGAGCTCTCGACCATAGTGCCAGACGCGTTCAGGGAAGCTCGCCGAGGGTGGCGAGGAACGCCCGGTCGGCCTTGTCCAGGGCTTCGTCAGGCAATGCGGCCAGCAGATCCGGACGGCGCTCGGCCGTGCGCTCGAGCGCGCGGTCGCGGCGCCAGCGGGCGATGGCGCCGTGGTTGCCGCTGCGCAGCACGTCGGGAACGTCGTGCCCGCGCCACGTCACCGGACGCGTGTAGGACGGTCCTTCCAGGAGGCCGTCGGAGAACGAGTCCTGCTGCGCCGACGCCGGGTTGCCCAGCACCCCCGGCAGCAGCCGCACCACGGCCTCCGCCATCACGAGCACCGCGGCCTCGCCCCCGATGAGCACGTAGTCGCCGATGCTGACCTCGTCCACCGGCATCCGGTGCGCCGCCTCGTCGACGACGCGCTGGTCGATGCCCTCGTAGCGGCCGCATGCGAACACGAGCCGCTCCTCCCCCGCCCAGGCCTGCGCGGTGGCCTGCGTGAACGGCCGGCCCGCCGGCGTGGGCACGACCAGCCGGGCCGGGCCGTCCCCGATCACCTCGTCGAGCGCCTCGCCCCAGACCTGGGGCCGCATGACCATCCCGGGCCCGCCGCCGTAGGGGGTGTCGTCGACGGCCTGGTGGACGTCGTGGGTCCAGCGCCGCAGGTCGTGCACGGCGACGTCGACGAGCCCGGCCTCGATGGCCCGCCCCAGCAGCGCCTCGCGCAGCGGGGTCAGGTAGTCCGGGAATATCGTCACGACGTCGATCCGCACCTGCGCGATCCTGTCACGGGAGGTCAGACGGGCCGCCGGAGCTCCGGTCCAGGACCCGACCGGTGGAGCCTGCCGCTGCCCACCGTGCTCGCCCCCGTCCTCGCCACCGCGATCGGTCTCGAGCGCGAGGCGGTGGCGAAGAACGCCGGCCTGCGCACCCGCGCGCTGCTGGGCATCGGGGCCGCCGTGGTCATGGTGATCTCGAAGGACGGCTTCCAGGACCTGCCCTGCGCACCGCGCTCTCCACCTGCACCGAGCGCGGCTGGTCGGTGCGGGGTGGACGTCACGCGTGAGGGGGTCGACGGCCGGGACGACCTGGGGTGGCCCGCCGGCGAACCGCCCCACGTCCGCTCCGCCACCACCGGACGCGGGGAGGATGTTCCTAGCCCGCGCGCTTCCCGCGCACCAGCTCCTCCACGAGGATCCGTGACGGCCCGAGGTGGACGCCGCGCCCGTCGAGGACGTGGAAGGCGCCGCCCGCCCCCTCGTGGATCAGCCCGAGCAGCAGGTGCTCGGTGCCGATGTAGTGGTGCTCCAGCCGGATCGCCTCGCGCAGGGCGAGCCCGAGCGCCTTCTTCGACGAGGGGTCGAACCGGATCCAGCCGGTCCGCCGGCCGTCCCGGCTCTGCGCGGCCCGGGTGCGGTCCAGCGCGCCGGGACCGAAGGCCTCCTCCACCTGCCGGCGCACCTCGTCCAGGTCGATCCCCAGCGTGGCCAGCGCGTCGGCGTCGGACGGCGCGGGGCCGCCGCGCATCCGGTCGACGTCGGCCTCGATATCGGCCCGCGTCACGTTGTGGGCGGCCAGCACGGTGACCGCGAGGTTGTCGGGCACCGCGAACAGCGAGACGAGCAGGTGCTCGGTGCGGAGGGAGTCGGCGCCCCGCTCGCGCGCCGACTCCTGGGCGTGCACCACCACGCGTCGTGCCTTGTCGGTGAACCTCTCGAACATGACCCGCCTCCCTAGAAGCCGAACCGTCGGTACTTCTTGTGCACGGCCTGCCTGCTCACCCGCAGGGCCTCGGCGATCTGCTGCCAGGACCAGCCCTGGCTGCGCGCGTTCGTCACCTGCAGCTCCTCCAGCGACTCGAGCAGCCCCCGCAGGGACGCCACGGCCGCGAGTCCGACGGACGGGTCCCTGCTGGACGCCGCCGCCGCCACCTCCGTCGCATCGGTCATGCTGTCAACTTAGGTTGACACGCGGGACATTGTCAACCAAAGTTGACGCGCTAGTTTCGGGGGATGGAGCAGTACGAGCTCGACGACGACCCGGAGCGGGTCGACCGGGACGCCGTCTGGCGCTACCTGTCGACCGACGCCTACTGGGGCCGCTGGCGGACGCGCGAGGACGTCGAGAAGCAGATCGACGGCGCGTGGCGGATCGTCGGCGCCTACGACCTCGACGGACGGACGGTGGGGTTCGCCCGGGCCGTCTCCGACGGGGTGGCGTTCGCCTACCTGGCCGACGTCTTCGTGGACCCGTCCACGCGGGGGCACGGACTCGGCGTGGCGCTGGTGAAACTGATGATCGACGACGGCCCGGGCCGCGACTTCCGGTGGACGCTGCACACCGCCGACGCCCACGGCCTCTACGGGCGCTTCGGCTTCATCCGGCCGGACGCGACCTACCTGGAGCGCCCGTCGCGACGGTGATCATCCGAGTCGGTGATCGTCACTCGACGTCGAGCAGACCCTCGGGCGGGGTGAGGACGACCCGGCCGCCGGCCAGGTCGACCGTGGGCACGATCTGGTGCACGAACGGCACCAGCGCATCGGGCAGCTCGGGGCGCGACAGCACCAGCAGCTCCCCGCCGGGGCCCAGCAGCACCTCGCGGACCGTGCCGACGACGGTGCCGTCCTCGAGCTCGGCGCGCAGGCCCTCGAGCTGGTGGACGTGGAACTCGTCGGGGTCCTCGGGCTCGGGCAGCGCGTGCGTGGGCACCACCAGTCGCGTGCCGCGCAGGCCCTCGGCCGCGGTGCGGTCCGGGGCCTCGACGAAGCGGACCAGGAGCTTGCCGGAGTGCGGACGGGACGACTCCACCGTCAGCACACCGTCGGGAGACCCCGGGCGGCGCGCGACGAGCACCGCGCCGGCGGCGAACCGCTCCTCCGGGGAATCCGTGTGGACGTCCACGGCGACCTCGCCGCGCAGGCCGTGGGCCCGCACGGCGACGCCGGCGAGGACCTCGGTGGTCGAGGACCTACCGGTCGGTGTCGACGACATCGACCCGCACGCCCCGTCCGCCGATACCGCCGATGACCGTGCGCAGCGCCGTGGCGGTGCGCCCGCCGCGCCCGATGACCTTGCCCAGGTCCTCCGGGTGCACGCGGACCTCCAGCGTGCGGCCCCGGCGGTTGGTGACGAGATCGACCTGCACGTCGTCCGGGTGATCGACGATCCCCCGGACGAGGTGCTCGAGCGCGTCGGCCAGAACGGCCGTCACGACGCCGACTCCGCGCAGGAGAGCACGGCGGCGGTCATGCCTCGGTCGCAGCAGCCTCAGCCGCGGGAGCGGCCTCGTCGGCGGCGGCGTCATCGGCCTTGGCGCGCTTCTCGGCCTTCTTCTTCGGCGTGGTGGCGTCGGAGGTCGGCTCGTTGTCGATGGCCGCCAGCGCCGCGTTGAAGCGGGCGAGCTTGTCGACCTTCTCGGGCTGCGGCTTGAGGGTGCCCTCGGTGCCGGGCAGACCCTTGAACTTCTGCCAGTCACCGGTGATCTCGAGCAGGTGCTGCACGGGCTCGGTGGGCTGCGCGCCGACACCCAGCCAGTACTGCGCCCGGTCCGAGTCGACCTCGATGAGGCTCGGCTCATTCTTCGGGTGGTACTTGCCGATGGTCTCGATGGCCCGGCCGCTGCGGCGGTTGCGGGCATCGGCGACGACGATGCGGTAGTACGGCTGACGGATCTTGCCCAGACGCATCAGCTTGATCTTGACGGCCACGCTGTGTACTGCTCCCTGTGATCAGTTGGTTCGGCGATGAGGCCGTGCTGCTCGCGTGGGGTTACGGGCTGCGCGTCGCTCGACGTGTGTGGCTGCGGCTGGTAGAGGGCCGACCGCAGAACCGATCGCCCATTGTGCCAGACGGCGTGCGTCACGTCCCCGGCAGGACGCCGAGAAGCATCATCACCAGCGAGACGGCCGGGAGCAGGTTGTTCACGGCGTGCGCGACGACCCCGGCCACGAGCCGTCCCGTGTAGAGGCGGGCCAGCGCGATGGGGATGGCCACGACGAGCAGGAGCGGGGTGCGGGTGAACTCGAAGTGGGCCAGCGCGAACACCACGGTGGTGATCACCAGCGCCCACCAGCGGTGGGCCCCGAGCCGCTCGACGGCCCCCCACAGCAGCCCGCGGTAGACGATCTCCTCGCACAGCGGTGCGACGAACACCACGATCACGAACACCAGCGCGGCCATCCACGGACCCGACCGGATGCCGCCGAACTCCTCCCCCACCGCCGACGTCGTCTCGTCACCGGCGATCGCGACGTAGAGCAGCGACGCGGGAATCGTGATCACGAGCCCGCCGAAACCGAAGGCCAGCCCGAGGCCGACGTCCCGCCAGGAGAACTGCAGGCCCAGGTCGATGCGGGGGCCGTTGCCGCGCCACACCGTGATCAGGATCGCGGTGCCGGCGGCGAGGAGCGTGGGCACCACCAGTGCGGTGGCCAGCGCCCCGGCCGACGACGAGAGCCGCTCACCCAGGACCGCGGCCACCGCGACCGAGGCGAGCAGGAAGACGGCCTCGACGACGAGGTAGGCGCCGAGCCCCCACCGGTGGGTGCGGACCGGTCGGGGCGGCGGCATTCCCGCAGGTCCGGGGCCCGGGTAGGCGCCGGGCGGACCCGGCGGCGGACCCCATCCCGGACCGTGGGGCGCGCCCCACGGCGCCGGAGGTGCGCCGTACGGCGGCGGGCCCCACGGGCCCGCGTACGCGTTCGGCCCCGGCGGGCCGTAGGGGCCCTGCGGTCCGGCATGAGCCGCCGGACCCCACGGGCCGGCGTTCGCCGGCGGGTCGGGGTACGGCGGGTACAGCGGGAAACCCGCAGGCTCCGCGGGAGGTGACCCGGCCGGGCCCCCGGAAACCGGCGGCTCGGCGACCGGCCGGTCCGGGGCCGCGGCCCGCTCGGGAGGCCCGGCCACGGCGGCGGACCCGTCGGGAGTGGGCCCGTCGGGGGTGGCGCCGGTCGGGCCCGGCACGTCGTGGGCGATCACGGGACCGCTCCCGCCCGCGCCGGAGCGGTCGCCGGTGCCCTCGGTCGGCCGTGCCGTCCCCTCGTCCCCTGGTCCCACGTGATCGACGCTACCGGCCGCGGCGTGAGGCCGCCGTCGGCCTCGCGGCAGACGCCCGGCCCGGTACCCCCGATCGGGGTGCGCACCACCCCCGATCTCGCTCCCGGACCGGATCGGACATGTCGGACAGTGGGTCGACACGGGGTGGCCGCCGATCCCGGTGGGTGGTCGTGCGCGGCGGGCCCGCGAACCGGACGGTGACGGTCAAGCACCCTGTGGCCAGCTGACGGTCGACCTCGACGGCACCGGCGCCGGGCGGCTCGTCCGCGACGCCGCCCCGTCGGTCGGCACCTTCTCCCTCGCCCTGGACGGTGACGTCGGGCCGTGGCTGCGGTGGAGCGGCACCGACCGCGATGGCGCACGACCCCGGCACCTCCCGCTTCTACGCCGCGGCACCGAGGCGACGGGGGCCCTGGCCCGGTAGGACGGTGACTCCTACCGGGCGACGGGACGGCCCCGCAGCATCACGAGCTCGGGCTCCCGCAGCACCGACGGGTCGAGGCGCGGGTCGGACCGGTAGACCACGAGGTCCGCCGGGTGGCCGACGGCGAAGGACGGCCGGCCCAGCCACTCCCGCGCCGCCCAGCTCGCCGCGCCGAGGGCGTCGGGGTGCCCGGCGGCGCGCAGCGCGTCGATCTCGTCGACGATCCGGCCGTGGGCGATGCCGCCGCCCGCGTCGGTGCCCGCGTAGACGGGCACCCCGGCCTCGACCGCCCGCCGCACGACGTCACCGGCCCCGGCGTGCAGCTCCCGCATGTGGGCGGCGTAGACGGGGTACTTCGACGCCGAGTCGGCGATGCCGGGGAACGTCTCGACGTTGATCAGCGTGGGCACCAGGGCCGTGCCGCGGCGGGCCATCTCGGCGATGACGTCGTCGGTGAGGCCGGTGCCGTGCTCGATGCAGTCGATGCCCGCGTTCACCAGGCCGGGCAGGGCGTCGGAGCCGAAGACGTGCGCGGTGACGCGGGCCCCGGCGGCGTGGGCGGCCCCGATCGCGGCGACCAGCACGTCGTCGGGCCACAGGGGGGCGAGGTCGCCGACGCCGCGGTCGATCCAGTCGCCGACGAGCTTGACCCAGCCGTCGCCGGCCGCGGCCTGCTCGGCCACGACCTCGGGCAGCAGCGCGGGGTCGTCGAGGTCGACCGCGAGGCCCGGGATGTAGCGCTTCGGCCGCGCGACGTGCCGGGCCGCGCGGATGATCTCCGGGAGGTCGGCGCGGGCCTGCAGCGGCGACGTGTCGACCGGCGAGCCGCAGTCGCGCAGCAGCAGCGCCCCGGCGTCGCGGTCGGTGCGCGCCTGCGCGTCGGCCTCCTCGAGGTCGACGGGCCCGGACGGGCCGAGCCCCACGTGGCAGTGCGCGTCGACGAGCCCGGGTACGACGAACCCGCCGTCGATGATCGTCTCGGCGTCGGGCAGGGGGACGTCGACGAACCGCCCGTCGTCCCCGACGAAGAGCTCCACCGTCTCCGCTGCGTCAGCGTTCCCACCCAGCCCGAGCGCCACACCGCGCAACCGGTACACGGGCTACTTGCCCTTCGGGAACTTGAGCTTGCTCGGGTCGAACCCGGGAGGCAGCTGGTCGAGCCCCGGCGGCAGCTGCTGCAGCGACGGCGGCAGGCCGGAGAGATCGGGCATCCCCATCCCCGCGGGCAGCGCGCGCGACGGCGTGGGCCGCCCCTTGCCCTTCTTGCCCTTGCGGCTCTTCGCCAGCTTCTTCGTGGCGCTGCGCGAGCCGCCGCCGAAGCCGAACTGCCCGGCCATCTGCTTCATCATCTTGCGGGCCTCGAAGAACCGCGTGACCAGGTCGTTGACGTCGCTGACAGCCACGCCCGAGCCGTTGGCGATGCGCAGCCGCCGTGACCCGTTGATGATCTTCGGGTCGTTGCGCTCGGCCGGCGTCATGCCCCGGATGATGGCCTGGAGCTTGTCGAGCTGGCGGTCGTCGACCTGCGCCAGCGCGTCCTTCATCTGCCCGGAGTTGGCGCCCGGGAGCATGCCGAGGATGTTGCCGATGGGCCCCATCTTGCGGATGGCCATCATCTGCTCGAGGAAGTCCTCCAGCGACAGCTCGCCGCTGACCATCTTCTGCGCGGCCGCGGCCGACTGCTCCTGGTCGAACGCGCCCTCGGCCTGCTCGATGAGCGTGAGCAGGTCGCCCATCCCGAGGATGCGCGAGGCCATCCGGTCGGGGTGGAAGACGTCGAACTCGGTGAGCTTCTCGCCAGTGGACGCGAAGAGGATGGGCTGGCCGGTGACCTCGCGGACCGACAGCGCGGCACCACCGCGGGCGTCGCCGTCGAGCTTGGTGAGCACCACGCCGGTGAACCCGACGCCGTCGCGGAACGCCTCGGCCGTGGCCACGGCGTCCTGGCCGATCATCGCGTCGACGACGAACAGCGTCTCGTCGGGGCGGGTGGCGTCGCGGATGTCGGACGCCTGGCGCATCAGCTCCTCGTCGACGCCGAGGCGGCCCGCGGTGTCGACGATGACCACGTCGAAGTGCTTCTCGCGGGCGTGCGCGACACCGCGGCGGGCCACGTCGACGGGGTCGCCCGTGCCGTTGCCCGGCTCCGCTGTCTGACCGGTCGCTGACGCGCCCGGATGTGGCGCGAAGGTGGAGACCCCGGCGCGGTCGCCGACGATCTGCAGCTGGTTGACCGCGTTGGGGCGCTGCAGGTCGCACGCCACGAGCAGCGGGGTGTGGCCCTGGCCCTTGAGCCAGTGGGCGAGCTTCCCGGCGAGCGTGGTCTTACCGGCACCCTGGAGGCCGGCGAGCATGATGACCGTGGGCGGTTCCTTGGCCAGCCGGATGCGCCGCGTCTCGCCGCCGAGGATGCCGACGAGCTCCTCGTTGACGATCTTGACGACCTGCTGGGCCGGGTTCAGCGCCCCCGAGACCTCCGCACCCTTGGCCCGTTCCTTGACCTTCGCCACGAAGGCCCGGACCACCGGCAGCGCGACGTCGGCCTCCAGCAGCGCGATGCGGATCTCGCGCGCGGTGGTGTCGATGTCGGCCTCGGAGAGGCGGCCCTTGCCGCGCAGTCCGGCCAGCGTGTCGCTGAGACGTTCGGAGAGGTCGTTGAACACCTCTACAACCCTACTGGGGCCGGTGCCCCCGTCTCCAGCAGCAGCCCCGCGCGGGCCGCGCGGCGGTCGAGAACGGTGAGGGCGGCCCACCCCTCGTCCGCACGGGGCAGCCGGGCCGCCCGCTCGGCGTGGGCGACGAAGGACGCCTCGGGCACCACCCGGCCGCGTTCCTGCTGGCCGCGCCGCGCCTCGGTGGCCTCGACCTGCAGCCACAGCAGGTGGGCCGAGCGGCCGGTGAGCGCGGCCAGGCGGGCGACGGCGGCGCGCGTGCCGGGATCGGTGGCGGGCAGGTGCACCACCACCGTGGGCGCCGCCGAGAACGCCGCGACCAGCACCGCGAGCCGGTGCCACAGGTGCACCAGCGGCCGGTAGGCGGCGTAGGGCACCCCGGGCAGGAGGCCGTGGAGCGCGGCGCGGTGGGCGTCGGAGTCGAGCACCACCATCCCGTCCCGCGGGAGCAGCCCGGCCAGCAGCGTGGACTTCCCGGCCCCGGCATCCCGGCCACGAGCAGGAGGGTCCGGCCGGGCAGGGCGAGGCACACCGGGTCGTTCACACCGTAGCAACGGGGGATTCGCCCGTTCGTTCCGGAGTCGGCGGTTACAGCGCGTCGGCGCCGCGCTCGCCGGTGCGGACGCGCACGATCTGCTCGACGCGGGTGGTCCACACCTTGCCGTCGCCGATCTTGCCGGTGCGGGCGGCCTCGACGACCACGTCGACGACCTTGCCCGCCACCTCGTCGGCCACCACGACCTCGACGCGCACCTTCGGCACGAAGTCGACGGTGTACTCGGCGCCGCGGTAGACCTCGGTGTGCCCCTTCTGGCGCCCGTAGCCCTGCACCTCGCTCACGGTCATGCCGAGCACGCCGAGGCGTTCGAGGGCGTCCTTGACGTCGCCGAGGGCGAACGGCTTGACGATGGCGGTCACGAGGATCATGTGGTGCGTCCAATCGACGAGGTGAGCGGCGTGAAGTCGTAGGCGGTCTCGGCGTGCTCGGCCTCGTCGATGCCCTCGGACTCCACCTCCGGGTCCACGCGGAACCCGATGGTGCGGCTGATCAGCCAGGCGAGCACGTACGTGACGGTGAACGCGAACGCCACGGTGGCGAGCACCGCCACCGCCTGCCTGCCCAGCTGACCGAGGCCGCCACCGTAGAGCAGACCGTCGGCCCCCGCGGGGTTGACGGCCACGGTGGCGAACAACCCGATGAGCAGCATGCCGAGCAGACCGCCGACGCCGTGGATCGCCACCACGTCGAGCGAGTCGTCGTAGCCGAGCCGGTACTTGAGCCGGATCGCCAGCTGGCACACCACGCCGGCGAGCAGGCCGATCACGAGCGCACCGACCGTGTCGACGAACCCGCAGGCCGGGGTGATCGCCACCAGCCCGGCTACGGCGGCCGAGGCTCCACCGAGGCTCGTGGGCCTACCGTCGAGGCGGTGCTCGAGCGCGAGCCAGGAGATGACGGCGGCGGCCGATGCCGTCATCGTCGTGACGAACGCGTTGCCCGCGACGGCGCCGGCGGCCAGCGCGGAGCCGGCGTTGAAGCCGAACCAGCCGAACCACAGCAGGCCGGTGCCCAGCAGGACGTTGGGGAGGTTGTGCGGACGCATCGGCTCGCGGGGCCAGTTGCGGCGCTTCCCGAGCACGAGCGCCAAGGCCAGGGCCGACGCGCCGGAGTTGATCTCGACGGCGGTGCCCCCCGCGAAGTCCAGTGCGCGCAGGGCGTTGGCCATCCAGCCGCCGTGGGCCGATGCGAAGCCGTCGACGGCGAAGATCCAGTGCGCGAGCGGCACGTAGACCACCAGCGTCCACACCCCGACGAACAGGGCCCACGGCCAGAACCGCGCCCGGTCGGCGACGGCCCCGGACAGCAGCGCACCGGTGATCACGGCGAACATGAGCTGGAACATCGCGAAGACCTGCAGCGGGATGCCCGCCCCCACCACCGCGGTGGTGTCGCGCAGGCCGACGAACGAGAAGTCGCCGATCAGCCCGCCGTTGGAGTTCCCGAAGGCCAGCGAGAAGCCGACCGACACCCAGACGAGCGTGACGACGCCGAGCGCCACCACGCTCATCATCATCATGTTGAGCACGCTCTTCGCGCGGACCATGCCGCCGTAGAAGAACGCCAGGCCCGGCGTCATGAGCATCACCAGAGCCGCGCATCCGAGCACGTACGCCGTGTTCCCCGTGTTCACGCCGGTGATCTTCACATGTGACAGCGGGATGTCCTACACGTGACAGCGGCGAGATTTACATAGCAGTGCTATACATTAGGCATGCACACGATCGATCGGCTCGAGGTGGCCGAGGGCGTCGACCAGCTCGTCGTCCTGCTCACCCGGCTCAGCCCGCGCAACGGGCTCAGTCTCGTCGCGGCGTCCACGCTGTCGGTGCTCGCCAGGAGCGGGCCGATGCGGCTCACCGACCTCGCCGACGCGGCCGCGGTCACCCAGCCGTCCATGACCGGCCTGATCGGGCGGCTGGTCGCGCAGGGACTGGTCGAGCGCACGCCCGACGACCAGGACCGGCGCAGCGTCAAGATCGCCGTCACCGAGGCGGGCCGCGACCTGCTCGCGCAACGGCGCGCGCGGCGGGCCGAGACGCTCGCGGGCCTGATCGACACCCTCGACGCCGACGACCGCGCCGCCCTCGCGGCGGCCGTGCCGGCGATCACCACACTCGTCTCGACAGGCATCTCATGACCACCGCTGCTCCCGCAGCGAGCCCGTTCCAGCAGCCGAAGGCCGTCTGGGCCGTCGCGTTCGCCTGCGTCATCTCGTTCATGGGCATCGGGCTCGTCGACCCGATCCTGCCCGCCCTGTCCACGCAGCTGAACGCCTCGCCCAGCCAGGTGACGCTGCTGTTCACCAGCTACCTCGTGGTCACCGCGGTGGCCATGCTGGTCACGGGCTGGGTGTCGAGCCGCCTCGGCGCGAAGACCACGCTGATCGCTGGACTCGCGATCATCGTCGTGTTCGCCGCCGCCGCGGGCCTGTCCGGTTCCATCGGCGGCATCGTCGGCTTCCGCGCCGGCTGGGGCCTGGGCAACGCGCTGTTCATCGCCACCTCGCTGGCCGTGATCGTGGGCTCGGCGACCGGCGGGTTCGCCGGCGCGATCGTGCTCTACGAGACCGCGCTGGGCGTCGGCATCGCGTGCGGGCCGCTGCTCGGCGCGCTGCTGGGCAACATCTCCTGGCGCGGCCCGTTCTTCGGCGTGGCCGTCCTGATGGGCATCGCGCTGGTGGCCACCGTCGTGCTCGTGCCGACGACCCCGAAGCCGGTGCACCGGCAGTCGCTCGGCGAGCCGTTGACGGCGTTGGCCCACCGCGGCCTGCTGACGATGGGCATCACCGCGCTGCTCTACAACTGGGGCTTCTTCACGATGCTCGGCTACGTCCCGTTCCCGATGGGCCTGTCGATCTACCAGCTCGGCATGGTGTTCTTCGGCTGGGGCATCCTCGTGGCCCTGTTCTCGGTGTTCGTGGCCCCGCGGCTGCAACGGCGGTTCGGCACGGCCCCCACGCTGTACGTCAACCTGTTCCTGTTCGCCGTCGTGCTCGCCGTGATCGCCGCGTTCACCGACTCGAAGGCCACGCTCGTGGTGGCCGTGATCGCCGCCGGCGCCATGATCGGCGTGAACAACACCCTGACCACGCAGGCCGTCATGCTGGTCTCGCCGGTCGAGCGGCCCGTGGCGTCGGCGGCGTACGGGTTCATCCGGTTCATCGGCGGCGGGCTCGCCCCGTTCGCGGCGGGCATCCTGGCCGAGCGCCTCAACGTGCACGTGCCGTTCTGGATCGCCTCGGGTGCGGTGCTCGTGGCCATCGCGGTGCTGGCCAGCGGACACCGGCTCCTGGCGAAGGCCGACGAGCAGCTCGCCGCGGGCGAGGCCGCCCACGCCGGCGAGCCCGACCTCGACGCCGACGAGCTGGAGGAGATCCGCGAGGACGCGACGGGCGAGGCCGGGGTCCTGGAACGGGCGGAGCAGTTCCACGGCTGAGTGCCGACTCGGCCGCGGAAATCCGCCGACTCGCGCACGGAGAACCGCCGACTCGCGCCCCCCACCCCGCGAGTCGGCGGTTTCCCGCCCGCGAGTCGGCGGTCTTCCGCCCGCGAGTCGGCGGTTTCCCGCCCGCGAGTCGGCAGGATTCCGTGCGCGAGTCGGCAGTTCACCGCGCCGCGGCCAGCACCGCCTGCTCGATGCGGCGGCGCTGGGCCGGCAGGACCCCGGCGTCGCCGGCGTCGATGCAGAACGAGTCGACCACCGACGCCCCGAGCGTGGCCACCCGCGCCCAGCGCAGGTCGGCGGAGCAGTCCTCGAGCGCGGCGGCGACCCGGTGCAGCAGGCCGATCCGGTCGGTGGCCCGCAGCTCCAGCACCACGGCACCCGTCGCCTCGTCGTCGAACCACAGCACGCGGGGCGGCGCCGCCGGCTCACCCGACGGCGCCATGGGGGCGTAGTCGCGCTCCTTGCGGGCCAGCGCGTCGGCGAGGACGAGGCTGCCGTCGATCGTGCGCACGAGGTCCGAGCGCATCAACGCGGGATCGGGCAGGCCGCCGAACCGCGGCGACACCGTGAACGCGAACATCGCGACACCGTCGGGCACGCTCGCCGGCAGCCCTCCGCCGTGCGCCGACACCGCGTAGAGCTCGGCGGCGTGCACCTCCAGCGAGTGCAGCGCCAGCACCCCGGCGGTCGCGGCGAGCGACCCGACCCGGTCGGCCATCGCGACGAGGACGGTGGCCGGATCGACGGTGTCGTCCACCCGCAGCTGCGGACGCCCGTCGTCGACGACCGCACGGGCCAGGTCCAGCTCCGGAGCACTCGGCGCGCTGGGCGCCGGCAGCGGCTCCCCGGCCAGCAGGGCCCGGCAGCGCCGGACGAGGTCCCCGATCAGCACGCGCTTCCACGGGCTCCAGACGCCGGGACCGGTGCCCAGCGAGTCGGCCTCGGCGAGCGCCTCCAGCAGTTCCAGCAGCAGGCTGCCGGCGCCGGGGACCGCCGTCTCCAGCGTCTCGACCACGCGCGTGACGGTGGCCGGGTCGTCGAGGTCGCGGCGGGTGGCGGTGTGGGGCAGCAGCAGGTGGTGGCGGACCATCGCCCCGAGCACGTCGACGTCGGGCTCGCTGAAACCGAGCCGACGCCCCACCTGCACGGCCAGCGACTCGCCGACGACCGAGTGATCGCCCCCGCGGCCCTTGCCGATGTCGTGCAGGAGCGAGCCGACGAGCAGCAGGTCCGGGCGGGCGACGCGGGTGGTCAGTCGGGCGGCCTGCGCGGTGACCTCGACGAGATGCCGGTCCACCGTCCAGACGTGGGCGCGGTCGCGCGGGGGCAGGTCGCGCACCGCGCCCCACTCGGGGAACAGCCGCCCCCACAGCCCGGTGCGGTCGAGCGACTCCACGACGTCGACGAGCGGACGCCCCGTACCCAGCAGCGACAGGAGCTCCCCCAGCGCGGCCCGCGGCCAGGGTTCGCGCAGCTCGGGGGCGGTGTCGGCGAGGCGGTGCAGTGTGCCGGCGGCCACCGGCAGCCCGGTGCGCGCGGCCGTGGCGGCCACCCGCAGCACGAGGGCGGGGTCGCGGGCGGCGGCGGCGTCGCGGGCCAGGGTGACCTCCCCGGCGTGCTCGACGACGCCGGTGTCGAGCGGGCGCCGCACCGGGGCGCGGCGCAGGGCGGCGAGCCCGCGCCGGGGCAGGGCGCCCCGGGCCTGGCGCAGCCCCACCTCGGCCGCGAACGCGACCGAGCGGGCCGCTCCGGAGAGCGCTCGCGCGAGCTCGAAGCGGTCGGCGATCTCCAGCGTGGTGGCGACCTCGTCGGCCTCCTGGGCGCGCAGCACGTCACGGGCGCGACCGGAGATCCGGTGCAGCTCCGTGCGCACGTCGAGCAGCAGCCGGCGTGCCTCGAGCACGTCGCCCGCCGGCCGGTCGACGAGCTGGGCGGCGGCGAGCGCGTCGATCAGCTGGATGTCGCGCAGGCCGCCGTGGCCGTTCTTGAGGTCGGGCTCCACGCGGTGCGCGACGTCACCGACCTTCGTCCAGCGGGCGTGCGCGGCGTCGGCCAGCTCGTCGAAGCGGTTGCGGATGCCCGCCCGCCACGCCTGCCGCACGGCCGTCGACACCTTGTCCGACAACGCCGGGTCGCCCGCGATGTGCCGCAGCTCCAGCAGCCCGAAGGCCGCCCGCAGGTCGGTGGCCGCCACCTGCACGGCCTGCCCGGGGGTGCGCACCGAGTGGTCGAGGCCGATGCCGGCGTCCCACAGCGGGTACCAGAGCTGATCGGCCAGCCGGTCGACGTCCTGGCGTCCGTCGTGCAGCAGCACCAGGTCGAGATCGGAGTAGGGCGCCAGCTCACGGCGCCCCAGGGCCCCCACCGCCACGAGCGACGCCTTCTCGTTCAGCCCGATCGCGGCGCAGCGCGAGGCCAGCCAGAAGTCGTGGAGGTCGACCAGTGCCGTGCGCAGCGCCTCGGGTCCGAGCCTGCGCTTCCCCACTCCCGGATCCAGCAGCACCGCCTTCGCCCGGACCAGGTCCTCGGCCGATCCCGAGCTCACTACCGTCATGCCGCCCCGTCCCCCGTCCTCACAACGCGTCGACGCCCCTCTCGCCTGTACGCACACGCACGACCGTGTCGACGGGGACCACCCACACCCTGCCGTCCCCGACGGCCCCCGTCCGTGCCGCCTGCGTGACCGTCTCCACCACCTTCTCCACGAAGTCGTCCTCGACGAGCAGCTCGACGCGCACCGCGGGGACAGGGCCCACCGCCTCGCTGACCGTCATTCCGGCCACGTCGAGGTCGTCGAGCCCCGCGCGGACGTCGCCCAGGACGAAGGGCTTCACGATCGCCGTCACGAGCATCATGGTCGAACTCCCTCCCGGACGGACCGGGGCCCGCTGCGCAGCAGCGCTGCGCGACGGGCCCCTCCCTGCGATCGGATCAGATCGCGTCGTGCCCACGTTCCCCGGTGCGAACCCGGATCACGCTCTCGACCGGAGTGACCCAGACCTTGCCGTCACCGATCTTGCCGGTACGCGCGGCCTCGACGACCGCGTCGACCACCTTGTCCGCGAGGGCGTCGTCGGCGACGACCTCCACACGGACCTTCGGCACGAAGTCGACGGAGTACTCGGCACCCCGGTAGACCTCGGTGTGGCCCTTCTGCCGGCCGTATCCCTGCACCTCGCTGACCGTCATGCCGAGGACGCCGATCTGCTCCAGCGCCCCCTTCACGTCCTCCAGCACGAACGGCTTGACGATCGCCGTGACGAGCTTCATGCCTCAGCTCTCCTTGCTTGCGGTGACCGCGACCGGTGCGGCGTTGACGGCCGAGTGGACGCCGCTGAACGTTCCACCACCGCGGAGCGTCGAGAAGTCGTACGCCGTCTCGGCGTGCTCCGTCTCGTCGATGCCCGTGACCTCGTCCTCGTCGCTGACCCGGAAGCCCATCGTGTACTTGATGAGCAGCGCGAGCAGCGCGGTGAGGATGAACGAGTACAGCAGCACCGAGAAGGCCGCGATGGCCTGCTTGCCGAGCTGCGTGGCGTCGCCGCCGTAGAACAGGCCGTTGGCCCCGAGTGAGTTGACGCTCGTGGTGCCGAAGAACCCGATCAGCAGCGTGCCCACGAGACCACCGACGAGGTGGACGCCCACGACGTCGAGCGAGTCGTCGAAGCCGAAGCGGAACTTCAGCGCGACGGCCAGCGCGCACACGATGCCGGCGATGAAGCCGATCGCGATGCCGCCCAGCGGGCTGACGTAGCCGGCCGCCGGGGTGATGGCGACCAGGCCCGCGACGGCACCGGACGCGGCGCCGAGGGTGGTGGGCTTGCCGTCCCGGAACTGCTCCGTGATCAGCCACCCGATCGTGGCCGCCGAGGTGGCCACCATCGTGTTGGTGAACGCGACGGACGCGAGGTCGCCCGCGGTCAGGGCCGAGCCGGCGTTGAAGCCGAACCAGCCGAACCACAGGAGGCTGGCCCCCAGGAGCGTGAACGGCAGGTTGTGCGGCCGCATCGGCTCCTTGGGCCAGCCGCGCCGCCTGCCGAGCACGATCGCCAGTGCGAGACCCGCCGCACCGGCGTTGATGTGGACCGCCGTACCACCCGCGAAGTCGAGGGCGCCCAGCTTGCTGACGTTGGCGATCCAGCCACCGACCGCATCGGCCCCCACGAAACCGTCGAACGAGAACACCCAGTGGGCGACCGGGAAGTACACGATCGTGACCCACAGGGCCACGAAGACCGTCCAGCTCCAGAACTTGAGACGGTCGGCGACCGCACCCGAGATCAGGGCCGGGGTGATCACTGCGAACATCAGCTGGAACATCGCGAAGGCCAGCACCGGAAGGGCATCCGGTCCGGGCCACGCGACGGCGGCGACGCCCGTCTGGGCGTTCGCGGCGACGGCGAACCCGGCCAGCTGGCCGACGGTGTTCTGCAGCCCGACGAACTCGAAGCCGCCGAGGAGGCCGCCTCCGATGTCGTTGCCGAAGGCCAGGCTGAAGCCGTAGAGGACCCACAGCACGCCGACCACGGCGAGCGAGATGAAGTTCATCATGAGCATGTTGAGGACGCTCTTGCTACGGACCATTCCGCCGTAGAAGAACGCCAGACCCGGGGTCATGAGCATCACGAGCGCGGCGCTCGCGAGTACCCACGCGGTGTCTCCGGAATTGAGCACGGTTTCCCTCCTGCTGTCGGCCAGGCTGGAGGGAATACTCAGGGTGACGTGTTTCGATGAACGACACCGTTTGTTGCGTACCAGTGAACTGGTCGGAGCCGGAGGTTACGTCCGGATTACCGAACCCGGAACTGGATCATTCAGCCGAGCAGGGCGTCGACGAATGCCGAGGGCTCGAACGGCGCCAGGTCGTCAGGACCCTCCCCCAGGCCGACGAGCTTCACCGGCACGCCGAGCTCGCGCTGCACCCGGAAGACGATGCCGCCCTTGGCCGTACCGTCCAGCTTGGTCAGCACGATCCCCGTGACCTTCACCACGTCGCCGAAGACCCGGGCCTGGGTCAGCCCGTTCTGGCCGGTCGTGGCGTCGAGGACGAGGAGCACCTCGTCCACCTCGGACTGCCGCTCGACCACGCGCTTGACCTTGCCCAGCTCGTCCATCAGGCCCGTCTTGGTGTGCAGCCGGCCCGCGGTGTCGAGCAGGACCGCGTCGGCGCCCTCCTCGGCCCCCTGCTTGACCGCGTCGAACGCGACGCTGGCCGGGTCGGCCCCCTCGGGCCCGCGCACGACGGTGGCCCCGGCGCGCTCACCCCACGTCATGAGCTGTTCGGCCGCCGCGGCCCGGAACGTGTCGGCCGCGCCGAGCACCACGTGCCGTCCACCCGCGACGAGCACCCGCGCGAGCTTGCCGGTGGTGGTGGTCTTGCCCGTGCCGTTGACGCCGACGACGAGCAGCACCGCGGGCCTGCCGTCGTGGGGCAGCGCACGGATGGAGCGGTCCTGGTCGGTGCCCAGCGCGTCGGTGAGGACGTCGCGCAGCAGGGTGCGGGCCTCGCCGGGGGTGCGGACGGCGCGCCGCGCCATCTCGGTGCGCAGCGTGCCCACCAGCTCGAGGGTCATGTCGGGCCCGAGGTCGGCCTGCAGCAGCGTGGCCTCGACGTCCTCCCACGACTCCTCGTCGAGGTCTCCGGCGCCGAGCAGGCCCAGCAGCCCCTGGCCGAAGCCCGACCGGGACCGGGCGAGCCGCCCCCGCAGCCGCTCCATGCGGCCTTCGGCGGGGGCGATGTCGTCGGCCGGGGCGGCGGCGGGCGGCGCAGCGGCGGCGGGCGGCGCGGCTGGCGACGCCGCGGACTCCGGGACGGGCGGGGCCGCGGGCTGGTCCGTGTGCGGCGGAGCGACGTCGGCCGGAGCGGCAGGCGCGGTCGGGCCCGCCTGCTCGGTCGGGCCGGCGTACTCGGTCGGGCTGACTTGCTCGGTCGGGCCGGCGTACTCGGTCGGGCTGACTTGCTCGGTCGGGCCGGCGTACTCGGTCGGGCTGGTCTGCTCGGTCCTGCTGGTCTGCTCGGTCGAGCTGGCCGGCGCCGACGGCGTCGTCGAGCTGGGAGGCGCCGTCGGCGCCGTCAGATCGGCCGGCGCGGTCGGCGGCGTCGGGCTGGCCGGCGCCGGCGGCGAGCTGGGTGCCGTCGACGGGGCAGACGCATCCGGGGTGGTCGGCCCGGCCGCGGGCGGCTCGGTCGACGTGGCCGCGGGCGGCTCCGTCGGAGTGGCCGCGGGCGGCTCCGTCGGAGCGGGCGCGGGCGGCTCCGTCGGAGCGGGCGCGGGCGGGGTGTCTACCGCGCCGCCCGAGGAGAAGCTGAAGCCGCTCTCGGCCTGGTAGGTGCCGCCACGCCGGGGCGGGGCGGTGTCGGGGCGGGTTCCGCCCTCGAGCTCCTCCGCATCCCGCAGGCTGATCCGGCGCCGTCGCCGGAGCACGAGCCCCGACACGAGGGCGATGAGCAGGACCGCCGCGACGACCGCGACGACGATCCACAGGGTCTCCGTGGTCACGGTCCCACCCTGTCATGCCGCGCCGCACGACGAGCGCCCCGGCCATGATCGCGTCGCCGCGCACGGCGCGGTCCCGGCGACGGCCGCAGGGTGCGGCCCGGCAATGATCATGAAATGGGCGCGCCCGCGTGATCGCCGGGAACCGCACTCCAGCGCCTGCGGTGGGCATCAAGGTGCGGCCGGCGGCGATCATGCCGGGGCGACCGCCCCCCCACACCCCGCTCCCGCACCGCGCACCCGCCCTTCCGCCGAACGGCACGGTCGTCGGAACCTAGGCGACGACCGTGCCGTTCGTCGGGGTCGGGTGGGGAGCCGTGCGGAGGCGCTGGCTGATCACCGTCGTGATGCCGTCGCCGCGCATGCTCACGCCGTAGAGGGCGTCCGCCACCTCCATCGTCGGCTTCTGGTGCGTGATCACGATGAGCTGGCTCGTCTCGCGCAGCTCCTCCATCAGCGAGATCAGCCGGCGCAGGTTCACGTCGTCCAGCGCCGCCTCGATCTCGTCGAGGATGTAGAACGGCGACGGGCGGGCGCGGAAGATCGCCACCAGCAGCGCCATGGCCGTGAGCGAGCGCTCGCCACCGGAGAGCAGCGACAGGCGCTTGACCTTCTTGCCCGGTGGCCGCGCCTCCACCTCGACGCCGGTGGTGAGCATGTCGTCGGGGTCGGTGAGGATCAGCCGACCCTCGCCGCCGGGGAACAGCGTCTGGAAGACGATCTCGAACTCGCGCGCGACGTCCGCGTAGGCCTGCGCGAACACCTCGAGGATCTTGTCGTCCACCTCGCGGACGACGGTCAGCAGGTCGCGGCGGGTGTTCTTGAGGTCCTCCAGCTGCGTGGAGAGGAAGCGGTAGCGCTCCTCCAGGGCCGCGAACTCCTCCAGCGCGAGCGGGTTGACCTTGCCCAGCAGCACGAGGTCCTTCTCGGCGCGCTTCTCACGGCGTTGCTGGTCGGCGCGGTCGTACCGCATGGCCGGCGGCGGGGTGACGTCCTCACCGCGCTCCTTCGCCGCCTCGTACTCGGCCATCTCCGACGCGGACGCGGGCACGGGCGCCTCCGGCCCGTACTCGCGTTCCAGGTCCTCGACGCCGAGCCCGTGGTCCGACAGCACCTTCTCCGTGAGCTGCTCCAGCCGGAGCCGGTTCTGGGCGCGCAGCACCTCGTCGCGGTGCACGGCGTCGGTGAGCTTCTCCATCAGCCCGGTCAGGCGCGTGGTGGTGAGCCGGGCCTCGCCCAGGGCGCGCTCGCGGGCGTCGCGGGCGGCCGCGGCCGCGTCGCGTTCCGTTGCGGCCGCGGCGAGAGAGACGGCGATGCGCTCGCACGCCCGCTCTCCCGCGTCGACGACGAGCGCCGCGATCCGCGCGCCGTGCTCGCGTGCCACCCGCGCCGCGGCGGCGCGCTCCCGGGCGTGACGCTCGGCGGTGGCCTGGCGGCGCAGCGCGTCGGCGCGGCCGGTGACGGCGCGGGCGCGCTCCTCGGCGGTGCGCAGGGCCAGCCGGGCCTCCACCTCGTCGGAGCGGGCGGTGGCCAGCGCGTCGGCGGCGGCGTCGCGGATCTCGGTGTCGGGCTCGTCGTCGACGGGCTCGTCCTCGGCCACCGCCAGCTGCTTCTCGGCCGCCTCCAGCGCGAGCAGGGAGTCCGAACGGCGGGTCTCGACGGCGTCGCGGCGGGCGCGCAGCCGCTGGGCCTCGGCGGTCGCCGAGCCCACGGCCTGCTCGAAGCGCCCGAGCTGCGCGGATGCGGCGGCGCGGCGCTGGTCGGCGGCGTTCTGGGCGGAGCGGGCGGCCTCGGCGTCGGCGAGCCGGGCGGCCTCCTCGGCGCGCGCACCCTCCAGCGTCGGTAGCAGCCCGGCCAGCTCCTCCTCGACCTGGTCGCGCGCCTCGACCGCTTCGTTGACGGCGGCCTGCACGTCCAGCGCGCTCGACGCGGTGCCGGACCCGCCGTGGGCCCGGTCGGCGGCGAGCACGTCGCCGTCGGCGGTGACGGCGGTGACGGCGGGGTCGGCGCCGACGACCGCCCGCGCGATGTCGAGATCGTCCACGACCAGAACCCCGGCCAGGAGCCGGGAGACGGCAGCGGCGAGGGAAGGCGCAGCAGTGACCCCCTGGAGGGCCCACCGAGCGCCCGCCGGAGGTTCAGGAAAGCCACTCTGCTGTCGCGAGAGGTCCTGAAAGTGGCTTTCCTGAACCTGGGAACCCACCACCAGCGCGGCGCGGCCCGCGTCGCGGGTGCGGAGCTCGCGGATCGCCTCCGCCGCCGCCTCGGCGCCCTGCACCACGACGGCGTCGGCCAGCTCGCCCAGCACCGCCGCCACCGCCGTGCGCGCCCAGGGCGCCACCGTGACCAGGCCGGGGACCGTGCCCAGCACGCCCTCGCGCTCGCCCTCCAGCAGCGCCGCGGAGCCGTCGCGGCGGGCCAGGCCGACCGAGAGTGCGTCGACCCGCGCCCCCCAGTGGGCGCGCTGCTTCTCCACCTCGCGCTCGCGGGCCACCAGCTCCGCGACCCGGGCCCTGGCGCTCTTGTGCGCCTCGACGGCCTCCGCGGTGCGCGCGGCGAGGCCGGAGTCGCCGTCGTCGGCGTCGCCGAGGGCCTCGCGGGCGGTCTCCAGCTCGGTCTCGGCGACGGCCGTGCGCTCCTGCGCCTCGGCGAGCGCCTCCGAGAGGCGTTCGATCTCCTCCGCGGTGGCGGCGGCCCCGCTGCGCAGGGCCTCGGCCCGGCCGGCCAGGGTGGCCAACCCGGCCCGGCGGTCGGCCAGGGCCCGGACCGCAGCGAGATGGGCGCGCTCGGCGGCGGCGAGGGTGCGCTCGTGGTCGGTGCGCTCCTCGGTGATGCCGGCGAGACGCTCCCGGGCCTCCTCGACCGTCGCGACGAGCAGCTCCTCCTGCTCGGCGGCGGCGTCGGCCTCGGCGTCGAGCTGGTCGGGATCGCGGCCGGGCGTGCGCGCCTCACCCGCGTCGGCGAGGTGGCGGGCGCGCTCCTGCGCGAGCCGGACGGTGCCGTTGAGCCGTTCCGTGAGCGCCGAGAGCCGGTACCAGGTGTCCTGCGCGGCGGCGAGGCGCGGCGCGTCCTCGGCGAGGGCGGCCTCCAGCCGCTCCTGCTCGACGCGGGCGACGGACAGCTGCTCCTCCACCTCGGCGCGACGGGCGCGGGCCTGCGACTCGTCGGCCTCCTCCTGGGCGAGCTGGTCCCGCAGCGTCACCAGGTCGTCGGCGGCCAGCCGCAGCCGGGAGTCGCGCAGCTCGGACTGCACGGCCTGGGCCCGGCGCGCGATCTCCGCCTGCCGGCCCAGCGGCTTGAGCTGACGGCGCAGCTCGCCGGTGAGGTCGGTCAGACGGGTGAGGTTGGCCTGCATCGCGTCGAGCTTGCGGAGGGCCTTCTCTTTCCTCTTCCGGTGCTTGAGGACGCCCGCGGCCTCCTCGATGTAGGCGCGGCGGTCCTCGGGCTTGCTCTGCAGCACCGAGTCGAGCTGGCCCTGCCCGACGATGACGTGCATCTCGCGGCCGATGCCGGAGTCGCTCAGCAGCTCCTGGACGTCGAGCAGCCGGGCACGGTCGCCGTTGATCTCGTACTCGCCCGCGCCGTCGCGGAACATCCGACGGGTGATCGACACCTCGGCGTAGTCGATGGGCAGCGCGCCGTCGGAGTTGTCGATGGTCAGGGTCACCTCGGCGCGGCCCAGGGCGGCGCGGCCGGACGTGCCGGCGAAGATGACGTCCTCCATCTTGCCGCCGCGCAGCGCCTTGGCCCCCTGCTCACCGAGCACCCAGCTGATGGCGTCCACGACGTTGGACTTGCCCGACCCGTTGGGCCCGACCACGCACGTGATACCGGGTTCCAGGCGCAGCGTCGTGGCCGAGGCGAAGGACTTGAAGCCCTTCAACGTCAGGCTCTTGAGGTGCACGGTTCTCCCCGGGACGGTCGGGGAAGCCTACCGACGCGTCCGTTCAGGCCTCCGAGAAGCCCGTCCACCGGCCGGTGGCGTCGCCCCACTGCTCCACGACCCCGTCGACACGCCCCGGGGTGGCTCCCCCACTCAGCGCAACCAGGAGCTGCTCACAGGCAAGTTGATCACCCTCCGCGACGACCGCGACGCGCCGGTCGGGGAGGTTCCGGGCCTCGCCGACGAGGCCGAGCTCGAGGGCGCGGCACCGCGTCCACCAGCGGAAACCCACGCCCTGCACCCGTCCGGCCACCCACACGGTGAGCCGAACGGCGGAATCGCCACTGGTCCTCATGGGACTGCTACGTTACCGCACCGTGATCACAATCGGTCGTCGCGGCGGGCCGCTGCTCGTCGGCCTGACCTCCGGCGCGATGGTCGTCGGTGCCGTGGCCACGGCCCAGCCGGCCGAGGTGGCGCCGGCGGAGCTGAGCGCGGCACTGGGCACCGGCCCGACGTTCGCCACCGCCACCGCGCCCGTGACGGACGCTCCCCTCCTGGACTCGCTCCCGACGGCGCTCGCCCCTCCACCGACGCTGCCGTCGACGACGACACGCCCGGCTCCGACCACCACGCCGAAGGCCGCCTCCCGAGCCGCCACCACCCGCCCGGCCCCCGCTCCGCGGCCGGTGACGAAGACGGTGGCGCCGACCGTGTCGGGCAGCCAGACCGCGCAGGTCGTCGCGCTCACCAACCAGGCCCGTGTCAACGCCGGCTGCGCCGCCCTGCGTGTCGACCCCCGCCTCACCGCGGCGGCCCAGGGCCACAGCGACGACATGTCCGCGAGGGGCTATTTCGCCCACGACAGCCTCGACGGCCGGACGTTCTCCGACCGCATCACCGCGCAGGGCTACCCCTCCCCCGGCGGCGAGAACATCGCGCAGGGCCAGCAGGACGCGCAGGAGGTGGTGACGGCGTGGATGAACTCGCCGGGCCACCGCCGCAACATCGAGGACTGCTCCTTCACGACGATCGGCGTCGGACTGGCGGGCACGGACGAGTACTGGACCCAGGACTTCGGCCGCTGAGCCGTGATCGGCAGGAGTGGGCGCCGGGCGCCACGTCTGGCCGCGAGTGCCCACTCTCGACGATCATGAGTGCGGGCGCACAGGGACGTCGGCGACCACGGCTGCCTGCTCGATGTCGCGCCGGGCTCGACACCGGTCGGAGCGGCGGCGTGATCTTTCCGGTCAGGCTGCCGCCGGCGCCGGCGTCTCCGGGATCTCGGCCGGACCCTCCTCGGGGCGGCCGTCGAGGTCGTGCCGGCTGAACCTCGGCAGGCTCCAGCCCGCGCGGATGAGCAGGTTGCCCTTGCGGCGGTCGTGGCGGCGGCGCACCGGGTCGAGCCGCCGCGTCACCGTCCGGGGCTCATCCCCAGCCCGAGCACCCGGGCCCGCGAGACGACCCCGGGCCTGCCGGGAGAACTGGCCCACGAGATCGCCGGGGGTGGGCGCCACATCCGGCCGCCAGTGCCCACTCGCGGCGATCTACAGCTCGAACCGGTAGCCCATCCCCGCCTCCGTGATCAGGTGTGTGGGGTGGCTGGGCTCCGCCTCCAGCTTGCGACGAAGTTGGGCCATGTAGACGCGCAGGTAGTTGGTCTCGGTGCCGTAGTTGGCCCCCCACACCGTGCGCAGCAGCTCCCGCTGGCCCACGAGCTTGCCGCGATGGCGCACCAGCAGCTCCAGCACACCCCACTCGGTGGGTGTCAGGTGCACCTCGGTGCCGTCGACGCGGATCACCTTCTTCGCCGCGAGGTCGACGGTGAAGTCGCCGGCGTCCACCACCGGCTCGCCGTCCACCGCCGAGACGGCCGCGCGCCGCACCGCCGCCCGGAGCCGGGCCAGCAGCTCGGCCATCCCGAACGGCTTGGTGATGTAGTCGTCGGCGCCGACGTCGAGGGCCCTGACCGTGTCGGCGGAACCCGTGCGCGCCGACAGCACGATGATCGGCACGCTCGTCCAGCCGCGCAGGCCCTCGATCACCTCGGTGCCGTCCATGTCGGGCAGGCCCAGGTCCAGCACGACGACGTCGGGGTGCCCGCCGGCGGCCGCGCGCAGGGCCGAGCCGCCGTCGGGCGCCAGCAGGACGTGGTAGCCGTGCGCGGTGAGGTTGATGCGCAGGGCGCGCAGGATCTGGGGGTCGTCGTCCACGACCAGCACGCGGTGCTGCTGGTTCACCTGCCCACCTCCGGCAGCGAGACGACGACGGTGAGCCCGCCCCCCGGGGTGTCCTCGGCGGTCAGCGAACCTCGCATGATCTCGGTGAACCCGCGGGCCACCGACAGGCCCAGCCCGACACCGCTAGCGCCGTCGCGGTCACTGGGGTCGGCCCCGCCGAGTCGGCGGAACGGGGCGAACAGCTCGGCGCGCGCCTTCTTCGGCACGCCCGGCCCGGCGTCGACGATCCGCAGTTCCACGCGGTCGGCGTAGGCACTGGCGCGCATCACGATCGGCGCGTCGCCCGCGTAGCGCAGCGCGTTGTCGATGACGTTCGCGACCACCCGTTCCAGCAGCCCCGCGTCGGCGACGACGTCGGGCAGCGCCTCGTCGATCTCGATCTTCACCCGGCTCGCGCCCTCCAGCCCGGCCAGCGCCCGGACCGCCACCTCGTCGTAACCGATGGGGGCGAGCAGCGGGGTGACCGCCCCTGCCGCCAGTCGCGACGAGTCGAGCAGGTTGTCCACGAGGGCGGTGAGCCGGTCGGCCGACTCCTCGACGGTGGCCATGAGCTCCATGCGGTCGCCGGCGGAGATGCGCAGGGTGGGGTCGCGCAGGCTGCCCGCCGCGGCCTTGATCGAGGTCAGCGGGCTGCGCAGGTCGTGGCCGACGGCCGAGAGCAGGGCGCTGCGGGTCTCGGTGACCTCCGCGCGGCGCCGCGACACCTCCGCCTCCACCGCGGCGCGCTGGCTGCGCAGGGCCAGGAGCGCCTGCCCACCGGCCACCTCGAGCAGCCGCCGGTCGGCCGCGGGCAGCGAGCGACCGCTGCCGACCAGGTGCAGGTTCTCCTCCACCTCGACGTCGACGTCCGCCTCGTCCGGGGTGGCGCACCCCAGCGGGCCGGACGAGGTGACGCAGTTCCAGCGATCACCCGCACGCTCCAGCAGCGCCACCGAGTGCAGCCCGAAGGCCTCCTTGACCTTCTCCAGCAGGCGGGGGAGGGGCTCGGTGCGGGTCAGCACCGTCCGCGCGAACGACGCGAGCAGCGCACCCTCGGCGCGGGCGCGGGCGGCCTGCTGGGCCCGCCGGGCCGCCCGGTCGACGACGAGCGCGACGAGCACCGCGACGACGATCATGGCGGCCACCGCGACGATGTTCTCGGGCTCGGCGATGGTGATCGAGTAGAGCGGCGGGGTGAGGAAGTAGTTGAGCAGGAACCCGCCCACCACGGCCGCGAGCACGGCCGGCCCGAGCCCTCCGACGAGCGCGACGACGACGGTGGCGAGGAAGTACAGCACCACGTCCGTGGACAGGCCGATGACCTCCTGCAGCAGCACGCCGATCCCGGTGGCTACCCCCGGCAGCACGACGGCGAGCACCCACCCCAGCGCCTTGCGGAAGAACGACAGACCACTGCGCAGCGCCGGCAGCCGCAATCCGCGACCGGCCTCGTCGTGGGTGACCATGTGGACGTCGATGGTCCCGGAGTCCTGCACCACGCGGGTGCCGACACCCTCGGCGAACATGCGGGCCGCCCGGGAGCGCCGTGACGTGCCGATGACGAGCTGGGTGGCGTTGGCGCCGCGGGCGAAGTCGAGCAGCGCCGTGGGCACGTCGTCCCCACCGACGACGGTGTGGAAGCTGGCGCCGACGTCCTCGGCGAGGGTGCGCAGCCGGGCCACGGCGCCGACCGGTGCGCCGGCGAGCCCGTCGCCGCGCAGGATGTGCACGGCGAGCAGGTCGGCCGCTCCCGAGCGCTTGGCGATGCGGGCCGCGCGGCGCAGCACCGTCTCGCTCTCCTTGTCGCCGGTGAGCGCGACCACGACCCGCTCCCGCGTCTCCCAGACCTCGGTGATCTTCTTGTCCGAGCGGTGGCGCTGCAGCGCCACGTCCACCTCGTCGGCCACCCACAGCAGCGCGAGCTCGCGCAGCGCCGTCAGGTTGCCGGGCTGGAAGTAGTTGGCCAGCGCCGCGTCCACCTTCTCCGCGGCGTAGACGTTGCCGTGCGCGAGGCGCCGGCGCAGCGCCTCCGGGGTGATGTCGACGAGCTCGAGCTGGTCGGCCTTGCGCACCACCTCGTCGGGCACGGTCTCCTTCTGCCGCACACCGGTGATCCGCTCGACGACGTCGTTGAGCGACTCCAGGTGCTGCACGTTCACGGTCGTCAGCACGTCGATGCCCGCGTCGAGCAGCTCCTCGACGTCCTGCCAGCGCTTCTTGTGCCGCGAGCCGGGCGCGTTGGTGTGCGCGAGCTCGTCGACCAGCACCAGCTCGGGGTGGCGCGCGAGCACCGCGTCGAGGTCCATCTCGTCGAGGCCGGGGTGACCGCCGATCCGGCGGCGCGGGATGATCTCCAACCCCTCGACGAGCTCGGCGGTCTTGACCCGGCCGTGCGTCTCGACGATGCCGACCACCACGTCGGTGCCCCGTTCCTGGCGGCGACGGGCCTCCCCGAGCATGGCGAAGGTCTTGCCGACGCCCGGAGCCGCCCCGAGGTGGATCCGCAGTTCGCCGCGCCTGGTCACGTCCACAGTTTGCCCTCCGGGCTCGTGCGCGGTTATCGGTGCCCGGGCACCGATAACCGCGCACAGTCGGGTCAGCGCGCCGCGGCCACCGCGAGGTTCAGCGTGGTGACGGCGACCGTCGGCTCCCCGAGGAAACCGAGGATCCGGCCCTCGGTGGAGTCGGCCACCAGCTTCTGCACCGCGGCGACGGGCAACCCGGTCACCCGCGCCACCCGCGCCACCTGGATGGCGGCGTAGGCGGGGCTGATGTCCGGGTCGAGGCCCGACGCCGAGGCCGTGACGGCGTCCGGCGGCACCTGCGAGGGGTCGACGCCGTCGCGCGCGGCGATGGTCGCCTTGCGCTCGTCGACGGTGTCGACCAGCTTCGTGTCGAACGGGCCCTTGTCGGACCCGCCCGACGTCGACGTGTCGGCCGGCCCGAGCGCGTTCTCCGACGACGCCGACGGCCGGGTGTGGAAGTACGGGTCGGCGTTCGGATCCTTCGCCACCGGGTCGATCCCGATCAGCGACGAGCCCGCGGGAGTGCCGTCCTTCGCGGTGACGATCGAGCCCTCGGCGTTGCCGGCGAGCCCGGGGATGTGGGCCACCCCGTAGGACAGCGCCGGGTAGATGATCCCGCACACGATCGTGAACAGGATCAGGACGCGCAGCCCCGTGGCGGTCTGCCGCCAGAACGTGGTGAGCATGGTCAGATCCCCGGAATCAGTCGGACGAGCAGGTCGATGAGGAAGATCCCGACGAACGGCGTGACGACGCCGCCCAGTCCGTAGATCAACAGGTTGCGGCGCAACAGGTTCGCCGCGCTGGTGGGTGTGTAGCGCACACCGCGCAGGGCCAGCGGGATCAGCGCGATGATCACCAGCGCGTTGAAGATCACCGCCGAGAGGATCGCCGACTGCGGCGTGGCCAGGCCCATGATGTTGAGCGCGCCCAGCGGCGGGTAGAGCACCACGAACATGGCCGGCAGGATCGCGAAGTACTTCGCGAGGTCGTTGGCGATGCTGAACGTGGTGAGCGCTCCGCGCGTGATGAGCAGCTGCTTGCCGATCTCGACGATCTCGATGAGCTTGGTCGGGTCGCTGTCGAGGTCGACCATGTTCCCGGCCTCCTTGGCCGCGGCCGTCCCGGTGTTCATCGCGACGCCGACGTCGGCCTGCGCGAGCGCGGGGGCGTCGTTGGTGCCGTCACCGGTCATGGCGACGAGCCGCCCACCCGACTGTTCCCTGCGGATCAGCGCCATCTTGTCCTCGGGCGTGGCTTCGGCGAGGTGGTCGTCCACCCCGGCGTCGGCCGCGATCGCCCGTGCGGTGCGCGGGTTGTCACCAGTGATCATCACCGTGCGGATGCCCATGGCCCGCAGCTCGGCGAAGCGGGCGGCCATGCCGGGCTTCACGACGTCCGACAGGCGGATGACGCCGAGCACCTTCGTGGTTCCGGCGAGCGCAGCGTCAGCGGAGCGAGAATCAGCGCCGTACCGGACCGCGACCGCGAGCGGCGTGCCGCCCTCGTCGGAGATGCGGTCCTGGATCTCGGTGATCTCGATGGACGCGCTGTCGGCCCAGGCCATCAGCGAACCGGTGGCGCCCTTCCGGATCTCCCGCCCGCCGAGGTCGAGGCCGGACATGCGGGTCTGCGCCGTGAACGGCACGAACTCCGCGACGGCCTCCTCCGCGGTGGCCTCGGCCGGCAGGCCGAAGTCGCGGGCGCACAGGTCGACGATGCTGCGGCCCTCGGGCGTCTGGTCGGCCAGCGAAGAGAGCCGCGCGGCCTCGGCCAGCTCGGCGACGTCCACTCCGGACACCGGTACGAACTCCGTGGCCTGCCGGTTGCCGAACGTGATGGTGCCGGTCTTGTCGAGCAGCAGCGTGTCGATGTCGCCCGCGGCCTCGACGGCCCGGCCGGACGTCGCCAGCACGTTGCGCTGCACCAGCCGGTCCATGCCCGCGATGCCGATGGCGGACAGGAGCGCACCGATCGTCGTCGGGATGAGGCAGACCAGCAGCGCCGTCAGCACGATCAGCGACTGCCCCTGGCCGGCGTAGAAGCTCATCGGCTGCAGTGCCACGACGGCGAGCAGGAAGATGATCGTCAGCACGGCCAGCAGGATCGTCAGCGCGATCTCGTTGGGGGTCTTCTGCCGCGACGCGCCCTCGACCAGCGCGATCATGCGGTCGACGAACGACTCCCCCGGCTTGGTCGTGATCGTGATGACGATCCGGTCGGACAGCACCGTGGTGCCGCCGGTGACCGAACTGCGGTCGCCGCCGGCCTCGCGGATGACGGGCGCCGATTCGCCGGTGATCGCCGACTCGTCGACCGTGGCGATGCCCTCGACGACGTCGCCGTCACCGGGGATGGTCTCACCGGCCTCGACGACCACGCGGTCACCGATCCTCAGGTCGGTGCCGGGGACGTTCTCCTCGTTGCCTGATCTGTCGAGCCGCCGGGCGATCGTGTCGCGCTTGGTGGCGCGCAGCGACTCCGCCTGCGCCTTGCCGCGGCCCTCGGCCACGGCCTCGGCGAGGTTCGCGAACAGCACCGTGAGCCAGAGCCAGATCGCGATGAGGATCGAGAACGCGCTCGGGGTGCTGACCGCCGCGACCGTGACGACCACGGACCCGACCCACACCACGAACATGACGGGGTTGCGCAGCTGCGCGCGCGGGTCGAGCTTGCGCAGCGCGTCCGGGGTGGACGCTAGCAGCTGGCGGGGGTCGAACGCCCCGGCCTTGACGGCGGCGCCCGTGGCGACCTCGGCGGTGGGCCGTTCTTGCACGGCGGTCATGACAGTGCCTCCACGATGGGCCCGAGCGCGAGCGCGGGAAAGAACGTGAGTGCGGCGACCAGGATGATCGTGCCGCCGACCAGGACGCTGAACAGGACGCCGTCGGTGGGCAGCGTGCCCGCACCCGCCTCGACCTTCTTCTGCCGGGCGAGACAGCCCGCCAGCGCCAGCGTCGCGAGGATCGGGACGAATCGGCCGAGCAGCATGCAGATGCCGAGGGTGGTCTGGAAGAAGTCGCTGGTCACCGTGATGCCGGCGAACGCGCTCCCGTTGTTGTTCGACGCCGACGAGTAGGCGTAGAGCACCTCGGAGAACCCGTGCGAGCCGCTGTTGTTCATGGCGTCGCCCGTACCGGGCAGCGCGATGGCCAGTCCGACGCCGATGAGGACCAGCGCCGGCATCGCGAGGATCGAGATCGACGCGGCCGTGACCTCCCGCCGGCCCAGCTTCTTGCCCAGGTACTCGGGCGTGCGCCCGACCATCAGACCGGCGAGGAAGACCGCGATGATCGCGACGACCAGGATGCCGTAGAGGCCGGTGCCGACGCCGCCGGGCGCGACCTCGCCGAGCAGCATGTTGAGGATGGTGACGGCGCCCGCCCCTCCGCTGAGGCTGTCGTGCTGCGCGTTGATCGCGCCCGTCGAGGTGCCCGTCGTCGACACGGCGAACAGCATCGAGCCCGGTATCCCGAACCGGACCTCCTTGCCCTCCATCGCGGCGCCCGCGGCGATGGCCGCCGGGGTGCGGGCGGCGCTCTCGGAGAACCACGCGATGGCGGTCAGCGCGGCCCAGATGACGCCCATGACGGCGACGAGCACCGTGCCCTGGCGGGTGTTGCGCACCATCGTGCCGAACGTCCGGGTCAGGCTGACCGGGATCACCAGCAGCAGGAAGATCTCGAACAGGTTCGACAGCGCGTTCGGGTTCTCGAACGGGTGGGAGGAGTTGGCGTTGAAGATACCGCCACCGTTCGTGCCGAGCTCCTTGATGGCCTCCTGCGAGCCCGCCGGCGCGAGCGGGATCGTGTACTGAGCGCCGTCCACGTTCGTGACGTCGGTGCCGGACTTCAGCGACATGACCGCGCCCATGGCGACGAGCAGGATCCCAGCGACGAACGCGAAGGGCAGCAGGATGCGGACGGTGCCGCGGGTCAGGTCGACCCAGAAGTTGCCGAGGCGGTCGGTGGCCGAGCGGAGGAACCCGCGGGTCAGGGCGACGGCGACGGCGAGACCGACGGCGGCCGACAGGAAGTTCTGCACGGCGAGACCGGCGGACTGCACGGTGTGGCCGGCCACCTGCTCGGGCACATAGGACTGCCAGTTCGTGTTGGTCACGAACGAGACGGCGTTGTTGAACGCCATCGCGGGCGGGATGGTGTCGCCGTCCACGCCGCGGCCGAAGCCGAAGGGCAGGAACGGCTGGAGGCGCTGGATGAGGTAGAGCAGCACGACCGAGACGAAGGAGAACCCGATGACGCCGGCGGCGTAGGTGGTCCACTTCTGCTCGGTGCCGGCGTCGACGCGGACGACGCGGTAGAAGAACCTCTCCACGCGCAGGTGCCTCTCGCTGGTGAACACGCGCGCCATGTAGTCGCCGAGCGGGACGTACACGACCGCGAGCAGTACCACCAGCGCGCCGACCTGGAGCAGGCCGGCCACGGTGTCGGACATCAGAACTTCTCCGGGCGTAGGAGGGCCACGAACAGGTAGAGCAGCAGGCCGAGCGCGATCAGGCCGCCGATGACGTTGGCGGTGATCACTGCGCCTCCGCGGGAGGACGTACGTCGGCGGTGATCACAGCGAATCGAGTCCCCGCAACGTCAGGACGAGAAGCGCGAAGCCGCCGATCATCAGCAGCGCGTAGGCCAGGTCGGCCATGGGACCCTCCACAGGAACATGCCCACCGGTCGGTGGGCCGTCCGGCAGCATCGTCCGGTTCGGGCCCCTCGGCGACGGTCGCGAACGGCGCATTGACGCCCCGTACGTGCGGCCTTGACGCGATCCTGACGCGCCGGTGGCGCCGATCACGCGGCCGATCGGACAGCACCCAGCGGATCCGGCCCGGGCGGATATCCTGGGTCGGTGGCCGAGTAGTACCCGCCAGGCAGGAGTTCCGCATGTCCGTGGTCGACAACGCGATCTACGTGGACGGCCGCCGGTCCGTTGTCCCGACGTCGCTCGACCACACGTTCTCCGAGCTCCGCGAGTGCCCCGACGAGGGCCACAGCTTCTGCTGGATCGGCATGCTGCGTCCCGACGAGGCCGAGATCAAGGCGGTCGCCGGGGAGTTCGGGCTGCACGGGCTCGCCGTCGAGGACACGATCAACGCCCACCAGCGGCCCAAGATCGAACGCTACGGCGACGTGCTGTTCGTCGTGCTGCGGCCCGCGCGCTACGTCGACCCCGTCGAGGTGGTCGAGATCGGCGAGATCCACCTGTTCCTCGGGCCCGAGTTCGTGATCACCGTGCGGCACGCCGAGGAGCCCGACCTCAAGGAGGTCCGGCACCGGCTCGAGGGTGATCCCGAACTGCTCCGCCAGGGGCCCTACGCCGTGCTCTACGCGATCCTCGACAAGATCGTCGACGACTACGGCCCCGTTCTCGACGGCCTGCAGAACGACGTCGACGAGATCGAGGTGCAGGTCTTCGACGGCGACCCGCGCGTCTCGCGGCGGATCTACCAGCTCACCCGCGAGGTGATCGAGTTCCAGCGGGCGGTGGAGCCGCTGCGCGACCTGTTCATCGAGCTGCGGGAGCGGCTCAAGGAACGCGGAGCCGAGGCCGACCTGGAGCTGCGCCGCTCCCTGCGCGACGTGGCCGACCACGCCACCCGCGTGATGGAGCGCACCGACGGGTTCCGCCAGTTGCTCACCAACATCCTGCAGGTCAACGCCTCGCTCGTGGCGCAGCGCCAGAACGAGGAGATGGCGCGGATGACCGAGGCGGGCTACGACCAGAACGAGCAGGTCAAGCGCATCTCGTCGTGGGCGGCGATCTTCTTCGCGCCGTCGTTCATCGCCTCGCTGTACGGGATGAACTTCAAGGCCATGCCCGAACTGGAGTGGACCTACGGCTACCCCTACGCGCTGGGGTTGATGTTCCTGCTCGGTCTCGCGCTGTACCTGGCGTTCAAGCGGAAGGGCTGGCTGTAGCGCCCGATCGCGGCACCACCCGTGACCGTTTCGCCTTGTCGCCCGTGTGGGTGACACAACAGCGACACCTCGAGGTACCGGGGCGGTCTGATGTCGGATCCGCGTGAAGCTCCGAGCCCGAGGTGACACCTGCTCCCTGTCACCTGAACGAATGAGATGCGACGCGCGACCGCATTCTGCGATGCGATCGGGAGGCCACCTCCGCACGGTCGTCGAATCCTCCCCCGCTCGGCGTCGTCAGACGGCAACACGCCTGACGTACCTGCGGATTCACCCGTGAGGTCCGATGAGAGGACTCTGTTGGTGCCCGCTCATCACCGTTCGTCTGCCTTCGCGGACCCGGCACCGCGCGATATCGGTCGCCGGCGGTTCCTGGGCTATCTCATCGCCGCGCCCACCCTCGCCGTGGCAGTGGGGACCGGCATCGGCTTCCTCGACGCGACACCGGCCAGCGCCGCCGGGGTCCCGGCGCCGCCGGAGCCGTTCGATCTCTACGACCTGTCCGACGCGCTGACCGACGCCGCGCGGCCGACGGCCAACCTCATCACCGTCGTCGTCAACGAGGACGGCACGGTCTCGTTCGACCTGCCCCGCTCGGAGAACGGCCAGGGTATCCCGACGGCGATCGCCATGATCATCGCCGAGCAGATGGACCTGCCGGGCGACAAGGTGAAGGTCACCCTCGCCGACGCCCGTCCGGAGCTGCTGTTCAGCCAGCTCACCGGCGGCTCGAACACCATCCACGCCATGTACACGCCGGTGCGGGTCGCCGCGGCCATCGCCAAGGGCAAGCTCCTCGACGCGGCCGCCGCGATCATGCAGGAGCAGGCCGCCCAGCTCACCAGCCGCGAGGGTCTGATCACCGGGCCCGCCGGGCAGGTCCTCGGCTACGGCGATCTGGCGAAGGCCGCGGCCGTGTCGAAGACCGTCCCGACCGGCATCCCCACGCTCAAGCCCGCGTCCGAGTTCCGGATCGTCGGCAAGCCGACCGGCCGGATCGACGCGCGCGACATCGTCACCGGGCGCAAGAAGTTCTCCATGGACCTCGACATCGACGGCGCCGTGCCCACGATGGTCTGCCGTCCCCCGACGATCAACGGCAAGCCGAAGAGCCTCAACAACAAGGCCGAGGTCCTCGCGATGCCCGGCGTCGTCGATGTCGCGATCATCACCACTGGTGTCGCCGTGTGCGCCGGTACGGTCGACGGCGAGTCCGACGAGACCGTCTACAAGAAGCTCAAGGCAGCCACCCTCCCCCTCCTCCCGGCGGCGCCGGGCACGAAGGTGATCGACACCGAGTTCCGCTCCAACTTCGTCAGCGGCAGCCCGCTGGAGACCAACTGCGCGGTCGCCGACGTCCGCAAGGGCAGTGCGGAGATCTGGAGCGCGCTGAAGGTCCCGATCACCGCCCAGGCCGAGATCGCGGAGAGGCTCGGCCGGCCGCAGCTCGCGGTGAAGGTCCACGTCGTCCAGGGCGGCGGCTCGTTCGGCCGCAAGCTGTTCCCGGACGCCGCGCTGGAGGCCGCCGAGACCTCGCCGTCGAGACCTCGCCGCCAAGACCTCGCAGAAGGTCGGCAGGATCGTCAAGCTCATGCGGCACCGCGCGGATGACTCCCGCCAGGGCCGGGTGCACCCCGCCTGCACGTCGACGCTGCGCGCCGCCCACCTGGGCGACAAGATCGTGAGCCTGCAGCAGAACCACACCAGCGTGCGGACCGACTACAGCCACGGTCTCGGCGAGGCGATCACGGCCAGCGCGGCGAAGTTGCCCGGCGGCAACTACTCGCTCGCCCAGTCGATCTTCGTGCTCAGCCAGAACACGCCGTACAACTTCGGCGCCACCTCGCAGCTGCTCAACGAGATCGACCTGGGCTTCAACACCGGCAGCGTCCGCAACGTGTACTCCCCGAACGTCCGGACCGCCCAGGAGCTGATGGTCGACCAGCTGGCCGACGCCCTGAAGATGGATCCGTACGGCTTCCGCCGGGCCTACGCCAAGACCGACCTGCAGCGCGCGGTCCTCGACCGCGTCGCGAAGGAGGGCGACTGGGGCCGCGACATGGAGCCCGGCACCGCGCAGGGCATCGGGATGCACGTCGAGTACAAGAACACGATGGCCGCGCTCGTCGAGATCGACTGCCGGCCCGCGACGGTCAACCGTCAGATCCGCGACGCCTGCACCGGGCCGCGCGTCACGCGGGCGACCTACGTGATCGTGCCGGGCAGTCAGTGCGTCAACCCGACCGGTCTCAAGGCCATGACGATGGGCGGGATGACGGGCGGGATGACGGGCGGGATGATGGGCGGGATGATGGGCGGGATCGCGATGACCCTCTCCGCGAGCCTGCACATCAAGGACGGCACCCCGCTCGAGGCCAGCTGGGACAACTACCGCTGCACGCGGCAGTGGAACACCCCGCCCGAGCTCAACATCGTCATCATGGATCCGGACCCCGACGGCGAGGTCGGCGGGGGCGGTGAGGCCGGCGTCGCCGCCTCCATGGCGGCCGTGGCCTGTGCCTACCGCAGGGCTGTCGGCACGACGCCCACCTCGTTCCCCATCAACCACGACGAGCTGACCTTCGAGCCCTACCCGACGGTGCCGCCGCTCCCCCAGCCGCCCACCAACGGCCTCGACATCGTCAGCTAAGGAGACCCCGCGTGTCCACACACACCTTCCTCGTCAACGGCGAGCGCGTCAGCGTCGAGTGCGACGACAGCGCGGGTGAAGGACATCGCTCCCGACGACGAGGTCACCACGATCGGGGGCCTCGCCGACGGCGACACACTGCACCCGATGCAGCAGGCGTGGATCGACAACGACGTCGCCCAGTGCGGCTACTGCCAGCCCGGCCAGATCATGGCCGCGGCGGCCCTGGTCAAGCGGGTCAAGGACGAAGGCCGCGAGATCACCGACGACGATCTCGACCAGATCCGCAACATCTGCCGGTGCGGCACCTACCACCGGGTCCGCGAAGCAATCAAGGCCGGCGCGGCGTCGATGTAGACCCGGAGAGGCGGCGTGGGGGAACGCCCAGGCTCCGCCGTCTCAGGGGTGAGCCCGGCGGGGACGCGGCTGGCAGCGGGGGCAGCTGAAGCTGCTGCGGTTCATGAACGACTCGCGGCGGATCGGGGTGCCGCAGCGGCGGCAGGGGCGGTCGGCCTGCCCGTAGGCGTCGAGCGACCGGTCGAAGTAGCCGGAGTTGCCGTTGACGTTGACATACAGCGCGTCGAAGGACGTGCCGCCCGCCGCGAGAGCCGCGTCCATCACCTCGGTGGCCGCGGTGAGCACCTCGCGGCCCTGCTTGCGGGTGAGCGTCTCGGTGGGCCGGTCACCGTGCAGGCGGGCCCGCCACAGCGACTCGTCGGCGTAGATGTTGCCGATGCCCGACACGACGGTCTGGTCGAGCAGGGCCCGCTTGAGCCCGGTGCGGCGTCGCCGGATGCCGGCGACGGCGGCGTCGAGGTCGAACGCGGGGTCCATGGGGTCGCGGGCGATGTGGGCGACCGGCTCGGGGAGCAGGCCGCCGCCGACGGCGGGGACGAGCGGGTGCACCGACAGCCCGCCGAACGTGCGCTGGTCGACGAACCGCAGCTCGGGGCCGTCGTCGGCGAAGCGGATGCGGATGCGCAGGTGCTTCTCGTCGGGGCGAGGAGAATCCGCCACCAGCATCTGGCCGCTCATCCCGAGGTGGGCGAGCACGGCGTCGTCACCGGCGGCGCCGCCGTCGAGGTCGAGCCAGAGGTACTTGCCGCGGCGGCGGGCGCCGGTGATGGTGCGCCCGGTCAGGCGGGCGGCGAAGTCGTCGCCACCGGCCGGGTGGCGGCGCACCGATCGCGGGTGGGCGACCTCGACGGTCGCGATCTTCCGGTCCAGCAGATGGTCGGCGAGGCCGCGGCGGACGACCTCGACCTCGGGAAGCTCGGGCACGGCGGACCTCCCGGGGTCGTGAGCGGAAATCGGGGCCCGGGCACTGATAATCGCGCACGGGCGGCGCAGCCGCGCGGCTAGGACGCGGCGGCGGTGTTGCCGGAGGCGGCCTCGGCGGTGAGGGTGCGCCACGCGAGCTCGGCCGCCTTCTGCTCGGCCTCCTTCTTCGTGCGCCCCTCGCCGGTGCCGAGCTCGCGGCGGCTGACCACCGCGGTGGCCGTGAAGACCTTCAGGTGATCAGGCCCGTCCTCGGTGATGCGGTACTCCGGCACCCCGAGATCGGCCGACGCGGTGAGCTCCTGCAGGCTCGTCTTCCAGTCGAGGCCGGCGCCGAGCAGCGGGGCGCCCTGCAGCAGGCCGTCGAACAGGCGGTGCACGAGGCCCCGGGCCGTCTCCAGCCCGTGCTGCAGGAACACGGCGCCGATCAGCGCCTCGGTGGCGTCGGCCAGGATGCTCGTCTTGTCGCGCCCGCCGGTCATCTCCTCGCCGCGCCCCAGGTAGAGGAACGTGCCGAGGCCGGATTCGCCGCCGAGGGTGGCGGCCACGCCGGCGAGCGCGTGCATGTTGACGACGCTCGCGCGCAGCTTGGCCAGCTGGCCCTCCGGGAGATCCGGATGGTCGCGGTAGAGCCGCTCCGTGACGATGATGCCGAGCACGGAGTCGCCCAGGAACTCCAGACGCTCGTTGGTGGGCAGCCCACCGTTCTCGTAGGCGTACGAGCGGTGGGTGAGCGCGAGCGTCAGGAGGTCGTCGTCGATCTCGACACCCAGGGACGCCAGAAGGGGCCCACGGTCTCCCATGGGCCCCGGCGCCGAACGATCCACCACAGGGCAGCTCCCGGCGATCAGGCCGGGCTGATGACCTGGCGGCCGTCGTACGTGCCACAGGTGGGGCACGCGAGGTGCGGGGGCTTGGTGGCCCGGCAGGCGCGGTTCGAGCAGGCGACGAGTGTGGGAGCAGTGGCCTTCCACTGCGACCGACGTGAGCGCGTGTTCGAGCGCGACATCCGGCGCTTCGGGACAGCCACGATGAATCTCCTAGCAGGTATCGGGGTTCTCGGCCCAACAGGTCATTCGGCAGAGAGGCGCTCACGCAGAGCGGCCCATCGAGGATCCAGTGTCTCATGCCCGTGGTCGGGCGCGAGGTCGGCCCACTTCTCGCCGCAGTCGGGGCACAGACCGGGGCAGTCCTCGCGGCAGAGCGGCGCCAGCGGCAGGGTCAGGACCAGAGCGTCGCGGACGGTCTGCTCGACGTCGACGTAGTCGTCGATCACCCGCGGCAGCTCGTCGGCCTCGGTGGTCTCGTCGGTGGCCGTGTCGGGGTAGACGAACAGCTCCCCGAGCTCGACGTCGGCCTCGTCGGTCACAGGGTCGAGGCAGCGGGCGCACTCGCCCTCCAGCGCGGCGTGCACCGTGCCGGAGACGTAGATGCCCTCGGTGACCGACTCCAGCCGCACGGCCAGCTCGACGGGGCTGCCGGCGGGGACGCCGATGGTGTCGAGGCCGAGCCGCTCGGGCTCCGCGGGCGCGGGGATGCTGCGGGTGTAGGGCTTCATGGCGCCGGGGCGCCTGCCCAGCTCCCGGGTGCCGAAGACCCACGGGCTCGACGGGTCGGGGTGGCCGGGGAGGGGGTGGTGCGTACTCACGGCTTCCAGAGTAGGCCCTCGTCAGCGGGTGAAGGACACGGTCAGCCGGACGGGGCCGGAAGGTGCTCCCGCTCCCTGCACCAGCAGCCCGTTGTCGGGACCGGCGTAGAGCGCCGCGACGAGCGCGGTGACGGCCATGCGGCGGGTGCCCGCGGCCGGGGCCGAGACGACGGCGGGACCGGTGGACGCGGGCTCGGCCGTCGTGGTGGCGGACCAGGTCGCGGTGGGGCGGCGCACGGTCAGCGTCGCGGCGGCGGTGCCGGGGTCGAGGCGCAGTGTCGCCGCGGTCACCCGGCAGCCGGCCGGGAGGTCCGGGAGCGCGAACCGGAGCAGCAGGCCGGACGCGTCCGGCAGGACCCGGGTCGCCGAGGCCACCACGGTAGTCGCCGCCGGGCAGGCCGGCGGGGCCGGAGCTGCGGCGGGCGCAGTCGAAGCGGGCGTGGTGGTCGTCGTGGCAGGCGCGGTCGTGGCCGGCGCAGTTGTCGCGGGCGCCGTCGTCACCGGCCCTTTCGTCATGGGCGTCGAGGTGGCCGGCGCCGTCGTCACCGGCGGGGTACTGACCGGCGGGGGTCCTGCGGCCGCCGGGCCCGTCACCGCGGCGGTGGAGGACCCGGACGGCGGCGCATCCGACGGGGGCTGGGCCGACGGGGGCTGGGCCGGCGCGGACGGGCCGCGGTCGGGCGAGGGCGGGCCGGTGGGCAGCTGGGGCGAGACCCCGGGGGTCGAACCGCCCGGCGGCGCCTCCGGAGCGGGAATCCCCGGCACCGTGGGCACCGGAGCCGTCGGGGCGAGGGACGTCTGCGTGACCGGCGGCTGGGCGACCGGCGGCTGGGCGACGAGCACGGGCGCAGGGGGCACGGGTGCAGGGGGCACGGGTGCAGGGGGCACGGGTGCGGGGGGCGCCGGGGCACCCTCGGCGGCGGCGAGCACCTGCGGCCCCGGGTCACCCGCGGGCACCGGGCCGCTCAGGTCGGGCACCGCGGTGGTCCCCGTCCGGTACGCCGCGGCCCACGCGAGCACGTCGGCGCCGTAGGCGGCCGAGCGGTTGTAGCGGAAGAGCGCCGCGGTGGCTCCGTCGACCGTCCGCAGGTCTCCCCCGCCCGCGCACAGGTAACGGGCGGCGCCCAGAGCGGCGTCGTCGACGTTGTTCGGGTCGGCCACGCCGTCGCCGTTGCCGTCGGCCCCGACCGACCGCCAGGTGGAGGGCAGGAACTGCATCGGCCCGGTGGCGCGGTCGTAGCGGACGTCGCCGTCGAGCGCACCGCCGTCGCTGTCGGGGACCACCGTGCTGCCGGGCAGCGAGCCGTCCAGGACCGGGCCGAGGATGCGCCCGCGCGTGGTGCCTGCGGCGTCGACGCGGCCACCCGAGGCGTGCCCCGACTCGATGCGCCCGATCCCGGCGAGCAGGGCCCAGTCGATCCCGCATCCGGGGTCGGCGGCGGCCTCCAGGTCGGCGGCGTGGCGGTAGGCGGCGAGGACGCGGACGGGGATGCCGCCGTCGAGGACGCCGGGCGCGACAGGAGGCAGGGGCAGCGGCATGGGAGCGGGGGCGGCGGCCGCGGGCGGCGGCAGTGCGGGCAGCGGCAGAACCGGCAGCGGCGAGGCGGCCCGCTCCAGCGCACCCAGCTCCACCTGCACGCGCGGTGGGCCGGCGGGCACGGTCACGACGGCGTCGGTCCGGCTCTGCGGGATGCTCAGCACCGTCGCCGCCACGATGGCGGCGACGACCCCTGCTCCGGACCGGACTCTCCCCACCGGGCCGACCCTGCCATCCCGACCCCCCACCTGGCGAGGGCCCGATCCTGGGGGTCGGCGGTGGGCGATCGGCGTCAGCTCAGGCTCGGAACCCCGTCCGCCGGGGTCCCGGCCGTGCGGACCGGGCCGGCGAAGCCGTCGGCCAGCAGCGCGGCGAGGGTCAGGAACGCGTCGACCGTGGGCGGGCGGAGCCGGTCGAGCTGGATCCGGCCGCCGGTGGCCAGGTGCGGGTCGTGCGGGATCTCGACGACGGCGCGGCAACGGGCCTCGAAGTGGTTGCGGACGCGGGCGCGGTCGACGTCCTTGCTCGTGCGGTCGCAGCTCAGGACGACGACGGCGTCGGCCACCCGGGCGGCGTGGCCGTGGGCGATCAGCCAGTCCAGCGTCTTGCTCGCGCGGCTGGCCCCGTCGACCGTCGGTGCCCCGACCACCACCAGGCTGTCGGCCAGCGCCAGCGTGCCCTCCATCGCCGAGTGCACGAGCCCGGTGCCCGAGTCGGTGATCACGATGTTGTAGAAGCGGGTGAGCACCTTGCTGACGCGCTCGTACTCGTCGCGGTTGAAGGCCTCGCTCATGGCGGGGTCCTGCTCGGACGCCAGCACCTGCAGGCGGCCGGCGAGGCTCGTGTACCGGGCGACGTCGGTGAGCGAGTGCGTGGCCTCGATGTTGTCGATGAGGTTGCGCACCGTCACCGTGGTCTCGGTGGTGAGGCGGTCGGCGAGCGTGCCGGCGTCGGGGTTGGCGTCGAGGGCGATCACGCGGTCGCCCCGGTTCTCGGCCAGCACCAGCCCGAGGCACGCGGTGACGCTGGTCTTGCCGACCCCGCCCTTGATGGAGGCGACGGCGATCTGGTGCGAGCCCGGGAGCGGGCGGCGGATGCGGCGCAGCCGCTCCTGGCGCGCCTTCTCCGCCGGGCCGATGCCGGGGTTGACCATGCCGCCCGAGGCCTTGAAGACCGCACCGCGCCAGCCGGTCCGCGGGCGGTCGCTGCGGAAGCGGACGATCGCGTCCTCGGTCAGCTCGGCGGCGCTGGACGCGTCCGGCCGGGGACGGGGCTGCGTCCGCTGCGCGTAGCGAGGCGGCGGGCCGGCCGGGTGTCCGGCGGGCGGGCCGTACGGGCCGCAACCGTTGCCGGGCACCGCCCCGCCCGCCAGGTACGGGACGGGCGGGGCCATCGGCGGCTGGGGCACCGGCGGCTGGGGCACCGGCGGCTGGGGCACCGGCGGCTGGGGCACCGGCGGCTGGGGAAGGGGCTGCTGGGCCATCGGCGCAGCGGCCTGCGGCCGGGCGAGCACATCCGTGGTGGGGTCCTCGATGCTGTCGTCATCGGCGGCCGGGGCATCGGTGGGCACCGGCTCCGCCGTGCTCGCGGACGACTGCCCGACCGTGGCCATCTCCACCGTGTCGTCGCCCGCGTCGGGCGCGGCAGCCGGCTCCTCCCCGCCGGGGGAACCGTCCGGGTGGCCACGGCCGTCGCCGTCGTCCCCGCTCCGCCCGTGGCCGGTCGTGGGCGCCTCCGCGGTCGACGTCCGGCCCTCCGTGGACCACGCGCCCGCGCCCCCTTCGTCCCCGGCGTCGGTGCGGTCCTGCGCGTCGCTCTCTCGGCTGCTCACCGGTGCCCCCCCGTTTCCCGGGCACAGTCGCCCGGACCCCGAATCTGCGGGGACAGTAGCGCGACGGTGATCGGGAATCAGGCGGGCGAGCGGGTCAGGGGACGAAACGGTCGGCCATCAGCGCCGCGAGCACATGAGCGGCGTCACGTGTGGCGGGACGCAACCGGGCCAGCTCGACGCGGCCGCCCGCGGCGAGATGCGGGTCGTGCGGGATCTCCACCACCGCCCGGCAGCGCGCGGTGAAGTGCTCGCGGATGCGGGCGCGATCGACCTCGTCGCTCGTGCGGTCGCACGACAGCACGGCCACCGCGTCGGCCGCGAGCTGCCCGTGCCCGTGGGCGAGAAGCCAGTCGAGGGTCTTGCTCGCCCGGCCCGCGCCGTCGACGGTGGGCGACCCGACGATGATCACGCTGTCGGCCAGCTTGAGCGTGCCCTCCATCGCCGAGTGCACCAGCCCGGTGCCCGAGTCGGTGATGATGATGTTGAAGAACCGGTCGAGCAGCCCGCAGATGTGCTCGTACTCCTCCCGGCTGAACGCGTCACCCGCCGCAGGGTCCTGCTCGGACGCGAGCACCTGCAGCCGGCCGGCGAGGCTCGTGTAGCGCGACACCTCGGTCCAGGAGTGGATGCGGTCGAGGTCGCGCAGCAGCTCGCGCACGGTGACGGCCGACTCGCCGGTGAGCCGGTCGGCCAGCGTGCCGGCGTCGGGGTTGGCGTCCAGGACGATCACGCGGTCGCCGCGGTTCTCGGCCATGACGAGCCCGAGCAGGGTGGCCACCGTGGTCTTGCCGACCCCGCCCTTGATCGACGTGACCGCGATGCGGTGCGACTGCAGGAGCGGGTGGCGGATGCGGTGGAGGATGTCGCGGCGCCGCAGCTCCTCGGCGCTCGGCCCGGGGTTGACCAGCCCACCCGTGGCCCGCAGCAGCGCCCGGCGCCAGCCGGTGGCCGGCTCGTCGGGCCGGGCGCGCAGGATCGCGTCGCCCGTCAGGTCGGCGGCTGAGCTCGGTCTCGGCCCGTCCACTTCGCCCCCCGTATGTCCCCGACCCTCACCCGCGACGTCCTGAGGTGGTTCGAGCCGGTGTCCGTACCGGGCCCACCACGTCGCCGGATCCGGTTCGATCCGCTGCCGTGCCACGCAGGGAGACTACCGCGACACGGAGCGTGAGAAGGGGCGTTCGTGATCTTTTACCTCAGTCGATGAGGTCCATGCCGGTGCCGGTGCCGCCGCGCACGGAGGCACTCGCGGGGACGCCGTTCTGGGCGCCGCCCCGCCACAGCTGGCTGCGGCCGCGGCTGACGGTGCCCAGCGCCTTGGACAGGGTGTCCTCGAACTCGGCCAGCTTCGCGTCGACGTAGCCGTCGCACTCCCGGCGCAGCCGCTCGGACTCGGCGTTGCCGGCATCGACGACGCGGGCGGCCTCGGCGTGCGCGGCCTGCACCACCTCGGACTGGGACACCAGCCGGGCCTGCTCGTGCTGGCCGTCGAGCACGTAGCGATCGTGGGCGGCCCGGCCGGCCTGGGCGAGCCGTTCGGCCTCGGCGCGGGCCCGGTCGGTGAGCTCGGCGTACTGCGCCCGCCCGTCGGCCACGGCGCGCTCCGCCTCGTGGCGGGCCTGCGCGACGGTCTGCTCGGCCTCGGCGCGGGCGTCGGCGACGAGCCGCTGGGCCTCGTCGCGGGCCCGGGCCAGCAGCTCCTCGGAGTCCTGCTTCGCGCTGGTGCGCGTCTGCTCGGCCTCCTGGGTGGCGTCGTCCACCAGCTCGTCACGGCGGTCGAGCACGTCCTGGGCGTCGTCGAGCTCGCCCGGCAGCGCTTCGCGCACGTCGTCGAGCAGATCGAGGACATCCCCACGGGAGACCACACAGTTCGAGGTCATCGGGACGCCCCGTGCCTCCTCGACGACCGTGACCAGCGCGTCGAGCGATTCGAAGACCCGGTACACGTCGGTGATCCTCTCACCGCGTGGCCGCCGTTCGGCGTATTGGGCGTCCGCCGCGCGTGTCAAGTTCCGAACGGGTGGTCAGGAACGTTCCGCGATGCGCTCCAGCAACCGGTGGTGTACGGACTCGGGCAGCAGGTGGGCCACGTCACCACCGAAGGTGGCGATCTCCTTGACCAGCGAGCTGGCCACGAAGCTCCACTCCGGGTTGGTCGACATGAACAGCGTGTCGACACCCGAGAGCTGCTTGTTCATCTGCGCCATCTGCAGCTCGTAGTCGAAGTCGGTGACCGCGCGCAGGCCCTTCACGATGGCCCGGATGTCGTGCTCGCGGCAGTAGTCCACCAGCAGCCCGGAGAACGACGACACCGTCACGTTGGGGAACGGCTTCGCGATCTCCTCGAGCATGGAGATGCGCTCCTCGACGGTGAACATGCGGTTCTTGCTCTTGTTGATCCCGACCGCCACGACGACCTCGTCGAACAGCGCCGACGCGCGGCCGACGATGTCGAGGTGACCGTTCGTCGGCGGGTCGAAGGAGCCGGGACACACGGCGCGCCTCATGAGCCGGAACCGTAACAGTGGGCGACGTGCAGCACGGTGTCGCCGTAACGGCGCTCACGGGCGGACTCGAGCGGCGGCGGCCACGGGAAGGCGGTGCGCGACGCCCGGCGCTCCACCACGACGGTCGCGTCGGCGGCGAGCCAGCCGTGGGCCGCGGCGGCGGTGAGCCAGCCGGCGATCTCGGCGTCGGGCACCTCGTAGGGCGGGTCGATCAGCACGACGTCGTAGGGGCGGTCGGCGGTGGTGCCCAGCACGGCCGCGGCCGGTGCGGCCCGGACGACGCCGCCCAGCCCGAGCGTGGAGACGTTGCGGCGCAGGACATCGGCGGCGCGGCGGTCGGACTCGACGAACAGCGCGTGCACCGCCCCCCGCGACAGCGCCTCCAGTCCGAGTGCCCCGGACCCGGCACACAGATCGAGGACGGCGCAGCCGTCGAGGCCTGGGTCGTGGTCGAGGGCGGCGAACAGCGCCTCCCGCACCCGGTCGGAGGTGGGCCGGGTGCCCTTCGGCGGCACGGCGAGCCGCCGCCCGCCGGCGGACCCGGCCACGATCCTGGTCATGCGGCTCCGCCGCCCGTGCGCGGAAAACAGTGCTCCAGCACTGATTTCCGCGCACAACCCGCCGTCACTCCAGTTCCAGCAGGAGGTCGCCGCCCTCCACCTGCTGGACCTTGCCGATCGCCAGCCGGCCCACCACCCCGGACTGCTGCGCGGTGATGCTGGCCTCCATCTTCATCGCCTCGATGGTGGCCACCGTCTGGCCCGCGTCGACCTTGTCGCCCTCCCCCACCTGCAGCGTGACCACACCCGCGAACGGGGCCGCGACGTGCTTCGGGTCGGAGCGGTCGGCCCGCTCGGCCACCTTGACGTCGGTGGACACCGACTCGTCGCGGATGGACACCGGGCGCATCTGGCCGTTGAGCGTCGCGAGCACGTTGCGGTAGCCGCGCTCGTCGGCCTCGGAGATGGCCTCCAGCTCCACCAGCAGTGTGACGCCCTGCTCCAGCTCGATGATGTGCTCGATCTCGGGCTCCAGGCCGTAGAGGAAGTCCTTGGTGGAGAGCACCGAGGTGTCGCCGTAGGCCTCCTGGTGCGCCTCGTACTCCTTCGTCGGAACCGGGAACAGCAGGCGGTTGAGCGTGCGGCGGCGGTCGTCGCGCAGGCCGCGACGGTCCTCGATGTCGAGCTCGACAGCGGCCTTCGCCGGCGAGCGACCCTCCAGCGCGCGGGTGCGGAACGGCTCGGGCCAGCCGCCGGGCGGGTCGCCCAGCTCGCCGCGCAGGAACCCGATCACCGAGTCCGGCACGTCGAACCGGCCGGGTTCGGCCTCGAAGTCCTTCGCCTCGACGCCCGCGCCGACCAGGTGCAGGGCGAGGTCGCCCACCACCTTCGACGACGGCGTGACCTTCACGAGCCGGCCCAGCATGCGGTCGGCGGCGGCGTAGAGGTCCTCGATGAGCTCGAACCGGTCGCCCAGGCCGAGCGCGATCGCCTGCTGGCGCAGGTTGGAGAGCTGGCCACCGGGGATCTCGTGGTGGTAGACGCGGCCGGTCGGCGAGGCGAGCCCCGACTCGAACGGTGCGTAGACCTTGCGGACGGCCTCCCAGTAGGGCTCGAGGTCGCCGACGGCCTGCAGGGACAGGCCCGTGGCGCGCTCGGTGTGGTCGGTGGCGGCGACGAGCGCACTCAGCGACGGCTGGGACGTCGTGCCCGCCATCGACGCGACGGCCGCGTCCACCGCGTCCACACCCGCGTCGATCGCCGCGATCAGCGTGGCGAGCTGACCGCCCGCGGTGTCGTGGGTGTGCAGGTGGACGGGCACGTCGAACCGCTCGCGCAGCGCCGTGACCAGCTTCTTCGCCGCCGGCGGACGCAGCAGCCCGGCCATGTCCTTGATCGCGAGGACGTGCGCGCCCGCGGCCACGATCTGCTCGGCCAGGCGCAGGTAGTAGTCGAGCGTGTAGAGCGTCTCGCCGGGGTCGGACAGGTCGCCGGTGTAGCAGAGCGCCACCTCCGCGACCGACGTCCCGGTGGCCCGTACGGCGTCGATGGCCGGGCGCATCTGGTTGACGTCGTTGAGGGCGTCGAAGATGCGGAAGATGTCCATCCCGGTCGTCGCGGCCTCCTCGACGAAGGCGTCGGTCACCTCCAGGGGGTACGGGGTGTAGCCGACGGTGTTGCGCCCGCGCAGCAGCATCTGCGTGCAGATGTTGGGCACGGTCCCGCTGATCGCGGCCAGCCGGTCCCACGGGTCCTCGTTGAGGAAGCGCAGCGCGACGTCGTACGTGGCGCCGCCCCAGCACTCGAGGCTCAGCAGCTGCGGCGCCGTCCGCGCGACGTACGGGGCGACGGCCAGCAGGTCGCGGCTGCGCACCCGCGTGGCCAGCAGCGACTGGTGCGCGTCGCGGAACGTGGTGTCGGTGACGGCCACCGCCGTCTGCTTCCGCAGCGCCGCCGCGAACCCCTCCGGCCCGAGCTCCCGCAGCAGCTGCCGCGAGCCGTCCGGCACCGGCGCGCCCACGTCGCACTGCGGGAGCTTGTCCACCGGCTCCACGACCTGCGGCCGCGGCCCGTTGGGGCGGTTGACGGTGATCTCGGCCAGGTAGTTCAGGATCCGGGTGCCGCGGTCGGCCGGCCGCCGGGCGCGCAGCAGCTCCGGGCGCTCCTCGATGAAGCTGGTGGTGACCCGGCCCTCCTGGAAGTCCGGGTCGGCCAGCACTGCGGCGATGAACGGCAGGTTGGTGGAGACCCCGCGGATCCGGAACTCCGCGATCGCCCGGCGCGCGCGCCGCACGGCGTTGGGGAAGTCGTGGCCGTTGCAGGTCAGCTTGACCAGCATCGAGTCGAAGTGGGCGCTGACCTCGGCGCCCGTGTGCGTGGTGCCGCCGTCGAGGCGGACGCCGGGGCCGCCCGGGGAGCGGTAGTTGCTGATCGTGCCGGTGTCGGGGCGGAAGCCGTTGGAGGGGTCCTCGGTGGTCACGCGGCACTGCAGCGCCGCGCCGGTGCACGTCACCTGGTCCTGGGTGAGGTTCAGCTCCGGCAGCGTCTTCCCGGACGCGATGCGCAGCTGCGCGATCACGAGGTCGCGGTCGGTGACCTGCTCGGTGACGGTGTGCTCCACCTGGATGCGCGGGTTCATCTCGATGAACACGTGCTCGCCGCGCTCGTCGAGCAGGAACTCCACGGTGCCGGCGTTGACGTAGCCGATGGCGCGGGCGAACTTCACCGCGTCGTCGCAGATCTTCGCGCGGATGTCGGGGTCGAGGTTCGGCGCGGGCGCGATCTCGATGACCTTCTGGTGGCGCCGCTGCACCGAGCAGTCGCGCTCGTAGAGGTGCACGACGTTGCCGTCGGCGTCGGCGAGGATCTGCACCTCGATGTGGCGCGGGTTCACCACCGCCTGCTCGACGAACACCGTGGCGTCCCCGAACGCCGACTCGGCCTCGCGCATGGCGGCCTCGATGGCCTCACGCAGCTCGCCGGGCTCCTGGACGCGTCGCATGCCGCGCCCGCCGCCGCCGGCCACGGCCTTGACGAAGATCGGGAAGCCGATGTCGGCGGCGGCGGCGACCAGCGCGTCGACGTCGGTGCCGGGCTCGGAGGACTGCAGCACGTTGACGCCGGCCTCGCGGGCGGCGGCGATCGCGCGGGACTTGTTGCCCGTCAGGTGCAGCACCGCCGCGGGCGGGCCGACGAACGTGATGCCGGCGTCCTCGCAGGCCTGGGCGAGGTCCGGGTTCTCGGACATGAACCCGTAGCCCGGATAGATGGCGTCGGCGCCGGCCTTGCGGGCGGCCTTGATGACCTCGTCCACCGACAGGTACGCGCGGACGGGATGGCCGGGTTCACCGATCTGGTACGACTCGTCGGCCTTCGCGCGGTGCAGCGAGTTGCGGTCCTCGTAGGGGAACACCGCAACCGTGGACACCCCGAGCTCGTAGGCCGCCCGGAACGCCCGGATGGCGATCTCGCCCCGGTTGGCGACCAACACCTTCTCGAACACGGTTGCTCCCTTCTGACGACATGATCGGCCCGAACCGTACCTGTGGACACTCGTTCGGACCGTGCGAGCGACCCCCGACTTCGGGTACCAAGGAGATGTGCGCCACCACCCACGCCGGCCCGCCTACGGTTCCCCGTCGTACGGCGGCGTGCCTCCGGGCTACGCGCGGGCCTACGCCGAGGGCAGACGGCAGCGCGAGGCGGCGTGGGCGCGGCGCCAGCGGCACCGCAGTGCGCTGCCGTTCGCGCTGCTGCTGCTGATCCTCATCCCGGCCATGAGCGGCGGCGAGGAGTTCATCGCCGCGTTCCTCGCCACGGTGGGCGTGTCGATCGGCATCGTGGTCCTCGTGGCCCTGGCCGCCCCGGCCCTCACCGTCGGCACCATCGCGTTCGTGCTGGTGCGCCGCAGCAAGCGGCGGGCCGCCCTGCGCCGCGGGGGTGCGGCCGGCACCGCTCCTCTGCCCGCCCGGCCTGCGGCCGCGCCCCGGCCCGACCGGGTGTGGGCCCACGCCCAGCGTCGGTTCCACGGGCTGCGCACGGAGTACGCCGCCTACGAGTGCGACGCCATGCAGGTGCTGCGCCTGCCCGCGCTGGCCGACGTGTCGGTGGCCAGCACCGCCCGCTTCGTCGACGCGTTCGCCGAGGCCCAGGCGCTGGAGACCGACCGCTTCCCCGGCGGCACCCACGCCTCGCAGTTCGTGGCGGCCGTCGACCGCGCGGAGCGCGCCTGGCGCGCCGCCCGCGACGCCGCCGAACGCATCCGGCTCTCGGGCCTGAGCCCGGCGGAGCGGAGCACGGTGGAGCGGGTGATCAAGCTCCTCACCACGGCCCGCGATTCCGACAACGACGCCGAACGCCTCGCGGCCTACGCCCGGGCCCGCTCGGAGCTGGGAAAACTCGACAAGGCCGGCGTGCTGCACGTCCCGCTGCCGGCGCAGACGGCCCTGGACGAGGCGGCGAGAGGCGCCCTCCCCGCCTGAGGCCATCCCCAGGGCGAGTCGAGCGGTCCGACGCGGCGGGGGTTCGCCGCTCCACCCCCGCGAGTCGGGCTTTCCGCGCGCGCGAGTCGGGGCCTGCGTGCGCGCGCGTCGGGCCCTCAGTGCGGGCGAGTCGCGGCCTGCGTGGGCGCGAGTCGCGGCCCGAGTGCGCGCGAGTCGCGGCCTGCGTGCGCGCGAGTCGCGGTCCGCGTGCAGTTCACCATCCGGCCGTGCGAGTTGGCCGTAGCGCACATCGGGGTCCGCCCGGCCGACCGACGGTCGGGCCCCCGAGGCACCGAGGTGCCGGTGGAGCCTCTGGTCCCACCGTCCCACGATCGCCAGGAGCGGGCAGGGAAGGCCAGATGTGGCCGCCGGTGCCCACTCCTGACGATCACGATCCCCTCGGCGGCCGCGCCGCCGGGGCCGCGCGGCGTCACGGCGAACTCGCTCGGCGAGACGGCGAACTCGCAGCCGGCTGCGGTGGCATCCGGGTGACCACCGGCCTGGTGGCCACCCACGGTGCCGTCCGCATCAGCAGCCCGACTCGGTCGCACCGAGGCCCCGACTCGCGCACATTCAGGCCCCGACTCGCGCGCATGTACCGCCCGACTCGCTGGGGTCAGACCTTGTCGAGGTAGGCCGCGCGCTCCTCGTCGCCCACCGTCTCCCCCACCAGTGCGAAGAGGCCGGGGTGGCGGACGAGGCCCGGGTCCTGCTCCACGATGTCGCCCGCGTACACCTGGGCCTTGGCGATGATCTCCGCGTGCTTGAGCAGGCTCAGCAGGCGCAGGCCGGAGCGGCGGCCGGACTGCATCGAGCCCAGCACGTCGCCCTCCCGGCGCAGCTCCAGGTCGAGCTGGGCCAACACGAAGCCGTCGGTGGTGCCGGCCACCGCGTCGAGGCGCTCGCGGGCCGCCGTGGCCGCTGGCATGTCGGTGACCAGCAGGCACACCCCGGGCGCCGACCCCCGGCCCACGCGGCCGCGGAGCTGGTGGAGCTGGGAGAGGCCGAACCGGTCGGCGTCGAGGATGACCATGGCCGTGGCGTTGGGGACGTCCACGCCGACCTCGATGACGGTGGTGGCCACGAGCACGTCCAGCTCGTGGCGCTCGAAGGCGCGCATCACGGCGTCCTTCTCGTCGGGCGGCATCTTGCCGTGCAGGATCGCGATGCGCAGGCCCTCCAGGGGGCCCTCCACCAGCTTCGGGGCGACCTCCAGCACCGCCATCGGGGGCCGGCGGGCGCCGCCGTCGTCGGAGTCGGCGCCGATGTCGGGATCCTCGGTGTCGATCAGGTCCTGTGGGTCGACGTCGCCCACGCGCGGGCACACGACGTACGCCTGGTGGCCCGCCGCCACCTCCTCGCGCACGCGCCGCCAGATGCTGGCGAACCAGCTGGGCTTCTCCGCCAGCGGCACCACCGTGGTGCTGATCGGGGATCTCCCCTCCGGCAGCTCCCGCAGCGACGAGATCTGCAGGTCGCCGTACACCGTCATCGCGACGGTGCGCGGGATCGGTGTGGCCGTCATGACCAGCATGTGGGGGGCGAGATCGCCGCCGCGGCCGCGCAGGGCGTCACGCTGCTCCACACCGAACCGGTGCTGCTCGTCGACGACGACGAGACCGAGCTCGGCGAACCCGACACGGTCCTGGATGAGCGCGTGGGTGCCCACGACGATGCCCGCCTCACCCGACTGCGCGTCGAGCAGCGCCTTGCGCTTGGCCTTGGCCCCGAGCGAGCCGGTGAGCAGCGTGATGCTGGTGGCGTGCTCGGCCGCGCCCAGCTCACCGGCCTGCGCCAGCGGGCCCAGCATGGTGCGGAGCGAGCGCGCGTGCTGGGCGGCGAGGGTCTCCGTGGGGGCGAGCATCGCGGCCTGCCGCCCGGCGTCGACGGCCTGCAGCATCGCCCGCAGCGCGATGACCGTCTTGCCCGCGCCCACGTCGCCCTGCACGAGCCGGTTCATCGGGTGCCGCAGCGCCAGGTCGGCCGCGATCTCCGCGCCGACCTCCTGCTGTCCCGGGGTGAGCGTGAACGGCAGCCGCGCGTCGAACGCGTCGAGCAGGGCACCCCTGCGCGGCGGGCACGCGGCGGCGGGCTTGGAGACGGCGGCCTGGCGGCGCAGGGCCAGCGCGAGCTGGACGCCGAGCGCCTCGTCCCAGACCAGCCGGTTGCGCGCCGCGTGGTAGTCGGCCTCGGACTCCGGCACGTGGATGCGCCGCAGCGCCCGGCCCAGCTCGGCGAGCCCCTCGCGCTGCCGCAGCGACCCCGGCAAGGGATCGGTGACCTCGACCCGCCCACCACCGTCCCGGACGTCGAGCACCTGCCGCACGCAGCGCGCGATCTCCTGCGAGGTGATCTTGCCGGTGGCCGGGTAGACCGAGATGAACGGGCGGATCTCGTCGGCCTCGTCGAGGGGGTCGAACTGCGGGTGGGTGAGCTGCAGCTTCTTGTTGAACACCCCGACCTTGCCGGAGAACACCGCCCGCACGCCCGGGTGGATGAAGTGCTTGACCTTGTGGCCGTTGAAGAACGTGGCGTCGAGCGTGGCGCCCTTCTCGTCGCGCAGCACCACCTGCAGCATGGTGCCGCGGCGGTTGCGCATGTCGCGCATCGTGGTCTTCTCCACCAAAGCGATGATCGTGGCGTGCTCGCCCAGCTCCAGCCCCGCGATGTCGGTGAGCTTGCCGCGGTCGACGTAGCGGCGGGGGTAGTGGCGCACCAGATCGCCGACGGTGTGGATCTCGAGCTGCTTGGCCAGCAGCTCGGCCGCCTTGCCCAGCACCGGCTTCAACGGCGACAGCATGTCGATCTCGGGCACTGCTACTCCACCCCCAGCACCAGCGGATAGTCGGTCTGCCCGCCCCGGTGGACGACGACGTCGACCTCGGGGTGGCTGCGGCGCAGGTCGGCCGCCAGCCCCTCGGCGAGCGCGTCGTCGGCGTCCCGACCCAGCAGCGCCGTGACGATCTCGCCTCCCGCGAGGAGCATGCGGTGAGCCAACCACAGGGCACCGACAGCGAGGTCCGGGGCGATGACGACGACCTCCCCGTCGGCGATGCCCAGCACGTCACCGGGCTCGCAGCGGCCCGCGAACGTCAGCGCCTCGGACTCGGCCACCATCAGCCCGGCCGTCCGGGTGCCGGCGGCCGCCTCGGCCATCGCGACGACGTCCTCGCCCGGGCGCCGCTCCGGATCGTGGACGGCCAGCGCCGAGAGCCCCTGCAGCACCGACGCCGTGGGCAGCACGAGCACGTCCTGGCCCTCGCGACGGGCCGCCGAGGCGGCACGTTCGGCCACGGCGGTGAGCTCGGAGTCGTCGGGCAGCAGGACGACGTGCTGGGCCAGCGTGCCGGCCAGCGCGGCCACCAGCTCGGCCTCGGTGACGCTCTCGCCGGGCTCCCGCTCGATCACCGACGCCCCCGCCGAGCGGGCCAGCACGGCCACCTCCGCCCCGGTGACGACCATCAGCACCGCCCGCGACCGCACGAACCGCTCCGCTCGGCCCGGTCCGGGCTGGTCGGCGAACCGGACGACGGTGATGCGGTGCGGGCGGCCCGCCACCACGCCCGCCTCGATCGCCGCGCCGACGTCGTTGCAGTGCACGTGCACGTTCCACAGCCCGTCCCCGTCGCCGACGACGGCCACGCAGTCACCCAGCGGTGCGAGCGCCGCCCGCAGCACGACGACGGCCTCGGGGTCGGCGTCGAGCAGGTACATCACCTCGTAGTCGAACGCGTCGGAGCCGGCCTCGCGCGCGGCGGTCAGCGCGTCGCTCCCCCGGGCCGCCACCGCCGCGGCGACGGGCAGGACGGCGGCGGACGGGTGGCCGTTGAGCAGCCCGTCGAGCGCGTCGAGGACGAGGAACAGCCCCAGCCCGCCCGCGTCGACGACCCCGGCGCGGGCCAGCTCCGGCAGCTGCGCCGTGGTGCCCGCCACGGCGCGGGCGGCGCCGTCGGTGGCCGCCGCGGCGACCCGGTCGAGCAGCGCCGTGCCGGTGGCCGCCCGCGCCGCCGCGGCCAGCACCGTCAGGACCGTGCCCTCCCGCGGATCGTCGAACGCGGCGGCGGCGAGCCTGCGGGCGCGGGCCAGCGCGTCGGCGAGCACGGCACCGTCGAGCGGGGCGCGGGCCCCGGCGACGGCCTCCGCCACCCCGCGCAGCACCTGCGAGAGGATCACCCCGGAGTTGCCGCGGGCGCCCAGCAGCGCGCCGCGGGCCATGGCCGTGGCGACGGTCGGCGCGTCGCGCCCGTCGGGCAGCCGGCGCACCGCGTCGAGCGCCGCACGCATCGTGAGCAGCAGGTTCGTGCCGGTGTCGCCGTCGGGCACGGGGAAGACGTTGATCCGGTCGACCTCTGCGCAGTGCCGTTCCAGGGCGTCGGTGGCGGCGCGTGCCCAGCCGACGAGGAGGTGCGAGTCGATCAGCGGGGGCACAGGGGCGAGCGTAGCGACCGGGTGGTGTGCACCCCGCCGGACGGCGCAGGTACCCTGGCTCATTGCGACCGGGTGTCCTGCCCGGCTTCTTGTACGTCTACCCGAGGAGTTCGACGTGGCTGCCGTCTGCGACGTCTGTAGCAAGGGTCCGGGCTTCGGCATGTCCGTCTCGCACTCGCACCGCCGTACCAACCGCCGGTGGAACCCGAACATCCAGACCGTTCGGGCCCGCATCAACGGTGGCAACCGTCAGCGCATGAACGTGTGCACCTCCTGCCTCAAGGCCGGCAAGGTCGCCCGCGCCTGAGCGCATCCAGCACGCACGGAACCCCCGCCCAGCAGCACCGGACGGGGGTTCCGTGCGTTCTACGGCAGCTTCCAGTCCACCGGGTCGCCGCCGATCTCCTCCAGCATCTCGTTGGCCCGGCTGAACGGGCGCGAGCCGAAGAAGCCGCGGTCGGCCGACATGGGGCTCGGGTGCGCCGACTCCACCACCGGCACGTCGGGCATCAGCGGCACGAGCTTGCGCGCGTCGCTGCCCCACAGGATGGCCACGAGCGGCTCCGCGTCCCGCTCGACGAGCGCGCGGATGGCCTGCTCGGTGACCACCTCCCAGCCCTTCCCGCGGTGCGACGCCGGCTGGCCGGGCGACACGGTCAGGCAGCGGTTGAGCAGCAGCACGCCCTGGTCGGCCCACGGCGTGAGATCGCCCGTGGAGGGCGTCGGGTGGCCCAGGTCCTCGGAGTACTCCTTGAAGATGTTGGCCAGCGAGCGCGGCACGGGGCGCGTCTGCGGCGACACCGAGAACGACAGGCCGACGGCGTGGCCGGGCGTCGGGTACGGGTCCTGGCCGACGATGAGCACGCGCACGTCGTCGAAGGGCTGGGTGAACGCGCGCAGCACGTTCGCCCCGGCCGGCAGGTAACGACGACCGGCGGCGATCTCCGCGCGCAGGAAGTCGCCCATGTCGGCGATCTCCTGCGCGACGGGGGCGAGCGCGCGCGCCCACCCGGCCTCGACGACCTCTTCCAGCGGCTTGGCCATCACCCCTCCAGACGACGCAGCTCGGAACGGAAGCGCTTGCCGCGCTGGACGTACGACGACACGGCGTAGGCGAACGCACCCTCGGGCACCTCGTAACCCTCGCGCACGCGCGCCGGGACCCCCAGCGCCATCCTGCGGGCGGGCACCTCGGTCTTCGGCGACACGACCGCCCCGGCCGCGACGATCGCACCGTCGCCCACCGAGGAGCCGTTGAGCACCACCGATCCCGACGAGATCAGCGCGTGGTCGGCGATGACGGCGCCCTCGATGTGCACGTTGTGGCCCACCGTCACCTCGTCGCCGATGACGGTCGGCTGCGTGGCGGTGCAGTGGATGATCGACCCGTCCTGGATGCTGCTGCGGGCACCGACGCGGATCTCGCCGTCGTCGCCGCGCAGCACCGCGGTGGGCCAGATCGTCGACTCCGCACCGATCGTCACGTTGCCGATCACCACGGCGTCCGGGTGGACGTAGGCGTCGGGATGGATGTCCGGTTCCGAGTCACCGAGGGCGTAGAGGGGCACGGGACCACCCTAGGAGGGCCGGTCCTGCGGCCGCTCCTCGGCCAGTTCGTCCACCACCAGCACCTCCGGCCGCACGCCGCCACTGCGGTGCACCGACCGTCCGACGATCTGCGAGATCACCGGCGCGGTGATCACCTGGAACAGCCCGACCAGCAGCAACGTGGCGGCGCTCTTCAGGTCCACGCGCAATGCCGTGCCGGCGAGGACAAGGAACAGGCCCAGCGTCTGCGGCTTGGTGGCGGCCTGCAGCCGGGAGAGCAGGCTGGGCAGCCGCACCAGCCCGAGGGCGCCGAGCAGGCACGACAGGGCGCCGGCGAGCATCAGCACCGCGGACACGACGTCGGTGATCACCGGTGCCTCCTGCGCCGCTCGGCCAGCCGGGACGCGGTGGCCGAGCCGACGAACCCGACCAGCGCCACCGCCGCGATCAGCGGGATGTTGGAGCCGTCCTGGAAGAAGGCCACGTACACCGACGCGCCGGCGACGATGAGGATGACGAAGACGTCGAGCGCCACGATGCGGTCCAGCGTCTCGGGCCCCCGCAACAGGCGCACCAGCGTCAGCAGGCCGGCGCCGACCAGCATGACGAGCACGATCACGAACACGACCGTCATGCCACCCGCTCCTCGATCAGCCGCCGGACGCGGGCGAGCTCCTCGGGCGTGCCGAACGTCGCGAGCACGCGGCGCTGCACGTCCATCGTGCGCAGCCACGTCCTCTCGACGTCGGAGGCGCCCCGCGGACCCAGGGCGTAGACGTACCAGACGCCGGCGTCGTGGTCGATCTCCAGCGCCATGGCCCCCGGTGCCAGGGACAGCGCGCTCGCCATGAGCGTCACCACCCGTTCCGACGAGGTCAGCAGCGGCACGGAGATGATCGCCCCGCAGGCCCGTGGCCCGTGGCGCAGCACCTGCCAGCTCACCTCCGCGCCGGAGACGAGCAGGTCGTAGACCAGGTAGCCGACCAGCGCCAGCAGCCGCAGCGGGCGCACCGGCAACCGGTCGGTCGACGGCGCCTGCCGCGCGACCCACAGCACGAGCACCGCCACCACCACTCCCCCGACCAGCGTCAGCGGCGTGAACGTGCCCCACAACAGCACCCAGACCAGCGTCAACCAGACGACCGACGAGACCTTCACCGCGCCCCACCGATCCGCGGGACGGTCATCGGGGCGGTCACCGGGACGTTCCCAGCACGGCCGCGATGTAGGGCTCGCGGTTGATCAGGTCCGCCCCGGCGCGGCCGGTCAGGGCCGACAGCGGCCCGGCGAACACCGCGATCGCCAGGCTGGCCGCGATCAGGCCCGCCGTGGCGGCGTACATCGGCACGGACGAGCGCGCGGTGCCGACGGCCACCTCGTCGTTCGGGTCGTCGTCGGGAATCGGCGGCTTCACCCCGCCCCAGAACACCCGCACCCACACGCGGACCAGCGCGTAGAGCGTCAGGAGGCTCGCGAGGATCACCACGCCCGCGACGACGGCCGGCCACGGCCCCGCGGCCGCACCGGCCTGCAGCAGCCCCAGCTTCGCGACGAAGCCGGCCGTCGGCGGGATCCCGGCCAGCGTCAGCGCGGGGATCGCGAACAGCACGGCCAGCACCGGCGCCTCGTGCAGCAGGCCACCCATCCTGTCCAGCGCCACGGTGCCGGTGCGCCGCGTGATCAGACCGCTGACCAGGAACAGCGTGGCGAGGACCGTGATGTGGTGCGCCGCGTACAGCGCCGCCCCCGACACCGACGCCGCGTCGAACACGGCCAGCCCGAACAGCATGAACCCGATGTGGCTGACGAGCAGGAACGACAGCAGCCGGTTGAGGTCGTTCTGCGCCAACGCCCCCAGGGCGCCCACCAGCATCGTCAGGACGGCCAGCACCAGCATCAGCGTCCACGGGCCCTCGCGCGGGAACAGCAGCGTCTGGGTGCGCAGCAGTGCGTAGAAGCTGACCTTCGTCAGCAGGCCCGCGAACAGCGCCGCGACCGGGCCGGGGGCGTTGGGGTAGCTGTCGGGCAGCCAGAAGTGCAGCGGCACGATCGCCGCCTTGATCCCGAACACCACCAGCAGCATCAGCCCGAGGATCGTGCGCAGGCCGGGCGGGATCAGCTCCATCCGGCCGGCGAGCGCGGCGAAGTTCACCGTGCCGGTGGCCGCGTAGACCAACGCGACGGCCGTGAGGAACAGCAGCGACGACATCAGGCTGACGATCACGTACGTCATGCCCGCGCGGATCCGTTTCGCGCTGGTGCGCCGCGTGATCAGCACGTAGGACGCGGTGAGCATCAGCTCGAACGCCACGAACAGCGTGAACAGGTCGCCGGTGAGGTACGCCAGCGACACGCCGGCGCAGAGCATCAGGTACATCGGGTGGAACGTGGTGCTGGCCGTGCCACGGCCGTAGTCGGTGATGCGCTGGTCGATCGCGTAGACCAGCACCGCGAGCGTCACGAGCGTGGAGACCAGCAGCAGGAGCGCCGAGAGCCGGTCGGCCACCAGCGCGATGCCGATGGGCGCGGCCCAGCCGCCCAGATCCTCGACGATCGGACCGCTGTGGTCGGCGACGACGAGCAGCACCGCGGCGATGGCCGCCACGGCCACCAGCACGACGATGCCCACGATCCGTTGCAGGGCCGCCGAGCGGCTGCCCACCACGGTGAGCGCGGCGCCGAGCATCGGCAGCAGCACCGGCAGGGTCAGGAGTGTGCCCAGCGCCGATGATTCGCTCGCGAGCCCGCTCATGGCTCGTCGTCCTGGATCTGCTGGCGCGCGATGCGGGCGTCCTCGACGTCGTCCTGCACCTCGTCGTGCCCGACCAGCACGAACGACCGGTAGCCCAGCGCGAGCAGGAACGTGGTGAGCGCGAACGTGATGACGACGGCGGTCAGGGCCAGCGCCTGGGGCAGCGGGTCGGCGAACGCGTCGTTGGGGGCCGACCCCACGATCGGCGCGCGCCCGGGCGGCCCGCCCACCAGCTGCAGCAGCAGGTTCGTGCCGTGGCCGAGCACCACCACACCGATCAGCACGCGCATCAGCGAGCGCTGCATGAGCAGGAAGAACCCGACCGCGTAGAGGACGGCGATCAGCACGGCCATCGCCAGGTTGATCGTCACCATCACCGCTCCCCCTCGTCCCGCATGTCGCGCTCGATGCCGGCACCGAGCGAGCGCAGCAGGTCCACCACGACGCCGACGATGAGCAGGTACACGCCGACGTCGAGGAACAGGCTGGTCTGCACCGACACCGGGCCGAGCAGCGGGAGGTCGGCGGCCAGCTTGGTGGTGGCCAGCACCGGCGCGCCGAACGCGACCGGGGCGAGCGCGGCGAGCAGGGCCACCAGCAGCCCCGTCCCGATGACGACGGGCGGCCGCACGCCCAGTGCGGCGGACCCGGTGGCGATGTGGCGCAGCACGAACGCCAGCCCCGCGACGAGCCCGGCCGCGAACCCGCCCCCGGGGCCGTAGTGGCCGACGAGCAGCAGGTAGAGCGAGAAGACGAGCACGGTGGGGAACAGCGCCCGCGTCACACCGCCCAGGAGGGTCATCGCACTCCCTCGAGGCGCTGCGACAGTGATCCGCTCGCAAGCCCGCTCACCCGGCCACGTCCTTCTCGTGCTCCGGCGAGCTCTGGCCGGCCCGGCCGCGCCGGTCGTAGCGCGTGGCCAGCACCAGGCTCGCCACGCCGGCGGCGGCGATGAACAGCACGCCGATCTCGCCGACCGTGTCCAGTGCCCGGAAGTCGACGATGATCGCGGCCACCACGTTGTCGGCGCCGGCCCCGGCGGGCGCCAGCCTGAAGTAGTCACCGCTGGCCACGGGCGGCGCGGTGCGCCCGGCCGAGGCCACCACGGCCATCCCGGCCACGGCGACGCCGCCGACCGAGGCGATGACCGCCTTCGGCACCCAGGCCCGCCGCGACGGCTTCTCCGACTCGGTGAAGTGCGCCGGCAGGCGCCGCAGCACGAACACGAACACCACCAGCGACAGCGTCTCCACGAGGAACTGTGCGAGCGCGAGGTCGGGGGCGCCGTCGACGATGAACAGGCCACCGACGGCGTACCCGATGACGCCGACGAGCAGCACCGCGGTGAACCGGCGCCGGGCCCGTACCACGGCCACCGCCGCGACGGCCGCGGCGAACCCCAGCGGCAGCTGCAGGGCGGCGGAGAAGAGCGGCTGGTCGGCCGGCCACACGCCGCCCACCAGCGTCGCGATTCCCGGGAGCAGGATCACGACGACGAGGATCGTGCCCAGGTAGAACGGCAGCGACCCGACCTGCAGCCGGCCCGTCACGCCGGTGGCGACCCGGCCGAGACCGGCGATGAGGCCGTCGTACCCGCGCTGGGCGTCGAGCGGGGAGCGCCGCTCGGGCAGCGGCGCGCGGAACACCAGCAGGCCGCCCACCACGGCGATCGCGGAGAACAGCAGCGGCAGGCCGAGGCCGTGCCAGAGCGCGAGGTGGTAGTCCTCGCCCGGGTAGGCGGTGGCGTACGGCGCGGCCAGCGCGTCGACGACCGGGTTGGCCACGCCGAGCACGAGCCCGGCCAGCGCGCAGAGCCAGGTGGGCCCGGTGAGCAGTGCATCGGGCGCGTGGACCGGGGTCGGCGCCACGCCCGGCCTGGTCGCGAACGCCCCCCACAGGAACCGCGCGCTGTAGGCCACGGTGAGGACCGAGCCGACGAGGATCCCCAGCGCCGCGGGGAGGCTGTCGTGCAGGAGCGCCTCGAACGCAGCCTCCTTGCCGACGAACCCGAGCAGGGGCGGGATGCCCGCCATCGACAGCGCCGCCAGTGCCGCCGCGACCGCCGTCCCGCGCATCGACGTCCACAGGCCGGAGAGCTCGCGCAGGTCGCGGGTGCCCGTGGAGTGGTCGATGGTGCCGACCGTCATGAACAGCGGGGCCTTGAACAGCCCGTGCGCCAGCAGCATCGCGACGCCCGCGTACGAGGCCACGCGGCTGCCCGCGCCGAACAGCACCATGAGGAACCCGAGCTGGCTGACCGTGCCGAACGCGAGCACGCGCTTGAGGTCGGTCTCGCGCAGCGCCCGGAAGCCCCCGATGAGCATCGTGCCCAGCCCGGCGACGACGATCGGCAGCCACCACGCGAGCTCGCCGGCGAAGGCGGGCGAGAGCCGGGCGACGAGGTACACGCCAGCCTTCACCATGGACGCGGCGTGCAGGTAGGCGCTCACCGGGGTGGGCGCGGCCATCGCCGCGGGCAGCCACGGGTGGAACGGCAGCTGCGCCGACTTCGTGAACGCGCCCAGCAGGATCAGCACCAGCGCCACCGGCACGGTGCCGCCGGTCGGGGGGCTCGCCAGGATCTCCGAGATCCGGTAGGTGCCCGCCGCCTCGCCGAGCAGGATGAAGCCCAGCAGCATCGCGAGCCCGCCGAACACCGTGACGAGCAGCGCCTGCACCGCGGCGCGCCGGGCCGCCCGGTCCGCCCCCGACTGCCCGACCAGCAGGAACGACGCCACCGACGTGAGCTCCCAGAACACGTAGAGCGTCAGGAGGTCGTCGGCGAGCACCAGGCCCAGCATCGCGCCGGCGAAGGCCAGCAGCAGCGCGGCGTTGCGGGTGCCGTCGGGCGAGTCGCCGAAGTAGCCGACGCAGTACACGAGGATCACGGCGCCGACACCGGACACCAGCACGATCATCGCCAGCGCGAGGGCGTCGAGCCGGAAGCTCACCGTCAGGCCCAGCGCCGGGGCCCACGCGGTGGTCGCGTCGATCCCGCCGTGCAGGGCCGGGCCGAGGTTCAGCAGCGCCCAGACCAACGTCACCGCAGGCAGGACGGCCGCGGCAAGGAACGCGGCCCGCCTGCTGCGGGCGGACACCAGAGGGAGCAACCCGGCCACGGCGAGGTGTGCGACGACGAGCGCGAACACCTACTTCTCTCCTTGGTCGATGCCACCACCCTAACTGCGCGGCGATCGGGACCCCGCCGAGAGGGGCCTCACCTGATCATCGGCGAACCCCCCGAACCCACCACGAACGAACTCCCACCCGCTCGTGAGCCAGCCCACCTGATCATCTGGAACGATTCAGCTCCCCCGTGCGATGAACTAGGTGTACGAGCACGACGACCTCTCAGGAAGGACCGACCACATCATGACCGTCCGTCTCCGCCGCGCCCTGCGCCGCATCGACGACTGGACCCTGTACGCGTTCAACCCCCGCGTCCCGCGCTGACCCTTCCGCGCTGACCCTTCCGCGCTGACCCTTCCGCGCTGACGCACCCCGGGCGCAGGTCACCGTGGACCTGCGTCCCCCTCACTCGGCCTCGTCGGCCACCGGCGGCTTGAGCGGGCGCAGCAGCGCCCACGCCACGAACCCCGCCCCGATCACGATCATGACGATGCCGGACCAGAGGTTGATGTCGATCCCTCCGGACTTGGCCAGCTCCGCGGGCGTGTCGGAGACGAAGCCCATCACCGTCAGCACCACGCCGTAGACCAGGAACAGGATCGCGATGACGGTGCGCAGGTCGAACAGCGCCGACGACGCGCTCCGGACCGCGTCCGTATCCACAGGTTCCTTGTCGGACATCACGTTCTCCCGTCAGACCACGAAGTACAGCACGATGATGAGCACGATCACGATCACGCCGAGCGTGACCGGCGAGCGGAACCAGCCGGCGTCCTCACCGGTGGTGGTGTGCTCGCGCGACTCCTTCGGGGTGAGCGACCAGGTGAGCCCCACGAGCTCGGAGTCGGGCTTGGGCTGCGTCACCATCGAGACCGCGACGGCCACCGCGACGCCCACCACGAACGCCGCCGCGGCGCCGACGAAGCTTCCGGCCTGGCTGGAGAGTTCCAGCACATTGACGCGGGTGAGCACATCGATGACGACGGCGGCGATGGTGCCGGCCACCAACCCCGTCCAGCCCGCCGTGCCGGTCATCCGCTTCCAGAACAGGCCCAGGATGAAGATCGCGAACAGCGGGGCGTTGAAGAAGCTGAACAGGGCCTGGATGTAGTCGGTGATGTTGGAGTAGCTGCCGGCCAGGAACGCCGCCCCGATCGCCAGGATGCAGCCCACCACCGTGACCAGCCGGCCGACCTGCAGGTAGTAGCGGTCGCTGCGGCCCGGCCGGATCCAGTCCTGCCAGAGGTCGTAGGTGAACACGGTGTTGAGCGAGCTGACGTTGGCCGCCATGCCCGCCATGAACGACGCCAGCAGGCCGGCGAGCGCCACGCCCAGCAGGCCGTTGGGCAGCACCTCGTTCATCAGCAGCGTCAGCGAGTTGTTGTAGGTGATGCCGCCGGAGTCGCCGCCCGCCTTGAGCGCGGTGATCTGCGGGACGAGCACGCCGGCGACCATGCCGGGCACCACCACGACCAGTGGGATCAGCGCCTTCGGGAAGGCCGCGATGATCGGGGTGCGGCGGGCGGCCGACATGTTGCGGGCCGACAGCGCGCGCTGGACCTCGGCGAAGTTCGTCGTCCAGTAGCCGAACGAGAGCACGAAGCCCAGGCCGAACACGATGCCGATCACCGACAGCGTGGGGTTCGCGATCTCCGTCAGCGACGTGCCGGGCCACGAGTGCAACTGGTCGGTGTTGCCGGCCGCCGCGGCCGTGATCTTCTGCTTGAGCCCGTCCCAGCCGCCGACGCGGGCGAGGCCCGCCACCGTCAGCGGCACCAGCAGGGCGAGGATGACGAAGAACTGCAGCACCTCGTTGTAGATCGCCGCCGACAGCCCGCCGAGCACGGTGTAGGCCAGCACGACGAGCGCGGCGATCGGGATCGCGACGTAGAGCGACCAGCCCAGCAGGGCCTCCAGCACGAGGCCGAGCGTGAACAGGTTGACGCCGGCGATCAGCACCGACGCGATCGCGAACGTCACGCCGTTGACGCGCTGGGTGGTGGCGTTGAACCGCATGCGCAGGAACTCCGGCACGCTGCGCGCCTTGGAGCCGTAGTAGAAGGGCATCATCACGATGCCGAGGAACACCATCGCCGGCACGGCGCCGATCCAGTAGTAGTGCACCACCGGGATGCCGTACTGAGCGCCGTTGGCCGACATGCCGACGAGCTCGAGCGCTCCGAGGTTCGCCGAGACGAACGCCAGGCCCGTCACCCACGCGGGGAGCGAGCGTCCGGACAGCAGGAAGTCGAGGCTGGACGACACCGAGCGGCGTGCGACGACGCCGATCCCGAGCACCAGCACGAAGTAGAACGCCACCAGCACGTAGTCGATGGCGGTGGTGTTCAACCTCAGGTCTGCCTGAGCCAACAGCATCGTCGGGCCCTCCGTGCCGTGCGAGCGATCGCGTACGGCGGGATCGTGCGCCAGAACTCGATCTCGCGCCACACCTGACGCGCCTCGGACCCCGATCGTGACCGCACCGCAGCCCGGAGCCCGGCTCGACAATCGGCGCCGGCCGTACGTCACCGCCCTCCACAGGGCGGCGGATTCAAGGAACGGTCGCAACATCCCTCTGATCTGAGGTGATCTTGATGAATACGTTCCGA
>NZ_MKVV01000045.1 GCF_001899645.1 Pseudonocardia sp. 73-21 | reverse complement strand
CCGCGGACCCGGCCTGCATCCAGATCGTGGAGGGCGTCGAGCGCCGCATCGAGCGGGTACTGCTTGGTGTGCAGCGTGACCTTCCCGGCCTGGGCCAGGACCATCAGCTCGGTCAGGTCGGAGTAGGTGCCGACGATGTTGCCGATGACGTTCTTCTCGCCGCCGACGAAGTCGAGCGTCGGGGCCCTGAACTCGCCGCCGTAGCCGAGGATGTACTGCGATCCGGCCGGGGCGGTCATCTGCCAGGCGTCGAGCTCGGCGCCCTGCTCGGCGACGAAGTCGAACACGACGTCACCGCCCAGCCCGTTGGTGAGGTCCTTGACGGCCTCGACCTGGTTGCCGTCGGCCAGCACCGTCTCGTCCGCGCCGAGCTGCTTGGCCAGCGCGAGCGCGTCGGGGTTGCGGTCGACGACGATGATGCGGGCACTGGTGATCGCGGCCAGCGACTGGATGCCGATGTGGCCCAGCCCGCCCGCGCCCTGCACCACGGCGGTGGTGCCGGGGAACAGGCCGCCCGCGGCCTTGCGCACCGCGTGGTAGGCCGTGATGCCCGCGTCGGCCAGTGCGGCGACGTCGGCGGGGTTGGTGGACGGGTCCAGCTTGATGCAGGCCCGGGCGGTGGTGCGCAGGTACTCGGCCATGCCGCCGTCGTTGTTGGACAGGCCCGGGAAGAAGGCCGCCTCGCACTGCATGTCGCGGCCCCGCCGGCAGGCCAGGCAGAGTCCGCAGGACGGCTGCGGGTGGAGGATCACGGTGTCGCCGACGGCGACGTTGGTGACGCCTTCGCCGATCTCGTGGACCCAGCCCGCGTTCTCGTGACCGATGACGTAGGGCAGTTCGGGGGCCATGGCCTCGGCCCAGTCCCCGTTGATGATGTGGAGGTCGGTGCGGCAGACGCCGGCGCCACCGACCTTGATGATCACGTCGAGCGGCCCCTGGATCGTGGGCTCGGGGATGTCGTCGATCGTGGGGTCCTCGTGGTACGCGTGCACCCGGACGGCTCTCACCGGCATACCTCCTAGAACTGCGGTGTCTGGGCCCGATTCCAGTGCGAGGTGGTCCCGCTCACAACCGCCCCGATTCCGCGGAGTGAGAAAACGGCCTTGATCACCTCGCCGTCCGGAGAGGTGTCCGCCTCTGACCTGGGGTTTGTCGCGGCGCCGATGTCGTCTCCGGCGGTCGCGTCTCGAATGGAGACAGCTATTCGGCTGTTCTACCCGTGAGTAACATGCCGGGGATGACGGACACCAGCTGGGTCGCGGCGGCGATGGCGCAGACCGTGCCGTGGGTGAGGACGGCCGGCATCACGTTCGGCGAGGTCACGGCGGAGCGGGTGGAGTGCCGGCTCCCCGACAGTCCCGATCTCCACAACCACGTCGGCGGACCGCACGCGGCCATGATCTTCGGGCTGGGTGAGACCGCCTCGGGCGCCGTGGGACTGGCCGCGTTCTCGTCCGCGATGGACCGCGTCACCCCGCTCGTCGTCCGCTCCGAGATCTCCTACAGCCGGCTCGCCCGCGGCCCGATCGACGCCGTCGCCGTGCTCGACCGGCCCGCGGCCGAGGTGCTCGCCGAGCTCGACGGGGGCACGCGCCCGGAGTTCACGGTGTCCGTGACGATCACGGACGCCGAGGGCCGGGAGACGACGAGCATGACCGTGGTGTGGACGCTGCGGCCGAACCGCTGAGGGCCGTCTGGTCCCACAGCGTGCGGTGGGTGAGGATCCTCGACTCGGTGCGCCCCAGGCGCGACGTGTGCCGGACGCTGACCACGGAGATCGCCGTCGTCGCCACGTGCAGCCCGGTCGGGGCGACCCCGGGCAGCAGCCAGGGCAGGTCCCGGTCGTGGGTGAACCCGACCGTCATCTCGTCGACGATGTGGCGCTGGTCCACCGTGCGGGAGACGCGGGTGAACGTCAGGTCGGCGGGCAGGTGCGGCAGGACGTCCTCGGCGAGGTAGCGCCGCAGCGCGTCCCGGCCGCGGGCGCCGGTGCCGCTCGGGGTGTTGGTCAGCTCCACCTCGTCGTGGACGGTCGCGAGGGCGGCGTCCACGTCCCGCGTGGTGTAGACGGCCTGGTGGAAGGCGTCCCGGCAGCGCTCGATCTGCCAGATGAGCTGCTGGATGCCCTGTGTCATGTGACAGCATGCTGCCCCGGCCGACGGCGTCGCGTCAAAGGTCGGACGCGCGGGCCAGCGGGTCGTGCGGGGCCGGGCTAGCGTCGCCCCATGCATGTGGTGATCGCAGGTGGACACGGGAAGATCGCGTTGCAGCTGGCCGCGCTGCTGGCCGGGCGCGGTGACGTCGTCACCTCGGTGGTGCGCAACCCCGACCACCGCGCCGACGTCGAGAAGGCGGGCGCGACCGTCGCGGTGCTGGACCTGGAGGCGGCCTCGGTGGCCGAGCTGGCCACGCACCTGAAGGGGGCCGACGCCGTGGTGTTCGCCGCGGGCGCGGGCCCGGGCAGCTCCGTCGAGCGCAAGGACACGGTCGACCGGGCCGCGGCCGTCCTGCTCGCCGACGCCGCCGCGCAGGCCGGGGTGACGCGCTACCTGCTGGTCTCGTCCACGGGGGTCGACGAGCCGCCGGCGGAGGGAACCGACGAGGTGTGGACCGCCTACCTGCGGGCCAAGAAGGCCGCGGAGGACGCGGTCCGCGCCACCTCGCTGGAGTGGACGATCCTGCGGCCGGGCCGGCTGACCGACGATCCCGCCAACGCCAAGGTGCTGCTCGCGGAGCCCCCCGTCCCCCGCGGTGACGTCACGCGCGGTGACACCGCCGCGGTGCTGGCCGCGCTGCTCGACGCGCCGCACACGGTGGGGAAGGTGCTGGAGCTGCGCGAGGGCGACGTCGACATCCTCGCGGCGGTGCAGCTGTGACCGCCGACGTGCTTTCTCCCGCGGAGGCGGCGTCGTGACCGCCGACGTGCTTTCTCCCGCGGAGGCGGCGTAGTGACCGAGTTCGACGTGGTCGTCATCGGCGCCGGGGCCGTCGGGGAGAACGCCGCCGACTACGCCCACCGCGCCGGGCTCTCGGTCGCGATGGTCGAGTCGGAGCTCGTCGGCGGCGAGTGCTCGTACTGGGCGTGCATGCCGTCGAAGGCGTTGCTGCGCACCGGACACGCCGTCGCCGCGGTGCACCGGCTGCCCGGCACCACCGCCTCCTTCGACCCGCAGGCGGTGCTCGCCCGCCGCGACTCGTTCACCCACGACTGGGACGACGCGAGCCAGGTGGAGTGGGCCGAGGGCGCGGGCATCACGGTCGTGCGCGGGCACGCCCGGATCACCGGTGAGAAGACGGTGGCGGTGGGCGGGGAGGTCCTGACCGCGCGGCACGCCGTGGTGGTCTGCACCGGCTCCACGCCCGTGACGCCGCCGGTGGACGGGATCGACACCGTCCGGACGTGGGGCTCGCGCGAGGCGACGTCCACGAAGGACATCCCGCCGCGGCTGGGCGTGCTCGGCGGCGGCGTCGTCGGCTGCGAGCTGGCGAAGGCGTTCCAGCGGCTCGGCTCGCAGGTGGTGCTGCTGCAGCACGGGCCGCGGCTGCTGCCGTCGATGGAGGAGTTCGCGGGGGAGCGGGTGGCCGCCGCGCTGCGGGCCGAGGGCGTGGACCTGCGGCTGGACACGACCCTCGAGTCCGTCGCGCCGGACGGCGACGGGATCGCGCTGCACGTGGCGGGTGAGTCGATCACCGTCGACGAGCTGCTGGTCGCCACCGGACGCCGGCCGCACACCGCCGACGTCGGCGTCGAGACGGTCGGCCTGGAACCGGGGAAGCCGCTCGAGGTGGACGACTCCGGGCTGGTCACGGCCGTCGACGGCGGATGGCTGTACGCGGCGGGCGACGTCACCGGCCGCGCGCCGCTCACGCACCAGGGCAAGTACGACGCCCGGATCGTGGGCGCCGCGATCGGTGCCCGGGCCGCCGGTCGTCCGGTGGACACCGCGCCGTGGGGCGAGCACTCCGCCACGGCCGACCATGCGGCCGTGCCGCAGGTGGTGTTCACCGATCCCGAGGTCGCCGTCGTCGGGAGGACCGGGAAGCAGGCCCGCGAGGCGGGGATCGACGTGCGCGTGGTGGACCTGCCGATCGCCGTCGGCGGCTCGTCGCTGCAGGCCGACGGCTACGACGGTGCGGCCCGGCTCGTCGTCGACGAGGGGCGCGGGGTGCTCGTGGGCGTCACGTTCGTGGGGCAGGACGTGGCCGAGATGCTGCACGCGGCCACCGTCGCGATCGTGGGCGAGGTACCCCTCGCCCGGCTGTGGCACGCGGTGCCGGCCTACCCGACGATGAACGAGGTGTGGCTGCGGCTGCTGGAGGCGTACAGATCAGCCTGACTGGGTCAGCGCGGCGGCCAGGCCCAGGGTGACCGCCATCAGGGCCACTTCCGCCCCCGCCCAGCGCAGGACCGGGGTGCGGCCGGTCATGAGGCGCCGCCGCGCCAGCCAGCCGAGGCCGCCGAGGCCGGCGATGCACACGGTCTTGGCGACGATCAGCCAGCCGTAGCCGGTGGTGACCAGGGCGGCGGGTGACTCCAGCCGCAGCACGGCGTTGGCGACGCCCGTGATGCCCACCGCGACGATGCACACCCCGGCCAGCCGGGAGAACCGCGGCACGGCCACGTCGAGGAGCTCCCGGCGCTTCACGAGCAGCAGGGTGGCGCCGAGCCCGCCCACCCACAGCGACGCCGCGCCCACGTGCAGGGCCACGGTGATCACGGCGAGCTCGTGGTCGGCCTCACCGCCCGCGTGGCCCGTGACGGTGGGCGTCAGCAGTCCGAGCAGGGCCGCCACCAGCGGGATCCGTAGCTGGATGCGATCGGGATCGCGCATCCGCACCACGGCGCACACCAGCGCGGCGAGCGCGCAGCCCGCGGTGAGCAGCAGGCCCCGGCCGGCCCCGAAGTCGCCCGAGAAGCGGGCCAGCTCGTCGCCCCCGACCGCCGTGACCGGTCGGCCGTAGGCCTCCGCGGTGCGGAAGACGACGCCGAGCAGCGTCAGCACGAGCCAGGCCCCGGCCAGCGCGACCAGCGCCCGGTCGACGGTGTGGGCGAGCCGGGTGAGCTCCCGCGCGCCCGGGCCGGGCCCGAGCGGCAGGAGCACCCCGAGCAGCGCCACCCCGACGCACGCGACCCCGGCCACGTCCATGCCGGTGCGCGTCAGGGTGGCGCCGAGCAGCACGGGCAGGGCGGTGGTGGCCAGCCCCCCGGCCAGCACGGCGGAGACACACCCGACCCCGACCGCGAGCCCCGCCCACAGGGCGGGAGCCCAGGTGCGCGAGGACCTCGCGGTCGGCCGGTTCACGCGGTGGGCCCCGGTGCCAGCAAAGTGGCTTTCCTGTCACCACGTGGCCGCAAAGTGGCTTTCCTGTCATCCCGGGCCGTGGCCACCGTCATGACCTGCCCAGGCGGAGCGCTGCTCCCACTCCCAGGCCGACCACCAGCACCGCGCCGACGATCCAGGGCCACACCGGGGCGCCACCGTCCCCGCTGGGCGCCGCGGTGGGCACCACCCCGGACGCCGACGGGGCCGCCGAACCGGCCGGGGCGGCGGCCTGCGCTGAGCCCGGGCCGGCTGTGGACAGCGTGAACGCCACGCTGCCCGACACCGGATGCCCGTCGGCCGACACCACGCGGTACCCGACCTGGTACCTCCCGGCCGGGCCGAGCGGCAGAACCCCGACGGTCACCGTGTCGTCGACCTCGGAGATGTCGCCGGAGTGGTAGTCCTTGCCGTCCGGCCCGATCACCGTGATCACGGTGAACCCGGGCTGCACGGCCTCGTCGAACGTCAGCGAGACCTTCGGCGGAGACGCTGCGAGGCTGGAACCGGACGCGGGGTCGCTGCTCTCCAGCCGGCTGTGGGCCCACGCCGGGGCGGTGCCGAGCGCGAGCGCGAGCCCCGCCACCAGTGTGACGACCCCGCCCCTGATCCAGCGCCTCATCAGCTGTCCTTCCCGGCCTTCCGGCCGCGCAGCACCGCGCCGCCGCCGACGCCGAGTCCCAGGGCGCCGACGACGAGCCCGGCGCCACCGAGCCAGCGGGCGGTGGTGTCGGTGGAGCCGGAAGCAGCTTCGGCGGTGCCCCCCATGGCCATCGCCATGCCGTGGGAGTCGGAGCCGGGTGCCGCCGGAGCGAGTGTGACGGACGGAGCGGGGTGCTCGGGCTCCGAACCGTCGGCGTTCGGCGGCTGGCTCCAGTCGACGACCACGCCGTTGTCGTAGGTCTGCCTGGCCGGCAGCATGATCTCGGGGACGGCGGGCATCGGGCCGAGCGACACCGGGAAGTCCAGGTACTGGCCGGGGGCGATCTTGTTGCCGGCCGTGGCGGTCCACGTGATGGAGCCGACGGCCTTGGTGATGGTCCGGCCGCCGGACTGCACGGGCGGGTTGAGCGTGACCGTGGTGGTCGTGGCCGTCCAGCCCGCGATCGGGGTGGTGCGCACCGAGGTGATCGGGTGGTCGGCGGGGAGCGTGACGGTCAGACCGACGGTGCCGGCCGTGTCCTCCTCATTGGGGACGCGGAAGGTGACCACCGAGTAGCCACCCTGGGTGGCCGTGCCCGGCTGGGCGGTGACGTGCGCGAACGCCGGGGCGGCGCCCACGAGCGCGACGGCGGCGGCGGCGGTCAGCACGGTGCCGACGCGCAGGGGGATGCGGGACATGCGGTTCTCCGATGGTGATGCAGGTACGGGTGTGGTGTGCGGAGTCAGCACCACACCGGGGGTCCCCGCCGCCGGGTTGCCGCGCCGAGGAATGCGCTCGCGAGGCGCGCGGGGAGCTCGGGGCCCGGTACCGCGAAGGTGGTCGGCGGACGCTCGACAGGGGGCGGCGCGAGGCGGCGCGGCACCACGCGGCGGAACGCCGCGGCCACGGCCGCGACCGCGTGGTCGGCGTGGCGCAGCCCCACCGCGGACAGGAGCGTGACGATCGCGTGCATGGCCAGCATCGACGGCCCGCCGAGCAGGGCCGGGCCCGCGTCGGCGGAGGAGTGCAGCAGCACCATCAGGTAGTGCAGCGCGACCTGCCCGGCGGCGAGCACCACCACGGTGCCCAGCGGTGTGCGGCTGCGCTCGGCCAGCGAGACGAACACCACCGCGACCAGCGGCAGCAGCACCACGAGCAGGCCCAGATCGCCGACGGTGCCGCCACCGGCGACGTGGCCGACGCCGGTGAGCAGCGCGCTCAGGCAGGCCAGGACGGCGCCCCGGGCCCCTCCTGTGCTGCGCATGGCACAGACGGTAACGCGACCCGTCAGGTCGTGACGCCCAGGTGGTCGAGCAGGGTGAGCTCGATCGCGTCCAGCTCGCCGCCGATGGCCTTGAACGCGGCGCGCCGCCGGGTGGCGGGCATCTGCTCGGCGGCACGCACGGCCACCGACAGGTCGGTCAGCCGCGGCCGGGCCTCGGCGGCGAACGCGGCGCCGTCGGTCTTCTCCAGCTCGGTGAGCGCCTCGGCCAGGTGGGACAGGCGCGCGTGCAGGGAACCGCCGGGGCCGCTGAACGCCGTGAGCTGGTCGGTGGTGACGCCGAGCCGGGCGGCCCGGTAGGAGTCCCAGCGCCCGCGGGCCTGGGTGGCCGCGGCCAGCGCGTACGGGGCGAGCAGCGGCAGCACGGTGGTGCCGACCCCGATCAGCCGCTTGGCCTGCGCCGACGAGAACGGCGCGCGCTCGGTCTGCACCGTGACCTCCGACGCACCGGAGCGCTTAGCCGACTTCTTCGCCTGCTTGGTGGCCTTCTTGACCGACTTGGCCGTGTCCTTCTCGGCCTTCTTGAACGCCTTCACGGCCGTCTTGCCCGCCGCCTTCGTGGTCGAGCCGGACCGTCGTCCCAGCGCCATCAGTGCATCCTTCCTCGCAGGTGGTGCGAGCCTAGAGCCCGGACGCGCCGACGGCAGCGACAGAGGTTGTCGGTGGCGGTCATTACCCTCGGGAGCGTGACGGCCATCGAGAACAGGCGACCCGCAACCGGGGTGACGCTCGACGCCGCCGACCTCACCCGGTGCCGCCGCCGCATCCACCTCGACCACGACCCGGCCTCGGCCGCCGAGCCGCGGGCGCTGCCCGATCCGGCGCTGGAGCAGCGCCGCGCCGACGCCGGCGAGCACCGCGTCCGGGTCGGGGCGCAGCTCGCGGCCGCGGCCGGAGCCGGCTGGGTCACCGTCGGCCCCTCCGGGCGCATCGAGACCACCGCGGCGGCCGTCGCCGCCGGGGCCCCGATGATCTGGGGAGCGGTCGTCCCCGACGTCGACGGGGTGGGCCGCCGCGGGGGGGCCGAGCTGCTGGTGCGGCTGCCCGAGGGCGGGTACGTGCCGGTCATCGTGGTGCGCCACCGCGTCACCGATCCCGGCGAGGGTGCCGTCACGTCGCTGCTGGAGCAGCCCACCCCACGCCGGGCCCTCCCTGACGCCACCCGCAGGATCCGCTCGCAGCCGCGCGACATGCTGCGGCTCGCCCACCTCAACCGGATGCTGCGGGCCGCGGGCTGGGCGCCCGCGCCCGGTGTGCGCCACGCCGACCACGGCGGCGTCATCGGCATGGACGCCGATGTCGTGCTGTGGCACGACCTGCGCTCGGGCCACTGGCCCGGCGGTCGCTCCACCCTCACCGAGTACGACGCCCGCTTCGCCGACCGCACGGCCGTCGCCGTCGCCGCGGCCACCGGGGCGCCCGCGCTCGCCGCGCCGTCGCGGGTCACCGAGTGCCGCCGCTGCCCGTGGTGGCCCACCTGCGAGGCGGCGCTGGAGAGCGCGCAGGACGTCAGCCTGGTCGTCCGCGGGGAGACGGCCGTCGCGCTGCGGGAGGCCGGCATCGGCACGGTCGCCGCGCTGGCCGCGCTCGATCCGGCGGTGGAGCCGCCCGGGTTGCTGCCGGGCATGCCGTTCGCCGACGTCGTGTCGCTGGCGCGGGCCTGGCTGCGCGGCCTGTCGGTGGTGCGCCGCGTGCCGCGGGTGCCCGTGCTGCGCGCCGACGTCGAGGTGGACGTCGACATGGAGAGCTTCGGCGAGGGCGGCGCGTACCTGTGGGGCGCGCTGCTGCGCCACACCCACGGCGCGCTGCCGGGCGACGAGCCCGACGGCTACCGCGCGTTCGCCACGTGGGATCCGGTGCCCACCGACGACGAGGCGCGCTCGTTCGCGGAGTTCTGGGGCTGGTTCTCCGGGGTGCGGGCCCGGGCCGCCGCCACGGGCCGCACGTTCGCCGCCTACTGCTACAACGAGCAGGCCGAGAACCGCTGGCTGCTGGGCTCCGCGCGGCGCTTCGCGGGCATGCCGGGCATCCCCACCGTGGCGGAGGTGCAGGCGTTCATCGACGACCCCTGCTGGGTGGACCTGTTCGCCGTGGTGGGCGAGTGGTTCCTCTGCGCCCACGGCAAGGGCCTCAAGCGCATCGCCCCCGCCGCGGGCTTCTCCTGGCACGACCCGGAGGCGGGCGGCGAGAACTCCATGCGCTGGTACCGCGACGCGGTGGGCATGGACGGCGCCCCGCCGGAGGAGTCGCAGCGGCTGCGGCTAATCGAGTACAACGCCGACGACGTGGCGGCCACCCAGACCCTGCGCCTGTGGATGACCTCGCCGGCCATCGAGGACGTCCCCCTCGCGTCCGACCTCTGATCCGGACGTGAACACCTCCGACGATGCGGCACCGGACGCGTAGCCTCGGGGCATGGGCCTGTTCGGACGACGGAAGTCGCAGATGGTCACCGCGGACACCGCGCTGACCGGCCGGCCGACGCCACTGCGGGTGCCCACCACCCACCACGTCAACGGCCACCGCATCCAGCCGCCCTTCCCGGACGGCCTGGCCACGGCGGTGTTCGGGATGGGGTGCTTCTGGGGCGCCGAGCGCATCTTCTGGCAGACGTCCGGCGTGTACTCCACCGCCGTCGGCTACGCGGGCGGGTTCACCGAGAACCCCACCTACGAGGAGACCTGCTCCGGACGCACCGGGCACACCGAGGTGGTGCTGGTGGTGTTCGATCCGGCCCAGGTGAGCTACGAGCAGCTGCTGAAGGTGTTCTGGGAGAGCCACGACCCCACGCAGGGCATGCGCCAGGGCAACGACCGCGGCACGCAGTACCGCTCGGCGGTCTACTACGCCGACGACGCCCAGCGCGAGACGGCCGAGGCCACCGCGACGGTCTACGGCGGCGCGCTCCGGGCCGCCCGACGCGGCGAGATCACCACCGAGATCGCACCGCTCGGGGCGTTCTACCACGCCGAGGACTACCACCAGCAGTACCTCGCCAAGGTCCCGAACGGCTACTGCGGCATCGGCGGCACGGGCGTCGCCTGCCCGGTCGGCACGGGGGTGCGCCCCGACGCGGGCTGACGGTCAGGGCAGCGGGTGCAGGACCGTGGCCCCGGACGGGTCCACCACGGCCAGCGCGTCGGCCACGGCCAGGCCACGGAGCATCGCGCTGCCGGCGTGGGCCACCTCCGTGACCACCCCGTTCCGCACCTGCACCGGCACGAGCCGGGTGTCGTGGGGGTGCGTCGGCAACGGCGGGCCGGGCGGCAGCGTGGCCAGCGGTGCACCGCGCAGGCCGGTGAGCACCGGCAGGGCCAGGGTCAGGAACGCCACGAACGCGGCGAGCGGGTTGCCCGGCAGCCCGACGACGAACGGTCCGCCGGGGAGCCGGGCCAGGGTCTGCGGGTGGCCGGGCCGGCACGCCACCCCGTCGACGATCATCTCGGCGTCGAGGTCGGCGAGCACGGGCCGCAGGTGGTCGGCCGGGCCGCGGGACGACGAGCCGGACACCACCACCACGTCGGTGGAGGCCGCTGCGAGGGCGGATGTGAGCGCGTCGCGGGAGTCGGTGAGCCGGGTGACGACGGTCAGCCCGCTCCCGGCCCGGGCCACGAGTCCCGGCAGCATCGGCCCGATCGCGTCGCGGACCCGTCCGGCCCCCGGGATGCCGGCGTCGAGCACCTCGTCGCCGGTGACGAGGGCGGACACCTGCGGCGCCCGGCGCACGGTCAGCTTCTCGTGGCCGACGCCGGCGGCCAGCCCGAGCGCGGCCGGGCCCAGCAGGTGACCGGCCGGCAGGACGTCCGTACCCGCTGCGGTCTCCTCACCGGCCCGCCGGATGTGCGTGCCGGGACCGACCCGGCCGCCCACGCGGTCGCCGGAACGCTCGCTCCGCTCGTAGGGCACCACCGCCGACGTGCCGTCGGGCACGGCGGCGCCGGTCGCGATCTCGCAGGCGGTGCCCGGTCGCAGAGCCCCGGGCGTCGGCTCGCCGGCCCGGACGTGCGCGACGACCGTCCAGGGGCCCGGTCCGCACACGGCGTAGCCGTCCATCGCGGAGCAGTCGGCGGAGGGCACGTCCACCAGCGCCGCGAGTGGGCCGGCGAGCACGCGGTCGAGGGCGTCGGCGAGGGCGATGGGCTCGGCGGGCAGGGGCTGCGCGGCGGCATGGGCCGTGCGACGGGCGTCGGCCCAGGCCATGGGGCTGCCGTGGTCGGAGCGCGCGCGTCGCATGACCCCACTCTCGTCCGCCCGGCGCGTCGCCGCCAACGCTCGTATCTGGAACTCCATGATGGAGTACTGTTCTGTAACAACATTCCACTATTGTGTTACATCGAGGATGTCCATGCCGACGACCGCGCGCACCAGAGCCGGCCGCACCGAACGGGCGCTCGCCACCCGGACCCGCGTCGTGGAGGCGGCGTCGCCGCTGTTCGTGGAGCGTGGCTATCTCGAGACCACGATGGCCGACCTGGCCCGTGCCGCGGGTGTGGCCGTGCAGACGCTCTACCTGTCCTTCGGCAGCAAGGCCGCCGTACTGGAGGCCGCGCTCGACGCGGTGGCGCAGGACCAGCCATCCGTGCCACCCACCCCGGCCGCGCGCAGCGGGCCCGCCGTCCTGGCCCGGCACGTCGCCGTCACGGTCGCCGCGGTCGAGCGCCGGGCCCCGCTCGACGCCGTGCTGCGCGCCGCCGCCGCCGATCCCGAGCCCGCGGCGCTGCTCGCGGCGGCCCGGCAGGAGGCGCTCGCGGCGCACGGCCGCGCGGTGGACGAGATGGCGGAGAAGCCCGGCTTCACCGTGGAGCTGTCACTGCAGCGGGCCACGGACGTGCTGGCGGCGCTGCTGTCGCCGGAGACCTACGCCATGCTCGTCGTCGAGCAGGGGTGGACCACGCCGGACTGGTCGGAGTGGGCGGTGCGGCACCTGACGGCCGACCTGTTCCCCGCGACCGCCGACGCATGATCGCGACCGCACGCACATCACGGCCCTCGCGAGGGCGCGGGCGTGCGACCGCACGGCACGGCCCCGGGCGGGGCAACGACGTGCGATCGGCGGTGATCACCGCGCGAGGCTGACCGCTGACGATGGTCGGGCGCGGGAACGGGGGTGCCGCGGGGCGGCGGGGCGGAGCAGACTGGCCCGATGGCGTTGCGTTGGAACGTTCTGCCGGCCTCGGCGCCCATCGGTGCCCTCACGCTCGGCGTCACCGATCTCGGGCTCGCGCTCGTCGTGTTCGGCGACGATCCCGCGGCCGCCCGGCGCGCAGCCGAGCGTCTGGGCGAGCCGCTGGTGGCCGCCGGGGGTTCGGTGGCCGAGCAGCAGCTGCGTGAGTACCTCGCCGGCGAGCGGCGGGTGTTCGACATGCCGCTGGACTGGCGGCTCACCGCGGGCTCGCAGCGCCGGGTGCTGGAGTCGCTGTTCGCCACCGTGCCCTTCGGCGCCACGGTCACCTACGGAGAGCTCGCCGCGCGGAGCGGCCTGGGCCACGCCCATTCCGCAGCCCGCGGGGTGGGCTCGATCATGGGATCGAACCCACTCCCGGTGGTGGTGCCGTGCCATCGCGTGCTGGCGGCCGACGGGCTGGGCGGGTTCGGCGGCGGCCGCCCCACCAAGGAGTGGCTGCTCGCGTTCGAGGGCGTGCTCACCCCGTCCCTGTTCGACTAGTTCTGCTGGTTCTGCACGGCCTCGATGTCGATCTCGATGCGCAGGGTGCGCCCGATGGCCAGCAGGCCGGCCAGCACCGACTGGTTCCAGCTCATCTCGAACGCGTCGCGCGTGACGTCCGCGGTGGCGGTGAACGCGCAGCGGACCCCTCCCCACAGGTCGGGACCCGTGCCCAGGTACTCCACCTGCAACGGCACCGCGGCGCTCACGCCCTTGAGCGTGAGCACCCCGTCCACCACCCAGTGGGTGGCGTCGAGCTTGCGCAGGCCGTCGGACTTGTAGCGGATCTCGGGGTACGCCCCGACGTCCAGGAAGTCGGGGCTGCGCAGGTGGCCGTCGCGCGTCTCGTCGTCGGTCTGCACGGCGTCGGGATCGATGACGACCTCGACGGAGCTGTTCTCCAGCGGATCGGCCACCTGCACCTGGCCACTGAAGCTTCGCAGCCGGCCGTGGATGCGGCCCATCCCCAGGTGCAGGGCCGTGGCCCGGATGCTGGAGTGCACCGGGTCGATCGTCCAGGTGCCCGGGGCGGGCAGCACGCCGCCGCCCGCCCGGGCCAGCTCCAGGACGCCCAGGGCCGTGGTGGCTTCGGTGACCGCGACGCTGCGGGCCACCGGCTCGTGGCCGGGGGCCGCGACGATCACCGTGTACGGCCCGGCCGGGAGCCCGTCGAGGAGGAAGCGGCCGTCGGACCCGCTGGCCACCCGGGCCCGCTGCACCCCGGTGGCGTCCACCGCGGTGAGCGTGCCCCCGGTGATGGGCCACCCGTCGGGAGTGGTCAGAAGGCCGGTGAGGGCGCTCACCGCACGTCCACGTGCTGCGGCGTCGTCACACCCACCTGGTGGTCATTGCCGTTGCCGTTGGTGGCGACCTCGGGGGCCCGCGGCGCGGTGCCGGGCGTGCCCAGCTCCACCGCCGCGGTGCTCTGCGCACCCGCGGTCACCTGCACGACCTGTGCGACGGGGGCGTACCCGCTCGCGGTGAGCGTGTAGGTGCCCTCCGACAGGTCCTCGAACACGAACGTCCCGTCGGGGCCGGTCACCGTGGACCCGACGACCGTGCCGCCCGAGTCCACCAGCGTGGCGATGGCCTCGGGGACGCCGCGGCCGTTGCTCGCCGCCGTGACGGTGCCGAGCAGCCGCGAGCGGCGCGGCAGCTCGAGGTCGCGCTCGACCGTGGCGCCCACGTCGAGCCGGAGGCTGACGGCGACGGGCTGGTGCCCGGGGCCTGCGGCCGTGAGCGTGTAGCTGCCGTCCGGCATGCCGGTGAGGTGGTAGCGGCCGTCCGGGTCGGTGACCCCGGCGGCGGCGACGTCACCGCGGACGTCGATCAGCGTGACCGTGATGCCGGGGACCGGACGGTTCCCACCGGTCGGGTCGGGCGCGCGGACGACGCCGAGTACCGCGCTCGTGCCGGTGAGGGAGACGTCGTGGCGCACCGGCCGGTCGGACACCGCGACCAGCGCGGCGTGCGGCTGGTAGGTGCCGGCGGCGGCAACCACCAGGTAGGTGCCCCCGTGCTGCAGCGGGACGCGGTAGGCGCCGGTGGCGTCGGTGGCGGTGCGCGCCTCCTGGCGGCCGGTGGGGTCGGCCACGGTGACGACGACCTGGGGCAGGCCCACACCGTCGCCGCGGTTGACCACGCCGTACACCTCGGGCCCGTCACCGGGCTGGGTGGCGAGACCCTGGACCGTGGGCGCGCCGTACGCCGGGGTGGGCTCGCCGCTGCTGGCGATGTAGGCCGTCGGCGCGTTGCTCACCTCGTGGTGTCCGTTCCCGTTGCGGCCGTTGGCCGACGCGGGCGCGTAGGCCGTCATCGCGTGCCGTCCGGCCCGGCGCTCGGCCTCCGCGGCCGCTGCGCCCACGGTCACGGGGGCCCCCACCGTGGTGAGCTCGGCGGTGGCCGCCTCCTTGGACATCGAGACGCCCGCCGGACCGGCGGCGGCCTCCGCCGCCTCCTGGGCCGCGGCCTGCGCGCCCGACATCGTGCGGAGCGGGACCTCCTTGACGAACAGGACGAGGACGAAGGCCACCGCGAGGAGACCCGCCACGATGAGGAACGTCAGCACGATGGAGTTGGAGAAGCCGACCAGGAACGGCTGGGCCAGCCGCGGGTCGATCTTCTGCAGGAACGACGAGTCGTTGAGCACCCCGGACGCGTTCGACCCGGCGCCGCTGCTCAGCGCGGCGAAGAAGGGCGCGTTGACCGGATCGGCGCGCACCGCCGGGTCGCTGACGGCTGCCTGGAAGGCCGGGTCGCTCTGGGCGGCGGTGAAGGCGCTGGCGATCTTGCTCGGCACCGTGGAGAACACCACCGAGAGGAAGATCGCGGTGCCCAGGGTGCCGCCGAGCTGCCGGAAGAACGTGGACGAGGCCGTGACGACGCCCATGTCGCGGGCGGGCATCGCGTTCTGCACGGCGAGCACGAGGGTCTGCATGCAGTTGCCGAGGCCCAGGCCGAACATGGCCATGTAGAGGTCCAGCTCCCACAGCGGGATGTCGACGCTCACCCGGAAGTACATGATCACCATCGCGGCGATCATGAGTGCGATGCCGATCACGGGGAAGATCTTGTAGCGGCCTGTCCTGGCGGTCAGCTGGCCGGAGGCGAGGGACGCGACCATGATCCCGCCGACCAGCGGGAGCATCAGGTACCCGGACTCGATCGGCGTGGCCCCGTGCACGATCTGCAGGAACAGCGGAAGCACGAAGATGCCGCCGAACATGCCCATGCCGACGATGACGCCGACCAGCGTGATCAGCGTGAACAGTCCGGTGCGGAACAGGCGCAGGGGGAGCAGGGCCTCGTCGCCGTAGTAGCGCTCGAACAGCACGAAGGCGATCAGTCCGACGGCCCCGATGGCGTAGCACAGCCACGCCCGGCCGGAGTCCCAGCCCCATTCCCTGCCCTGCTCGGCGATGATCAGCAGTGGCACCAGTCCGATCGCGAGCGTGACCGCTCCCGGCCAGTCGATGCGGCGCGACCGGGGGACGTGCGGGATGTTGAGAACCTTGGCCACGACGACGAGCGCGAGGACGCCGATCGGGACGTTCACCAGGAAGATCCAACGCCAGCCGTCGGTGAACCAGATGGTCTTCTGGCCCGAGAGAAGGCCCCCGATGATCGGGCCGAGCACGCTGGACGTGCCGAAGACGGCGAGGAAGAGGCCCTGGTAACGCGCCCGCTCGCGCGGCGGCACGATGTCGCCGAGGATCGTCAGCGCCATGGAGAACAGCCCGCCCGCGCCGATTCCCTGCAAGGCCCGGAAGCCCGCCAGCTGGTACATCGAGGTGGCGAACGTGCAGGTGATCGACCCGATGATGAAGACCGAGATCGCGAACAGGAACAGCGGCTTGCGACCGTAGATGTCACTCAGCTTGCCGTAGAGCGGTGTCGAGATGGTGCTGGTGATCAGGAACGCGGTGGTGGCCCACGCCTGTTCGCTCAGCCCGCCGAGGTCGTCGGCGATGGTGCGGATGGCGGTGGACACGACGGTCTGGTCGAGCGCGGCCAGGAACATGCCGAGCAGGAGGCCGCCCAGGATGGTCAGGATCTGGCGGTGGCTCAGTTCACCTGCCGAGCGTTCGGCCGGGGCCTCGACGGCGACTTCGGTGGACATCAGTTCTCTCCTCCTGGACGGCGGGTGGTCCGCGCGTCCCCTTCCGGCATGTGGTTCGCGAGCATGTCGTCGGCGAAGCGCCCGAGCAGTTCGGCGAGGCGCCGCTGGTCCTCCGCGGGCCAGTCGGCCAGTACAGCCCCGACCACCTCGATGCGACGGCGGCGGCCGGCGACGCAGCGGTGCGTCCCGGACTCGGTGGCGGCCAGCAGGTGGGCCCGTCCGTCGTCCGGGTGGGCGCGGCGCTCGACCAGGCCCGCCTCGACGAGTGCGGTGACCTGGCGGCTGACGGTGGACGGGTCGGTGCCCAGGGACTGGGCGAGCTCGCCTACCCGCTGCGGGCCGCGTTCGAGCAGCTCCGCCAGTACGTGCCCGACGGCGACGTCGCCCCCCTGGTGGCGCATCCTCGCGACGACACGGAGCAGGCGCACGAGCTGCTGGCCGATACGATCCGCGTCGATCATCTCGCCGGTGTCCGTGTCGATACCGGGGCCGTTCACGTCCACGCTCATGTCGTCACCGCCTTTACCAATGCTTTGCTTGTAACAACCAACGACTTGCGTGGCCCAAGCATGAACCGGCACGAAAAGATCGGCAACTCGATTGCCCGACGGAGATCGTGATCCCGCCCACCGCTTCCACCTCAACGCACGCCGACACGGTGCCCGCGATGTGGGAAAGTGGACGTCGTGGGAACCAAGACAGTGGTGGGCGTCGACGGCCGTAGCTGGTCCGTGCGCCGCAACATCGAGTGGTCGCTGCCCGCCACCGGTGACGACTTCGAGCACGACGTCGACGGCGGCCGCGGCGCCGCGGTCCTCGTGCTGTCGGCGCTGTTCGTCTTCTGGGTCATCCTCGTCGTGTGGTCCCCGAAGATGGTGCACATCCCCTGGTACCTGTGGGCCGTCGCCATCGTCGTCGTGCTGTTCTTCCCGTTCCGCTGGTGGCTGCGCCGGCCGTGGACGGTGGTGGCCGAAACTGCGGGCAGCTACGACCAGCCGGCCGAACGCTGGACCGGGCACGTCCGCGGCAGCGCCAAGGCCCGCGAGGAGATCCGGATCGTCACCCGCAGGCTCCGGTCGCAGGGCACTCCCGGCCACGCCGACAGCCCGCTGCAGCCGGTGAACTGAGGACGCCGCGTGCCTGAGCTCCCCGAGATCGAGGCCCTGGCCCACCACCTGCGCGAGAACGCGATCTACCGCCCCGTCGCGCGGGTGGACGTCGCGTCGATGAGTGCGGTCAAGACGTTCGACCCGCCGGTGCAGTCGCTGGCCGGCCGCGTCGTCACGGGGGCGGCGCGGTACGGAAAGTTCCTCGCCGTCGAGTTCGCCGACCGGCCGGACGACCAGTTGCACCTCATCACCCATCTGTCCCGCGCGGGCTGGATGCGCTGGCACGACTCCGCCGGTGCGACCCCGCCCAGGCCCGGCCGCGGCCCGTTGGAGCTGCGGGTGCACCTCGACCACGTCGGCGGTCCCGGGTTCGACCTCACCGAGGCCGGTACCCAGAAGCGCCTCGCCGTCTATCTGGTGCACGAACCCCGGGAGGTCCCGGGTATCGCCCGGCTCGGCCCCGACGCGCTGGCGCTCTCGGCCGAGGAGTTCGCGGAGCTGCTGCGGGGCCACACCGAGCGGATCAAGACGCTGCTCGTCGAGCAGACCGTGCTCGCGGGCATCGGCAACGCCTACAGCGACGAGATCCTGCACACCGCACACGTGTCGCCGTACGCGGCGTCGGGGCGGCTCGGCCCCGATCAGGTGGATGCCCTGTACGCCGCCATGCGCTCGGTGCTCACCGACGCCGTCGACCGGTCGGTGGGACAAAAGGCGGCCGAGCTCAAGGGCGAGAAGCGCTCCGGGCTCCGCGTGCACGCGCGCACCGGCCTGCCGTGCCCGGTGTGCGGTGACACCGTGCGGGAGGTCTCCTTCGCGACGAAGTCGTTCCAGTACTGTCCCCGCTGCCAGACCGGTGGCAGACCGCTCGCCGACCGTCGGCTGTCACGGTTGGTCCGGTAGCGCCGAGTGCATCGGAGCGCAGGCCACACGCTGGACGGTGCCGGGATCATGGCCCGGGCGAGAGTACGGGGGGAGGTGGACTGACGTGGGGGACCTGCTCTCGACGTCCACGCTGTTCTTCGGGCTCATCGCCCTCGCGGTGGCCAGCATCGCCATCGCGATCTTCTACTTCGTCCGCAACCGCCGCAACACCTTCGCCACGCCGCTGGAGCGCGCCACCTTCGCCACGCTGCACACCGTGGCGCTGGCCGCGCCCGCCCTGCGGGAGGGGCTCTCGCCGAACTCGGCGTCGTTCGCGCTGCCCTACCTGCGCCAGCTGCTCGACACCTGCGCGCTGTCGATGACCGACAACCGCGGCAACACCCTCGGCTGGGACGGCGACGCCGACCAGCACGAACCCGACGTCCGCGGGCTCGCCGACCAGGTGATCTCCACCGGGCGCCAGCAGGTGATGTCGCACTCGGCCATCACGTGCGAACGCACCGACTGCGTGGTCCGCGGCATCGTCGTGGTGCCGCTGGAGACCGACGGGGCCATCGTCGGCACCCTGGCCGCGCTCACCACCGCCACCGCGGGCCCGGTGCTGCTGCGGGCCACCGCCGAGGTCGCGCGCTACGTCTCCAGCCAGCTGGAGCTCGCCGAGCTCGACGAATCGCGGGCCCGGCTCGGCCGCGCCGAGGTCCGCGCCCTGCGCGCGCAGATCTCCCCGCACTTCGTCTACAACGCGCTCACCACCATCGCGTCGTTCATCCGCACCGACCCGGTGCGGGCCCGCGAGCTGCTCATCGAGTTCGCCGACTTCACGCGCTACTCCTTCCGCACCGCGGGCGAGTTCACCACGCTGCAGGACGAGCTCAACAACATCGAGCGCTACGTGCGGCTGGAGAAGGCCCGCTTCGGCGCCCGGCTCAACATCAAGCTGCAGATCGCGCCCGAGGTGCTGTCGGTGGTGCTGCCGTTCCTGGCCCTGCAGCCGCTGGTGGAGAACGCCGTGCGGCACGGGCTGGCGAGCAAGCCCAACGGCGGCACGATCACCATCACCGCGGAGAACGCCGGCGCCGAGTGCGTGATCATCGTCGAGGACGACGGGATCGGCATGGACCCGTCCCGGCTCACCGAGGACCTCGACGACGCCCACCTCTCCGGCGCCCACGTCGGCCTGGGCAACGTCGACGACCGGATGCGCTCCACGTTCGGCGACGACTTCGGCCTGGTGGTGGACACGGCGTTGGGCGCGGGCATGAAGATCACCCTGCGCGTGCCGAAGTTCCGGGCGGGCATCCGCGTCTGACCGTCGTCCGGGGACGGCGGACACGGGGCGGAAGCCGGGCGGACGGTGGTGATCATCGTTGGGGGACGCGCAGCCGTGTGGGGTGCGGTGGAAGGCCCCCGGTGGGTGATCATGGGCAAGGGGCCGTCGGGCGGAGGCGTGGATCGTGCCCGGGACGGTGGGGATCGAGCGGTCCGCCGCTCCCGTCATGATCGCCGCAGCTCGTACGACATCGCCCCACGCTGGGCACTGAGGTGCGGCGGACGCCGATCATGGTCGGCCGACGCGCGCGGTGATCGGGGCCGTCCGCACGGAATCGTCCTGGTGGGGCGCAGACGCACTGATCGTGTCGATCACCTTCGTCGAAGGTCGATGGGTCCTCTGCGTCCTCGCCGGATCGCCCACCCGCGGGCCGCGCCTCGCCCGGCCGCCCACCCGTCCGAGCCCCGCTGCCGCCGCTCGGTCGAGGCCCGCCCGTGTGATCACTGTTCAGGGGCCGCCAGAGGCGCTCCGCACAGCTCACAGGTCCGGCCCTTCCGCGTAGCGTGGCGGGATGGACGCGTTGCGCATCCCCGACCGGCTCGCCTCCCATCTCCCCGGACGCCTGGGGGAGCGGGGCGACAGATCCGTCGTCTCGATGGTCCGCCTGCAGGGGGTGATCGCGTCCTCGGCCGGGCCGGTGCCCCGCGCGGTGATCAACGCGACCACCATGGAGAAGACGCTCGAGCGGGCGTTCGCCCCCGACGGGCTCGCGGCCGTGGCGCTCCTGGTGAACTCACCCGGGGGATCACCCACCCAGTCAGCGCTGGTGGCCGACCGCATCCGGGGTCTCGCCGCCGAGCACGAGGTGCCCGTGCTGGCCTTCTGCGAGGACGTGGCGGCGTCGGGCGGGTACTGGCTGGCCTGCGCCGCCGACGAGATCTACGCGCACCCGACGTCGCTGGTGGGCTCGATCGGGGTCATCACCCAGAGCTTCGGCCTCGACGGGCTGATCGAGCGCTTCGGGATCGAGCGGCGGCTCTACACGGCCGGGGAGTCGAAGTCGCGGCTCGATCCGTTCCTGCCGGAGAAGTCCGAGGACGTCGAGTGGCTGCACGGCCTGCAGGACCAGCTGCACACCATGTTCAAGGACTGGGTCGTGTCCCGCAGAGGTGATCGACTCAGGGGCGCGAAGCTGCAGGGCGACCTGTTCACCGGTGAGGTGTGGACCGGGGCGCGGGCGCTGGAGCTCGGTCTGATCGACGGGCTGGGCACGGCGCGCGGGGTGCTCACCGAACGGTTCCCGGACGCTGAGCTCGTGCCCGTGGAGGGCCGCAAACCGCTGCTCGCCCGGCTGGGCCTCGCGGGCTCACCCGCCGCAGGTGCGGATCTCCTGCTGGGTTTCGCGGAGGCTGCACGGGTCAGGGCCGCCTGGGCGCGGTACGGTTTGTAGCAGGGTGTGATCGAATGAACCCGATTGGTGCTGAACCCTGGCACTCACACGGATTCACCGTCACCATGGTCGACGACCGACCCCGGGGCTGATCGCCGGAGGGCCGGTCCGCACCGGACACGCAGGATGAGGAGATCGTGGACAGCAACGACAGCTCCGGCGGCCTGGTCGTCCTCGCGGTGGATGACGAGGAGCCGGCCCTCGAAGAACTCGCCTACCTCCTGAACGAGGAGCCGCGCGTCGGCGTGGTCCTCAAGGCGTCCAACGCCACCGACGCGCTGCGGGTGCTCAACAGCCGCCAGGGCGTGCGGGAGGCCCAGCCGGCCGGTCAGGCCGCCGGGCGCGGCATGGCCAACCCGATGACCGGCCTGCGGGTGGCCGAGCGCACCGACGTCGAGGTCGTGTTCCTCGACATCCGGATGCCCGGCCTCGACGGTCTGGAGCTCGCGCGCGTGTTCTCCTCCATGGCTGTCCCGCCCGCCGTGGTGTTCGTGACCGCCCACGACGACCGCGCCGTCGACGCCTACGAGGTGGGGGCGGAGGACTACCTCCTCAAGCCCCTGCGCGCCGAGCGCCTCTCCGCCGCCATCGACCGCATCCTCGTGCGCCGCACCAGCGGCGTGGCGGAGCCGGTCCGCGAGGAGAACGGCGAGGACGAGGTCATCCCGGTCGAGCTCGCCGGCACCACGAAGCTCGTGCCCCGCTCGGCGGTGCGCTACGTCGAGGCCCAGGGCGACTACGCCCGGCTGCACACCCACGAGGGCAGCCACCTGGTCCGCATCCCGCTGTCGGTGCTCGAGGACCGCTGGCGCGACGCCGGGTTCGTGCGCATCCACCGGTCGTTCCTGGTGTCGTTGCCGCTGGTCACCGAGCTGCGCCTGTCGGGCTCCGGTTACGTCGTGCGCGTCGGCAACGGGCCGGACTGCGCCGAGCTGCCCGTCAGCCGCCGCCACACCCGCGAGCTGAAGGACCGGCTGGTGCGCGCCACGAAGCAGGCGTGGAGCCAGCGATGACCCGGGACCTCCCGCGTTGAGAGGCGGACGGCGGTGAGCACGTCCGTCGATGGCGCCGACGTTCGTTTCCCCGCGGAGGCGCAGAACAGCGCCGCCCCGCCGTCGACGGCGCCCGACCCCGCGGACGAGCCCGACCACTGCGACAAGAAGACCGACTCGGGCTCCCTGTGGCTGCAGGACGAGATCGCCCGCCGGATCGCGGCGAAGAGCTCCGGTACCGGCGGACGCCACGCGCGCCGGGACAACCCCGACCCCAGCACCGCCGTGGGCTACGTCCCCCGGCACTCCACCGCCACACCGGATCCCGCCGCCGAGGCTCCGGCGCCCGTCGGTCCGCCCCGGCCGCCGAAGCTGCCCCGGCGCGGGCCCGCCGGGGCCTACGGCGACACCGAGGCCTGGACCGGCCCCGACCGTTCCGCGCGTGATCGTCCGGTGCTCGGTGGCCCGTCGCTGCCGTCCGGTGTCCCGGCGAAGCCGGCCGCGGGGCGCACCGGTGCACCCGCGAGACCCTACGGCGCGGCTGCTGCCCGACTGCTGTCGGCACCGGTCCTGCCCGCACCGCCGACGCCCACCGCGCCGCCGGTGACGCCGGTGCACGTCACCCAGCCGGGCCGGCCCACGCCGCCCCCGAACGTGGCGCCGCCCCCGAACGCCGCGCCGCCCCCGAACGCCGCGCCGCCCCCGAACGCCGCGCCGCCCGCGGGGGCGTGGACGGCCACCCCGCCGCGTCCGTTCACCCCGCCCGCCGGCACCCCCGTTTCCGGAGGGCCGCCACGGGACCCCGATCCCGGTCCCCTGACCGCTCCCGTCCTCGACGGGCCGATCCCCGACGGCCCGGTCGGTCCGGTCCGTGGTGGACCGGTCCTCGACGACGTCGACGACGACGACGACTTCGTGCCGGACGGCACCGAGCACGACGAGATCCTGTGGTCGGCGAACGCCCTGCCCCCGCCCCCGGTGCACCCCCCACCGCCCGGGGCGATCGCGGTGCCCGAGCAGCGCGCGGCGGAGATGCCGCGCGCTGCTCGGGCACCGCGCACCGACGGCGCGGATGCCGACTCGCCCAAGCGGGTCCGGGTGGTGCTCGCCGAGCGCAAGGGCGTGGCCCGTCCGGTGCGCACGGTCGTGGACATCCAGGAGGCGACAGCCGTCGGCGCGCTGTTGCGCAGCAACCTCATCGGCACGCAGCTCATGGTGGCGCTCCGGTTCGCCGCGGTTGCCGGCGTGACGCTGGGGACCCTGCCCCTGCTGTTCGCGCTGTTCCCGGCCATCGGCGAGTTCGACGTGCTGGGCCTGCGGCTGCCCTGGCTGCTGCTCGGGGTGCTGGTCTACCCGTTCCTGCTCGGACTGGGGTGGTGGCACACCCGCACCGCGGAGCGCGTGGAGCAGAACTTCGCCGACCACGTGCAGGAATAGGGCATGACCACCCCCTCGGTGGTGGCGCTCGTCGCCATCGCCCTCGTCGGCGTCGTGTCGGCGGTCATCGGGTCCTTCGGGGTCCGGGTGGCGCGCAGCACGTCGGACTTCCTGGTCGCCTCCCGCACCGTCAGCCCGATCGCCAACGCGAGTGCGATCTCGGGGGAGTACCTGTCGGCGGCGTCGTTCCTGGGCATCGCCGGGCTCATCCTCCGCGAGGGGGCCGACGCCCTCTGGTACCCGGTCGCGTTCGTGGCGGGTTATCTCGCCCTGCTCCTGTTCGTGGCGGCGCCGCTGCGCCGCTCTGGGGCGTACACGGTGCCCGACTTCGCCGAGGCCCGGCTGTCCTCGCCCGCGCTGCGACGGCTGTGCACCCTGTTCGTGCTGGTCATCGGCTGGCTCTACCTGCTGCCGCAGCTGCAGGGCGCCGGCCTCGCGCTGACGACGCTGACGTCGCTCCCGGCGTGGAGCGGCATCGCTGCGGCCGGGGTGGTCGTGCTGCTGACGGTGGTCGGTGGCGGGATGCGCTCCATCACGTTCGTGCAGGCGTTCCAGTACTGGCTCAAGCTCACGGCGCTGGCCGTGCCGGCGATCATCATCGTCGGCCTGTTCCTGTCCGACGCCCGCACCTTCGACCGGCCCGCGCCGCCGCAGTTCGCCGACCGCACCACCGTGCAGGTGCGCACGCCGGTGCTGCTGCAGACGGCCGGCCCCGTCGACTTCACGGCGAAGGGCACCGTCGACGGCCGGACGGTGGACGGGCCGGTGCAGTGGGCTCCGGGCCGGCACGCGGTGGCGGCGGGATCCACGCTGGAGTTCGAGGCGGGATCCGCGGTGCCCACGCCCGCGGGTGCACCGACCACCGACCGTGACTGGCTGGCCCCGATGTCCGGGGACAAGGGCGACCAGCTGCTGGAGATCTACTCGATCCTCATCGCCGGGTTCCTGGGCACCATGGGGCTGCCGCACGTGCTGGTGCGCTTCTACACCAACGCCGACGGCCGGGCGGCCCGGCGCACCACCGTGGCGGTGCTCGCGATGATCGGCGGCTTCTACGTCCTGGTGACGCTGCTCGGAGCGCTGTCGCGGTTCTACACGCCGCAGCTGCTGGTCAGCGGTCAGACCGACGCGGCGATCCTGCTCGTACCGACGGCCGCGCTGGGGCCGGGCTGGGGCGGCTGGCTCCTGGGCGGGCTGGTGGCCGCAGGGGCCGCCGCCGCGTTCCTGTCCACGTCGTCGGGGCTCGTCGTGAGCCTGGCCGGGGTGCTGTTCACCGATGTGCTGCGCGGCCGGCTGCAGGACTTCCGGCTGGCCGCGGTGCTGTCCAGCGTGATCCCGCTGGCCCTGGCGCTCACCGTCACCCGGCTGGACTTCTCGCTCACCGTGCCGCTGGTGTTCGCCGTGGCCGCGTCCACGTTCTGCCCGCTCCTGGTGCTGGGCATCTGGTGGCGGGGCCTGACGGCACGGGGGGCGATCGCCGGTGTGCTCGTGGGCGGTGTGCTCTCGGGGGCGGCCACCGGCCTGAGCATGTTCGCCGACCTGCCCGACGACTGGATCGGCGTGCTGCTCTACCGGCCGGCCGCGGTCACGGTGCCCGCGGCGTTCCTCGCGATGATCGTCGTCAGCCGGCTGACGCGGGCCGAGATCCCGGTCGACACCGAGCAGGTCCTGCTGCGGCTGCACGCCCCGGAACGCCTCGGGCTCAACCCCGATCGGGTCGGTCGTCCCGGAGTTCGTGACGTACAGCGACCGGAATTGACATAGTGGCTCCGTGACGACCACCGCCATCCTTGCGATCGTGGCCATGGGCCTCGTCGCCGTGGCCTCGGCGGTGATCGGCTCCATCGGGGTCCGGGTGGCGCGCAGCACGTCGGACTTCCTGGTCGCCTCCCGCACCGTCGGCCCCACGGCCAACGCGAGCGCGATCTCGGGCGAGTACCTGTCGGCGGCCTCGTTCCTGGGTATCGCCGGGCTCATCCTGCGCGACGGCGTGGACGCCCTCTGGTACCCGGTCGGCTACGCCGCCGGCTACCTCGCGCTCGTGCTGTTCGTGGCCGCACCGCTGCGGCGCTCCGGGGCCTACACGGTGCCGGACTTCGCCGAGGCCCGGCTGCGGTCACCCGTGCTGCGCATGGTCTGCACGATCTTCGTGATCATCATCGGTTGGCTCTACCTGCTGCCGCAGCTGCAGGGTGCGGGGCTCACGATCGCGATCGTCACCTCCCTCCCGTCGTGGACGGGGGAGGTGGCCGCCGCGGTCGTCGTCGTCGCCACGGTGCTGCTGGGCGGCATGCGGTCGATCACGTTCGTGCAGGCGTTCCAGTACTGGTTCAAGTTCGCGGCGCTGGCCCTGCCCGCCGTCATCGCGCTCGTGTACTTCGTCGGCGGCGACCGCACGTTCGACCGCCCCGCCCCGCCGGTGTTCACCGCCGCCACGACGGTGTCCATCGACACCGACGTCCAGCTGCAGGTGCGCGCCCCGGTCGACCTCACCGCCACCGGCCTCGTCGACGGCGTGCAACGGGTCAGCGCGTCGCTGCGCTGGGAGCCCGGCACCCACACGGTGAAGGCCGACGCGACGCTGGATTTCCTGGCCGGTTCCCCCGTGCCGATCGTGGCCGGGGCCCCGGTCGAGGACGCCGACTGGCTGACCCCGTTCCCGGAGGGCCGCCCGTACGGGCTGCTGGCCACGTACTCGCTGATCCTCGCGACGTTCCTCGGCACGATGGGGCTGCCCCACGTGCTGGTGCGCTTCTACACCAACCCCGACGGCCGGGCGGCTCGTCGCACCGCGGTGGTCGTGCTGGCCCTGATCGGGGCGTTCTACATGACGGTGACGCTGGTCGGGGCGTTGTCGCGGCTGTACACACCGCAGCTGCTGGTCAGCGGCGACACCGACGCGGCCGTCCTGCTGCTGCCGTCGGCGGTCCTGGGCAGCTCGCTCGCGGGCGCGATCCTGGGCGCGGTGGTGGCGGCCGGCGCGTGGGCGGCGTTCCTCTCCACGTCGTCGGGGCTGGTCGTGAGCATCGCCGGCGTGCTGTCCACCGACCTGCTGGGCACCGGCCGGGTCCGGGACTTCCGGCTCTCCGCCGTGCTCGCCGGCGCCGTGCCGCTGGCGCTGTCGCTGTTCGTCACGCGGCTGGACTTCTCCGAGGCGGTCGCCCTGGTGTTCGCCGTGGCGGCGTCGACGTTCTGCCCGTTGCTGCTGCTCGGGATCTGGTGGCGCGGGCTCACCGACCGCGGGGCCATCGCCGGGGTGCTGGTCGGGGGCCTGCTGTCGGCCGGCGCGGTGGGGGTCAGCCTCGCCGGCATCGCCGACTCGAGCTGGGCGGGCGTGCTGCTCTACCGCCCCGCGCTGGTCAGCGTGCCGGCGGCGTTCCTGGTCATGGTCGGGGTCAGCAAGCTGACCGCGAAGCGCGTGCCGGCGGACGCCGACCAGGTGCTGCTGCAGCTGCACGCCCCGGAACGGCTGGGGCTCAGCCGCGACCGGCTCGCCGAGCGGGGCCGTCCCGGCGGCTAGAGACCCGGTCGGAGATCCGTCGTGCTCCGCACTATGGTTCGCTGCGCAATCACCCTCCGGGGTTAGATGATCACGCAGTGTTCATTGCCCGGTGAGTAACCATGCGGCGGCAATGACAGTTGCACCGGGAAACAGGAAAACGGGAGGAAGCCGTGAGTACGACCGGCGAGCGGTCCACAGGCACCATCTACGAACAGGTACAGGCCAGTCCGGAGTTCGCCGACCTCAGGTCGCGACTGCGCCGTTTCGTCTTCCCGATGAGCGCGGCGTTCCTGGCCTGGTATCTCCTGTACGTGCTGCTGGCGTCCTACGCGCCGGCGTTCATGGCCACCAAGGTGGCCGGCAACATCAACATCGGTCTGATCTTCGGTCTGCTGCAGTTCGTCAGCACGTTCGTGATCACCACGCTCTACGTGCGGTACGCGAACCGCAACATCGATCCGGCGGCCGAGCGCCTCCGCGACCGGATCGAGGGCGGGGCATGACCGCCGTGGGCAACCCGGCCCTGAACATCGGCATCTTCGTCGTGTTCATCGCCATCACGCTGGTGTTCGGCTACCGGGCGAGCCGCACCAACAAGACCGCCCCGGACTACTACGCCGCGGGCCGGTCGTTCACCGGACAGCAGAACGGCGTCGCGATCGCCGGCGACTAGCTCTCGGCGGCGTCGTTCCTCGGTATCGCCGGGGCCATCGCCACGAGCGGCTACGACGGTTTCCTCTACTCCATCGGCTTCCTCGTGGCGTGGCTCGTCGCGTTGCTGCTGGTGGCGGAGCTGTTGCGCAACACCGGGAAGTTCACGATGGGCGACGTGCTCGCGTTCCGCATGCGGCAGCGCCCCGTGCGGGCCGCCGCGACACCGTGCCCACCGCGAAGGCGGCCCGCAGCTCGGTGGTCTGGGCGATCTGGCTGATCGGCGTCTTCTCCCTGTTCACGCTGGTGCTCGGCTTCGGTGCGGCCGACCTGGTCGGCCCGGACGCCATCAAGGCCGCCCCCGGTGGCGCGAACTCGGCGGCGCCGTTGCTGGCCTACCAGCTCGGTGGCGAGATCCTGCTCGGCCCGGTCTCGGCGGTCGCGTTCGCCACGATCCTCGCGGTGGTGGCCGGCCTGACGATCACGGCCTCGGCGTCGTTCGCCCACGACGTGTACGCCAACGTGATCAAGAAGGGCCAGGCCACCCCGGACCAGGACGTGTGGGTCGCCCGGCGCTCGCGGTCGGCGCCTTCGTGATCGTCGGCGGCATCCTCGTCAACGGCATCACCATCGCGTTCCTGGTGGCGCTGGCGTTCGCGGTGGCGGCCTCGGCGAACCTGCCGACGATCTTCTACTCGCTGTTCTGGAAGCGGTTCAACACCACCGGCGCGCTGTGGAGCATCTACGGCGGCCTCGGCGTCTGCGTGCTGCTGATCCTCTTCTCGCCGGTCGTCTCCGGCCCGGAGAGCGTCATCTTCCCGGGCGGCGGGTGGGACTTCTTCCCGCTGGAGAACCCGGGCATCGTCTCCATCCCGGTGTCGTTCCTGCTGGGCATCGCCGGCACCTACGTCGGCGGCCGCACGGGGTCCGGCACGGCGAAGTGCGCCGAGATGGAGGTCCGCTCCCTGACGGGTGCGGGCTCGGAGAAGGCGATGGTGCACTGAGCGGTCCCTGCTGCCATCCGAGGTCGCCGCGTTCACCCCGGCGTCACCACCGGTCGTGTCATGATTCGCCCCATGAACGCGGTTCCCGAGATCGGCGTGACCGAGCTGCCCGCCGACGCCGTCCTGCTCGACGTCCGTGAGGACGACGAGTGGGCCGCAGGCCACGCCCCCGACGCCACCCACCTGCCCATGAACGAGGTGCCGACGCGCATCGCCGACGTGCCGGAGGCCGATCCCGTCTACGTGATCTGCCGCTCCGGCGGCCGCTCCGGGCGCGTCGTCGCGTTCCTCAACCAGAACGGCCGCGCGGCCGTCAACGTGGGAGGCGGGATGCAGTCGTGGGCGGCCAACGGCCGTCCCATGGTCAGCGAGCGCGACGGCGCCGCGCCCGACGTCATCTAGGCGCGGCGGGATGGCCACGCCGGGTTCACCGGTCATCTGCCCGCGCTGCGGGCAGCGTTCGGTGCCCGCGGGCGGCCCGTTCTGCCCGTTCTGCGGCCGCTACCTCGCGCCCCTGCACTGGACGGCGGAGCCGCCCGCGTCCGCGATGCCCGCCCCGCCGCCGCCCCCGCGCGCGCCGTACGCCGGTCCTCCGCGCTACCGGTTCCTGCCGCGGTGGGGGTTCCCGGCGCAGGCCTGGGTGGACCCGGAGCCGGCCGAGCCCCCGCCCGACCCGCTGCGCGCCGCCCGCACGCTGCTGAACACCCTCGTCCCGCTGCTCTGGGCCACCGCCGTCGTGGCCGTGGTGGCGGCGGGGGCCGAGATCTGGCGGTACGTCCTGCTGCTCGCCAGCCGGGACCGGGCGCTGTCCGCCACGGTCGTCGCCGTCTCGGACGCGCTGGTGAACACCGCGGGCACGGTCGCTCCGGTGCTCGCGCTGCTGGCCGGTCTCGTGCTGGTGGCCTGGACCCTGCGCGCCGGTGCGGCCGCGGCCGAGGGGGCCGGGGTGGCGCCCTCCCGTTCGGCCCGCGCGACCGTCGTCGGCTGGGTGCTGCCGGGGCTCAACCTCGCGGTGCCGGGGTCCGTGCTGGCCGAGATCGAGCACACGGCGTGGGGCCGCCCCGCAGGCGTCCGTCCCCGCCCGTCGCGGCTGCTGCTGGTCTGGTGGCTGCTGTGGGCGGCCGGTGTCGTGCTCGGGGTGGTCGTGCTGCTCTGGTCGTTGCGCACGGGCGTGCAGGCCCTCGCGGACGGCGTCCTGCTGCACGCCGTGCTGGACCTGCTGGCCGCCGCCACCGCCGGGGTCACGGCCGTGCTGGTCGTCCGCCTCACGGCGCTCCTGGGGCCGGCCCGGCGCACCCGCCGCGAAGTGGTGGTGCGGGTGGGGGCCACCGCGTAGCACCCGCTAGCGTCGGCGGAACCATGGCGAAGAAGACACGTGTCCGCGAGGCCCATGCCCAGGGCTCACAGTCCGCGGGCGAGAACCCCCGTCGTCCCTGCCCCTGCGGCTCGGGCAAGCGCTACAAGGCCTGCCACGGAGCGGGCGACGACGTCATCGTCATCCGCCCGTTCGAGGGCCTCGCCGCCGAGTGCGACCTCGTCGCGCTGCGCGAGTTCCTGCCGTCGGCGAAGGCCCCGCTGCCGTTGAAGGACGCCCGGGACCGTGTCGTCACGCTGGCGTCGGTGCTGCCCGGGGCGTCCGCCGCGCTGGTGCGGCCGGACGGCGAGATCCTCGTCGGGATGCAGGTGCAGACCCGCTCCGGCGACCTTTCCGCCGACCTCGCCCGCGCCCTGACCTGGGGGTTCGCCGCCGAGCCCGGCACCTCGCTGCCCGTCGTGCCGCCGAGCGCCGAGGGCGGCGAGCGGCTGCAGGACCTGCTCGTGGCCGACGCCGCGCTCGACGTCACCCTGTTCAGCGACTTCGCCTGGTGGGTGCCGCCCAACGAGGACGGCTCCGAGCCCACCGCCGAGGTCATGTCCACCCTCGAGCGGGCCAACGCGGTGATCATGCCGACCGAGCCGGTGGTCGCGCCCGGTGTCCGCGCCGCGTACTGGGTGGACACCGGCACGAAGGCCCATCTGCGCTGGGTCCGCCCGGAGCCGGAGGACGCCCTGCTCGCGGCCCTGGCCCGGCTGCAGGCCCGCGGCGAGCTCGGCCTGGGCGAGAACACCCGCTACGCGGGGTCGTTCCGCGCCCACGGCCTGCTCGTCCCGGTCTGGGATCTCGACCGTGACCTGCACCCGAAGGAGTGGTCCGAGCCGGTCGGCGCGTTCGCCACGAAGCTGGATGCGGCCCTGAAGGAGACCACCCCGCTGACGGACGCGGAGCGTCGCGCGAAGGACGCGCTGGCGGGCAAGCAGATCACCCTGCGCTAGCGGGTGTGGCGGGCGCGACAGCGCAGGGTTACTCGTCGGTCATATAGTCCGTCCATGGGACTTCTGGATGGCAAGGTCGTCATCGTCACCGGTGCCGGCCGCGGGATCGGTCGCGGCGAGGCGCTGGAGTGCTCGGCGCAGGGGGCGGCCGTCGTCGTCGCCGAGTTCGACGCGGACGCGGGCGAGGCGGTGGCGAAGGAGATCGTCGCGGCCGGGGGCCGGGCCGTCGCCGCGAGCGGTGACGTGGCCGACGCCGAGGTGGCCAACCGGCTGGTCAGCACGGCCGTGAGCGAGTTCGGCCAGCTCGACGCGCTGGTCAACAACGCCGGCATCCTGCGCGACCGCACCATCGCCAAGCTCAGCGACGACGACTGGGACGCGGTCATCCGCGTGCACCTGCGCGGCCACTTCCTGCCGACGCGCGCGGCCGTCCAGTACTGGAAGGACGCCAAGCGCCCGGGGCACGTGGTGAGCACCGCGTCCACGTCGGGGCTGCTGGGCAACTTCGGCCAGACCAACTACGGCGCCGCCAAGGCCGGCATCGCCGCGTTCTCCACGATCGTCGCGATGGAGGGTGCCCGCGGCGGCATCACGAGCAACGCGATCGCCCCCACCGCCCTGACGCGCATGACGCTCGACCTCATGCCGCAGGAGTTCCGCGACAAGCACGACGCGTCGGTGGCGGCCGGCGAGTTCGACTTCTTCGCCCCGGAGAACATCGCGCCGCTCGTGGCGTTCCTCTGCTCGGACGCCTCGGCGCACATCAGCGGCAAGGTCTTCGGCGTCCAGGGCGACAGCATCGAGATCTTCCAGCCGTTCACGTCGGTGGCCGAGGTGACCAACGGCGGGAAGAAGTGGGACCCCGAGGACATCCCCGGCCGCATCGACGAGCTCTTCTCGGCCTCGGGCATCCCGGCCGGGGCGGAGAACATGATGGCGAAGATGCGCTACCAGATCCTGGCCGAGCACTAGCTGACATTCAGAGCCAGCCCACCTTCCCGGCGAGCGCCGCGTAGCCCACGAAGGCCACCACGTCGATCAGGGTGTGGGCGCCGATCAGCGCCCACAGCCTGTTCGTGCGCTGCCACACGCGCCCGAACACGCACCCCATCACCACGTTGCCGACGAACCCGCCGAGGCCCTGGTAGAGGTGGTAGCTGCCGCGCAGCAGGGCCGACGCGACCACCGCACGGTTTTCCGACCACCCCACCTGGCGCAGCCGCGTCAGCAGGTACCCGATCATCACCAGCTCCTCGGCCCAGGCGTTCGCCGCCGCCGAGGCGATCAGCACCGGCACGCGCCACCACGTGTCGCCCAGGGTGGTGGGGGCGATGTCCAGGCTCACGCCGAGCGCGCGCGCCACCAGGTAGAGGCCCAGCCCCGGGACGCCGATCAACGCGGCCAGGCCGGCGGCGCCGAGCGCGTCCCGGCCGGGGCGGCCGGCGTCCAGGCCCACGTGTCGCAGCGCGAAGCCGGCGCGGATCAGCAGGTACGCCCCGAGCGCGCCCCAGCCGACGAGCTGCAGCACCCGCACCAGCTGCAGCGCGAGGTCGACGAGGTCGGCGTTCGCCGCGGGCGCGTTGAGCGCCACCTGCTGCTGGCTGAGCGGGACGGGCCGCAGCAGGGCGTCGAGCAGGCTCAGGGCGCTGCGCAGGGCCGAGAGCCCGAGGGTGACGGTCAGGACGACCAGGATCTCGGTGACGACGAGGCGGCGAACGCCCGGATCGGTGATCACGGGCTCGTCCGGCGATGCGGGGGACAACCAGGCGCGGAGAGGTGTGACGCGGAGCCGGGACACGATCGGACGCTACCGGTCGGCGTACTCTGACGGGGTGCGACAGCTCGTCCTCTCCCCACGCTGGATCATGTGGCACCTGCTCACGATCGGCGCGATGGTCACGTGCGGCCTCCTGGCGGCGTGGCAGTGGCACCGTGCGGGGTCGTCGATGGGCAGCGCACTCAACGTCGGCTACGGCCTGCAGTGGCCCGTGTTCGCCCTCTTCTTCGGCTACATGTGGTGGCGGATGCTGGGCATGGAGATCAGGCGCATCCGGGGCGAGCTCCCCGAGCACCCGTGGGACGCCGATCCGGAACCGGAGCCCGAGCCCGTGGTGGCCGCCCCCGCCGTCGCCACCGGTCCCTCGCCCTTCGGGCCGCGACCGGTGCGGGCCCGGCCCGTCCAGGCCGACGAGGACCCGGAGATGGCGGCCTACAACCGCATGCTGGCCGAGCTGGCCGCCCGCGACAACGATTGAGGATCCCCGTGTCGATCGAAACCGCCCTGCGGAACTACCGCGTCATCGCGTGGATCACCGGCATCGGGCTGCTCCTGCTGGTGCTGGTCGCGATGCCGCTGAAGTACTTCTTCGGCCAGCCCACGCTGGTCTCGATCGTGGGCGTCACCCACGGCTTCCTCTACATGATCTACATCGTGTGCACGCTGCTGCTCGCCGAGCGCTGCCGGTGGAAGCCCGTGGACGCGCTGGTCATCCTGATCGCCGGTACCGTCCCGTTCGCGTCGTTCTTCGCCGAGCGCCGGGTCACCGCCCGCGTCCGCGAGCGTCGCTCGCCGCTCGCCTCGGCTTGAGTCAGCCCGCCCGGTAGGGGCACCCGACGAGCAGTTGCAGCTGGGCGCGCAGCTCCTCCACCGTGGTGATGGTCTGCTCCCAGCACAGCCGCACGTCGTGGTCGCGGTGGCCGGTCTCGATCCGCAGCCGCAGCCCGCAGCGGTCCACGCCGAGCGGACGGACGGTCGCGCTGCGCAGGGCCTGCGGCAGGTGCCGCCCCAGCGCCCGGAACACCTCGGGGTGCGCCTGCTCCAGGTGGGCGAGCCACTTCTGCTCGTAGTGGCAGAACGGGTCCGGCCGGGCGGCCGCGAGCGTGACGGGGGCCAGCGCCGCGGTGCCCTCGGCGTCCGACAGCACCACCGACCCGGGAGCCAGGCGCACCAGCGTGGTGCCGTGGCCGAGGTCGAGCAGGGCGGGGTCCGGTCGGTGCTCGGCGACGGTGGCGGCGATCCGGCGGGCGGCGTCCGGTGCGGGCACGGTGAGCAGCCCGGTGACCCACAGCAGCGCCCGGACGGGCTCCCGCAGGTCCACGGGCGCGTGGTCGCGCATCTCCAGCATCACCGGGACGCCGGACGCCGCCCACGGGAGCAGCGGGTCGTCGTCGGCCAGGAGCAGCGCGGCCGAACCGTCGGCCCACACGTGGTGCGCGACCGGAGTGCTCGGTGGGCATCCGGTGCCGACCAGGGAGGCGGTGCCGCCGAGTGCCGGGACGGGTGCCGTGATGTTGGTCCGCGCGACGACACTCCGGGCGCGTTCGGCGTCGGACGGAGCGGGCGGACGACGAACCTGGGTGGTTCCCAACGAAGCACCTCCTGCTTAGGTAAGCCTAAGCTATATCGAGGGGGGCGCGGAGTCCAGCGGCCCCATTCGTTAGCGTCTGGGATCGTGACGACGGCGGCCGGTACCGACTCCTGGGCCATTCCTCCGCTGTTCGCCCGGCTCGTCGACGACACCAGCCTGCTGCAGCCCCGGGCCACGGCCCCCGGTGTCGACGCCGTGGTCGCGCGGTACCTCAGCTCCCGCGACGGCCGCTACGGCGGGCTGGTCGGGCAGCTCGTCTGCCCCGTGTCGCGACTGTCGGCCGTGGTCACCGAGCTCGCGCGCTCGGTGCCGGCCCGGCCCGTCGACGTCGCGCTCGTGGTGGACACCGGGCTCGGCGCGGTGCCCAAGGCGCTGTCCACGGTGTTCTCGCGGTCGAGCCTGCTCACCCCGCGCACCGTCGAGACGTCGGCCCCGCCGGACGTCGACGCCGTCTGGCTCGAGCGCGTCTCGGAGTTCGTGCCCGAGGACGTCATGGCCGTCGTCGAGCCCCGCCGTCCGCAGGCCGGTGACGTGCCCGGCACCACGGCCTGGCTCGAGGCGGTGCGCCGCGTGGCCGAACACGGGTGTGCCCCCAAGCTGCGCTGCGGCGGCCCCCGCGCGGCCGACGTGCCCGCCGCCGGCGACATCGAGCGGTTCGTGGAGGTCGTCGCCGGCACGGGGCGCTCGTTCACCGTGCTCGGGCTGCGCGACATCGTCCGCCCGGTCGACGGGCCGCCGCGCCACGGCGTGCTCAACGTCCTGGTCGCCGTGTCCCGGGCCCTGGGTGGCGAGAACGTGGCCGAGGCGCTGGAGAGCACCGACGGCACGGCGCTGGCCGCCGAGATCGAGGGGCTGTCCGAGGAGGCCGTCAAGGGCGTGCGGGGCATCCTGTCGCACTGCGGCGTCGATCTCGAGCCGGTGCCGGCCGCGCAGCTCGCGGGCCTGGGCCTGCTGGCCTGATGGCACGTCTCGCCTTCCTGGGCCCGAGCGGCACGTTCACCGAGCAGGCGCTGCGCTCGCTGCCCGAGTCCGACGGCGCCGAGCTCGTGCCGTGCGGCGGCAGCCTCGCGGTCCTCGCCGCCGTCCGGGACGGGTCCGCCGACGCCGGCTGCGTGCCGATCGAGAACTCCGTCGAAGGAGCCGTGCCCGCCGTGCTCGACGGGCTGGTGGCCGACCCGCCGCTGGTGATCGTCCGCGAGGCGCTGGTGTCCGTGAGCTTCGACCTCATGGTGCGCCCGGGCACCCGCCGCGAGGACGTCCGCACCGTCGCCTCCCACACGCACGGCATCGCGCAGACCCGCGGCTGGATCGCCCAGCACCTCCCCGACGCCGAGGTGCTGCTCTCGACGTCCACGTCCGAGGCCGCGGCGCAGGTGGCGCGCGGTGAGTTCGACGCGGCCGTGGCGTCGCCGCTGGCCGCCGAGCTGAACGGTCTGGAGGTGCTGGCAGGCGACGTCGCCGACAACGCGGGCGCCGTCACGCGGTTCGCGCTGGTGGCCAGGCCGGGGCCGCCGCCCGCCCCCACCGGTAACGACCGCACCAGCATCGCCGCCACCACCGAGAACCGGCCGGGCACGCTGCTCGGGCTGCTCACCGAGCTGGCGGTGCGGGGCATCGACCTCACGCGCATCGAGTCGCGCCCGATCAAGGACCGGCACGCCGAGTACTGGTTCCACCTCGACTGCCTCGGTCACGTCGCCGAGCCGGCGATGGGGGAGGCGCTCGCAGCGCTGCACCGCCGGTGCGACCGCGTCCGGTTCCTCGGCTCCTACCCGCGGGCCGGCAATGGCGCCGCACCCCGCCCGACCGGTCCCGCGGGTCCGCTCGGCGGCACGGACGGATTCGCCGCGGCCGAGAGGTGGCTGGCGGCCCTGCGATCGGGGACGAGCTGGTGACCCGCCTCATCCTGGCCCGCCACGGCCAGACCGCCGCCAACGTGACGAAGGAGCTCGACTCCCGCCCGCCCGGGCGCCCGCTCAACGAGCTCGGGCTGAGCCAGGCCGCGGCGCTCGGACAGCGGCTGGCGGGTGAGCGTCTCTCGGTCGTCCACGCCTCGACGGCCACGCGAGCCCAGCAGACCGCGACCCCGGTCGCCGCGGCGCACGGGTTCGACGTGCAGATCGTCGAGGGCGTGCACGAGGTGTACTGCGGCGATCTCGAGGGCCGCTCCGACGAGGACGCCCGCGCGCAGTTCGACCGCTGCTACCACGCCTGGTGGAACGGCGACCTCGACGCGCACCTGCCCGGCGGCGAGTCGGCGCTGGACCTGCGGGCGCGCTACGTCCCGGTGGTCGAGGCGATCACCGACGGCGCCTCCGACACGGTGGTGCTGGTGAGCCACGGGGCGGCGATCCGGCTGGCGGCGGCGGCCCTGCTGGGCGACACGGCGGAGACGAAGTACGTCCCCAACACGGGCCTGGTGATCCTGCAGCGCACCACGTCGGGCTGGGCCCTGGAGCACTGGGACGAGGCCTCGCCGGTCCGGGGCGACGTGACGGCGGGCGGGTCCCCGGCCTGACGGAGGTCGTGCGCGGAAATCAGTGCGGGAACACCGTTATCCGCGCACGGGCGCCGCAGGCGCTATCCCCAGCCCAGCTCGTGCAGGGTGTCCTCGTCGATGCCGAAGTGGTGGGCCACCTCGTGCACCACCGTGATGGCCACCTCGCGCACCACCTCGTCGCGATCGTCACCGCAGAAGTCCAGGATCGCGTCCTGGAAGATCGTGATCCGGTCGGGCAGGACGCCGCCGTAGTCGCTGGTGCGCTCGGTCAGGGCGATGCCCTCGTAGAGGCCCAGCAGGTCCGGCTCGTCGGGGTGCCGCCCGTCGACGAGCACCACGACGTTGTCCATCGCCGCCAGGAGCTCGGCCGGGATGGTGTCGAGCGCGTCGCCGACGAGCTCCTCGAACTCCGTCCGGTTCATCCCCGGGGAGCAGGCAGCGGGACGACCGGGTTGGCGGGTGCGGGCAGGGCGGCGGACGGGCCGGGCGTGGCCGTCGGCTGGTCGGAGGCCGGCGCCGCCGGGTCGGTGGTGGGCGGCGCGGGGACGCCCGGGTCCGGGGTGTCCGACGCGGGCGGGGCCGGCGTGCTCCCGACGGCGACGGAACCCTTGACCGAGCCCGTGACGGGGGCGAAGCCGCTGCGGTCGGGCAACAGTGCACCCAGGTTGCAGTTGACCTTGCGGGTGCCGGCCTTCCACGAGGCCTCGGTGATGTTGTCCCAGTAGACGGTGAGCTTCTTCTGGGCGATCACGTCGGGGTTGCCCGCGTAGGCGTCGGCGACCTTGTCGCACTCGGGCTGCAGGAACGCGTCCTGGTCGGCCACCGCGGGGAACCCGCCGGTGAACTTCTTCGACACGTCGACGATGCCGGCGGTCTCGACGGCGTGCGGCTTGGCGCAGTCGATGGGGTCGCCGATCTGCTTGCCGTTGATGGCGAGGCAGGTGCCGGGCTGCTGGACGTCGGCCTGGTCGCCGCCGGCCACCTTGCCCGCGAGCGGGTACAGGGCCCCGGACTGCGACGCGCTCTGCAGGCCGCACCGCAGCTCGCGGTCGCCCTGGGCCCACTTCGCGGCGGACGGCTTGAGCGCGCCCACCCGGTAGCGGCCGTTCGGGTCGAACGTGTTGTTCAGGTACTTGAGCACCACGGGCGTGCAGCGGGTCTTGACGAGGTCGCGCCACTGCTGGTCGGACGGCAGCGTGGCCTGGTCGGCGAGAGTGACGGAACCGGCCTGCTCGAACAGGTGCGGCTTGGCGCAGTCGACGACCTGCGCGTCGGCGGCGTCGGCGCGCGTCCAGTTCAGGCACGTGCCCGGCTGCGACGGCGGCGCCGGGACCTCGATGGTCTCCGGCTGGTCGTCCGGGGCGGGCAGCGAGGCGAACGTGCCGAGCACGGGCACGGTGGCGCCGGCGAACGTGTCCAGGGTGGCGACGCCGAACATCGTCAGCGCCCCGACCACGACCGCCGCGACCACGCGGCGCACGGTGCGGCTCTGGGGGTCGCCGGGGTGGGCCGGGGGAGTGTCGGCAGCGCTGCGCGGGGACCCCGGGGAGGAGGGCCTGGCCGCGCTCAGGAGTGAACGGCTCATGTCGACCGTCATCATGCCGTGACCTCGTCGCCCGGTCGGGGGTGGGGCGGCGCGGCTCGGTCATCGGTAGCTGGTGTGCTGCGAGCGTCAGCGTTGGCCCGAAATCGCACAACCGGTACGGTTCGCCCGCGCGGGGATCAACTGTGAACGGCGCGACGGCACAGCCGAGGGGGCTCGAGTGGCGAACGGTACGAACGACGACGACCCGACCGATCCCGGCGGGGTCCCCCGCCCGGCGCCCGGCTCGATGTCCTATCAGGACCCGTCCTCCACCACGCCCCGCCCGCCGACGCTGGCCGAGCAGAAGGCCCGTGAGCAGGCCGAACGCCGTCGTCAGGCGGCGGCCGCGCAGGAGGCGGAGGACGCCGAGAAGGCGCGGGTGAAGCGCAAGCGCATCCTCGTCGGCGCCGGCGTCACCGTGGGCGTGGTCGCGGTGATCGCCGTCGGCTACGGCATCTCGCAGGCCGGCGGCGACGAGACCGTGCAGGCCAAGTGCGTCGGCGAGGACGGCGTCGTGGTCGACGACTCCAACTGCGTGACGCCCGCGTCCACCACCACCTACCACTCCGGCGGCGGCTTCTACCCGATCTTCATCGGCAGCGGCGGTCGGCAGTACTACTACAACTACGGCGGCAGCGGTGACATCGGCCAGCGCGTCTCCGGCGGCACCACCACCGTCCCGAAGAGCTCCACGCGCGTCTCGACGTCGTCGGGCAAGACGCTCTCGGGCGGCAAGGTGTCGAGCTCGTCGGGCGGCGGCTCGGCCTCCGACGGCGGCAGCAGCTCGGTGACCCGCGGCGGCCTCGGCAGCTCGAGCGGCAGCTCGAGCAGCGGCTCCTAGATGGAACGCCACACCGGCACCCCCCGCCCGGGCTGGGAGAAGACCGTCGCGGAGCAGGGGATGGTCTACGGCGCACCCGGCCGGGGCCAGGGCGGCGTCGACCGGCCCTACTGGGACGAGTCGGTGCACTACACGTTCTCGATGGACGAGGTCCTCTCCCTGGAGGCCGACGTCGAGGTGCTGCACTCGATGTGCCTGGAGGCCGTCGACCACGTCGTCACCACGGAGCGGTTCCGCGACTTCGCCATCCCCGAGTACGCGTGGGAGGGCGTGGCGGCGTCGTGGAAGCGCAGCGACCCGCACGTCTACGGCCGGTTCGACCTGCGCTACGGCGGCGACGGCCCGTGCAAGCTCCTGGAGTACAACGCCGACACCCCCACCACGCTGCTCGAGGCGTCGATCCTGCAGTGGAACTGGCTCAAGGACACCCACGGGTCCGACGACCAGTGGAACTCCATCCACGAGAAGCTCGTGGAGCGCTGGGGGCAGGTCAAGGCCACGCTGCCCGGTGACGACGTCTACTTCACGTGGTCGGGCGGCGACACCAGCGGCGAGGACCACGTCACCGTCGGGTACCTGCAGGAGACCGCCGCCGAGGCTGGCCTGAACACGATCGGCCTGGCCATCGAGGACATCGGCTGGGACGCGTCGCTCGACCGGTTCGTGGATCTCGCCGAGGCGCCGATGGCCGCGGTGTTCAAGCTCTACCCGTGGGAGTGGGTGCTCACCGACGACTTCGGCAAGCACGTGCTGCGCAGCCTCCCCGAGACGCTGTGGGTCGAGCCGCTGTGGAAGACGATCCTGTCCAACAAGGCACTGCTGGCCGTCATGTGGGAGATGTACCCCGGCCACCCCAACCTGCTGCCCGCCTACCTCGACCAGCCCGGGATGCTCACCGAGTACGTGCGCAAGCCCCGGCTCGGCCGTGAGGGCGCCAACATCTCCATCGTCTCGCCCGGATCCGAGACCGAGACCTCCGGCGTCTACGGCGAGGAGGGCTACGTCTACCAGCTCTTCGCGCCGCTGCCCGAGTTCGACGGCTTCCGCCCCGCGCTCGGCGCGTGGGTGGTCGGCGACACCTCGGCCGGGCTGGGCATCCGCGAGACGGTCGGCCTCGTGACCGACGACGGCGCGGCGTTCGTCCCCCACCGCATCCCCGAATGACGTTTCTGGAGGTTTGACGTGACCCCTGATGTCCATCTGGCAGCTCTCGACGGTGCCGTGATCGGTACCGGCATCGGCGCGATCCTGCTCTACGCGGTGCTCGGCGTGCTGCTGATGCTGCTGGGCTTCTTCGCCGTGGACCTCACCACGCCCGGCCCGCTCAACAGGCAGGTCCGGGAGGGCAGGCCCAACGCCGTGATCATCACGGCCGCGGGCATGGTCGGCATCGCGTTCATCGTGGTGGTGTCGATCTACGTGTCGTCCGGTGCGCTGCTCGACGGCCTGCTCACGACCCTGATCTTCGGCGTGGTCGGCGTCGTCGCCCAGGTGCTGGGCGCCCGGCTGCTGGAGTGGATCACGGGCATCGACATGCGCGCCGTGCTCGCCGGCGAGACGACGGTGCCGCAGGTCTATCTGGTGGCGGCCGTGCACATCGCCCTGGGCCTCGTGGTGGCGGTCGCGATCATCTGAGCCAGGCCGTAGGCCGATGGCCTACACTCGTCGCATGAGGGACGAGATCGCGTCGCGCGAGCTGCGGAACGACACGGCGGGGGTACTCCGACGCGTCCAGGCCGGCGAGAGTCTCGCGGTGACGGTCAACGGCCGGCACGTGGCCGATCTCGTGCCCGCCCAGCGGTCCCGACGGAGCTGGACCAGCCGCGACGTGATCGTGGCGCGGCTGCGGCGGGCGCAGGCCGATCCCGGTCTGCGGGCCGACCTCGCCCTTCTCGCCGGCGACACCACCGACGATCTGCCGCCGATCCGGTGACGTCTCCGACGAGAGGTCTCCTCGACACGAGTGTCTTCATCGCCGCCGAGAGCGGTCGCCCGCTGAACGAGGAGCGGGTCCCCGACGAGGCGGCCATCTCCGTCGTCACGCTGGCCGAGCTCCAGGCGGGGGTCCTGGTGGCGGCCGATGTCGAAACCCGGGCCCGCAGGATGACCACGCTCGACGCCGTCGCCGACGTGGAGCTGATCGAAGTCGACGAGGCCGCGGCGCTGATGTGGGCGAGGATGAGGGTGCATCTCGCGCAGGCAGGTCGGCGCGTGAACGTGAACGATCTGTGGATCGCCGCCAGTGCCGCGTCGCGTGGTCTTCCGGTCGTCACGCAGGACGACGACTTCGACGCCGTCGTCGGGGTCGGCGGCCTGGAGATCATCCGGGTCTGACGGGTTGACCCTCGACCAGGTCGAGGCGGGAGGGTCGGTGTCGTGGAGAGCATGCGCGGGATCGGCCGGATGTCCCGGGAGTCGGGGCTGACGGTGAGCGCCCTGCGGTTCTACGACGGCGTCGGGCTGCTGAGCCCGGCCCACGTGGACCCGCAGAGCGGCTACCGCTTCTACGCGCCCGAGCAGGTCGCGGTGGCGCGGCTGGTGGCCGTGCTGCGCCGGGTCGGGATGCCGCTGGCCGGCATCCGGGAGGTGCTGGAGCACCGCGCCGACCCCGCGCACGTCGACGCGCTGCTGGCCGGGCACGTCCGTGCCCTCGAGGCGGGGCTGGCCGACGCCCGCCGTGCGCTCTCCGCGGTGCCGTTGCTGCTCGAACCCCTGGAGAACCCCGTGTCCGTCACCGTGCCCGCCCCCGACCTCGCCGCCGCCCTGCGCGCCGTCCGGTTCGCGGCGGGGTCCGATCCCGGGCTGCCCGTGCTGGCGAGCGTCCTGTTCGACCTGGCCGACGGCGTGCTGAGCCTCGTCGCGACCGACCGCTACCGCCTGGCCCTGGCGACGGTGCCCGCGTCGGAGGGCTCCGGGTTCTCCGCGGTCGTGCCCGTGGCGGTGGCCGACGAGATCGCGGCCGTCCTCGGCGCCGACACCGACGCCGATCCCGACCCCGACGCCGACCCCGACACGGACACCGTCACGATCACCGTCGAGGGCGCGACCATCACGGTCCGGACGGACGGAGCCGAGGTCAGCGGCACGCTGCGCGACGACGCCTACCCCGACCACCGCGGCATGCCCTGGGACCGGTGGACCCCCACGGGCACGGCGACCGTCGACGCGGAGGCCCTCCGCGCGGCCGTCGCCGGCGCGCCGGAGCGGACGTCGGTCCGGGAGCAGGACGGCGTCGAGTTCCCGGTCACGGAGCTGGCGGTCGGGCCCGGCGGGGCCGTGACCGTCGCGCCGGGCGGGGTCGGGGTGAACCGCGAGTTCCTGCTGGAGGCCGTCGACGCCGGCGGGGGCGGTCAGCTGATGCTCTCCCTCGACGGCCCGGTGGCGCCGCTGGTGCTGCGCTCGGAGCGGTCCACGTCGCTGCTGATGCCGGTGCGGCTGTAGGTGAACCCCCGTGATCACGGGCGGGTGGTCGCCCGTCGATCTTCCCGGACGACCGCGTGCCCGTGGTCAGCGCCGGTGCGGCCGTAGGCTGGTCACGTGCAAGCTCCCCGGTTGGTCGCCACGGACGTCGACGGCACCCTGCTCAACCCCTTCGACGAGGTGACGCCGCGGACGTCGGCCGTGATCGAGCGGCTCGTGGCCGGAGGTGTGACGTTCGTGCTGGTCACCGGGCGTCCGCCGCGCTGGATCCCGCCGGTGGTGGCCCAGCTGCCCATGACCCGCTTCGCCGTGTGCGCCAACGGGGGCGTGCTCTACGACGCCGTCGAGGACCGCGTCGTCTGGTCGCGCACCATCGACCCGGCCACGCTGGCCGAGCTGGCGACGGTGATCACGGCGACGCTGCCGGGCTGCCGGCTGGCCGTCGAGGGCGTCGGGGAGGTGGCGGCGGGGGACCACTTCGTCGCCGAGCCCGACTACATCCACGCCTGGGCCGACGGTGACAACCACACCGCCCCGCGCACCGACCTGCTCACCCGGCCCGCCGTGAAGATGCTGATCCGCGACCCGCAGATGCGCAGCGACGCGATGGTGGCCGCGCTCGCCCCGGTCATCGGGGACGCCGCGGATCTCACGTTCTCCCACCCCCGCGGGCTCGTCGAGATATCGCCGGCCGGGGTCACCAAGGCCACCGGCCTGGCCGAGGTCTGCGACCGGCTCGGGTTCACCGCGGCCGACGTCGTCGCGTTCGGGGACATGCCCAACGACCTGGAGATGCTGCGCTGGGCCGGGCACGGCGTCGCGATGGGCAACGCCCACGGCGACCTGCACGCCGTGGCCGACGAGGTCACCGCCAGCAACGCCGACGACGGCTTGGCACTGGTGCTCGAACGCTGGTTCTGAGCCGGGCCGCGACGGCGAACGCGACGTGGCGGTCCGGCGAACTCGCGGGGCCGTGCGGCGGCCGCCGGAGGGGTTGGGCAGGGGGGTCGGTGACCACGCGTAGCATCGGCCACCGTCCGCGTACTTCTCGACGCCCGTGATGGAGGCCCCCGCACCGTGGCCCAGCTCCTCGACGACGCCCCGCAGCGTGCCGCCGACCCCGCCGGGACCGAGGTCCAGGTGCTGCAGGCCGTGCAGGGCGCAGCCGCAGGTACGGCCGTGGTGAGGGCCGCGCGCGCGATGTCGCTGTTCGGCGAGCACGCCGCGGGCTGGCTGACCATCGGGGCCGTCGGCGCCCTGGTCGACGCCCCGCGCCGCCGGGAGTGGCTCACCGCCGCCGCCGGGGTCGCGCTCGCGCACGGCGCATCCATCGGGGTCAAGCGCATGGTGCGCAGGCCGCGCCCGCACGATCCGCGCGTCCAGGTGCTGGTGGGCACGCCGAGCCGGCTCAGCTTCCCGTCGGCGCACGCCACGTCCACCACCGCCGCCGCCGTCCTGTTCGGCGCACTGATCCACAAGCCGCTCGTGCCGCTGCTGGTGCCGCCGATGGCACTCTCGCGGCTGGTACTCGGCGTGCACTACCCCAGCGACGTCGTCGCGGGTTCCGTGCTGGGGGCCGCGGTCGCGGTCGCCACACGACGCCTCGCCCAGAGGGGGACCAGATGACCAGCACCGACGTGCCCACCACCGAGGCGCCGTCGCCGCCGCCGCGCACCCCCGTGGGCGTCGCCCGCGGTGTGCTGCGGACGATGCGCCCCAAGCAGTGGGTGAAGAACGTCCTCGTCCTGGCCGCGCCGTTCGTGGCCGGCACGCTGTTCACCACCGGCATCGTGCTGCACCTCGTCATCGCGTTCGTGGCGTTCTCGCTCGCCGCGTCCGGCGTCTACCTGGTGAACGACGCCAACGACGTCGAGGCCGACCGCGCGCACCCCACCAAGCGCAACCGGCCCATCGCGGCGGGGATCGTGCCGGCCGGGCTCGCGCTCGGCGTCGCGGTGGTGCTGCTCCTGGGGGCGCTCGCGCTGGCCTGGCTGGCCAGCACCCAGCTGCTGGTCGTGCTGGCCGTCTACGTCGCGGTGCAGCTGGCGTACTGCTTCTGGCTCAAGCACCAGCCGGTCCTGGACATCTGCATCGTCGCGTCGGGGTTCCTGCTGCGCGCCATCGCGGGCGGCGCGGCCACCGGCATCCCGCTGTCGCAGTGGTTCCTGCTCACCGCCGGGTTCGGCTCGCTGTTCATGGTGGCGGGCAAGCGCTACGCCGAGATGATGCTGGCCGAGCGCACCGGGGCCAAGATCCGCAAGTCGCTGGAGGCCTACTCCGCGTCCTACCTGCGGTTCGTGTGGGCCCTGTCGGCCACCGTGCTGACCGTGACGTACTGCCTGTGGGCGTTCGAGATCCGCGAGGCGCACCACAACTCGGTGTGGTCGGTGATCTCCATCGTCCCGTTCGTGGTGGCGGTGCTGCGGTACTCCGTGGACGTCGACTCCGGCAACGGCGGCGCCCCCGACGAGATCGCGCTGGCCGACCGGGCGCTGCAGGTACTGGCCCTGGTCTGGGTCGCGACCCTCACGCTCGCCGTCTACCTGTGATGTGAAGGGCATCATCCTGGCCGGTGGCTCCGGCACCCGGTTGCACCCGATCACCCGCGCGGTGTCGAAGCAGCTGCTGCCCGTCTACGACAAGCCGATGATCTACTACCCGCTGTCGGTGCTGATGCTGGCCGGCATCCGGGAGATCCTGGTGATCTCCACCCCGCACGACCTCCCGCAGTTCCGCCGTCTCCTCGGCGACGGCGCGGAGGTCGGCCTGGTCATCACCTATGCCGAGCAGGCCGCCCCCAACGGGCTCGCCGAGGCGTTCGTCATCGGCGCCGACCACGTGGGCGACGACGCCGCCGCGCTGGTGCTGGGCGACAACATCTTCCACGGCCCCGGCTTCTCCGCGATGCTGCAGGGCGCCATCGCCGACATCGAGGCGAAGCGCGCCGGCTGCGTGCTGTTCGGCTACCAGGTGCGCGACCCCCAGCGCTACGGCGTGGCCGAGGCCGACGCCGACGGGCGGCTGCTGTCGATCGAGGAGAAGCCGGAGAGACCGCGGTCCAACCGGGCGGTCACCGGGCTGTACTTCTACGACAACGACGTGCTCGGGATCGCCGCCGGGCTGTCGCCGTCGCCGCGGGGCGAGCTCGAGATCACCGACGTCAACCGGGCCTACATGGAGCGCGGCACGGCGATGCTGCGCGACCTCGGCCGCGGTTTCGCGTGGCTCGACACCGGCACCCACGAGTCGCTGCTGGAGGCGGGCGAGTACGTCCGGGTGCTGGAGACGCGCCAGGGCATCCGGATCGCCTGCCTCGAGGAGATCGCGATGCGCAAGGGCTTCATCGACGCCGATGCCGCGTACGCGCTCGGCGAGGCGCAGGCCAAGTCGGGCTACGGCGAGTACGTCATGGACGTCGCATCCGCGTTCCGCGAGGAGTGAATCGTGCAGGTTCTGGTCACCGGCGGCGCCGGTTTCATCGGGTCGAACTACGTCCGGTCGCTGCTCCGCGGTGACTACCCCGCCTTCGCCGGCGCCGAGGTCGTGGTGCTCGACCTGCTCACCTACGCCGGCACCCTGACCAACCTCGAGGGCTGCAGCCCGCGGTTCGTCCAGGGCGACATCCGCGACCCGGAGGTCGTCGCGCAGGTCATGGCGGGCACCGACGTGGTGGTGCACTTCGCGGCCGAGTCGCACGTGGACCGCTCGATCACCGGCGCGGCCGACTTCGTCTCCACCAACGTCGTCGGCACCCAGGTGCTGCTGCAGGCGGCTCTGGAGGAAGGCGTCGACCGGTTCGTGCACGTCTCCACCGACGAGGTGTACGGCTCGATCGACGAGGGTTCCTGGCCCGAGACCCACCCGCTGGAGCCCAACTCGCCGTACTCGGCGTCGAAGGCGAGCTCGGACCTGCTCGCGCGCTCCTACCACCGCACCCACGGCCTGCCGGTGTGCATCACGCGCTGCTCCAACAACTACGGGCCGCACCAGTTCCCGGAGAAGGTCATCCCGCTGTTCGTCTCCAACCTGCTCGACGGGAAGAAGGTGCCGCTCTACGGCGACGGCCAGAACGTGCGCGACTGGCTGCACGTCGACGACCACTGCCTCGGCATCCAGCTGGTGGCCGAGAAGGGGCGCGACGGCGAGGTCTACAACATCGGCGGCGGTACCGAGCTCACCAACCGCGACCTGACCTACCGCCTGCTCGAGGCGGTGGGCGCCGGGGAGGAGATGATCGAGCCGGTGGCCGACCGCAAGGGCCACGACCGCCGATACTCGGTCGACTGGAGCAAGATCGCGGGCGAGCTCGGCTACGCCCCCCGGGTGGACTTCGCCGACGGCCTGGCGAAGACGGTGGCGTGGTACCGCGACAACCGCACCTGGTGGGAACCCCTCAAGCCGGCGTGAGCCCGTCCTCGCAGACCTGGTGTCCTCCTCGCAGGACCCAGGGACCCTGCGAGGAGCTCACGCGGTCTGCGAGGACCCGACGTACTCGGCCAGCCGGGCGCGCCAGTCCGGGAGGTCCACGCCGGCCGCCTCCGCCTTCGCCGTGTCCAGCACGCTGTTCAGGGGGCGCTTCGCCGCTGCGGGCCTGTCGGCGAAGTAGGCCGCCGTGGTGGTGCCGGTGACCGTCAGGTCGGCGTGGCCGGCCAGCGCGTAGGTCTCGCGCGCCACCTCCGCCCACGACGCGGGCTCGCCGCCGCCCGTCACGTGGTAGGTGCCGAACGGGGCCTGCGTGGTGACCAGGTGGACGATCGCCGCCGCGAGGTCCGGGGCGAAGGTCGGGCGACCGATCTGGTCGTCCACCACCGTCGGGGAGATCCCGCGTCCGGCCAGCGCCAGCATCGTGCGCACGAAGTTGCGGCCCTCGCCGACCACCCACGTGGGACGCAGCAGGTAGTGCCGTTCGACCGACTGCACGACGAGGTCCCCGGCCGCCTTGGACGCGCCGTAGGCCGAGAGCGGCGCCACCGGGTCCTCCTCGACGTACGGACGGTCGGCGGTGCCGTCGAACACGTACTCGCTCGACAGGTGCACGAGGATCCCGCGCTGCCGCCGCGCGACCGCCGCGAGCGCTCCGGGCCCGGTGGCGTTGGCCCGCCACGCGGCGGCGCGCCCGTCGGCCGTCTCGGCCCCGTCGACGTCGGTGAACGCGCCCGCGTTGACGACCACGTCGAAGGCCGGCCAGTCCAGGTCGGCGGGGTCGGCGATGTCGAACTCCGCGCGGGTCAGCGCGGTGGCGTCGGGCAGCGCGGCGGCCAGGGCGCGGCCCACCTGACCTCCCGCCCCGAGGATCAGCGCGCGCACGTGAGCTCCGCCAGCGTCGGGTGGCCGCGGTCCTTGTCGGAGCGGATCGCGTCGGCCTCGACGACGGGCCAGTCGATGCCCAGGGCCGGGTCGAACGCCTGGATCAGCGTGTACTCCGCGTCCGGCGACCAGTGCTCGTTGACGAGGTACGTGTACGCGACGTCCGGCGTGAGCGTCTGGTAGCTGTTGCCGCACCCCCGGGGCACGAAGAGGGCGTTGCCCGGGTGCAGCTCGAACGTCTCGACCCGGCCGCGGCTCTCGCCGTCGCGCAGGTCGACGATCGCGGCGAACGCGCGTCCGTTGGCCAGCGAGATGTACTTGTCCCACGGCTCGGCGTGGATCCCGCGAGTGACGCCCACCTCGGCGTTGAACGAGACGTTGTTCTGCACGATCTCGAACGGCGGGAAGCCCAGCGCCTCCAGCTTGGCGCGCTGGAAGCCCTCCTTGAACCAGCCGCGCCCGTCGGAGTGCAGGTCGAGGTCGATCCGGAGCAGTCCGGGGATGCTGGTTTCCGCGATCTGGAGCGCCACGGTCGCGAGTCTCGCAGCCGCGGTGAGACGGGGGCCGGTAGGGTGCGGTCCGTGGCGGGACAAGATGGAGACACGGCGTCCGCGGCGTACACCGAGCGGCTCACGCGGCGTTCCGGGGCCCGCTGGAAGCAGCTTCTGGACGTGCAGGCGCCGTACCGGTGGAACCTGCGGCGCATCCTCGGTGAGCGACGCACCCTCGACGTCGGGTGCGGCATCGGCCGCAACCTGTACAACCTCCCGGCCGGCAGCCTCGGCGTGGACCACAACGCCACCTCGGTGCAGCAGTGCCGTGAGGCCGGGCTGTCCGCGATGACGTCGGACGAGTTCCTCGCGCAGGACCCCGCGGAGCACGGTGGCTTCGGCGGACTGCTCGCCGCCCACGTCGTCGAGCACCTCCCGGCCGACGGCGCGGTCGACGTGATCGCGCCGTACCTGCCCTACCTCGCGCACGACGCGAAGATCGTGCTCATCTGCCCGCAGGAGCGCGGCTTCGCCTCCGACCCCACCCACACCGTGTTCACCGACCAGACCCGTCTCGGCGGCATCGCCCGCGACCTGGGTCTGCGCGTCGAGAAGCAGTACTCGTTCCCGCTGCCGCGCTTCACGGGCAAGGTGTTCACCTACAACGAGTTCGTGACGGTCGCCGCGCGATGACCACCGAGGACGTCCGGGCGCCGATGACGACACCCTCCGCCGCCACCACCGGTGAGCTGCTCGTGGTGCTGCCGGCGCTCAACGAGCAGGACAGCGTCGCGCGCGTCGTCGCCGAGGTGCGGGCCGCGCAGCCGTTCGCCACCGTGCTCGTCGTCGACGACGGCTCCACCGACTCCACCGCCGCCCGGGCGTCCCGCGCGGGCGCGCTCGTGATGCGGCTGCCGTTCAACCTCGGCGTCGGCGGGGCCATGCGCGCGGCCTACCGCTACGCCCGCGAGAACGACTTCTCGTTCGTCGTGCAGGTGGACGCCGACGGGCAGCACGACGCGTCCGAGATCGCGAACCTGCTCGCCGTGGTCGACGTCGACGCCGACGTGGTGATCGGCTCCCGGTTCGCCGGCCGCGGCGACTACGCGGTCCGTGGCCCCCGCCGCTGGGCCATGCGGCTGCTCTCGGCCGCGCTGAGCAGCATCTGCGGCACCAGCGTGAAGGATCCGACGTCGGGGTTCCGGCTGGTCAACCGCCGCGCGATCGCGCTGTTCGCCGAGCACTACCCCGAGGAGTACCTCGGCGACACCGTCGAGGCGCTCGTCATCGCCCATCGCGCGGGCCTACGGATCACGCAGGTCCCGGTGGTGATGCGGGCCCGCGAGACCGGCACGGCCAGCACCAACCCGTTCCGCTCGGGCGTCTACCTGATGCGGGTGGTGGTGGCGGTGGGGCTGGCCCTGATCCGCCGCGCCCCCAGGGACGGCCGGGACTTCTGATGGCCGGCCCCCGCCTCACGATCGTCTCGGTGATCGTCGCCATCGCCGCGCTGGTGCTGGTGTTCGAGCTGCTGCGCCGGCGCCGGCTCCGCGAGAAGTACGCGGTGATCTGGGTGGTCATCTCGATCGGCACGCTGGTCGTCGCCCTGTTCCCGCCGCTGCTGGGCTGGGTCGCGGCGTTGGTGGGCATCCAGACCCCCAGCAACCTGCTCTTCTTCACCTCGCTGATCATCCTGTTCGCGGTGTCCCTGCAGCTCTCCCGCGAGGTGGGGTTGCTGGAGGAGCAGTCCCGCCGCCTGGCCGAGGAGGTCGGCGGTCTGAAGCTGCGCATGGATGCCCTCGAGCAGGAGAAGGCGGAGCAGCCGCCGGTCACGGTCCCCGACGGGGCCGAGTAGCCCCCACGGGGGTCAGCGCAGGGCGCGCTTCGCCGCCCGCCAGTACGTGCGGATCACCGCGTTGGCCACGCGCGTCACCGGGGCCGGGCCGATCGCCGACGGGTCGAAGTCGGGGGTCAGGCGCTGCATCCACTCCGCGTCGGGGACGCGGGCCTCGGCCTGCACGAGCCTGCGGCGCTCCGCGATGTGGCCGCGGTGGCGCCACAGCCACACCCAGCCGCGGACCTTGCCCCCGCCCCACCCTGCGGCGACGGCGTAGGCGGCCAGCATCACCTCGGAGACCACCAGCACCGGGGCCAGCGCCACCAGTGCGCGCCGGCTCCACAGCGTGGAGATCATCATCAGGCGGTTGCGCTCCAGCAGGTACATCTTGAACCCGTTGCGGGAGAACTCGTAGTGGTGCAGCGCGATCGCCGCGGGCACGCAGCGGACGGTGAGCCCGAGGCGCCAGGCGCGCAGGCTCATCTCGGTGTCCTCGAGGTAGGCGAAGTACTCCTCGTCGAAACCGCCGAGCGTCTTCCAGACCGAGCCGAGCATCAGCACGCACGCGCCGCTGGCGCCGGTGACGTCGTAGGGCTCCGTCCGCGTCTCCGGGCGGTCCATGTCGCCGGCCCACGACAGGCCGATCAGGTGCACGGGGTTGCCCGCGCTGTTGATCAGGTGCGGCGGCTCGGCCAGCCGGATGCCGGCCATCACCGGACCGACCCCGGGCCGGGACGCCTCGGCGACGAGCAGCGCGAGCGTGTCCGGGCGCAGGATGCAGTCGGAGTTCACCAGCGCGACGAACTCGGTGCCGAGGTGCTCGACGCCGAGGTTGCAGCCGCCCGCGAACCCGGTGTTGCGGCCCGGGGCGACGTGCTCGACGCGCTCGTCGTCGGGCACGGCGGCGAGGTCGTCGGGGGCGCAGCCGTTGTCGACCAGCGCGATCCGGACGTCGACGTCGGCGGAGGCGAGGATCGAGGCGATGCACTCGGCGAGGTAGGGCTGCTCCTGCCAGGCCAGCACCACCACCCCGACGGTCGGGGCGGTCACGTCTGGGCTCGGTGTCGGCGGCGCACGAGCGTCAGGACTACCAGTACGACGCCCGCGCCGATCAGCTGCCCCTCCGCGGCGGCGGTCAGCGGCGGCACGGCCAGCAGTGCGACGGCCAGCAGCACGACCAGGCCCGCGATCCACGCCAGCGCGGCGGCGGCGGGGCGGCGCAGGGCGATGAGGTGGGTCTGCCCGATCTGCGCGACCGCCCCGATCACCGTGGACGCGGCGAGGAGGACGAGCACCCACGTGGGCGGCGGGGTGCCGGCCTTGAAGACCAGCTCCCCGACCAGCGGCACGACGAACACCGCGGCCGCGACCCACACCGTGCCCGCGACCAGCATGAACGCGCCGAGCAGGCGGGTGGTGCGGCGGACGCCCGTGGCGTCGCCGGTGGTGGCCATCGCCGTGAACATCGGCAGCAGCAGGGCCTGCACGGACGGGAAGAACAGCACGGGCGCCCGGATGATCACCGCGGCGGCGAAGAAGCCCGCGGCCACCGCCGGGGCGTCGGTGAGCCGCGAGGTGACGGCGACGGGCGCCAGGTTCCACAGGCCCTGCCCGGCCAGCAGCAGCGCGGCCGACCAGACGACGGCCCGGGTGGTGGACCCGGGTCGAGCGGATCCGGGGACCGGTGCCGGGGCGCCCGCCGGGCCGCCGCTCAGGGCGGGGCGCGCCACGACCGCCGCGGCGACCAGCGGCGCCAGCGCCACCACGGCGATCCACATCGTGGCGGTGCTGTCGCCGAGGAGCACGAGCACCAGCGCCCCGACGATCCCGATGCCCGCCTCGATCCAGAACGTGGCGGCGTAGAGGCCGTAGCGGCGCTGCCCGGCCAGCGGCCCGCGCAGCAGGTACGACGAGGCCATCCCGGCCGCCCCCAGGGCGAGCAGCGCGATCACGGAGAAGCCCGAACCCATGATCCCGCTGATGAGCGGGCTGCTGACCCCGAGCAGCACGAAGGCCCCGACCAGCAGCAACCCGGTGTGGCGCAGGGCCGCGCGGCGGGCCGGACCGTCGTCGAGCCCGGCCGCCCCGGCCTCGGCGACCGCGCGGGTGGCCTCCAGCTCGACCGCCGCGAACAACCCGCGGCCGACGGTGTTGACCAGTAGGTAGTAGGAGCTGATCGCGACGAAACCGGCCGCGTCGAGGTGCCGGGCGGCCACCGCCAGCACCGCGTAGTTGGACAGGGCGAGGCCGAGCTGGCTGCCGGCCACCTGCACCGCCGACCCGCCCTGGCGGAGCACGGCCGCTGCCCGCGTCACCGGTTGCCCTCGGCCAGCGCGGGCTGCGCCGGGCCTGCGGGCGCGGGTGCGTCGTTGATCTCGTAGAGCACCACGTCGGGGTTGCTGTAGACCTTCGTCAGCCACGGCTGACCCGCCAGGCTGACCAGCCCCGGCTCGCGGGAGGCGTAGCTGCGCAGGAAGCCCGCGTCGAGCATGACGTAGCGGATGTCGAGCTGGGCCACGGCCGCCTGCACCGCGGGGTCGGTCGGGTACTGGTTGAAGCGGTCGGCCAGCAGGTTCGCGTCGGGGCCGGTGCGGGTGGCGTCGTAGTGCGCGGCCACGGGCTTCACCCCGGTGAGGGCGTAGAGCCAGACGGAGCCGTCGCCGCGGTCGTTCAGTACGCGCTCGCCCGGAGGCACGATCTTCGCGATCGCCTGCATGCCCTGGATCTCCAGTGGCGACACGGCCGGGCCGTCGCCGGAGTTCTTCGTCATCTGCAGCTGGTCGCGGCCGATGTAGAGCCCGCGGGTGACGTAGCCGAAAGCGAGGATCGCGGCCACCGACGTGACGAGCGCGGTCGCGAAGACGAGGCGTCGCGCGGTGATCCGGACCAGCAGCGCGGCCAGCCACCGCTGCGCCTCCGCCACCCCGTGCCCGATGATCACGCAGAGCGGCACGGCCGTGAGCGCGATGAGGCGGTAGCGGTCGTTCCACCACAGGCTCGTGATCGTCTTGACCCAGTGGGCGTCGTTCGACGCGGCGAGCACGAACAGCACGCCGAAGATCGCGGCGGTGGCGGCCACCCAGCGCAGGTTCCCCAGCCGCCGGTAGCCGATCAGCCCGACGACCAGCACCAGCGACAACCGGATCTGCGCGGTCGGGGCGTTGTGGCTGAACGTCAGGATCTGGCCGAGCGCCTCGGGCATCGTGAGGTCGGCGGGCCAGGTGACGGTGGTGATGCTGGCGCCGCTGCTGAGCGTGCCGGCGACCTGCAGGAAGCAGACGGCCGCGGCGAGGACGCCCGGCACCACCAGCACCGCCACCTCGCGCGGGACCGCCGACGGGCGGGTCCACCAGCGCTGCACCAGCGCGGGGAGGCTGAACAGCACCGCGCCGATGAGGATGGCCGGGTGCAGGCACAGCAGAGCCGCCAGCCCGGCGGCGAACAGCAGCGCCGGGCGCACGGTGGCGCGGAGGCCCCGCGCATCGAGGACGTCGAGGACGAGCACGAGCAGCAGCGGCGTGAGCGCCACCCCGGTGGCGAACGGCAGCAGCGGCCCCCGCCAGAGGTTGTCGTAGATCGAGGTGATCGACACCGACGCCAGCGCCGTGGCCGCGGCGAGCAGCGGACGGCCGCCGAAGCGCCGCACCATCGCGGCCAGCGACAGCGCGAGCAGGCCGGGGATCAGCACGGTGTGGGCGTTGAGGACGGTGGGGATGCTCGCCCCCGTCAGCTGGTACACCGCGGCGGCCACCAGGTGGTAGGCGTTGGGGTAGAAGACGGTGACGTCGTTCTCGTACCAGTTGGTGGTGCCCATCGCGTACAGGCCGCCGTCGCCGGTGTCGGCGATCAGCCGGATGCCGTTGGCGTGGAACGCGGCGTCCCAGTCCTGCGGGATCGCGCCGAGCTGCCTGATGCCGCCCAGCACCGCGGCGACCCCGACCCCGACGGCCACGACGACGCTGACCACGACGCCGAGCTGCGCGGTGCGCGCCCAGGCCGGGACGACGGGCTCCGCGGGCTCTCCGCGGCGGCGGCGCAGCAGGAACCGCACCCCGCCCACCACGACGCACAGCACCAGCGTGGCCAGCGCGAACGTCAGGGGTGACCACTTCACGCCCAGCTCGCTGGAGAAGGGTCCGGCGAGGCCCGCGATCGCGTAGGTGAACAGCGGCGCGGTGGCGACGAGCGTCCAGCCGCGCAGCCCGCTCAGCACGCCGAGCAGGCCGCCCGGGAGCAGCAGGGCCACGACGTAGGTGGCGATCACGCCGACGTCCGCAGGCGTCACGTCGGGGATCGACATGACGCCTCCTTCGATAACCGGTCGCCGATGTCCGCGCGAAATGCTGGTCGCCGATCAGGTTACGGACCGTGTCGGCACGCTGGGGCGGGGCCCCGCACGGCCCGGCGTCGCAGCCCGTGTACCCGCTGTATCGGGCCGCCACTACCCTCGGGCACCGTGGGTTACACGGGATACGACCTCGTCGTCGTCGGATCGGGCTTCTTCGGGCTGACCATCGCCGAGCGGGCCGCCGTCGAGCTGGACAGGCGCGTGCTGGTGCTCGAGCGCCGCTCGCACATCGGCGGCAACGCGTACTCGGAGATCGAGCCGGAGACCGGCATCGAGATCCACCGTTACGGCGCGCACCTGTTCCACACCTCCAACGAGCGGGTGTGGGAGTACTGCAACCGCTTCACGGAGTTCACCGGCTACCAGCACCGGGTGTTCGCGCGCGTGGGTGAGCAGGTCTACGCGTTCCCGATGAACCTGGCGCTGATCAACCAGTTCTTCGGGAAGTCGCACACCCCCGACGAGGCGCGTGCGCTCATCGCCGAGCAGTCCGGTGAGATCGCGACGAAGGACGCGAAGAACCTCGAGGAGAAGGGCATCTCGCTGGTCGGCCGGCCGCTCTACGAGGCGTTCGTCAAGGGCTACACGGCCAAGCAGTGGCAGACCGACCCCACGCAGCTCGACCCGTCGATCATCGCCCGGCTCCCCGTCCGCTACACGTTCGACAACCGGTACTTCAACGACCGGTTCGAGGGCCTGCCCCGTGAGGGCTACACGGCGTGGCTGGAGCGGATGGCCGACCACCCGAACATCGAGATCCGTACCGACGTCGACTACTTCGACGTGCGCGGCGAGATCCCCGCGGGCACGCCCACGGTCTACACCGGGCCGCTCGACCGCTACTTCGACGACTCCGAGGGCAAGCTGTCGTGGCGCACGCTGGACTTCGAGCAGGAGGTGCTCACCGACACCGGTGACTACCAGGGCACCCCGGTCATGAACTACAACGACCAGGACGTCCCCTTCACGCGCATCCACGAGTTCCGGCACTTCCACCCCGAGCGCGACTATCCGACGGACAAGACGGTGATCGTCCGGGAGTTCTCGCGGTTCGCCGAGCCCGGTGACGAGCCGTACTACCCGGTGGGCACCCCCGAGGACCGCGCGAAGCTCACCCGCTACCGCGAGCTCGCGCGCAAGGAGACCGCCAACTCGAACGTCCTGTTCGGCGGCCGCCTGGGCACCTACAAGTACCTCGACATGCACATGGCCATCGGCTCGGCGCTGACGATGTTCGACAACCGCATCGCGCCCTACTTCCGCGAGGCCAAGCCCCTGGCCGGCTCGGAGAGCGCCGAGGACTGACATCGGGCTCCGGCCGGGTCACGCGGCGACGAGCCTCTCTCCGACACCGAGCCACCGACGACGGAAAACCCCCGCAGGGTCTAATGGACCGATGGGGTGGCGGCGACCGGTGGTCGCGATGGCGGCGGGGCTGGTCGCAGGCCTCGTCGTCGTCATCTCGCTCGGGCTGCCCTCCGCGCCGGCCGGCGCCGGGGACAACGGCGACGGCTACCGGCTCTACTGCGGCGCGGGGCTCGCGCCGGCCACACCCGACGGACGGTCCAACTGGGAGGGCGGGGTGGTCCTCGACTTCACCTCCGGGTCGGCGCCCTGTTCCGATCCGATCGCGTCCTCCGCACTGCCGATCCTGCGCCTGGCGACCACCGGCGCGGGCCCGGTGTGGTCGCTGAGCAGGCTCGGGTTCCTCTACGCCCTCGCGATCGCCGTGGCGGCGGCCGTGGCGGCGTGGGCCGTCGGCCCCGGGGTGCGGATGCTGGTGCTCGTCCCCGCGGTGGTGCCGCTGGCCGGCCCGACGTTCTCGCGCTTCTTCGTGTCGACGTTCGGGGAGCCCGCCGGGCTGCTCGGGGCCTGCGTGCTGTGTCTGGGGGCCGGCGTGCTCGCGGTGACCGACCGGAGGCTCGTCCCGGAACGGATCATCGGGCTGGTGCTGGTGGCCGGCGGCGGTCTCCTCGCCGCGACGGCCAAGACCGCCTACGTGCCGCTGCTCGGCATGGCGGTGCTGATCTGCGCGGCCACCGCCGTCCGCACGGCCGGACGCAAGCGGGTGGCCGGGCCGGTCGTCGCGGTCGTCGCTCTGCTGCTCGCCGTTGCCCCGGTGCTGGCGGGCGTGGGGTGGCAGCAGCGCAACTACGCGGTCGTCAACGCCCACAACCTCGTGTTCACGGTGGTGCTGCCCGAGGTCGGCGACGACGCCCTGGTCCCGCTGGGGCTGCCGGCGGCGGCCGCGCCGTTCGCCGGCCGCGCCTACTTCCCCGAGGGCGCCGACGGCTACCCGGGGTCCGAGGTGGTGGCCGCCCGGCCCGGCGAGGTGCGCTCGGCCGCCTACCGCGAACTGCTGACCCATCCCGGTGCCGCCCTGCGGGCGTTCGGCACCGGGCTGGAGGCGACGCTCGGCGCCCGGCTGGACTACCTGCCGTCGCAGCCCCTGACGGCCACGACCGTGCCGCCGGTGCTCGGCTCGTCCGTGGGGGAGCAGGGGGCCGACCGGGGCCGGCTGCTGGCCTGGCTCGACTCGCTTCCCGTGCCGTGGCTGCCGGCGGTGGTGGCGCTGGTCGGCGTCGTGGCCGGCCTGATCGGGCGCACCGCGTTCACCCGGATCGCCGCGCTCGGCGGGGCGTCCGCGGTCGGGCTGGTCGTCGTCGCCGTGCTCGGCGACGGCTACTTCGAGATCGCCAAGCACGTCTGGCTCGCCGCCTACCTGCTCGAGGTCGCCGCCGCCGCCCTCGTCCTGGCCGCGGCCGCGGCACTGCTCTCCCGGAGGCGGAGCGGCACCTGGGACACTGCCCCGCATGACCGACACGCTCGTCGAGCCGGCTGAGCCCCAGGTCGGGTGGCCGCCGGTGGACCGGCGTCGGGTGCCGTGGGGCGCCGGGCCTGCCGTGCTGGCGCCGGCCGCGCTGTTCGCGTGGCACGCCGCGCAGTACGGGCGCTGGGAGGTCGACGACGCGGCCATCACGTTCTCCTACGCCCGCTCGGTGGCCATCGGCGCAGGTCCGGTGCTGCAGCCCGGCCTGCCGCCCGTCGAGGGCTTCTCCGACCCGGCGTGGCTCGCGCTGCTGGTCGTCGGCCGCCGGCTCGGGCTGTTCGACCACGGCACCTGGTTCGGCGTGCCGGACTACGTCGCCTACCCCAAGGTGCTGGCGCTCGTGCTGGTCACGGGCATGTTCGGCTGCTTCTACGCGGCGGCGTCGGCGGTCTCGCGCCGTCCCGCGGTCGTCACGGTCCTGGCCGGGGCGGTCTGTGCCGCGATCCCGTCGTTCGTGATCTGGTGCGTGTCCGGGCTGGAGAACTCGCTGTTCGCACTGGCCGTGGTGGCGATCGCGACGGTGATGGTCCGGGCGCACGCGCGCGGCCGGCTCGCCTCGTGGGGCCCGGCGCTCGCGTGCGGGCTGCTCGCCGCGCTGGCCGCGCTGACCCGCCCCGAGGGGGCGATCTACGCCGCCGCCTACCCGCTGGCCGTGCTGATCATGCTGCGGTGGCCCCGGTGTGTGCGGAGCCTGGTGGCGGTGGCCGTCTCAGTGGTGGCGTTCCTCGTCCCCTACGGCGCCTACCTGGCCTGGCGCTGGTCCACCTTCCACGCCTGGCTGCCCACCACCGCCGTCGCGAAGTCGCAGGGTCTGCCGACCGCGGCCGGGTTCGCCAAGGTCAGCGACCTGGTGGCCTACGGCGGCTGGCTGGCGGTGCTGCTCGGCGTGCTCGTGGTCGGGGCGGCCGCAGCCCGCAGCTCGTCCGTCCGCCACGCCGTGGTGCTGGTACTCGTGCCGCTGGGCCTCGCGCTGGTCGCCTACGGCGTGCTGCGGCCGGACTGGATGACGCAGTACCGGTTCGCCACGCCCGTCTGGGCGCTGGGCGCGTTGGTGGTGGGGCTGGCGGCCGTGGAGGTCGTTAGCGGGCTGCGGTGGCGCGGGCTGGCGGTGCTGGCCGTCGTGCTGGCCGGGGCGGCGGTGATCTCCGGCGCGCAGTGGATCGCGCAGGCGGCGGTGTTCCGGGCCGAACCGGTGGCGCCGATGTGCCTGATCGTCGTGAACTCCGGCCGCGAGTTCAACGGCTACGTGGACATCCTGGGTCTGACGAACCCCACGCTGTTCGCCCCCGAGATCGGCGGCGACGCGCTCACCGGCACCTCACTGCTCACCGACGGCGCCGGGCTCGCCGAGCCCACCATCGCGAAGCTCTGGGCGGCGAAGGACTGGGCCGGGGTGCGCGACTACGTGCTCGACGACGTCAGACCGTCGTTCCTCAAGGCCCACGGCCAGTTCCGCACGCAGATGGCCTTCGACACCGACCCCCGCTTCGTCCGCGACTACGTGCTCATCGGCGAGACGCCCAACAAGGGCGGCAACTGGGTACGCCGCGACCTCGTACGGGACCCGGCCACGATGGCCCGGCTGCAGGACTGGGCGCGGCAGGCCCTCGCCGCGGACGCGGCCCAGCGCGCCACTCCGCTGGCCTCGTGCGGTGACCGGCTGACACCCGGTGCTACCCGGGCGTAACAGTGGCGCCGCCCACGTCGCTACCCTCGGTGGGACACCCGCGACACGACAGGACTGCGCTTTGACGACCACCGCCGCCACGCCGCCCGCCGCCGCGCCCTCCACCGGGCCCGTGCCGTCGCCGGGTGGGCAGCCGGGCAGTCTGCTGCAGCGCGTGATCCTGCCGCGGGCGGGCGACCCGATGAGCGTCCGCTCCCTCTACATGGACGAGCGCACCGGCATCCGGCTCACCACGATGCCGTCGATGCCCGGCGAGCCGGTCAGGAAGATCCTCAACCTCGCGGGATCGTCGCTCGGCGCCCGCAGCCTGACGGCCACCTCGCGCACGTCCGCGGTGGTCAAGGAGCAGAGCGAGGTCTCCTTCGGCGCCTACTTCAACGCGTTCGCGGCCAGCTACTGGCGCCGCTGGAGCGCGTTGACGGAGGTGCGCCTGCGCCTGGAGGTCGAGGGCGACGGCCGCGTCGACGTCTACCGCACCAAGTACGACGGCTCGCACATCTACGAGCACGGCGAGGTCATCGGCGGCGGCGCCAACGGTTCTCGGGGCCGCCGCTGGATCGAGATCCCGCTGGACCTGCGCCCGTTCGAGGACGGCGGCTGGTACTGGTTCGACCTCACCACCGACGTCGGCGAGCTCACGCTGCACGCCGGCGGCTGGTACGCGGTCGGCGAGGCCCCGGGCCGTGCGGCCGTCGCGATCGGCATGCCCACGTTCAACCGCCCCGCCGACGCCGTCGCCACGCTCACCGCGATCGGCTCCGACCCGGCCGTGCTCGAGGCCGTCGTCGCGGTGATCGTGCCGGACCAGGGCACGAAGAAGGTGCGCGACGAGCCCGGTTTCGAGGCGGCCGCGGCCGCGCTGGGCGACCGCCTGCGGATCATCGACCAGCCCAACCTCGGCGGGTCGGGCGGCTACGCGCGGATCATGTACGAGGCGCTCGAGCACACCGAGTGCGAGCAGATCCTCTACATGGACGACGACATCCTGCTGGAGCCCGACTCGATCCTGCGGGCCGTCGCGTTCTCCCGGCACTCGCGCGAGCCGATGCTCGTCGGCGGGCAGATGCTGTCGCTGCAGGCGCGCTCGCAGCTCTCCACGATGGGCGAGGTCGTCGACCGCAACGCGTTCCTGTGGCGCAACGCCCCGGGCACCGAGCCGCACCACGACCTGGCCGACCGCACGCTGCGTCAGACGCCGTGGCTGCACCGGCGCACCGACGTCGACTACAACGCCTGGTGGATGTGCCTCATCCCGCGCGCGGTGGCCGAGGACGTCGGCATGCCGCTGCCGCTGTTCATCAAGTGGGACGACGCCGAGTACGGCCTGCGCGCCGCGTCCAAGGGCTACCGCACGGCCACGGTGCCGGGCATCGCGATCTGGCACATGTCGTTCCTGGAGAAGGACGACACGAGCGACTGGCAGGCCTACTTCCACTACCGCAACCGGTTCGTCGCGGCCGCGCTGCACGGGCCGGACAACCCCCGCGCGCTCGTGCTGGACACGGTCAAGCGCACCCTGCGGCACCTGATACTCATGGAGTACTCGGCCGTGGCGCTGCAGGAGATGGCGCTGCGCGACTTCCTGGCCGGACCCGAGGACCTCTTCCCGTCGCTGCCGGTGATCCTCGGCAAGATCCGGGCCAAGCGGGCCGAGTACGATGACGGCCGCCCGCTCGACTCGGCCACCCAGGTGCCGCTGTCGAACCTCGACGCGCTGGCCGCGCAGGCGTTCCCCGAGCCGCCCAAGGGCAAGGTCGCCATCGCGAAGGGCCTCGCGCGCAGCGTCGTGCACAACCTGCGGGCGCCCGACCCGGCCCACCACGTGGTGCCCCAGCGCAACCTGCCGTCCCGGTACGCGCAGTGGTTCGTGCTCTCGCGCCTCGACTCGGCCACCGTCTCCACGCCCGACGGCCGGGGCGTCACGTTCCGCCGTCGCGACCCGCAGATGTTCAAGGCCATGCTCGCCACCTCGGTGTCGCAGCTGCGGCGGATCGCGAAGGAGTGGCCCGAGCTGCGTCGCCGCTACCGGGCGGCCCAGCCGGAGCTGACCAGCCGTGAGGCGTGGGCGCGCAACGTGTTCGATCGCTGACGTGCGCGGTGAGTGATGTCGGGACCCGATCGGAGGCCTCACGGCCCGTAGGATCGCGACGTCGCAGGAACAGCGTTCCTCCCGTCGCCGAGAGAGCGAGCACCGTGGCCGCCCCCGTTCAGGTCAGACTGCCCGCGCAGCGGCTGCCACCCCGGGTGCCCCGGCCACCGGCGGCACCGCTGCCGCGGTTCCCGAGGTTCCTGCTGGCCGTCGTCCTCGGCGTGGTGGCGGCGTGCGCGGTGCTGGTCGCCCGGTCCACCGGCGTGCTCGAGAACGGCGCGGCCCTGGTCGTCGCCGTCCTGCTCGTGCTGCTCGTCCCCACCTCGCGCGACCTGTGCCGGCGCATCCTGCTGGCCGGCTGCCTGCTGCTGGGCTGGGTGCCGCTGCTGTGGTGGGTGCCGCTGCCCGTCGGCGGGCTCGGGCGGGTCACGATCGGGCTCGCGCTCCTCGCGGGTGGGCTCGGCGCCTGGGTCGGCTGGGGCGAGCGCCCGCTGCGGCGGGCGGCCCGGCTGCTGCCGCGACCGCGCGCGATCGACCTCCTGGTGCCGGTCACCATCGGGGCCGGGCTCGTCGAGCTGCAGACGTGGCTGCAGGTCAAGACCGCCCGCCAGACACTGGGCATGCTGATGAGCGGCTGGGACAACTCGGCCCACTTCAGCATGGTGAACATGATCCGCCGCAACGGCGTCACCACCGACGTGCTCGCCGCGCCGCCGGGCGGGGGCACCTGGCAGTTCGACAGCTACCCGCAGGGCTTCCACGCCGTCGTCGCCACCCTGATCGAGGTGATGGTGGGCCCGACCCGGGGTGGCCTGGGGGCGGAGCTGCTCGCGTACTCGCAGGCCGTGGCCCTGCTCGTGATCGCCCTGACCACGATGCTCGTCGCCGGGTTCTGCGCGCTGCCCGCGCTGCGCCGCCGCCCCGTCGTCGCGGTGCCGGTCGCCGCGTTCGTGGCCGCCGTCTTCTACGTCGGGCCGGGCGCGACGTCCATCCAGGGCGGGATCGGCAACTTCACCATGGCGTGTGCGCTGGTGGTGGCGGCCGCGCTCATCGCGGTGCCGCAGGCGCGGGTGTTCGCACCGCTGCCGCTCGCGGCGCTGGGTGGTGCGGTCGTCGGCATCGCGTCGAGTTGGGTCCTGCTGCTGGTGCTGGCCGCGCCGGCGGTGCTGGCGCTCGTCGTGCCGTTCGGGCGGCGGCGCTGGGCGGCGTCCTGGCCTCGGATCGTCCTGTCGCTGGTCGTGGTCCTGGCGGTCCTCGGCTGCCTGTGGCGCACGGTCGTCGTGATCTCCCGCGTCCAGGCGGCGAGCCCGCTCACCCTGACCGGTGGCGTGCCCCCGGTGAACCTCGGGCTGGCCGCCGCCGCCGCGATCGGCCTGGCCGGTCTGTGCCTGATGGTGCGCCGTGGAGCCGCCGACGCCACCCGGTCCATCCGGACGCGGGTGGCCGCACTGGCCCTGGTCCCGCTCGTCGCCGTGGGTGTGACGATCGGCCTGGTCCTGGTGCAGATCGATGCCAACGGCAAGGCCACCTACTACGGGCTGAAGTTCATGCTCGGCGCGGAGATCGTGCTGCTGGTGCTGCTGGCGATCCCGGTGGCGCACCTGCTGGGCAGGCGCGTCGCCGGCCCCCGGAGCGTCCTCGGATCGATCCGCGGCTTCGGCGGGTCCGTCCTGGTCGCGCTCGCCGCCACCCAGGTCTTCGGCCTCACCGTCGTCGATCTGGCCGACGTCGGGCTGGGCCCGGAGGCACCGGGCAGCGCCAACCTCGCCCAGCAGGTGCGGGTGCTGCGCCAGCCCCCGAGCACGGCCGATCTCGCCGACCGCGTCATGCGGGCCGAGGCGGCCGGCGGCCTGCCCGCCCACTCGTTCTTCGTCGACGCGCGGCCGGACCGCCCGATCAGCTCGATCCTCGCCGCCCAGTGGTATCTCTCGCTCACCGACACGTGGACGACGCAGGCCAACTACGTCGCCGCCGGCATCCGCTTCGCCGACCCCACGGCCGGCGCGGCCGACCAGGTGCGCTGGATCCTCGCGACCGGCCCCGACACCGTGGCCGTCGTGCCGTTCGAGAGCCGGTACGGGGTGCTGAAGGCGCTCGACCGCCCGGATCTGGCCTACCGTGTGGTCGGGATCTGACCGCTCGCGTCGCTCGCCGGTCTCCACTGCTCGAACGGGCGGTCCAGCGTCCAGCCCGACGGCCCGGAGGTCAGGATGCGGTCCTCGCAGCAGGCCGGGTTGGACAGGGCCTCGAACAGGGCCACCGACCAGCCCAGGGCGCGGCGCGCGAGCAGGCGCATCGTCAGGCCGTGGGTGACGACGAGGTACACGTCGACGTCGGCGGTATGGGACGGCAGCTCGGTGAGGAACGCCGCCAGCCGGTCGTCGCACCGGACTCGCCGTGGCTCAACCGGTAGAAGAAGTGGCCGTAGACGTTGCGCTCGGCCTCCTGGCGCACCTGCTCCTCGGGATCCTGCAGGTTCCCCCAGTCCTGCTCGCGCAGCCGGGGCTCCTGCACCGTCCACACCGGGTCGAGATCCAGCAGCGCGAGGGTGTGCAGCGTGCGCCGGTAGGGGCTGACGAACACCCCGAGCCGCCCGCCGCCGACCAGCCCGCGGATGCGCGCCCCGGCGTCGCGGGCCTGCTTCTCGCCGTGCTCGGTGAGCGGCAGGGAGTGGTCCGGGATGGTGGTGTACGCCGACTTGTCGACGTTGCCCAGGCACTCGGCGTGGCGCAGCAGGATGACCCTCACCCGCGCATCAGATCATCCCCGGGAGGCCACCCGCCGCACGATCCCCTGGTAGGCCGAGCCGAGCACGCGCTGCATACCGTCGATGGCGAAGGCGTCGGGGCCGACGAAGATGCGCGCGCTGTCCTTCTCGACGCCGCGCAGGATCGTCGCGGCGGCGACCTCGGGCGTGGTGCGGGCGATGCGGTCGAACAGGTCGCTCGTGGCCTTCCCGTCCACACCGGCGGCGAAGCGGCCGCCGCGGGCGATGTTGGTCTTGATGCCACCGGGGTGCACGCAGCTGACGGACACGTTCGTGCGGGCGTTCTGCATCTCCTGGCGCAGGGCCTCGGTGAAGCCGCGCACCGCGAACTTCGACGCGTTGTACGCTGCCTGCCCGGGCACCGCGATCATTCCGAAGATCGACGAGATGTTGACGACGTGGCCCGAGCGCGCGTTGACCATGTGCGGAAGGAACGCCTTGGTGCCGTGGACGACGCCCCAGAAGTTGATGCTCATGATCCACTCGATCTCGTCGAGCTCCAGGGCCAGCACCGGACCCGTCATGGTCACGCCGGCGTTGTTGACAACGAGGTCGACGCGGCCCTGACCGTCCACGACCTGCTCGGCGTAGGTCCCGAACGCCTCGCGGTCGGAGACGTCGAGCACCTGGTGCTCCACCTTGGCCCCGGCGGCGAGACAGGACGCGGCGGTGGCGGCCACGCCGTCCGCGTTGACATCGGACAGGGCGAGCCGGGCGCCCCGTCCGGCCAGGTCGAGCGCGAGCGCCCGCCCGATGCCCGATCCCGCTCCGGTGATGACGGCGACCTTGTCCGCGAAGTCCTTCATGGGGGGGAGGTTACCGCAGGTAAGTTACCGGCGGTAGGGTCACGTTACTCGTCGACCCCGTAGAGCCGCGCCCAGTTCGCCCGGCTCGTCAGCGCAGGCACGGCGTCGCGCCAGCGCTGCGCCACGCCCGGGCCCTCGGTGCGCAGCCGGTTCATCGCCACCAGGCCGCGCTTGGCGAGCGTGACGGCCTGGTCGTTGTCGCGTTGCCGGATGCGCACGCCCATCTCACCCATGTCGGTGACGACCGCGCGGTCGAACTGCGAGACGTGCCACCAGTGGGCGTCGCCGGCCGCGACGGTGCCGGTGCGGAACGGCAGGCGGCCGGTGAGGTGGTAGGCGGCCCGCTTGGCGAACGTCAGCCACAGGTTGCCCGGCTCGTTGGACGCGCGGACGGCCTGCAGCTCACGGAAGTCGTCGGGCAGCTCCGAGATGGGGTGGACGACCGTCTCCGGGTACGCGGCCCGGATCCGCCGGATCTCCGCCGCGGCGCCCACCGAGCCGTCCTCCATGATCTCCGGCCCGTCGAGGAAGTCCTCGATGGCCTGGCACAGCGTGGCGGTGAGCCCGTAGTGCATGGCGATCAGGTAGGTGGACAGCAGGTGCCCGACCCGGATGTTGATCCGCTTCGTCGAGAAGCCGGTGTGCAGCGCCGCCATGATCAGGCCGTTGCGCAGGTTGAAGTACCGGTGCCACTCGTCCCAGTCCTTCCAGCCGAAGTCGGCGTGCCAGACGCCTGCGCCGGGCAGCGTGACCGTCGGGAAGCCGTGGGCGCGGGCACGGTAGCCGTACTCCACGTCGTCCCACTGGAAGAACAGCGGCAGCGGGTAGTCGATCTCGCGCACGATCGCGGCCGGGATGAGGCACGACCACCAGCCGTTGTACTCAGAGTCGACGCGCAGCTCCTGGTTGATCGGCATGCCGCGCTCGTCGGCGCCGAGGAGGTCCGCCTCCTTCAGGGCGCCGGGGATCTGCAGGCCGTTGATCAGCTTCTCGGAGTCGGCCCGCTCCGCGGCGACGTGCAGGTAGCCGGGGTGCAGCAGGTTGAGCATCTGCCCGCCGACGATGGAGGGCTTCGTGGTGCTCGCGGCGAAGGCCGTCAGGCGCACGATGATCTCCGGCTCGAGCATCACGTCGTCGTCCATCAGGAAGACGTCGGACTGCTCCTCCGGCGCACCCGCCGTGGCGTCGAACAGGCCGCGGGTGAAGCCGCCCGCGCCGCCCAGGTTGGGCTGGCGGGTGTAGCGCAGCTGCGCCCCGAGCGCGGCCGAGACCTCGAGGAAGCGCTCGCGCGACTCCAGCGGGTCGCTGCCCTGGTCGACGACCTGCACGGTGCCGACGAGCGCGAGCGCGCCCGGGTCGTCGACCAGCGCCTGCAGCGTGTCGAGGCACTCCTCGACCCGGTTGTAGGAGCAGATGACGATGTCGGTGCGCGGCACCGGACGGGTGGTGGCCACGCTCCACCGCACGTCGGAGACCTTCATCTCCGCCAGCTCCGTGGAGAGCTCCAGGTACATGCCGCCGCCGTCGAGGAAGCGGTCGATCGGGCCGACGAACCGCACCACGTGCTCGGTGGCGTTCTCGACGTCCTCGGTGGCGACGATGCGCCACACGCCGTTGGTGTCCGACGCCAGCAGCCGCACGCGCCCGGTGCCGGAGACGACGGCCTCGACCTCGACGTCGGCGACGGGGGTCCAGCGCTGCCAGTAGGCGGCGTGGAACCGGCCGAAGTAGGTGTTGGTGGTCACCTTCGAGCCGGGGGCGAGGTCGACGCGGTGCCGACGGCGGCGGGCCGCGCCGCGCTCGACCACCGAGTACAGGTCCTCGGGTGCCTGGCCCGACGGGCCGAAGAACAGCCCGCGCTGGGCCAGCACCCGCCCGGTCGCTCGTACGTCGGCGGGCGCGGCCGTCACATCGTCGTGGGACGTGTCCGTGGTGTCCGTTGTGCGAAGCATGCGAAGCGGTCGTCCTCCGGTCGGGGGTTGCGCGGGGTTGCCGCCATTGTGCGGCCGGCCACGTGCCGGTCACCCGACGGGGTCGAGCCCGGGTACCCGGGTGCGCCCGTCAGCGTGCCAGCCCATGACCGTCTGATCTGCGACGACAGGCCGTGGACGGGCCAGATCGGTGAGCGGGACCCAGCGGTAGAGCTGAGCGGCGTCCCGGGTCGGGTCACCGGCGAGGTAGGTGGGCATGCGCTGCTCGGTGACCAGCAGCCGTGGTGCGGCGAAGGGCCCGCCGAACGCCGGGGCGTAGGTGATCCCGGCCGACGGGTCGCCCGCCGGGGTGCCCACCTCCCACTGCGGGAGCTCCGCGGTGCCCAGCGGCAGCGCGGCGGGCCTGATGCAGCCGAACAGGAACGCGACGGGCCAGTCGAGCACGGCGGAGCTGCCCGGTGGGAGCAGCGTCTCCATCGGCGTCAGCTCCGGGACGCGGGGGAGCGAGACGAGGACGGGGGGCTGGTCACCGGTGGTCGGCGCGTCCACGGCGAGGCGGACGGCCTCGGCGCCGGCGGGGGCCATCTGCCGCAGGTCGCGTGGGGCGTCGGCGCCGGACGTCAGCCGACGCTGGTCCACCACGGCTCCGGCCTTCCCGAAATCCATGGTCAGGTTGTCGCCGGGCCGCGATGTGCCGACGGTCGTGACGACCACGGGGAGGCGCCCCGAGCGCTGCGCGGGGTCGAGGGCGAACCAGCCGGTGGTGGTCGTGCCGGAGACGGCGATGCCGGGCACGCTGGTGCCCCCGATGTCGACGGTGCGCTCCGTGCGGGTGACGGGCCCGCCCAGCGGGGGGAGCATCCCGGCGGCGGGGTCGGTCTCCACCGACAGCAGCCGCTCCAGCCCGCACGGCTCGCCCCGCACGGTGGCCAGTGCGTCGGAGGCGAGCGTGTAGGAGTCGCGGTGGGCGGCGGCGACCCGGGCGAGCCCGCCGACCTGCAGCAGCAGCACCGCCACCAGCACGATCGCCACCAGCGGCGCCGGGGCGGGCACGCGCCGCGGCACCCCGACGGCCGTCGCGCCACCGGCCCGCAGCCACGCCTCGCGCCCGACGAGCACGGCGACACCCGTCCCGCCCAGCGCCAGCACGAACGTCGAGACGCCCTTGCCGGCCAGCTCGGGCGGCACGGTGCTGAACATGGGCGTGAACCAGTTGGAGGCGTAGGGCCACACGTTGTAGCCCGCGAGCACCAGCGCGGTGACGCCGGTGACCGCGCCGAGCGCGGTGACGAACGGGTGGGCCCGCCCGCGCAGGGGGGAGCCGGCGAAGGCCACCAGCCCGAGCAGCAGGACGCCCGCACCGACCCCGGCCACGTCGCCGAAGTGCTGCGTCCACTTGGTGGGGGTGAACGTCATGGCGACGAGCCCGAGCCCGAACGTCGCCACGAGGCGCCCGGCCGGCCCGGTGGCGATGCCGGCTCGGCTCCGACGCCCTCGTCCGTATCCCAGGGCCCACAGCAGCCCCACCGCCGCGAGCACGGTGAGCAGCACGGCCGCGCGCTTGCCGATGGACGCCTGGAACGAGCCGGGCTCCAGCAGGTTGGCGTAGCGCTGGTACTCCTCGAACCACGGCTGCCCGCCGCCGATCAGCGTCCGCACGCGTGTGGACTCCAGCACGGCGGCGAGGCTCTGGTCGGAGACCATCAGCAGCACCGCCGCCGCCGGCGACGCCACCAGCACGGCGAGGATCGGCCACCCGTGCAGGTCGCGACGAGCACGCAGCACCCGCAGCAGCGGCAGCAGCCCGGCCAGCACCGGCATGAACGCGATCAGCCCGCCCGGCGTCAGCGCCGTGGTCATGCCGGCCACCAGCAGCCCGACGGCCAGGGGCAGCACCCGGCGCGTCGCGATCGTCCGCTCGACGGCGAGGAACGCCCCCAGCACCCCGACGGCCACCCACGGCTCGGGGCGCAGGCCCAGGTTGTAGGGGATCCACCAGGTGGCGAACGCCAGCGCGGCCAGCCAGGGGGTGGAGCGGCGGGCGGCGAACCGGCCCAACCGCGGCACCGCGAAGCGGGAGAGCAGCACCCAGCACACGACGCCGAGCAGGGTGGACGGCAGGCGCATCCAGAGCGTGGAGCTCCCACCCGCCTGGGACCACAGGGAGAACAGGTCGTAGAACCAGCTGAACGGCGCCTCGGGCGCGTTCAGCCAGCGGTAGACGTTGCCGACGAAGCCGTTCTCCCCGCGGCTGCGGATGATCCCGGCGATGTAGCCGTCGTCGACGGTGATCGAGCCGATCACCCACCAGACGGCCAGCAGCGCGATGACCACGACGTCCACGGCCCGGGGCCGCCACCAGTGGCGGGGGAGCAGCCGGGCCGCGGGCACCTCGATCCGGGCCAGCGCCACGAACATCCCGAGCAGCGCGAGCACGCAGATCGCGGCGAGCGCGGCCTTGACCGGGGAGATCGTGGTCTGGAACCGCGTGTCGGCCGTGAGGGAGAGCGTCACGCCGGCGTCCACGTCGGTGAACGCCCCCGCCACGTCCGGGCGCACGTCGCCGTCGCGGGTGAGCACCGGGCGGCCGTCGACGGAGACGGTGGTGCGGGTGTGGTCGGAGACGACGCCGACCGCACAGCGGCCTGCCGGGAGCGGCACCGTGCCCAGCTCGACGCCCGCGCTGGTGACGCGCAGCGCGTCGCCGGTGGAGGTGACCCGCAGGCCCGACAGCGGCTGGGCCGCGGCGTCCGGCCGGGGCGGGGTGGTGGAGAGCAGCAGGTCATCAGGGGTGCGGGCCGCCTCGCAGTCGATCGAGGCGGTCAGCTGCACCGGCTGGTAGGGCATCAGCGGGATCGCCGCCGCGCCGTCGGAGGCGGTCCAGGAGTAGGTGACCTGGGGCTGCACCACCGGGGCGAGGGGGAAGGCGACCGCGGCGAGCGCAGCGATGAGCCCGAGGACGAACACCAGTCGCCCCCGGGTGCGGGAGTTGCCGCCACGGCGCGGGGTCTCGGAGCTGTCCGGCTCCGGCGGGGTCACCGACCGTGCGGGCGAGAGCACGCGGTCACCCTAGTGCGGTGGCCACGGACGATCACCGGGCCCTCGCGCGTGCCGGATCCCGCTCCGTGTGGCGGCGCAGCTCTGGCCGCTGTCGAGAACCGTCGAGAATCATGGCGTGCCGTTCGGCCGCGACGTCCGTCACGAGGCCGGCCCCTGTCGCCGGAGCCGGTCGGCCAGCTCCGTGTGGCCGGCGTGCGCGGCCCAGTCGGCCGGGGTGCCGTCGAACCGGCGCTCCCGGACAGCGGGATCGGCCCCCGCGGCGAGCAGGACCCCGACCGTGTCCACCCGGCCCGCGTGAGCTGCCTCGTGCAGCGCCGTGGAGCCGAACCGGTCCTGCCCGTCGACCGGGAACCCCAGTTCCAGCAGCAGGGGGACGGCGTCGTCGTGACCGAGCTGGACGGCCTCGACGAGCGCTCCGGGACGCTCCCGGCGCGCGGTGGCGGCGAGGGACGGGTCGGCGGCCAGCTGGGCCCGCACGGCCGGCCCGTCGGCGGCCAGCGCCGCGGACAGGAGCCGGTCGGCGGGCCCGAGCCGCTCGCTCGTGCCACCGGCGGCGGCGAGGAGGTCGGCCGCCGCGGTCTGCCCCGACCGCACCGCCACCTCGTAGGCGTTCCGGTCACCGTGGATCGGGTGGTAGCCGGTGGTGTCGGGGTCCACCCCGTGCGCCAGCAGCAGCGCGACCCGTTCGGTGAAGCCGCGCTCCGCAGCCGAGCGCAGCTGTTCGCCGACCATCTGCGCCGGGGTCGGGTAGGCGTCGGCGCCCAGGCGGTCGCGCCACGGGCTCGGCCGGTCGGTGCCGAGCCCGAACGCGAAGAGCACCTCCAGGAAGTCGTTCTCCGGGGTGAACATGCGGTTGTAGAGCGTCTGGTTGTCGTTGGGGTCGGCTCCGGCCCGCAGCAACAGGCGGGCGATCGCCGGGCCGTCCGGATGGGGTGGCTCCGCGCGCTCGCCCCCGCCGAACACTCCGGTCAGCGCCGTGAAGGGGGAGGTCAGGCCGTGCCAGAGGAAGCCCGCGTCCGGGTCGGCGCCGTGCTCGAGCAGAGTGGCGGTGCTCCCGAGGACGTCACCGGGATCGGGCAGCCGGGCGTAGGCGAGGTAGAGCAGCGGCGGCCAGCGGTAGGGCCCGGTCTCGGCGTTCGCGGTGTCGGGGTCGGCGTCCAGCGCCGCGGCGAGCTCGGCCGTCCGGCCGCACACGGCCAGCGTCGCGACGCCGGACGTCGCGATCTCCGGGTGCCCGACGAGGAGGTCGCGAGCCGCAGCGGGAGCCGACGGGTCGTGGCGCGCGTAGTCCAGGCAGGCCAGGCGCAGGAAGCGGTCGGCGTCGGTTCCGGCGTCGGTCGGCTCGTCGAAGGTCCGGGTCAACCGCTCGATCGTGGCCAGGTGTGCGCGCAGGGCCGCCCAGTCGGCGAACCCGAACGCCCGCGCCAGCACCCGTTGCGCCCGGGCGAGCGAGACGGCGTCGGCGACGGGCGGGTCGTACTCGGCCAGCAGCCCGAGGGCCTCGGGATCGCGCGCGGCCACCCCGTCGCGGATCCGCTTGGCCTGCTTGCGCAGCCACTCGAGGTCGGGGTTGTCGGGCAGGGACCAGCGACGCACGGGAAGCCTCCTTCGCGCTGTCCGGCGGTCCGCGTCGCCGGGCGAAGAAGGTGGGTGGATGCACTGCATCGGTGGTGCTCAGGTGGGCTCTGCCCTCTCCGCGGACCGGTGGCGCCCTGCTCGCCGACGTCGACGTTAGCGCATGATCGGGGCCATGACACTGCCTCTTTCCCCGGACGAACTGCTCACCACCACCCGTTCCGTGCGCAAGCGCCTCGACCTGGACAGGCCGGTTCCGATGGAGCTGGTGCGCGAGAGCCTCGAGGTGGCGCTGCAGGCCCCCACGGGCAGCAACCAGCAGGGCTGGCACTGGCTGGTGGTCACCGACGCGGACAAGCGCAGGCAGATCGGCGACTACTACGCCGAGGCCTTCGGTGCGTACCGGAACTCCCCGACCTACGCGGGCAACGCCGAGGGGCGCAGCGCGGAGCGGCAGGCCGTGCAGGCGCGCGTCACGTCGTCGGCGGAGTGGCTGGCCGAGCGCATGGGTGACGTGCCGGTGCACGTCGTCGCGTGCATCACGGCGGGAGAGGAGCTGCCGCGGGGCAACCAGGCCGGTCTCTGGGGGTCGCTGCTCCCCGCGGCGTGGAGCTACCAGATCGCCGCGCGCGCTCGCGGGCTCGGCAGCGCCTGGACCACGCTGCACCTCAAGTACGAGAAGGAGATCTCGGCGCTGTTGGGCGTCCCGCCGAACGTGCGCCAGGGCGTGCTGCTGCCCACCGCCTACTTCACGGGCGAGACGTTCAAGCCCGCGAAGAGGGAGCCGCTCGACGCGGTGCTGCACGTCGACACCTGGTAGCCCTACGTGGTGTCCGGCTCCGCCGCGGCGGGGCCGGACCGGGCGTTCGTGCACCCGATCAGCGCAGCCCACTGCGTACGGAAAGTGATCGGTACCGACATACCGGTACTGCTCGGGTGTCACTCGCACCGTGGATCGAAAGGCCCTCGTTGCCTCGAACGTGACGACCGCAGGCCCGCAAGCCACCCCATCCGGCGATCAAGCCGCACCCGCGCGTGAGTTCCGGGCCTTGACGGGTCTGCGCATCGTGGCGGCGGTGTGGGTGGTGCTGTTCCACTTCCACTTCTCGCCCCTGCCGGGTGTCGCGCACGTCGCCGCCTGGTTCGGCCCGCTGATCACGCAGGGCGCGCTCGGCGTCGACCTGTTCTTCGTGCTGAGCGGCTTCGTCATCGCCCACACCTACCTCGACAAGCTCGGCCCGGCGTTGCGGGTCGGGGCCACCGCGAAGTTCGTGTGGGCGCGGGCCAGCCGGATGTGGCCGGTGTACGTGCTGGTGTTCAACCTGTTCGGCCTCTGGCTGGTGGCCCGCATCGTGTTCGGCGGTGGTGGGAACATCGCCTACCAGTCGGTGCAGCCCGTGGTGAGCGTCGGCCAGTGGGTGCAGCAGCTGCTCATGGTGCAGATGTGGAACAACCAGTACCTCGACGGGGCCTCGTGGGTCGGCCCGACCTGGTCGCTGAGCGCCGAGTGGCTGGCCTACATGCTGTTCCCGGTGGGCGCGCTGGTGTTCTTCCGCCTGCGCACCCTGCCGGTCGTGGTGCTCGCCGTCGGCTCGCTCGCCCTGATGACGCCGATCGCGATAGCCTACCTGTCGACGGGCAGCCCGTACTACCCGTGGAGCTGGGCCGTGCGGGTCCTGTGCGGCTTCGGCGCCGGCGTGCTCGCCCACCTCGTGGTGCGGCGCATGCGGTCGACGGAGAAGGTCCGCAGCCGGGCCTCGGTGCTCGCCGCCGCCACGCCGCTGGTGATCGCGGCCGGCCTCATCGTCGGCGAGGCGGCCGGGTCCGGCCGCGGTGGCGCCGTGCTGGTGCTGTTCCCGGTGCTCGTCGGGGCGCTGGCGCTGGCCGACCGCGGCCCGGCGGGGTTCCTGGCCCGGCCGTGGATGGTGCAGGGCGGCCGGATCTCCTACAGCCTCTACCTCGTCCACATCCCGGTCTTCGAGATCTACTGGACGTTGCTGACCCACTTCCACGTGGTCGAGCGGCACGCGGTCCTCGCCTACGCCTCCGCGGTGCTCGTGCTCCTCTCGACGCTGGTGGTGGCCTCGGTGGCGTTCCGCTTCGTCGAGGAGCCCGCCCGCCGCCGGATGCGCCGCATGCACCTCCCGCGCCGCCGCCCGAGCGCCGCCCCGGCCCCCGACGCCCCGCGGGCGACGGTGCCGCAGCAGGCCCGGCCCGTGTCCGCGCCCGAGCTGGTGGCCGCCTTCCGCGACGTCCACGTCGCCGCCGCGTTCGTCGCGCCGGAACCCCGCCACGCGGCGACGGCGGCGCGGCGCCCCACCCTCGCCGCCGCGCTGGTGAATGCGCAGCGCAGGCGGCCGGCCCACCGGGCGGACCTCGTCGCCGCGGTGAACCGCATGGAGAACATCCGCGCCACCTGAACTGGCTGAGCTGGGGAGCGCAGCCCGTCCTCCCCGCACGGTGTCCCTCACGCCGTGCGGGGAGGACGATCGATTTATCCTGTTGCTGTGTCCGTCACCACGTCCGTCCTGGTCCACGGGGCCGGCTGCACCTCCGCCGGCTGGGCGCCGGTGGCCCGCGAGCTGGCCCTGCGAGGGCACCGCACGGTGGCCGTCGACCTGCCCGGGCACGGCCTCGGGGCCACCGTCCCCCGCTCGCCGACGGCGCCGAGCGGAATGGCCGGCACCGGCACCGCGAGGAGCTGCTCGCGTACCTCCACACGATGGATGCGGACGAGTCGCTGAGCATCGACGACCAGGCCACCCGGGTCGATCCCGCCAGGTGGGGGCGGATCCCGCACACCTACGTCCGGCTGACCGAGGACCACGCGCTGCCGCTTCCGCTCAGCTGATCTCCAGCCCGCCGCGCAGCATGTCGATGGCCTCGGCGAGCAGCACCCGACCGTCGGTGCCCTCGGGACTGTCCAGCCAGCGGGCCAGCGCCACGCGGAACGCGGCGATCGCGGCCGCCGCGAGCACCAGCACCTGCGGGTCGTTGACGCCGAGGCCGGTGCGCCGGGCGACCCCGTCGGCGGCCGACGCGGCCATCCGGGACGACGCCGTGGTGAGCAGGCCCAGCAGCCGGGGGTGCAGGCGCAGCAGCTCCAGTTGGGCGTGCCAGATCGGGCTGGTGGTGGTCAGGCCGATGAGGTCGGCGAGAGCGGCCTCGACGGCGGTGAGCGGGTCCTCCGACGGCGGCCGGGCCTCGACGGTGTCGGCGAACCAGACGCTCTCGGCGGCGCTCCAGCCGACGACCGCCTCGTCCTTGCCGGGGAAGTAGTTGAAGAACGTGCGCGGTGAGACCTCCGCGCGGGCGCAGATCGCCTCGATCGTGACGGCCTCGGGCCCGTGCTCCAGCGACAGCTCGATCGCCGCCGTGCGCAGTGCCGCGTGGGTGGTGGCCTTCTTCCGTTCGCGCAAGCCCGCCATCGACCCACTCTACATGCAGGGCCAGAAAAGTTGCAGCCAATGCAAAAAATCGTACCGTGGCGTCATGACCGCCGCTGAGCGCGCACCCCAGCTCCCGTTCGACCGTCCCAACGTGCTGGAGGTGGCGCCGCTGCTCGACGTGCTGCGCCGCGAGGGGCCGATCGTGCCCGTGCGCACCCCCGCCGGTGATCCGGCCTGGCTCGTGACGCGCTACGACGAGCTCCGCGAGCTGTTCGGCGACACGCGGCTCGGGCGTTCCCACCCGGCGCCCCGGAACGCCGCGACGATCTCCGACGCGGCCATCCAGGACGGGCCCTCGGGCGACTACGACACCGAGGAGGCCGACCACGCCCGGCTGCGCCGGATGCTCGTGCCGTCGTTCTCGGCGAAGCGGATGCGGCGGCTCGGCGACCACGTCCAGAAGCTGGTCGCCGTTCGAGGACCGGGAGTACTTCCACCAACTGTCGGACGGCATGGCCCGGATGGGCACCGGCGACGCCGCGAAGCAGGCGCGGGTGGACTTCGAGGCCTACATGGGCCGGCTCGCCGAGGTGAAGCGCTCCACCCCGGGCGAGGACGTCCTCTCCGACATGGTGGCCTGGCAGGCCCAGGACCCGGCCTTCACCGACGCCGAGCTCGCGCGGCTCGGCGCCGGGCTGCTGTTCGCCGGCCACGAGACCACGGTGGTCCGCATCGACCTCGGCGTGCTGTTTCTGCTCACCCGCCCCGAGTTCCGCGACGCGCTGATCGCCGACCCGGAGTCAGGTCACCACCACGGTCGAGGAGATCCTGCGCCTGTCGTCGCCCGGAGGGCTGGGGCTGCTGCGCTACGCGCACGAGGACGTGGAGATCGGCGGGGTGACGATCGCGCGCGGCGACGCGGTGCTGCTGTCCACCGACGCCGCGAACCGCGACGCCGACGCCTACCCGGAGCCGGAGGAGTTCGACGCCACCCGGCGGCCCAACCCGCACCTGTCGTTCGGGCACGGCATGCACTTCTGCATCGGCGCGAGCCTCGCCCGCACGGAGCTGCGCACGGTCTTCACGACGCTGTTCCAGCGCATCCCGGGGCTCCGCCTCGCGGTGGACGTGGACGACCTGGACGTGCGCTCGGACCGGGTGACGGGCGGCGTCACGGGCCTGCCCGTCACCTGGTGAGGATCATCAGGGCAGCAGTACGACCTTGCCGCCGGCGTGGCCCTCGGCCACGAACCTGATCGCGTCGGCCGCCTCGGCGAGCGGGTAGGTGCGGGCCACCACCACCTCGAGCTTCCCCGCGCCGGCCAGGCGGGCCAGCTCGGGCCGCGCGGCGGCGCGCAGCTCGGTGCCCGGGTCGGCGCCGGGGCCACCGCCGAGGGCCTTGATGCCGGCGTCCCCGGCGCGGCCGAACGCCGCGATCGTGGCGATGCGGGAGCGGTCGGCCACCAGTTCCAGCGACACGTCGACGGCCTCGTCGGTGCCCACGGTGTCGATGGCGGTGCTGACGCCGTCGGGGGCGAGCCCGCGGACGCGGTCGGCCAGACCGTCGCCGTAGGCCACCGGCTCGATGCCGTAGCCGCGCAGGGCGTCGTGGCGGGCGGGGGCGGCGGTGCCGATCACCCGGGCGCCACGCGCGACGGCCAGCTGGGCCGCGAGCAGCCCGACCGAGCCGGCGGCGCCGTGCACGAGCACGGTGTCACCGTTCTCGACGCCCACGGCCTCGACCGTGTGCGCGGCGGTGACGCCCGCCAGCAGGAGACCCGCGGCAGGTTCCCACGCCAGGCCCGCGGGCTTCCGGGTGATCGCCGAGTCGGGCACCGTGACCTCGCTGGCGAACAGGCCACCGGCCCCGCCGCCGTAGACGATCACCTCGTCACCGACGGCGGCCGTGGCCCCCTCACCGACGGCCGTGACGACGCCGGAGGCCTCCAGCCCGACGCGCAGCGGCAGCTTCGAGGGGTCGGGAGGACCGAACGCGCCGCCGAAGATCTTGTAGTCGACCGGGTTGATCGCGGCCGCCCGTACCTGGACGGTCACCTCGTGCGCTCCGGGCGCGGGTGTCTCCACCTCGACGCTCGTCAGAACCTCCGGACCACCGAACGCGGTGGCGACGATCGCAGTAGCCATGCCCGCCGCAACAGGCATGAGCGCTCAACGATTCCCGGAGGCTGGAACCTACAGCGGACGAAAAGTTACAGCCTGTGCAGGAAGTTGTACCGTGACCGACAGGGAGGCACCATGACCACGACCGAGACCGCGCCCCGGATGCCGTTCGACCGGCCCGACGTCCTGCAGGTCGCGCCGCTCTACGAGGTGCTGCGTCGCGAGGGCCCGGTCGTGCCGGTGCGCACGCCCGCCGGGGACCCGGCCTGGCTGGTCACCCGGTACGACGAGGCCCGTGACCTATGGGGTGACCCCCGCCTCGGCCGCTCGCACCCGGCCCCCGAGGACGCCGCCAAGATCTCCGACGCCGCGGTGATGGGGGGCCCGAGCGGTCGTTACGAGACCGAGGAGGCCGACCACACCCGCATGCGCAGGCTGCTCGTGCCCGCGTTCTCGGCGAAGCGCATGCGGCTGCTGGGCGACCACGTCCAGAAGCTGGTGGACGGCTGCATCGACGCGATGGTGGCCGCGCACGACGTCTCCGCCGACGGCGTCGTGGACCTGCACGAGCACCTGTCCTTCCCGCTCCCGGTCGCCGTGATCTGCGAGCTCCTCGGTGTCCCGTACGCCGACCGCGACTACTTCAGCGACCTGTCGGACCGGATCAGCCGGATGTCCGGAGGTGACGACGCGCGCGTGGCCCAGGTGGAGTTCGCCGGCTACACGGCGAAGCTCGCGGCGGCCAAGCGCATCGAGCCGGGAGAGGACGTCATCTCCGACCTCGTCGCCGGCCAGATCGCCGATCCCACCTTCACCGACGCCGACCTGGCCACCCTCGCCGCCGGCCTGCTGTTCGCCGGGCACGAGACGACGGTCAACCGCATCGACCTCGGCGTGATCATGCTGCTCACCCACCCCGAGCACCGCGACGCGCTCGCCGCCGACCCCGACGGACTGGCCGCCACCACGGTCGAGGAGATCCTGCGGCTGTCGGCGCCCGGCGGCCTGGGTCTCGTGCGCTACGCCCATGAGGACGTCGAGGTGGGCGGCGTCACCATCCCGCGCGGGGACGCCGTCATCCTGTCCTCGCCGTCGGCGAACCGGGACAACCGACACCTTCACCGACGCCGCCGAGTTCGACCCCACCCGGCGGCCCAACCCGCACCTGTCGTTCGGGCACGGCATGCACTTCTGCATCGGGGCGAGCCTGGCCCGCACCGAGCTGCGGACGGTGTTCACCACGCTGTTCCAGCGGCTGCCCGGCCTGACCCTGGCCGCGGCCGTGGCCGACCTGGACATGCGCTCCGACAACGTCACCGGAGGCATCTCGGCCCTGCCGGTCACCTGGTGAGTGGTGTCGCGACGAAGAGGCAGAACGGGTGGCCGGCCGGGTCGGCGTAGACCCGCAGCGGCTCCTCCGGGTCCTCGATGCGGTCGAACAGCAGCCGGGCCCCGAGCTCCAGCGCCCGGACGTGCCACTCCAGCAGGTCTTCGACGGTGGGCACGGTCAGGTCCAGGTGCAGCATCTGCGGGTGCTCACCGGTCGGCCACGTGGCCCCGGGCAGCTCGTCGACGGGTTGGAACGCCAGCGCCGGTCGGCCGTCCGGGTGCCGTAGCGAGAGCCAGTCGGCCGCCCGGGCGTCGGGCCCGTCGGCGGGCCGCTCGTCACCGGGGCGGTAGACCAGGCCGAGCAGCTGCCGGTAGAACTCGGCCAGCGCCCGCGCGTCCACGCAGTCGAGCACCGTCTGGCGCAGCTGCGGGAACGCCACGGCTCAGACGGGCAGGCGCCGGAAGATCACCCGCGGCACGTGACGCAGCACGCTCATGACCACGCGCAGCGGGGCCGGGGCCCACACGAGCTCCTTGCGGGAGCGCACCGCGTCGACGACGACGGCGGCCACCGCGTCGGGGGTGGTGGACAGCGGCGCCGGCTTCAGACCCTCGGTCATCTTCGTGTGCACGAACCCGGGCCGCACCACCGTGACGTGCACGCCGGACGGGCGCAGCGCCTCGGTGAGGCCGGAGTAGAACGCGTCCATGCCGGCCTTCGTGGAGCCGTAGACGAAGTTGGAGCGCCGCGCCCGCTCGCCCGCCACCGACGAGAACGCCACCAGCGAGCCGTGGCCCTGGGCCGTGAGCTTCTCGCCCAGCGCGACGCCGACCGACACGGCGGCGGTGTAGTTGACCTGCGCCAGCTCGACCGCGGTGTCGACGTCGGTCCAGGCCTGCTCGTTGTCGCCGAGCAGCCCGAACGCGACCACCGCGACGTCGATGTCACCGCCGGTGAACGCCTTGCCGATGGTGGCGGCGTGGGTGTCGAGCGCCAGCGCGTCGAACGGGAGCTGCTCGACGGCGCAGCCGAGCTTCTCCAGCCGCGCCTGTGCCTCGTCGAGTCGGGAGGACGGGCGGGCGGCCAGCACCACGCGCAGCGGGCGGTCGGAGGCGAACGCCTCGACCACGGCGAGCCCGATCTCGGAGGTGCCCCCGAGGAGGAGGATGCTCTGCGGGTTTCCAACAGCATCGATCACGGGTAGCTCCTACTGCCGGCCCGGGGAGGGACGGATGTCGTGATGGTGGCGGCCGGAGTCACGCTGTGAGCTCCAGGCGTCGGGACATGTCGGACGCGAACACGCCCTGGGGGTCGGCGGCGTCGCGCACCTTGCGCCACTCGTCGAGGCGCGGGTAGCCCCGCCGGATGGCCTCGGGCGTGGTGCGCGACTCCTTGGCGAGGTAGTGGCGCCCGCCGGCGTCGAGGACGATCACGTCGAGCTCGTTGCACAGCGCGTTGAGACCGGGCCCGACCGGGATGTCGACGCACAGCGTCCACCCCGGCTTGGGGAACGAGAGGGGGGCGCGGTTGCCCTCGCCGAAGCGCTTCAGCACGTTGAGCGCGGAGACCTGGCCGGCGGCGGTCATCCGCTCCAGCACGGTGCGGATCACGTCACCGCGGTCCAGCGGCACCACGAACTGGTACTGCAGGAACCCGCGCGGGCCGTAGCCGCGGTTCCACTCGCCGATGATGTCGAGCGGGTGCAGGAACTGCGTGATGTTCTGGATCGCGCCGAACTTCGTGGGCGACTTGCGGTACCAGGCCTCGCTGAACAGCTTGCCCGTGAGCTTGTTGAGCAGGCCGGGCGGGAAGACGTCGGGCACCGTGAGCAGCTGCGGGGCGTCGAACTTCAGCGGGTTCGCGCGCAGCTTGGGCGGCAGCTCGGCGAGCGTGGCGTGGTTGGCGCGCATGAGGATGCCGCGGCCGAAGTGCGGGCCGGTGGTGACGGCGTCGAACCAGGAGACCGACTCGGCGTAGAGCTCGTCGTCCTGGGTCTGGCGCTCCATGAGGTCGGCCAGGTTGTCGATCTGCTCGGTGTCGACGGTGAAGTACGCCGTCTCCACGTGGTGCAGCGCCAACTCCGCGCGCACGACCACGCCGGTGAGCCCCATGCCGCCGACGGTGGCCCAGAACAGGTCCGACCCCTCGCCGTCGGGGGTGAGCTCGTGGGTGGTGCCGTCGGCGGTGACGAGCGTGAGCGCGCGCACGTGGTTGCCGAAGCTGCCGACGACGTGGTGGGCCTTGCCGTGGATGTCGGCGCCGATCGCGCCGCCGATGGTGACCTGGCGGGTGCCCGGCAGCACCGGTAGCCACAGCCCGAACGGCAGGGCGCGGCGCATCAGGGTGTCGAGGCTGACCCCGGCGTCGACGACGACGCGGCCGGAGTCGGCGTCGATCGAGTGGATCGCGGCCATCCCGGTCATGTCCAGGACGGTGCCGCCCGCGTTCTGGGCCGGGTCGCCGTAGGAACGGCCGAGGCCACGCGCGATGACGCCGCGCGGCCCGGCGGACGTGACCGCGGCGGCCACCTCGTCGACGGTCCGGGGAGTGGTCACCCGGGCCGTGGTGGGGGCGGTGCGGCCCCACCCCCGCAGGCTGGTGTTTGACATCGCCGACCAGGCTACCCGGGTCCGGAATCCGGCTCGCGCGTCCACCGGTCGGCTCCCACTATTCTCGACGACGTGACCGTCCAGCCCCCTGACCCGCCCGGCATCCGGATCTCCGACGCCGATCGCGAGCGTGCGGCCACCCGCCTCAACAAGGCGCTGGCCGAGGGCCGCATCTCGATGGCGGAGCTGGAGGAGCGGCTGACGGTCGTCTACGGCGCCCGGTACGAGCGGGATCTCATCCCCCCGCTGGCCGATCTGCCCGCGCTCGCCCACGCCGCACCGGTCCCCGTCACGCCGGCGGGCCCGGCCCTGGTGCTCAAGGCCGGGATGTCGTCGATCAAGCGCACCGGGGTGTGGGACGTGCCGCCCCGGCTGCGGGTGCTCAGCGGCATGGGCTCGGTGGTCCTCGACTTCTGCGACGCCCACAACCCGCACCCGGTCGTCGAGATCGAGCTGGAGCTGGGGGCCGGATCGGCCAAGCTGCTGGTGCCGGAGGGCGCCACCGCCAACGTCGACGACCTGGTGCCCGGCATGGGGTCGATCAAGAACAGGGTGCCGTCCCGGCCCCGGCCGGGGTCACCGCACTTCGTGGTGCACGGCCGCACCGCGATGGGCTCGGTGACCATCCGCCACCGCTACAACATCGGCAGGTACTTCCGCCAGCCGTGATGTCCAGCGACGCTGCCGGCCCTGCGCGCCCGGCTACGCCTGGACGGCCGACGGCCACCCCGTGGGCTGGCCGACGCCCGAGGACCTGAGCTACCACCTGACCACGCTGTTCCTGCCCGTCCGCCCACGGGCCGGCTGGAGCTGCGGATGCTGGACCTGCTGCCGCCCCGCCTGCGCGATGTCGCCACCGTCGTCGCGCTGGCCGCCCTGACCACGGACGCGGCCCGGGAGCTGGAGGCGCGCCTGCCTCCCACGGACGGCCTGTGGCGCGCCGCCGCCCGCCACGGCCTGGCGCACCCGGAGCTCGCCGCCGCGGCCCGGGTCCTGTTCGACGACGCCGACCTGCACGCCCCCCACGCGCCGACGCTCCTCAGTCGGCCGGGTCGGGCGGTTTCGAGGCTCAGCAGGAGCTTGCGCAGGAGCTGACGCAGCTCCAAGTTCCTTGGCGCCTCTCCATCCAGCGGCCCAATTTCCCACCGGGTGCCGCCCGCTACCCTGCCACCGTGACCGAAACGCAGGCCGAGCCCGCCGCCCCGCTGGGTCTGGTCGCCCAGCTCAGCCGGTTCGTGGCCATCGGTGTGGTGTCCGCGCTGGTCGACTTCGGCGTCTACCAGGGCCTGCTCGCCCTGGGCCTGTTCCCCAGCGGCTCGAAGGCCATCAGCTTCATCTGCGGCACCACCACCGCCTACCTGCTCAACCGCCGCTTCACGTTCGCATCGGCGCAGGGGGGCCGGAGCCGCGTCGCCGGCTTCGTGGCGCTCTACGCCACCACGTTCGCCCTCAACGTCGGCACCAACGCCCTGATGCTCGCCGTCCTCCCGGTGATGCCGCTGCGCACCAGCGTGGCCTGGGTGATCGCGCAGGGCGTCGCCACCGTCATCAACTTCGTGATGCTGCGGACGGTCGTCTTCAGGAACTGACCCGTGAGCGGATATCGGTGCCAGGGCACCGATATCCGCTCACGGCTGGTTCTCCTAGCTGCGGCCCAGCCCGATCCACGCGAAGCCCGCCCGGCGCAGGACGTCGGGGTCGAGCAGGTTGCGGGTGTCGATCACGACCGGGGCCTCGACGACGCCGGCGAGCGCCGTCCAGTCCAGGGCCCGGAACTGCGGCCACTCGGTGAGCACCACGAGCGCGGCCGCGTCCTTGGCCATGTCCAGCGGCTCGTCGACGACGGTGATGCCGGCCGTCGCGGGCACGTCCACCGGGCAGGCCGGGTCGTAGCCGTACAGCTCGGCGCCCTCGGCGCGCAGCAGCTCCGCGACGGCGAGCGACGGGGAGTCGCGCAGGTCGTCGGTGCCGGCCTTGAACGTCAGGCCGAGCAGGCCGATGCGCTTGCCCGAGAGCGATCCGCCGGCGGCGTCGCGCACCTTGTCGACGACGCGCGCCCGGGTGGTGGCGTTGGTGGACAGGCTCGCGGCGACGAGCTCGAAGTCCATCCCGGCGGCCTTGGCGATCTCCAGCAGCGCGTGGGTGTCCTTCGGGAAGCACGAGCCGCCCCAGCCGGGGCCGGGCGAGAGGAAGTTGGCCCCGATGCGCCGGTCGTAGCCCATGCCCTCGGTGACCTCGACGACGTCGGCGCCGAGGCGCTCGCACAAGTCCGACAGCGCGTTGACGTAGGACAGCTTCATGGCGAGGAAGCAGTTGGCCGCGTACTTGACCATCTCGGCGCTGGCGGCGTCGGTGAGCTGCGTCGGTGCGCCGAGCCGTGAGTACAGGGCGGCGACGCGCTCGGCGGCTTCCTGCGAGTCGCTGCCGACCACGATGCGGTCGGGGTGCAGGAAGTCGTGCACCGCGCTGCCCTCGCGCAGGAACTCCGGGTTGGACACGACGGCCACGTCGCGGCGCCCGATCATCTTGCGCGTGGTCTCGGCCGTGCCGACCGGCACCGTCGACTTGTTGACGATCACGCAGTTCGTCGGCAGCAGGTGGCGCACCTCGTTGGCCACGGCCTGCACGGCCGCGAGGTCGGCGGCGCCGCCCTCGCCCATCGGCGTGGGCACGCAGAGGAACACGACCTCGACGGGCGGCTGGTCCGGCTGGGTGATCGCGTTGCGGGCCCCGAGCACGAACTCGAGACGGCCGGCGGCCACACCCTCGGCGACGAGCTCGGGCAGCCCGGGCTCCAGGATGTCGATCTGGCCCGCGTTGAGGCGGGTGACCTTGGCCTCGTCGATGTCGGCGCACACGACGTGGTGGCCCAGCGAGGCCAGACACGCTCCGGTGGTGAGCCCGACGTAGCCCGTCCCGATGACGGCGATGCGGCGTGCGAACACGAGTTGCTCCTCTTAGAGATCAGGGTGCGCAGTCGACGTTGCTGAGGCCCTTGGCCGCGCCCGAGTCGGTGTTGCTGCACATCACGCGGTTGTCGTCGCGCGGCTTGGTGATGTTGATGGCGTATCCGTCGCCGTTGACCGTGGAGCTGTTCCCCGTGAAGGTGTTTCCCATGCCCCAGCCGTCGACGACCTGGTGCACCTGGAAGCCGTCCTGCGGGGCGTCGACGCCGGTGTTGTCGGCGATGGTCCAGCCGTTGCCCTTGACGTCCACCCAGGAGTCGGCGTCCTTCATGCCCGCTCCGGAGAACGAGTTGCCGCGCAGGACACCGCCGGTGGTGCCCTCCTTGATGTCGACGTTCTCCGCGGTGGTGTCCGAGATGGTGTTGCCCTCGATGGTGTTGCGGTCGCTGCGGTCGGGCCCGCACGAGGACTGCTCGCACCAGTTGTTCTCGGCACTGCCGACGTAGATGCCCTCGCCGAACTTCTCCGACTTGAGCCCCGTGCCGCGGATCTCGTTGCCCCGCACCACGTTGTCGGTGCTGTTCTGGCGCAGGTGCAGGGCCTCGTCGCCCGTGTTCTCGATGAGCAGCCCCTGCACGAGGTCGCCCTGGCCGCGGTCGATGATGAGGCCCTTCTGGCCGCCGCGGATCGTGAAGCCCGACAGCTGCCAGAACGAGGCGCCGTCGAGGTGCAGCGAGTAGTCCCTCGCGATGTCGCCTCCGTCGATCACGGCGTCGCGGCCGCCGCACAGCGTGATCGGCTTGTCGCTCGTGCCCGACGCCGTGGCCACGAAGTGCCCGGCGTAGGTCCCGGCGGCCATCGTGATCACGGCCCCGGGGGTGGCCCCGGAGAGGGCCTCGGTCAGCTCGTCGGCGTTCCGCACCGGGATGGCCGACGCGCCGGTGCAGGCCGGGGCGGCGGTGACGGTGGGTGCCGGCACCGGGGCGGGAGGCGGTGGGCCGCCCCCGCCGCACCCCGCGAGCACCAGACCTGCGGCCACGAGGACGCCGAGCCGGGCACGCGTCATCGGCGGGCCCCCTGGCCGGACACGACGGTGACCCGGGTGACGGGCAGGAGGGCGGTGGCGCCCAGCTCGTCGGGCAGGGCCGCGGTGGCCTCGGGCGTGACCGGCGCGTCGTAGTGGACGAGCCGCAGCGGGGTGCGCGCCAGTGCCTCGGACCCGGCCGGGCCGGGGGCCACGTTCTGGTACGGGTGGGCGACGGCCCGGTGCTTGCGGCGGTTGAACCAGATCCGTGCGGCGATCGGGATGAGCAGGATCAGCAGCCACAGCAGGAGCAGCGGGTGGTCCTGCGCGTAGTTGGTCCAGTACGCCACGTCGTCGCGGTCGACGACCCAGCGGGTGTCGTCGTTGCCGGTGACGTCGGCCGTGGCGGCCACGTCGATCCGGTTGAGGTCGACGGCGGCGAGGCCCCTTCCGGCCAGGGTGTTGGCGACCACCGAGGTGCCGCTGACGTCGCCGACGAGCGAGACGCCGTAGCGCGACGCGGTGACGGTGTTCGCGCCGAGATCGGCCACCGAGTCGGTGACGTGCAGGCCGACCGCGGAGGAGCGCACCGTGTTGTCGCGCATGCTCGCCGCGGTGACGCCGCCCCGGACCGCGATGGCGAAGCCGACGGCGTCGACGGTGTTGCCCGCGATGCGGGCGTCGGCAGCGGGTCCGCGCACGACGATGCCGTCGGCGCTGCCCCCCACCGTGTTGTCGCTGATCACGACCTTGTCGGCGGACATCGTGAGGATGCCGGTGCCGGCGTTGTCGGTGGAGGTGGAGCGCTCCACGGTGTAACCGGAGCCGCGGGCCGTGCTGGCGCCGCCCGCGGTGGCCGTCACGGCCAGGGGGGAGCCGTCCACACGGATGCCGTCGCCCGCGTTGCGCGAGGTGGTGCAGGCGGTGACGGTGATGACCTCCGCGCCGCGCACGATCGCGATGCCGTCGCGGCCGTTGTCGACGCTGGTGACGTTGCGGGCCGTGAGGCGGGTGCTCTCGCGGTGCACGAGCAGGCCGTCGAGGTCGTTGCCCTGCAACGTCGAGTCGGTGAGGACGAGGTCGGCGGTGCGGCTGCTGAACACGCCGTAGTGGCCGCCGCTCACGACGGAGTCGGCCATCGACCCGGTGGTGGGGGCGCTCGAGCTGCCGGTCCAGGCGAGGCCGCCGGTGCGACCGCTCCAGAAGCCCAGGTGGGTGACGGTGACCCGGCTGACGTCCATCTTGGCGCCGATGGCCCGGATGTAGGCGCGCCCGTCGGTGCTGTCGGTGTCGGGGGCCTGCGTCGTGGGGTCCCAGCTGGTGATGGTCAGCGGCGCATCGGCGTCACCGGCGAGCATCAGCCCGCCCTTGAACGCGACGATCGAGGCGAAGCCGGACGGGCCGCTGGTCATGCGCAGCGTGGCCCCGGGCTCCTGGAGGTTCAGCCTGGCGCCCTTGGCCACGACGATGGAGCGGATGAGCACCCAGGCCCCGTCCCCGGCCCGCTCGGCGGCGCCGAGGCGCTGCAGCGCCGGCAGGTCGTAGGGCCGGGACCGGGCGGTCAGCACCGTGGTGGGCAGCGACTGCGGCCCACCTGCCACCTCGTAGGGCACCTGGGACGGCGGCGACCCGCTGGTGATCTCGGTGATCCGGGTGTCCTCGGCCTCGACGAGAGCGGCCTGCTTCTCCGCGGCCTCCGGGCTGGTGGTCAGGGTGCCGCTCGCGTCGGACTCGGCGACGGGGCGCGGGGGAGCGGCGGGCGGTGGCGGCCCGGCGTCACCGGTGAACGCGGAGGTGACCGCGTGCACGACCGAGGCGGGCTGGGCCACGGCGACGACGCTGCTCGTGACGAGCGCCAGCCCGACGAGCGCCGCGAGGAGGCCGGTGCGTGGTCTGGCCGTCCTGGGGGTCTCAGGCTGCGCCACGGGCGTCCTCCGCCGAGGTGGTGAGACTGGCTTCGTCCTGGCCCTCGCCGCCGATCATCCCGGCCTTGCGGGTGAGCCAGCCCTGCTTGTTCATGGTCAGCAGCGCCCAGGTCTTGATCGGCAGGGCCACCATCATGATCACGACGGTGACGACGGGCAGGATCAGCAGGTCCGACGGCCGCTGGCGCAGGTGGCCCACGCTGCGGATGGCGCGCCCGACGAGCAGCCAGGCGAGGCCCAGGATGATGGCGAGCGTGCGCTGCGGGCCGAGGAACGCCGCGATCAGGTAGTAGACGGTGGCGAACATCGTGACCGGGGTGAAGAGGATCTGGAACACGGTGAGCTGCGAGATCAGCGGCACCCGCCACAGCCAGCCCTTGTGGATGGCCGTGAGGTAGCAGCGGTAGGAGTTGCGGCTCCAGCGCACGCGCTGCTTGCAGAACGCCTTGAACGTGGCCGGGAACATCGACAGCGCGCGGGCCGAGTCCTGGTGCTCGGTGCGGTAGCCCTGGGCGAGGACGAGCCACGTGAGCCGGCCGTCGTCACCGGCGACGCAGCGGCGGCCGAGGAAGAACTCGTTCTCCAGGTTGGCCAGCACCGGCATGATCGCGGAGCGCCGGTAGGCGGCGGTGCGGCCCGACAGGCACACGACGGCCCCGCCCCGCGCGGTGGCGGGCACGTAGTCGATGTAGCGCGAGTCGATGATCCAGTCGGCCACGCGGCGCCAGATGCTGCTCTGGTACTCGTAGACGTTCTGCCGGGTGCCGACCCCGCCGACCTTCGGGTCGACGAAGGGCATCTGCACCGCGTCGAGCAGGCCGGGCGTCCAGAGGGTGTCGGAGTCGCACAGCACGACGATCTCGTGCTTGGCCGCGCGGATCCCCACGCCCAGGGCCGAGCGCTTGCCCTCGTGCTTGAACATCATCACGTGGATGCGGCGGTCGCGGCGGGCCATCAGCCGGTCACGTGCCTCGGTGTCGGCCACGTCCAGGACGATGACGATCTCGGTGGGGTCCTGGGCGAGCCACGTGTCGAGGCAGCGCTCGATGATGTCGGGGTCCTCGTGGAACGAGGGCACGACCACCGACGTCGTGGTGCGGAAGTCGTTGACGAGCGGCCGGTAGCGGGAGGACATGATCTTGCGGATCAGCCAGACCGACCACGAGATGCCACCGATGACTCCGACCGGCACGAACAGCTGCCTGTGCTCCAGCAGCCGGTGCCAGTCCCACATCGTCTCTCCCGAATGCCGTTCCACCGATGAGCATGGAAATTAGCAGTGGGCCGGGGACTGCTGATCACGGGGAGGTACGACCGACTGTTCACCGCGTATTAACCTTTACCGATCGAGCGGGGCATCACCGCAGCTCAGAGCCCTGTGGGTCGGGCGGGGGCAGTCACTCGGTGTGTTGGTGCCTCGATCGCGAACGCATTAACGACTCACGCCGGAAAGGATACGATTTGCTGTTGTGATTGACATCACACTCGAATGAGGTAACGGTCGGTCGCGTTCCGGTGACGCGGTTACGCGGCTCTTCCGGAAATGGAGTGCGGCTGAGGGCGTGATCGACCGCGGGAGCGGGGTCGTG
>NZ_MKVV01000044.1:176398-256543 GCF_001899645.1 Pseudonocardia sp. 73-21 | reverse complement strand
CTCGGCGTTCAGCACCCGGCGATCACGACCCGCGAGCCCAGGTGAAAGGAGTGTCGCGGCCGGCGACCGGGGCGCGGAGATCCCCGACACCAACCCGGCCCCGGTGACCTCCCCGGCGCCCGGGTAGCGGACAGCTCGGGTTCGCGCGCAACCGGCGCGTCACCGGGCCGCGTCACCGGGCCGCGTCACCGGGCCGCTGCAGCAGCCGACGCTCTGCCCCGCCGCACCCGCCCGCGGCGCCGGGTACCAGGACGTGCTCCGCCAGCCACACCAACTGATTCATCGCCTGCACGAGTGTCCTTGAGACCTGGTCTCAAAACCGGGCGAGTCGCTACGTGATCTTCGGTCTCTGATCGTTGATCGTCGTCGGTCGTGGCGAAGAGCAAGCAGCAGCGGTTGGTCGAAGATCGACTCTGGGAGCTGATCGAGCCGCTGATCCCGCGCGTCCAGCGCTTCGTGGACCGGGTGGGCGGCCGCAGATCGACGATCGGGCCGCGCCGGAAGGGATCTTGTTCGTGCTCGACATGGCTGCCGCTGACGGGACCTGCCGGAGGGGCTGGGCTGCGGGAGTGGCAGGACGCCGGTGTGCGGAGCCGGCTGCACCAACTCGTGCTCGACGAGCTGTCTGAGGCGCAGCTGCTGGACTGGTCGCGGGCTGCATCGAGGTTCAAGCGGCTCGGGCTGCGCTACGACCGCACTGAGCGCACGACCGTCCCGCTGCTGACCCTCGCCTGCGCCTGATCAACGTCCGGCAACTGATCGAGACCGGGTTATGAGACCAGGTCTAAAGGTCCGCACCTCTACGCACCGCCCGGGGCCACCACCTGCAGCACCGCCGAGTTGCCCGGCCGTGGTCCGACGGCGCACCACAGGTCCCGGTGGCCAGAACAGCAGGGACATACCGGGAGCACTGGCCCCAGTGCACCGACACGGTCACGCGCCGCGCCCGTCACGCCGGGCGATGGCGTGCCCAGGACGGTCCGTGCCGTCCAGATGCAGCGAGAGCGGGCCGCCCTCGCCGTCGAAGTTGCGCCATCAGTTCTCGACGTCGGGGAACTCGACGCCGATGGTGATCGGGTCCCCCGTGCGCTGGTAGGCCAACCCCCCCGTTTCCGTTGTCGGACCTCTACAGCGTGAACTCCTTCGGCTCGACGAGCACCATCCAGTTGCCGGAGTTGTCGCGCGCCACGGCCTCGATGCCGTACGGACGCTCCTGCGGCTCCTGGATGAACTGGACGCCCTTGGCCGCCAGGTCGTCGTAGGTCGTGCGGCAGTCGTCGACGTTCATGCCGAGGCCGTTCAGGCCGCCGCCGTCCAGTGCGCGCTGCATCGCCCCCACCATGTCCGGGGACAGGGGCGGGCCGGGCTGGGCGAGGTGGACCTGCAGCTCCGGCTGGCTCGGGTGCTTCACGGTGCACCAGCGATAGCCCTCGCCGAGGGTGATGTCGGTGTGCTCGGCGAAGCCGAGGACGTCGACGTAGAAGGCCTTCGACTCCTCGACGTCCTTCACGAAAACGGTGGCGATGGAGATGTGGGTGATCATGCGGGAAGGTTAGGACGGGCCGGGCCCCGGATGCTTCTCCTCCGTTGCGGACCCTCTACGCTCCGCGAGCCCCCACATCAGGATGAAGCAGCCCGGGATGTGCGGCGCACCGGTGGCCGCCCAGCGGCGCTGGAACTCGCTCGGCGTCTCCCCGACGAGCTCACGGAACCGGCTGCTGAACGAGCCGAGGCTCGAGAAGCCGACCGCGTGGCAGACCTCGGTGACGGTGAGGTTGGTGGCGCGCAGCAGGTCCTGGGCGCGTTCGACGCGCCGCTGCGAGAGGTGGGCCGCCGGAGAGAGGCCGTAGGTGGCCGTGAACAGCCGCTGGAAGTGGTACTTGCTGATCCCCGCGACGGCCGCGAGCGCGTCGAGGTCCAGAGGTTCGGCGTAGTGCCGGTCGATGTGGTCGCGGGTCCGGCGCAGGTGCACCAGCTGGTCGTCGGGGGCCCGGCGCGGCGGAGCGCTCACGGTGGGCCGCTCAGGATCCGGTGCGCCAGCGCTGCTGGTAGCGCTCCTGGCGTTCGCGTTCCTCGTCGGGGTGCGCGGCGGCGCGCGTGGCCTCGGCGGTGCCGCGCGGGTACCCGGCCTTCATGACGTGCAGCTCGGCGGTCTGGTGCATGTACGAGGCGGAGTAGAAGAAGCCGAGGAGGATGCCGGCCAGCACCGCACAGCCGCGGACCCATGGCTCGCCCGGGATGAGGACGAAGAGCACGATCACGAACGGCGCGAGCTGGACGGTGGTGCGGGCGAAGTGGCGCAGCACCCAGGTGCGCGTGGTGGCGTCGAACAACACCCACTCCCGGTTGCGGGCCGGGAGGCGGGCGCCGAACGCGTAGGCCACCCAGCGGAACGGGTTCGGTCGGCGGATGCCGTCCATGCTTATCACCCCAATGTTTTGTGCCCCAATCAGGCTACACTGGTCCAGTGCCCGAGAACCTCCTCCAGCTCGACCGGCAGGTGTGTTTCGCGCTGTCGGTCGCGGCGCGCAACGTGGTCGCGCTCTACCGGCCGCTGCTCGAGCCGATGGGGCTCACCCACCCGCAGTACCTCGTGATGCTGGCGCTGTGGGAGCGCTCGCCCCGGTCGGTCACGGACCTCAGCGGCGCCCTGGCGCTGGATCCGGGCACGCTCTCGCCGCTGCTCAAACGACTGGAGGCGGCCGGGCTGGTCGAGCGGCGCCGCGTGCCCGGCGACGAGCGCACCCTCGCCGTCACGCTCACCGACGCCGGACGCGCCCTGCGCGCGTCCGCGGAACGCATCCCGCCGGCCGTCGTGGAGCGGCTCGGAATGCCCCTGGCCGACCTCGAGAAGCTGCACGCCGTGTTGACCGACGTGATCGCCCGGACGCGCCGCACCCCCGACCCGTTGGCGGCAGCCGGATAGATGCCCGATAAGCGGCGGGTGTCACCGATCGGCTGCTCCGAACGGCCGCAATGTCGGTGACGGCGTGCGTCACCGGTCCGGGTCTGAGAAAGTCGGCGCGGTGCTGGCCCCCCGCGAGATCGACGAGTACCTGTTGCCGACGGAGCGGCGGGTGATCCGGGTGCGGCGGCACTGGGCGTTCATCGCGGTGGACGTCGCCCAGACCGCGGTGGTGCTGCTCGTGCTCGTGGTGGTGCAACGCCTGCTGCCCGACACCGTGCTCGGCGACAACATCATGTTCTACCTGGCGCTCGTGGCGGTGCTACGGTTCACGATCTTCACGATCCTGTGGTGGATCGAGAAGCTCGTGGTCACGGACAAACGGGTGATTCTCGCCGAGGGCTTCATCGTGCACAAAGTGGGAATGATGCCGATCAGCAAGGTGACCGACCTGACGTTCGAACGGTCGCTCGGCGGGCGCATCTTCGGCTACGGCACCGTGGTCGTGGAGTCGGCGGGCCAGATCCAGGCACTCAACCGGATCGACTACCTCCCCCGCCCGGAGGAGGTCTACGAGGCGCTGTCCGAGCTGATCTTCGGGGAGCAGGGCAAGACCCGCGCCACCGGCATGCTGGCCCGCCCGCGCTGGCGTCGCTGATCACCGCCGCGGAGCGGCGGCCCGGGCCTCGGGGTGGTGGCGGGCCAGCACGAGCACCGCGCCGAGCCCGAGCACCGCGAAGCCGACCAGGCCGGCGACCGCGCCCGGCGAGGTGGAGCCGCCCTCGCCCAGCATGGTGACGCCCAGGACCACCGCGACCAGCGGGTCGAGCACGGTCAGGCACCCGACCACCACCGACGGCACGCCCGCCGCGTGCGCCTGCTGCACGGCCCAGCCCCCGCCGACCAGCGCCACGACGATCCCGGCCACGGGCAGCAGCACCCCGATGTCGTCGAGGTCGTCGGCGCCGGTCGTGAGGTGCAGCGAGACGAGCCGCATCAGCGCCGAGACGAGCCCGAAAGCGGTGGCGCCCGACGCGGCGAACGCCACGCACCGCAGCCAGCCGGTGCTGCGGCTCCCCAGCGCGGCGAGGATGCCGGCGAGCCCCGCGGCGGTGGCCGCGGCGAGGACGGCACCGGCGAAGCGCGGCTGGGTGCCGGCCCCGAGCCGGACGTCCGCCAGCGTGACGAAGCCGGCGACGGCCGCCAGGCAGGTCGCCACGGTGAGCACGAGCCCCGCCGACGGCCGTACCCGCGTGCGCCAGGCCCCGATCACCACCGCGAACGGCACCGCCAGCACACCGATGGGCTGCACGATCGCCACCGGGGCGAGCACGAGCGCACCGGCGTGGGTGACCGAGCCGGCTCCGGCGAGGACCGCTCCGGCCAGCCAGCCGCGGGTGCGGGCGAGGGTGGCGAAGCCGGTCCGGCCCACGATGGCGGGGCCGGTGGCCACGATGTCGGACACCGCGCCGTTCTGCAGCACCGCGGAGACGGCGAACATGACGGCCGCGAGGGTGGCCAGCGCGACCGCGGCGACGGTCATGCCGGGACGATCTCGGGATCGGGGCGCAGCAGGCCGAGCGTGCGTTCGAGCACCTCGAAGCGCAGGACGAGGCTGAGGGTGCCGAACCACAGCACGACGGCGGGAGCGGCGACCCAGATGACGGGTGGGTCGGGGGCGGTGAGTCCGAAGTAGGCCTGCGTCACCGGGAACGCCAGAACCAGCGCGAACGCCACGAACAGGCCCGCCGCGAGCAGGACGGGGCGGCGGTCGTCGGTGACCGGGACCCAGGCCGTGAAGAGCCTCGCCGGCGGTTCGAGCAGCAGGATCAGGGCGAACGCGGTGACGGAGACGAACACCGACAGCCCGGACTGCGCGCCGAGGGTGGCCGAGGCGGTGAGGAAGTCCGCGTCGACGCCGTAGGTCAGCCCGGTGGAGCGCTCGAACAGGGCGATGCCCTCGGCGGACTGGCTGCCCGCGCTCGCGAGTCCGGTGCTGACCAGCTGGTAGAGGATCGTGTAGACCGCCGTGGCGAAACCGGCAGTGACCAGACCGACGGGGATCACGAAGCGCGCCAACGAGATCAGCAGGTCCTTCCGCGTCGGTGTCGGCCGGGCCCAGAGCGTCAGGGAGAACGTCAGGACGCCGACGGTGAACAGCGTCAGCCCCACCTGCGTCGGGGTGTAGGGGAACCCGAGCCCGAGCAGCGTGACGGTGAGGATCACCAGCATCTGGGTCGCGACCCGGGCGAGGAACAGGTACATCGACGAGCCGACGCCGGCGATGATGCGCCGCCCTTCGATGCGGGCGGGCGGATGCGCGCGGTGGTGCGCGACGAGCCCGACACCGCGGTGTTCGCATGGCCCTGGCGGGCGAGCTCCCGGGCCTCGTTCTCCGTCAGTCCTGCGGTGTCGGGCATGGTGGATGGTGGCATCTACGGTGCGGTGCCCCCGACGGTGGTGGTCGAGCCGTCGGCCCACACCACCAGCCCCGTGCGCCCGACGCGGTGCCCGAGCCAGGCCGCTGCGTCGGCGCCCTGGGCGTAGGCGGCGGTGGCGTCGATGTCCGCCCACGTGAGGCGTCCCGCGACGACCGTGACCGACGCGACGGCCGTGGGCGGCCGGCCGGTGCGGGCGTCGGCGATGTGCTGGCCCCGGCGGCTGGTGCCGGAGGTGGCGACGGCGCCGACGCGGACGTCGAGGGTGGCGAGGACGCGGGTGTGGTCGTGGGGGTCCTCGATCCCGATCCGCCACGGCTGCTCCAGCCCGCGGCAGACCATGTCGCCGCCGGCGGAGAGGCAGAAGTCGGTGTCCGCCAACGCCGACAGTGGCGCGGCGGCGCGCTCGACCGCCCAGCCCTTGACCACGCCGCTGGGGTCGAGGGCGCCGTCCCGCCACGCGGAGAACGCGCCCCCGGAGGCCCGTTCGGCCCGCCGGGCCAGCGCGAGGACCTCGTGGACCTCCGGCGGGCACTCGTCCTCGGTGATCTCGCCGCGGCCGAGGCGGGAGATCACCGACTCGGGCCGGTAGGTGCTGAACACCGCGTCGACGTGGCGAAGCTCGGCGAGGACCTGCTCCCAGGCCGCGGTGTCGTCGGCGTGCCGCCCGCGCTGGGCGAGGCTGACCGGCATGCCCATGACGTGCTCGACGTGTCGCCGGATCACGCGATGCCGGCCTGGTCGAGCGCGCTCTGCAGCGACGTGAGGTAGCCGTCGCTGGTGACGGTGGCCCCGCTGACCATGTCGATGTTCGCGCTCTGGGCCGAGAGCGTCTCCTGCACGAGCGTCGGGATGGCGTAGGAGTTGATCTCCTGGTCGCGGCCGTTGCCGTTCGGGTACTGGACGACGTCGACGGCGGTGATCTTCTTGCCCGCGACGGTGAGCTGCACCTGCACCGGACCCCAGCGGGTCGACGCCGTGGTGCCGGTGACGGTCGTGGTGCCGGCGGCGGGGGTGCCGGTGGAGGGGGTGCCGGCGGAGGGGGTGCCCGTCGAGGGGGCCGCCGCGGCGGCCGGTGCGGCGACCGCGACCGTGGACGGCATCGTCGACGACGTGGACGTGCGGTAGCCGAACAGCAGGACCACCGTGGCGAGCGTGGCGAGGAACAACAGGACGATGCGGCGCATGTCAGGTCACCAACCGAAGGGTTCGTTCGTGGTGCGGGTGGTGAGGTCCCCGCAGAGCGATGTCGTTCACCCAGGTCACCAGCCGAACGTCTCGGTGTGAATGGAGCCGTCCGGGACGCCGGCGGCCGTGAGGGTGCGGCGCACGAGCCCGGTCCAGACCTCGGGCCCGCAGACGTAGACGTCACGCTCGGCGATGTCGGGGACGCGGGCGCGCAGCGCGGTGAGGTCGTCGACCCGCCCGATGCCGTCGCCGAGCCAGGAGTCGGGCGCGCGCCGGCGGCCGGGCAGCGGCACGACCGTGAGGCCACGCTCGCGGGCCAGCGTGTCGAGCTCGCGGGCGAACAGCGGCTGGTCGGTGAAGCGGTGCAGCAGCACGACCTCACCGGGCCGGTGCTGCTCGAGCTCCTCGGCGAGTGCCCGCAGCGGGGTGACCCCGACGCCGGCGCCGATGAGCGCCACCTTCCCCCGGGTGCGGACGCGCTCGGAGAGGCGACCGAAGGGCCCCTCGACGAGCACCCGCGTGCCGGGCCGCACGCCGCGCAGGGCCGCGCTGCCGTCGCCGAGGTCCTTGACGGTGATGCGCAGGCTGCGACCGTCGGGTGCGGCCGAGAGGGAGTAGGGGTGGCCGCGGGTCCAGCCGGTGCCGGCGAGGAAGCGCCAGGTGAAGAACTGGCCGGCCCGCGCCTGGAGTGCGTCGAGATCGCGTCCGGTCAGGTACACCGAGACGCACCCGTCGCCCTCGGAAACGACGGACGTGACGCGCACGTGATGGCGGGCGCTGCGCCACAACGGCAGCGCGACGCGCCAGACCAGCACCGACCCGGCGGCCGCCGCCCAGAGCGTCCACCAGAACACGGTGCGGGCGGTGGAGGAGAGGAACTCCTGACCCGTCCAGAGCTGGTGCGGCAGCGCGAGACCCACGCCGAGGTAGGCGTAGAGGTGCAGGAGGTGCCACGACTCGTAGCGCAGCCGCACCCGGGCCGCCCGGATGCTGGTGACCACGACCATCACCAGGCAGAACGTGCCGGCGACGGCCAGCAGCATGCCCGGGTAGTCCACGGTGAGGTCCCAGGTCTCCCCGGGCGCCTTCAGCAGGTCGCCGGCGGCGTAGCCCCAGACGATCAGTCCGATGTGGGCGATCATGAGAGTGAACGAGGTGAAGCCGACGAGCCGGTGCACCTGCGCGAGGCGGTCCTGGCCGAACGCGCCCTCCAGCAGGGGGAGGCGCGCCATGAGGATCACCTGGGCGAGCAGCAGCACGGAGGCGAGCAGGCCGGTCAACCGGCCCGTCGAGGTCAGCCCCGACTCCCAGCCCCCCAGGTCGCCGAGGCCACCGCCGGTGGCCCACCACCACGTGACCAGGGCGAGGGCGGCGCCGAGGGCCGTCGTGGCGCCGAGGCGCACCCCGCGGTCGGGGGTGCGGGCGGGCCCGGCCCGGTGCGTCGCGGGTACGGGCTGCATCTGGATGGTGGTCACGTGGAGGGACCGGTTCCCGGCGTGCCGGCACCGGGGCCCGGGCCGCCGTCGCCGTCGAGGTCGGGCCCGTGGGGGTGCCCGTCGCGGCCGCCCATCATCGGGCCACCGCCGTCCCGCCCGACTCCGACGGAGGAGCCGCCGGTCCCGGCGACGGCGTGGCCGATCGCGGCGGCGCCGGCTCCGGCGACCGCGAGGACACCGGCGACGATGGCCGCCACCACGAGCCCACGGCGTCGGCGCCGCGGACGCGGCGCGACCGGCTCGGCAGCCGCGACGGTGGACGTGCCGTCACCCGTGGCGGAGGCGGCCGGGGCCGAGGTGTCCCGGGTGGGGGCGTCGGTGGCCGACGGCTCCCAGCGGGAGCCGCTGTGGGGGGAGTTCATTGCTGGCCTTTCGGGCTCGGGGGTGGTCACAGCACGGCGCCGAGGACGAAGCACACGACCAGCCACAGCACGACGAGGACGGCCAGCACGGCGGCCGTCCGGCACTGGCGGGCCGTCGGCTTCTCGGGCGCGTCGCCCAGCAGCGTGACGCGGGAGCGCCACACGGCCGAGATCCACACGTCCGACCAGGCCGGGGCCGTCGTCCCGGAGCCGGGACGGCGGGGGATGTCGGCGGTGAGGGGTTCGAGCTCGGAGAGGTGGCGGGCGGCGTAGGCGGCGGCCACCCGCTGGTCGGTCTCGTCGAGATCCAGGAAGCCGTCGCCGAGGGCCTGGTGGAGCCGGGCGACGGTGGCCTCCCGCTCGGCGTCGGAGGCGCGGAGGTCGGCCCGGCGGAGGTCGGACTGGGGGAGGGAGCTCAGTGGAGCTGCGGCGGACATCGGACTCCCGGGGTGGTCGGTCAGGTAGCTCCCACCGTGATCGACCGGGGTGAAACCTCGACGTGATCCGATTCGGAAGAAGGTAAGAGCCGCGCGGCGTCCACGGTGAAGCCCACGGCCGCGCCTCCGCCGGGCGGCGTCGAGACCGACACCGTGCCGCCGTGGCCCTCGGCGACGTCGCGGACGATCGACAGGCCGAGCCCGGATCCGGGCAGGCCGCGGGCGGCGTCGGAGCGGTAGAACCGGTCGAACACGCGCGCGGAGTCGGCCGCCTCGATGCCCGGCCCGTGGTCGGTGACCGTGGTGGCGCCCCGGCGGATCCGGACCCCGATGGGGCCGTCGCCGTCGCCGTCGAACTTGGCGGCGTTCTCCAGCAGGTTGCCGACGGCGCGCTCCAGCGCCTGGCGCCGCCCGTGCACGATCGAGCCGTCGGTGTCGATGTGCACCGCCCGGCCGGTCCGGCGGTGGACGCGCTCGGCCGCGTGCTGGGCCACCGCGGCCAGGTCCACCGGCTCCTCGGCCTCCTCGCCGCGCTGCGACAGCGCGAGCTCGACCAGCTCGTCGACGAGGTTGCTGAGCTCGCGCGTCTCACCCTGGACGTCGTCGATGAGCCGCGTCCGCGCGTCGGGGGAGAGCTCGTCGACGCGGCGCAGCACGCTCGCGTTGGTGCGCAGGCTGGTGAGCGGGGTGCGCAGCTCGTGCGCCGCGTCCTGCACGAGCCGGTCCTGCGCCGCCCGGGCCGCGGCCAGCCGGCCGAGCATCGTGTTGAACGACGCCGAGAGCCGCCCGACCTCGTCGCGCCCGTCGACGGGCACCTCCTGCTCCACCCCGCCGTGCGCGCTCACGTCCTCGGCGATCGCGGTGAGCCGCACCAGCCGCCGCGTGATCCGGCCCGCCAGCAGCCATCCCGCGCCGGCCGCCACCACCAGCACCACCAGGCCGACGAGGGTGACCTCGATGGCCATCCCCCGCAGCACCCGCTCGGAGTCGTCGACGTCGGCGGCCACCTGCAACGCGCCCCGCCCGTCGCCGAGCGCGGTGGTCAGCACCCGGTAGGTGCCGCGGCCGAGGGTGAACTGGGTGCTGTCGGTGGCACCGTCGGGGCCCGAGGCGGCCAGTGCCCGGGCCGTGTCGGTGAGCGGGAGCGGTACCGGCCTGCCCCCGATGAACGTGGTGGTGCCGTCCGCGGCCACCGCCCACCCGACCAGCGCCCGGGCGCCGTCCGGGGCGCGGCCGGGGTCGCCGCCGCGCCCGCGGCCGCCGTCCTCCGGCGGCACCCCGGCCACCGTCAGCACCCCGGTCTCGCCCGCGGCGACCGAGGCCGTCGCTGAGCTCAGGGTCCGGTCGATCTCCTGCCCGATGCGGTCGGACGCGGCCTGGTAGCTCAGCACCCCGACGAGCCCGGCTACGACCGCGCTGACCAGGGCGAACGCCAGCGCGAACCGGGACCGGAGACTCACGACACCCTCAGCGTGTAGCCCACACCGCGGACGGTGTGGATCAGGGCCGGGGCGCCCACGGCGGTGAGCTTGCGGCGCAGGTAGCCGATGTAGACGGCGAGGTTCTTCGAGTCGACGCCGAAGTCGTAGCCCCAGATGCGCTGGTAGACGGTGGAGTGGTCGAGCACGATGCCCTCGTTGCGCAGCAGCAGCTCCAGCAGGTCGAACTCGGTCTTCGACAGCTGCAGCTCCTCCTCGGCCCACCAGGCGCGCCGGGCCGCGGGGTCCAGCCGCAGCGCGGAGAGCCGCAGGACGTCCGCCGTCCCGTTCTCGGGGACGAACGCGGCCCGGCGCAGCAGCGCCCGCAGCCGGGCCAGCAGCTCGTCGAGCTCGAAGGGTTTGGGCAGGTAGTCGTCGGCGCCCGCGTCGAGGCCGGCGACCCGGTCCGGCGTCTCGACCCGGGCCGTCAGCATCAGGACCGGGGTGCGGTCACCCTCCGCGCGCAGCACGCGGCAGACCGCCAGCCCGTCCACCCCGGGCATCATCACGTCGAGCACGAGCGCGTCGAAGCTCTCCTTGTGGACCCGCGTCAGCGACTCCACCCCGTCGACGACGGTGACGACCTCGTAGCCCTCGAGGTCGAGGGCGCGCGCGAGGGACTCGCGGATGGCACGGTCGTCATCGGCGACCAGGACGCGGTGGGGCACCCGCCCATCCTGCCCTCGTTCCGGCTCGCGCCGGAGCGCGGCGAGGACCGGCAGCCAGGTGTCCTCCGAGATCACCGCGGGGCGGTAGAAGGTGGTGGTGGCCGGCACAGCGGGAGGAGCCGGCACAGCGCCGTGCAGATACCTGCTCCCGCTGGTCAACCGCGGTCCACTGCCGGACGATGGTCGCGGTGACGGTGCGACAGATCGACGTGGGCTGTGAGTTCCACTACTCGGCGCAGGTCCCCACCCCTGCGGTGATCCAGGTGCAGCCCCTGCAGGAGGGCCCGGTGACGGTGCTCAGCGCCGCCACCTCGGTGGCGCCGGACACCCCCGTCCGCACCTACACCGATCTCTACGGCAACCCCTGCCAGCGGCTCGTGATCCCGGCCGGCCGTTCGGTCATCCGCTACGACGCGCTGGTGGAGGTGCCCGACGCCACCGAGGACGTCGACGTCACCGCGCAGCAGTGCGCCCCCGACGACCTCCCCGACGACGTGCTGATCTACACGCTGCCCAGCCGGTTCTGCCTGCCCGACATGCTCGGCAACGAGGCGTGGGGGCGCTTCGGGGACCTGCCGCGCGACTACACGCGGGTGCAGGCCATCTGCGACCACGTCAACGGGCACCTGCAGTTCCGGTACGGCAGCAGCGGCCCGCTGAGCACCGCCGCCGACGTCAACGCGTCGGGGTTCGGGGTGTGCCGGGACTTCACGCAGCTCGCCATCTCGTTCTGCCGGGCCCTGAACATCCCGGCCCGCTACGTGTTCGGCTACCTCCCCGACGTCGACGTGTCGGTGGACCCGGCGCCCATGGACTTCGCCGCCTGGATGGAGGTGTGGCTGGGCGACCGGTGGTGGACCTTCGACCCCCGCAACAACCGGCCGCGCAAGGGCCGCGTCCTCATCGGACGCGGCCGCGACGCCTCCGACGTCGCCATGACCACGACGTTCGGCGCGCCGTGGCTGGAGTCCATGGTGGTGAAGGCGGACGAGCGGGTCGGCTAGCCCGCGTGCTGGACGAAGGATCCGACCGCGACGAGCCGCCCGTCCTGGCTGATCTCGGCCCGGGCGAAGGAGGTGCGGCGACCCGCACCGAGCAGCGTGGACGTCGTGTCGAGCGGGTGGGCGACGTCGCCGGCCGAGAGGAAGTCGAGGTGGCCGCCGCGCATCCGGACCGGCCCGTCGACGGCTGACGCCGCGGCCCGGGCGGCGAGGGCGAACAGCACCCCGCCCTGCACGGTGCCGGCCCGGTTCGCGAGCAGCGGCGAGGCGTGGAGCCGGCCGTCGCGGATCGCGTCGTCGAGGACGGCGTCGCTCCAGGAAGAGCCCGTCGCGGCCCGGACCGCCGCGAGCATCCCGGTCTCGGCGGCATCCAGGTCGGGCTCCGCGAGCGGGTCGACCGACGCCGCGTCGCGGAGCTCCCACGGCAGCACGGCGAACCCCGCCGAGCCGAGCGCGAAGGTGGCCGCGCAGTGCCCGACGGCCCGGTCGCCGTCGCGCACGGTGCCCGCGGTGGAGACGAAGCCGTCGTCGATCGCGGGCTCGTCGGCCGCCACGGTGAGCCGCGCCGCGGGAGGCAACCCCCCGGCCAGGTCGATCGTCAGGCCCAGCGTCGGCATCCGGCGGTCGGACCCCGCCTCGGCCCGCGCCGCGGCGCCGAGCGCGAGATCGGCGAGGACCGCGATCTCCAGGAGCCCGACCGGGGCCGTCCACCCGTCGGGGGCTCCGGTGAGCCCGAACGTGCCCTCCGGCGTGGCGCCGACGCCGGCCAGACAGGCGAGGGCAGGGGCGCCGGTGGTGCGGGCGATGGCGAACGCGCGCAGGACGTGCCGGTCGACGGGATCGATCACGCGCGGACGGTACCCGGCCACCGGGTCACCCATTCCGGTCGTGTGATGATGCCGTTGTGCAGACCATTCTTCGGGGGAAGATTCGCGTACTTGCGGGTGCGTTGTCCATTGTCGGGTTGATTGTGGTGGCCGGGTGCGGTCCGTCCGCTTCGTCCGCGAATTCCGCTCCGGCGACGGCGGCGGCATCGAGCGGTGCGGGATGCCAGCAGGTCGGCAGTGTGAACTTCGACAAGACGAAGTTCGTGCTGCACGCGGGCCTCGCGTTCGGCGCGTTCCACCACTTCATCTACAACCCGTACAAGGCGGGGTCGCTGCACGGCGTCGGGGCCACCGTCAAAGCGGGGTTGGCCGGGCTTTTCACCGTGCACGAGCTGAAGCTCGCGAAGGCCGACGCCGAGTCGTCGCCGACGCTGTGCAAGCTCGCCGCGCCCTTCGACGCGGCCGGTGCGGCGGTGACCGGGGCCCTGGCGAAGATCAAGGGCGGCAAGGCCACCGACCAGGACATCAACGGGGTGAGCAGCGCCGTCGACGCCGTGCAGAACGACTCGAAGGCCGACGGGGTGGCCGTGCCCGACCAGGTGCCGAGCGACGGCCAGCTCGCCTCGGGGTGATCAGCCGGCGTAGGCCTTGGCCTCGTCGATCCAGGTCTGGACCGTCTTCTCCGACAGGCCGACGACCTTGCCGTGCCGGGTCTCGATCATCTCCTTGAGGCTCGCCGGGTTGCGGTGGCGCAGCTCCTTGATGGAGTCCACCCCGATGGACTTGAGCATCTCGGAATGCTTCGGTCCGATGCCCTTGAGGTGGGCGAGGTCGTTCTCGACATGTCCGTCGGCCATGGCGTCGGTCCTTTCGGTGGGAATCGTGGAATCGGATGATCCACGATTCCCACCGAAAGGACCAGACCTGGATCAACGGCCCTCGAACACCGCGTGGCCGGGTCCCTCGGTGAGGAACGTCCGAATGGCGCCACGCAGGTCGCTCGTGTCGAACAACGGCCCCGCGATGGAGGGCACATCGGCGTCGGCCTGCGCGACGCCGCCCTCCAGGTAGGCCGCGATCACCTTCTTCGTGGCGGCGTGGGCCACCGTGGGGCCGTCGGCGAGCTTCCGGGCGAACGCGCGGGCCGCCTCGTCGAACCCCTCGACGGGCAGCACCCGGTTGACCACGCCCCAGGCGTGCATCGTGGCGGCGTCGTAGCGGTCGGCGGTCATGACGAACTCGCGGGCCCGGCCGCTGCCGGCGCGCTCCGCGAGGCGCTGCGTGCCGCCCATCGCCGGCGTCAGCCCGACGGTGGCCTCCACCAGCCCGAACGACGCCCGGTCGGTGGCCAGGATGAGGTCGCAGGCGAGTGCGAGCTCGAACCCCCAGGTCAGGCACGTGTGGTGGGCGGCGAACACCGTGGGGCAGGCCAGTGCGGCCACCCGCTGCGCGACGGACACCAGCCCGGCGAACATCGCCGAGGCCGCCTCGGCGTCGGCCAGCGCGTCGAAGGTGCTGACGTCCACGCCGCCCGTCACGATCCGGCCCTCGAACCGGAACAGCACCGCTCGCGGGGTGATCGATTCCAGCTCGTCGAGGGCGGCGACGAGCGCGGTGCCCATAGCCTCGTCGTAGAGGTTGAGCGGCGGGTGGTCGATCGTGACGACGGCGAGACCGCCGTCCTGCTGCACGCTGATGGGAGGGGCCATGACGGGGATGCTGCCGGTCTGGGTGGTCGCGGGTCCACCCGGTGCGGGCAAGAGCACGGTGGCGTCGTTGCTGCTGCCGCTCCTGTTCCCCGTCCCGGCGTTGCTGGACAAGGACACCGTCTACGGCGGGTTCGTCGCGGCCGCGCTCGCCGCCGCCGGGCGGTCCGACGGTGAGCGCGAGGGCGACTGGTACGACGACCACGTCAAGGTCCACGAGTACGGCGGGCTGACGGTTACGGCGCGGGAGATCCGCGCCCACGGCTGCCCGGTGATGCTCGTGGCGCCCTTCACCGGGCAGATCCGCGACCCGGCGCGGTGGGCGTCGTGGGTGGCGGAGCTGGGCGGTGATCCCGTCCGGCTGCTGTGGGTGCGCAGCGACGCCGCGACGCTCCGCGCGCGACTGGCCGGCCGGGGTCGGGCCCAGGACCTGGGCAAACAGGCCGGCTTCGACGCGTTCCTGGCCCGGATGCGGCCGGACGTGCCGCCACCGGTGCCGCACACGGAGATCGACAACCGGATCGGGGCTCCGCACCTGGAGAGCCGGCTCAGGGCTGTTGTGCGCGTCGCCGCGCTCCCATCCCCGCCCGGTACTGCTTCGGTGCGGGGTGGCCGCGGTAGTCCTGGTCCAGCGCCGCGTTGAGCGTCCAGTACGGGTCGACCAGGTGCGGGCGGGCCAGGCAGCACAGGTCCGCGCGGCCGCTGGCGATGATCGTGTTGGCGTCCTCGACCGAGGCGATGGCGCCGACGGTCATGGTCGGGATCCCGGTCTCCTGACGGATCCGGTCCGCGAACGGCGTCTGGTAGAGCCGCCCGTACGCGGGCTCCGCGTCGGTGCTGGTCTGGCCGGTGGAGACGTCGACGATGTCGGCGCCGTGCTCGGCCAGCATCCGGGCGAGCGCGACGGCGTCGTCGCCGGTGAAGCCGCCGTCCACCCAGTCGGTGGCGCTGATCCGCACACTGATCGGGCCGGTCCACCCGGCGCGCACGGCGTCGAGGATCTCGAGGCCGAAGCGGGCGCGGCCGGCGAGGTCGCCGCCGTAGCCGTCGGTGCGGTGGTTCGACAGCGGCGACAGGAAGCTCGAGACCAGGTAGCCGTGCGCGAAGTGCAGCTCCAGCAGGTCGAAGCCGACCGCGGCGGCACGCTGCGCAGCGGCGACGTGGTCGGTGATCACGGCGTCGATGTCGTCCTGCCTCATCTCCCGCGGTACCTCGGAGTCGGAGCGGTACGGGATCGGCGACGGGCCGAGGATCTCCCAGTTGCCGTCGTCGAGCGGGTCGTCGATGCCCTCCCACATGACCTTGGTGGAGCCCTTGCGGCCGGCGTGGCCCAGCTGCAGCCCGATCTTCGCCTCGCTGTTGGCGTGCACGAACTCGACGACACGGCCCCACGCGGCGGCCTGCTCGTCGTTCCAGATGCCGGGGCAGCCGGGCGTGATCCGCGCGTCCGGCGACGTGCAGGTCATCTCGGTCATGACCAGCCCCGCCCCGCCGACCGCCCGCCCGCCGAGGTGCACGAGGTGCCAGTCGGTAGGCATCCCGTCGACGGCGGAGTACTGCGCCATCGGCGAGACGACGATCCGGTTGGCCAGCTCCACGCCGCGGAGCGTGTAGGGGTGGAACATCGGCGGCGTTCCGTCCACAACGGACAGACCCAGCGCGCGGGTGCGGTCGGCCAGCCAACGGTCCAGCCGGTCCACATAGGACACGTCGCGCAGCTTGAGGTTGTCGTACGTGACGCGCTGGCTGCGCGTGAGCAGCTGGAACACGAACTGCTCGGGCGGCAGGTCGCGGTAGCGCGCCGCGCCCTCGAACCACTCCAGGCTGGTCTGCGCCGAGCGCTGCAGCGACGCGACAACCGGCTGCCGGTCGTCCTCGTACGCCTTGAGCGCGGCCTCGATGCTGGGCTCGCGGTGGACGGAGGCGGCGAGGCTGATCGCGTCCTCCAGCGCGAGTTTGATGCCCGAGCCGATGGAGAAGTGCGCGGTGTGAGCGGCATCGCCGACGAGCGCGACGTTGTCGGCCGACCAGCTGCGGTTGCGGATGACCGTGAACGACAGCCAGCCGGAGTTGTTGCCGATCAGCGCGTGGCCGTCGAGGTGCTCGGCGAAGATCCGCTCGCAGAAGGCCATCGTGGCCTCGTCGTTCTCACCCGGCTTGCGGGCGACGGTGGCGTACGCGTCGAGGCCGGCGCGGCGCCACGTCTGCTCGTCGGTCTCCACGATGAACGTGGCGCGTCGGGAGTCGAAGGGGTAGATGTGGGCCCAGAACAGGCCGAACTCGGTCTCCACGAACAGGAACGTGAAGCAGTCGAACGGGCGCGTGGTGCCGAACCAGACGTACTTGGCCGAGCGGCGGTCGACGCTCGGGTGGAGGTGCTCCGCCAGCGCCGTCCGGATCGGGGAGTTCACGCCGTCGGAGGCGATGACGAGGTCGTTGTCGCGCTGGAGGTCCGCGAGAGCCGGAGCCGGGGTGCGGTACCGGACGTCGACGCCCAGCTCCAGCGCCCGCTCGCCGAGGATGGCCAGCAGCCGCTTGCGCTCCAGCGCGGCGAACGCGTGGCCGTCGGAGCGCTCGCGGACGCCGAGGAAGTCGGTGTCGATCGCGCTCCAGTGCCGGAACCCGGCCTCGATGCGCCCGAACGACTCCGGGTCGGCGTCGGCGATGTTGTCGAGCGTCTCCTGGGAGAACACGACGCCGAAGCCGAACGTGTCGTCGGCGGCGTTGCGCTCGTAGACGGTGATCTCGCGGGTGGGGTCGGACTTCTTCAGCAGGATCGCGCTGAACAGCCCGCCCGGGCCGCCCCCGACGGATGCGATCTTCATGCTCAGAACCCCTCGTCCAGCAGGTGCTCGAACCGCAGCCCGAGGTCGGTGACGACGACGGCGACGCTCGCGAGCGCGGCGCGGAGGCCGGCGGCGGCGCACGGCGGGAGGTCGCTGCGGACGAGCTCGCGGAGCTGGTCGTAGACGGCGAGCACGGCGTCCTCGTCGGCGGTGGTCGTGCGTCCCAGGAGATCGGTGCTGCTTGCTCGCTCCGGCAGGCTCCGCTCGGTGTTGCCTGCTCGCTCCGGCAAGCTCCGCTCGGTCGCCATCACACGCTCCTCAGGTCGGTCAGCCGCTTGGCCTTGAGCTCGAAGCGGGGCAGGGCGCCGCACGGGGCGCGCTCGATGTGGAACCGGAGGCCCTCGTGGGCGCCGGCGAGGTCGCGCGCGAGATCCGCGGCGAGGCGGCCCCACGGCTCGTCGCCCATCGTCGCGACGGGCTCGACGCACAGGACGATCTCGTCGCGGTCGCCCTGCCGCTCGATGCGGACCTGGAACTCCTCGATGTGGTCGAAGCCGCGGACGATGGCCTCGATCGCGCCGGGGTAGACGTTGGTGCCGCGCACGAGCTTCATGTCGTCGACGCGGCCGATGATGCCGCCCTGGTAGAGGTCCCAGGTGCGGGCGGTGCGGCTGGGGACCTTCACCACCATGTCGGCGGTGCGGTAGCGCAGCAGCGGTGTGGTGCTGCGGCCGAAGGAGGTGCAGACGCGTTCGCCGCGCTCGCCGTAGCCGACCTCGGCCCCCGTCACGGGGTCGATCACCTGCTCGATGAAGTGGTCCTCGATCACGTGGCTGCCGCCGGGCTGGTCGGCCGCCTCGAACATGAAGATCGTCGAGATCTCCGTCATCCCCGCCGTGTCGTAGGCCCGGGCGCCCCAGCGCTCCTCGATGAGCGCCTTCGTCTCCGCCACGACGGGCTCACCGGACAGGATCACGGTGTGCACCGACCCGCTGCGCAGGTCGACGCCCATCGCCCCGGCCTCGGCGCTCAGACGCAACGCGTACGTGGGGGTGGACGCGACGACGGTGGCGCCGAAGTCGACGATCTGCCTGATCCGGCTCGGGGTGGTCTGCGCCCCGCCGGGGACGGTCAGCGCGCCGAGCTTCTCCAGGCCGTTGTGCAGACCCCAGAAGCCGATGAACGAGCCGTAGCCGAACGCGACGTAACCGACGTCGCGTGGCCGGACGCCCGCTGCCCACAGCGCGTAGCACCACATCTCGGCGGCCCACGACCAGTCCTTGCGGCTGTCCAGAGCCCGCAACGGCGTGCGGCCGGACGTGCCGCTGGTGGTGTGGACGCGGATCGCGGCCTCGGGCCCGACGACGGGCAGCTCGCCGTAGGGCGGGTGCTCGTCCTGGCTGCGCATCCACTCCTCGCGGGTGAGGAACGGGATGCGGTCGATGTCGGCCCAGGTGCGCAGCTGCTCGGGGCGGAACCCGGCCTCGGCGAACGTGCGCTCGTAGTGCGGGCTGCGGGCCTGCGCCCACTCGGCGAGCAGGCGCAGCTTGGTGAGCTGGAGGGCGCGCAGCTCCCCGCGGGGCAGTTGCTCGGTCTTGGGGTTCCAGAAGGGCCGCTCGGTCATCGGTGATTCTCCAGATCAGGGGAGGTGCACGAGGCCTTCCTGGACGACGCTGGCCAGCAGAGTGCCGTCGTGGGTGTAGAGGCGGGCGGTACCGAGACCGAGTCCGCGGGTGGCGATCGGCGACTCCTGCACCAGCGCCACCCAGCCGTCCATGCGGCCGTCGTGGTGCCACCACATGGCGTGGTCGAGGCTGGCGGTGACGACGCCGTCGTCCGCCCACGCGGCGCCGTGCCGGCGCAGTACCGGCTCGAGCATCGTGTAGTCGCAGACGTAGGCGAGGGCGCTGCGGTGCAGGGCCGGGTCGTCGGGCAGGGACTCCCAGGCGCGCAGCCACACCGTCTGACGGGTGGAGGGCTCGCCGTCGGCGGCGGTGTAGACGGCGGTGGGGCTGTGGCGGATGTCGAAGCTGCGGTCGTGGGACCAGTAGTGGGTGTCCCGGACGTCCGTGCCCCTGAGGGCTTCCTCGGAGGTCGGCAGCGTCTCGGGGTCGGGGAGATCCGGGATCGGGTCCTGGTGCTCGACGCCCGGACCCGGTACCTGGAACGACGCCATCGCGTGGAAGAGCACACGGTCGCCCTGCATCGCCGAGACGGTGCGGGCGGAGAAGCTGCGGCCGTCGCGCAGGCGCTGCACGACCCAGCGCGTGGGCTGGTGGACGTCGCCGGCGCGGAGGAAGTACCCGTGGAGCGAGTGGACGCGTCTGTCGTCGCCGACGGTGTGGGCCATCGCGACCTGGGCCCGGGCGACGAGCTCGCCGCCGTAGATGCGGCCGGACGGGATCACCTGGGGGTGGCCGACGAAGGTGTCGTCGCCGTCCGGCGTCAGGGTCAGGACTTCCAGCAACGGCTTCGAGGTGCTCATGCGCGCCGGAATCCGGCCAGGGTGGCGTCGTCGACCTCGTCGAGGTTGACCACGATGTTGTCCGGCGTGCGGCAGGTGAGCCAGACGAGCTCCTCGGTGGTGCTCATGTTGGCCTCGACGTGCGGCATGTACGGCGGCACGAACACGAAGTCGCCCTCGGTCATGTCGAGGTACTCGGAGTAGTTCTCGCCGAAGTAGATGCGGGCGGAGCCGGTGAGCACGTAGCCGCCGGTCTCGGCCTCGCCGTGGTGGTGGGGCAGCGAGCGGTAACCGGGCTCGTTGCTCACCTTGCCGAACCAGATGCGCGTGGCGGGCGTGTGCTGGGGGGAGACGCCGGAGATGCGGACCGCACCGCCGGACTGCTCGGTGCCGCCGAACTCCTGGCCCTTGCGGGTGACGACCGGGACGACCTTCAGATCGGTGGACATGAACCCTCGCTTCCGTATGTCGTCTTCGTTACGGTAGTCATGAAAACACATCAGGAGCGACGCGTCGAGGAGTAGCCGATGGAGTACGTCAACCCGCCGGAGCTGGCCCGGCCCTCCGGTTTCACCCACGCCGTGCGGCACGGGGACGCCATCCACCTCTCGGGGCAGACCGCGATGGACGGCGACGGCAAGATCGTTCCGGGCGGAATCGTCGAGCAGTTCCGCCAGGCGTTCACCAACCTCCTGACGGCGCTGCGGGCGGCGGGTGGGCAGCCGCCGGACCTGCTCGGCGTCACGATCTACCTGACCGACATCCCCGACTACCAGAGATGCGGCCGGGAGATCGGGCGCGTGTGGCGGGAGCTGGCGGGCACCGACTACCCGGCGATGGCGGGCATCGGCGTCACGTCGTTGTGGCAGCCGGAGGCACTCATCGAGATCCAGGGGGTGGCGGCGGTCCGGACGGGCACCGCACAAGCGTCGCCATGAGCGCACGCCTGCCGTGACGCCCGTGCGGACGTGGCCACGCTCGTGCCGTCGCTATCCCGCGAGCACCGCGCGGGCATGGGTGGCGGCCGGGGTGGCCAGGCGCTCGCGCAGGGCGGCGAACAGCTCCTCCGCCGCCACCCCGATCCAGCCGACGGGCAGCACCTCCAGCGGCAGGCCCGGGTCGAGGTAGGGCAGGCGGCGCCAGGCCGTCACGACCTCCACGAAGTCGGTGAACGCGCGGGAGTCCGGGCCCGGGTCGGCCGTCCAGCGGGCCCGGACCGGCTCGAACCGGTCGAGGAACTCCGCGTACACGGCGTCGAGGGCGTCGAGGTCCCACCACGTGCGCACGGTCTCCCGCGCCGGCCGCGACGTGACGTGGTGGCTGCGGAACAGGTCGGTGAACCCGCGCAGCCCCGCCCGTTCCAGCGCGGTGGTGACCTCCGGTTCGAGGTGCGCCGGAGCGATCCACAGCCCCGCCCCCACCGTCCCCAGGCCCAGCCGGGTCAGCAGCGTGCGCAGCAGGTGGCGCTTCTCCCGCTCCGACTCGGGCACCGAGAACGTGACGAGCAGCCAGCCCTCGTCCAGCGTGCCACGGCGGCGGGCGAAGATCCGCGTGTCGCCCTCGGCGAGGATGTCGCGGCCGGCGTCGGAGAGGCGGTAGCCGGCGGTGGTGCCGGACTTCTCCGGGATCAGCAGCCCGCGGCGCTTGAGCCGCGACACCGACGACCGCACGGCCTGGCCGTCGACGCCGAACGGGGCCATCAGCCGCACGACGGAGGCGACGGACAGCCACCCCGACTGCTGGCGCGCGTACAACCCGTAGAGCGACACGATCAGCGCCCGGGGCTGCAGCGGGGCGGAGACGCCTACCGCATCCTCAGCGATGGTCACGAGAGCACGATAACCGACGGGGGCACGCCCACCCCTTCCCGCGCGTCTAGCGGCGCAGGCGGGATCGCATCGTCGGCTTCAGGAGCGTCCCCGCCACGAGGTGGCCGCTCGCCCCGCCCAGGCCGGGACCCGGGTGGGTGCTCGCGCCGATGTGCCAGAGCCGGGCGACGGGCGTGGCGTGCTTCGGCGCCGCGGCCAGCGGGCGCCAGAGGAAGTTCTGGTCCAGCTCGGCCGAGCCACCGTAGGGGTCGCCGGCGAGGGCGTTGGGGTTGCGGGACAACAGGTCCGGTGGGGTGATCACGTCGACGCCCAGGACCAGCTCGCGCAGGCCCGGGGCCTGGGCCTCCAACCGGCCCAGAACCCGGTCGGCCAGGCCGGCCGCCAGCTTCTCGTCCCAGCCCTGCGCGGTGTCCAGGGCCCCGGCCGCGTCGCCCACCGGCGCGAACGGCAGCTCCTGCAGCTGCAGCCACAGGGCCGCGGCACCGGCCGGGACGCGGGACGGGTCGAGCACGTGCTGCTGCCCGACCACCACCGTCGGGCGCCGCGGGACCAGCCCCGCCTCGGCCTCGGCGCACGCGATGCCGGTGGACGCGGACCCGTCCGAGAGGTGGACGAGCGGCACCGCCGCCAGCCGGGCGTCCCGCCACGGGACCGGGCCCGACAGCGCCACGTGCAGCTGGGCGGCGGCGCGGCCCGGGCGGTAGGCGGCGGCCTGCTCCGAGACCGGGGAAGGGACCGACCCCGCCGGCAGCAGCGACCCGTACAGCGCCGTCGGGGTCACCGACGCGATCACGGCCCGGTTCGCCGCCAGGCTCCAGCCGTCCCCGGCCACCCCCGCGGCCGTCCCGTCGCGCAGCAGGATCCGCTCCACCGTCCGTCCGGTGTGGATGGTGACGCCGAGCTCGTCGAGCAGTCCGCGCCAGGCCGCCGTGAAGTTGCCGGCCCCACCGACCACCACGGGCAGCCCGGCGGCGTGCATCGTCGCGGCGAAGATCGGCACCATCAGCCCACCCGACGCCGCGTCGGGGGCGAGGCCGGCGTGCAGCAGCCAGGGGGCCCAGAGGTGGTCGGTCTCGGGGCCGCGGAACCGGCCGCGCATCCAGGACCGGCCGCTCGTGGCGGCGTCGCGGACGTAGCCCTCCACGACCGGGCGTCCGCCCCGGACCAGCCCGAACAGCGGCTTCCACGCCGCCGTCGAGTGCAGCTCCGTTCCGAGCAGGCCGCCGATCTGCTCCGCGTGCGCGAAGAACCCGGCGATCATCGCCCGGTAGGCGTCGCGATCCTCGGCGTGCTCGAACCCGGCCACCGTCTCCTCGACGTCGCGGTGCGCGAGGGCGACCGCGCCGTCGTCGGCCACCGACGCCGTCAGCGGGCCGTCGGTGTTGGCGTAGGACAGCCCGTGCCGGAGCAGCGCCTCGCCGAACTCCGCGTACACGGGCCCGGTGACGAACAGCGGGTGCCACGACGAGTAGGTGTCGTGGCGGTAACCGGGCAGCGTGCGCTCCCCGGTGGCGATGAAGCCGCCGATGTCGTCGGCGCCGTCCACCAGGGCGACGCTCCACCCACCGGCCGCGAGCCGGGCCGCGGCGGCCATGCCGTTGATCCCGGCCCCGATCACGACCGCATCAGCGCTGTCAGTGCCCACGGAACGCCTCCACCAGCCACCAGGACGCCTCGTCCGTGCGGACCTTGGCGTCGACGAACATCGGACGCTCCCGCGGCCCGTCCAGCCACTTGCGGAGGGCGTCGAGGTCGCCCTCGGACCGCACCGTGACGGCGTCGCAGCCGTACCCCGCGGCGATCGCGGCCAGGTCGGCGTCCGGGAAGCGGACGGTGCCGTGGTCGGCGCCCTCGAAGTGGTGGAACTCCGCCCCGTAGCCGGCGTCGTCGTAGACCACGATCAGCATCCCCAGGCCGAGCCGGACGGCCGTCTCCAGCTCGGAGATCCCCATGAGGAACCCGCCGTCGCCCAACGCCGCGACGGTGAGCCGGTCCGGGCGGGCGATGGCGGCCCCGAGAGCGGTGGCCAGGCCGAGCCCGATCGACTGGAAGCTCTGCGTGAAGCAGAACCCCGCTGCGTCGGGCACGGCCAGGTAGGCACTGGGATAGCCCATGAAGTTGCCGGAGTCGACCGCCACCGTGCGCTCGGCGGGCAGCAGGGCGTCGAGGGCCGCGGACAGCGTGCGCGGGTCGATCCGCGACGGCTCGGACGAGGTGGGCACCGGGATCTGCGTCCACCGGCCCTCGGCGGCGATCCGCTTCCCGATCTCGGACGTCCGGTATCCCGGCCTCGCGCTGATCACCGCCGCGACGTCGGCTGCCGTGAGCGTCACGTCCCCGAGCACCCCCAGGTCCACGGGACGGTGCGCGCCGATCGCCGACGGCGTGTCGTCCACCTGCACGACCGTGGCCCCGTCGCCGAGCAGGGCGCCGTGGCGGGTGGTCCACATCGTCAGCGACGCGCCCCAGGCCACGACGAGGTCGGCGCCCGTGATCAGCTCCGCCGCCAGGTCGGTGGCGAACCCGCCGGAGATGCCGAGGCTCCACTCGTGGCCGGTGAACAGCCCGTTCGCGACGGCGGAGGTGGCCACCAGCGCCCCGCAGGTGTCGGCGAGCGCGGCCAGCTCCGGGCCGGCGTGCCGGGCGCCGCGGCCCGCGATGAACACGGGTCGCTCGGCGCTGTCGAGCAGCGCGGCCAGGGCCGTCACGGCGTCGGCGTGGGGTCGGGCCGGAAGACGTTCGACGAACGTCGCCTCGGTGAGTGCGCAGGGCTGTTCCTGCACGTCGAGCGGCAGGCTGAGCACCACCGTCCGACGCTGCCCGCGGCAGGTCCCGTAGGCGCGCACGACGTCGGCCACCGCGGACGCGGCCGAGTGCACCCGCTCCGCGACGGCGCCGACGGACGCGACCAGCGCGTCCTGGTCGATGCGGAAGTTCGACCGTACCGCGGCCCCACCGGTGTCGGCGGCCAGCACCAGCAGCGGCGTGCGGCTCTTGGCGGCCTCGGTGATGCCGGTGATCGCGTTGGTCAGCCCGCAGCCCTGGTGCAGCGTCAGGACGGCGACATCGCCGGAGGTCCGCGCGAAGGCGTCGGCCATCGTCGCCGCCCCGCCCTCGTGACGCGCGGCGGTGAACGGGACGCCGTGCCCGCGCAACGCGTTGGTGACGTGGAAGTTGCCGCTGCCCACGACCCCGAACGCGTGTCCGACGCCGAGCTGCGCGATCACGGCGCCGACGACCTCGGCGACCGTGCTCACGACGTCCCCTCCGGGGTCGTGCGCGGAAATCGGTGCGGGAACACTGTTATCCGCGCACGGCTCATCTCTCCACCAGTGCCAGCACGCGGGCGGGGCTGCCCGAGCCCCCGACGATCGGCAGCGGCGACACCACCAGCAGCGTGCCCGTCGGGGGCAGGGCGTCGAGGTTGCGCAGGCTCGTCAGGCCCCACTTGTTCGCGCCCATCAGGAAGTTGTGGCACGCGAAGGGCGGGTCGAAGGAGTGGGCCGCGCCCGCGTCCGTGCCGACCGTCTCCGTGCCGAAGCCGCTGATCGGCGACTCCTGCGCCAGCCACTTCGCGCACTCCGGCGAGACGCCGGGCGTGTGCGGGCCGTTCTCGTCGGCGTTGGCGAACGCGGCGGCGTCGTCCCCGCGCGAGGACCAGCCCGTGCGGTAGAGCAACCACCCGCCTTCCGGGAGGGGCCCGTGCGAAGCCTCCCAGGCCTGCACGTGCTCCACCTCCAGCAGGAAGTCGGCGTTCTTCTCCACCTCGGACGTCACGTCGATCACGACGGCGGCCGCGACGAGCGTGCTCAGCGGGGCCTGCGAGACGTCCGGGCCGTCCTTGCCCGACACCCAGTGCACGGGCGCGTCGAGGTGGGTGCCGGTGTGCTCGCCGGTGTGGATGTCGTTCCAGTACCAGGCCGGGCCGCGGTCGTCGTAGCGCGAGAGCTCCTCCAGCTGGAAGCGGCTGGTGTTGGCGAAGGGCGGCGGCAGCTCCAGGATCGGGGTGGAGGACTGCAGGGGCGTGGTGAGGTCGACGATCTCCACCGCGCCGGAGCGCGCGGCGTCGAGGACGGCGGTCAGGACGGACATGGCGACTCCTGGCGGTCGGGGTTGTCCGCCACGATGGCCCGTCGACGGGGGTGGCGCATCCCGTGAACGCGGAGCTCGTCCGCTCAGCGCCATGAATGGTGACGGGGTGCCGACGCCTCACGCGTCCACCGGGCCGCGACCGGTGGGGTCGCGCATCATGATCGTTCCGAGGTGGGGCCCAGTGCTGCTCCGACGACGACGAGGCCTCTCCCGGAACGATCATGAGGGCTCGGGACCGAGGGCTGGTGGCCCGGCGCCGGGCGTCCGCATAGCCTGTCGGCCGTGGACGCGGTGCAGGAGTACATCGACGCGATCTCCCCGGAGCACCGGCCGTTGTTCGACCGCGTGCACCGGCTCGTCCTCGACGCCCATCCCGGCGCCGAGATGGTGATCGCCTACAAGATGCCCACCTACGTCGTGGGGGACCGGCGGTTGCACGTCGGCGTCTGGAGGCACGGGCTGTCGTTCTACGGCTGGCGCGCCGACCACGACGGGGGTTTCACGGCCCGGCACCCCGAGCTGAGCAGTGACAAGGGCACCATCCGGCTCCCGCCCGCCGCCGCGGCGGACATCACCGACGAGGATCTGCGCGGTCTCGTCGCGGGGGCCCTCGACGCCTGAATCCGGCAGGCGCACAATCCGCCCGCATGGGGTTCATCCGGGGGTTCGGGGAGCTGGGGCGGGGTGACGTCGACGTCGCGGGCGGCAAGGGGGCGAACCTCGGGGAGCTGACGCGGGCCGGCTTCCCGGTGCCACCGGGGTTCGTGCTGACGACGGACGCCTACCGGGAGTTCGTGACGGTCAACGAGATCCCGGAGAACGCGCGCGACCGGTTCGCCGGTGCTGCGATCCCCGCGGCGATGGAGGCCGAGCTGCTCGCGGCCCACGCCGCCCTCGGGGCCGACGCCGTGGCCGTGCGGTCGTCGGCCACCGCCGAGGACCTCGCCGACGCCAGCTCCGCCGGCCAGCAGGACACGTTCCTGCACGTCGTCGGGGCGGACGCGGTGCTCGTCGCGGTGCGGGACTGCTGGGCGTCGCTCTGGACGGACCGTGCCGTGGCCTACCGCGCGCGGCAGGGGATCGACCCCGCGTCCGTCGCCCTCGCGGTGGTGGTGCAGCGGATGGTCGACGCCGACTCCGCGGGCGTGCTGTTCACCGCCAACCCCACCAACGGTCGCCCCGACGAGTCGGTGGTCTCCGCGGCGTGGGGACTCGGGGAGTCGGTGGTGAGCGGGTCGGTCACCACCGACGACGTCGTGGTGGACCGGGCCGGAAACGTGCGCAGCCGGGCCACCGCCGACAAGGCCGTCATGACGGTGACGCTGGCAGCAGGCACGGAGGAACGCCCGGTGCCGGCCTCGCGGCGGACGGCGGCCGTGCTGGACGACGCCGCGGCCGTCGAGCTCGCCGCGCTGGGCGCCCGGATCGAGGCGCACTTCGGGGCGCCGCAGGACATCGAGTGGGCCCGGGCCGACGGCACGTTCTGGATCGTGCAGTCGCGGCCGGTCACGGCGCTGCCCGAGCCCGAGGCCGAGCCGCCGACGGACTGGACGGTGGCCGATCCCACCGCGATGTACGTGCGCGCCAGCATCGTCGAGCAGCTGCCCGACCCGCTGACGCCGCTGTTCGCCGACCTGATCGACGGTGCGGTCAGCCGCTCGCTGCAGAAGCTCATGAGCGAGTTCATCAGCGAGGGCGCCGTCCGTCCGGGAGATGTCGGGCTGCCGACCGTCAACGGGTACGCCTACTACCGCTACACCCGCGCGGGGCTGATCCGGATCTCGCTGCGCAGTCCGGCGGCGTTGAAGGTCCTCACCACCAGCGGTGAGCACAGCGGGCTGCTGCGCTGGCGGGACCGCGCGCACCCGCACTACGCCGGGATCGTGGAGGGCTGGAAGGACCGCCCGCTCGACGCCCTGAGCGACGAGGACCTGCTCGCCGGCGTCGTCGACCTGCTGGACGCGGGGGCGGAGTACTACACGGCGGTGCAGGCGATCATCCCGCTCGCGGCGTCGAGCGAGGTGGCGTTCACGCAGTTCTACGAGCGGCTGGTGCGCCGCGACGGCGACCCGCCCGCGGCCACGTTCCTGCTCGGGTTCGACAGCATGCCGATCCTGGCGGAGAAGTCGCTCTACGACCTGGCCACGTGGGTACGCGACCGGCCGGGGTTCGACGGGACCATCCCGGTGGGGGACCCGGAGTGGGAGCAGCGGTTCCGCGCCCACCTCGACCGCTTCGGGCACACCATCTACAACCTCGATTTCGCCAACGCCGTGCCCGCCGACGACCCGGCGCCCGTCCTCGACACGCTGCGGTTCTACCTGGGCGGGGGCGGCGCCGACCCCTACGAGCGGCAGCGCCGGTCGGCGCAGCGCCGCGAGGAGGAGACCGCCGCGGTGCTCGCCCGGTTGGACCCGTTGCGCCGCAACCTCTTCAACCGCCTGCTGCGGTGGGCGCAGGGCGTGGCGCCGGTGCGGGAGGACGCGCTGGGCGACATCGGGCTGGCCTGGCCCCAGCTGCGCCGGATGCTGCGGGAGCTGGGCTCGCGCCTCGTGGCGGCCGGGGTGATCGAGCAGCCCGACGACGTGTTCTGGCTGCGTCGCGAGGAGATCCTGGCCGGGAAGGCGGGCGACGTCGGGCAGCGCCGGATGGTCTGGCGGGGGCAACGCCGCGTCACCCCGCCGCAGATCCTCCCCGACCGCGCGGCCTGGCGGCTGATGGAGAGCTTCCTGCCCGCGACGTTGCAGGACCAGACCGGGTCCGTCCTCACGGGTACCGGCGCCAGCGCCGGGCAGGTCACGGCCACCGCCCGCGTGCTCACCGGGCCGGAGGACTTCGGCCGCATGCAGCCCGGCGACGTGCTGGTCGCGAGCATCACCACGCCCGCGTGGACCACGCTGTTCGCGATGGCGTCGGCGGTGGTCACCGACATCGGCGGGCCGCTCTCCCACAGCTCGATCGTGGCCCGCGAGTACGGCATCCCCGCTGTGCTGGGCACGGCGGTGGCCACGCGCCGGATCGCCGACGGCGAGCGCATCCACGTCGACGGCGACGCCGGGACGGTGACGCTGCCGGAGAGCGAGGCGGTGGAGGCCGAGCCGGTGGCGCCGTCGCAGCGCGGCCGGTGGGTGGCCGCCGCGGCGGCCGGGCTCGGCCTCGCGTGGTGGGTACGTCGACGCCGTCGTTGACCGGAGGTCAGTAACCGTGTCATCGTGTTGACCACTGGTCAGTACGCGACGATGCGGGGGATCACGGTGGGCGAGCAGAAGAAAACACTGCGGGGCGCTGACGTCGGCATCCCCCCACGTCAGCTGGACTTCCGGCTCAACGAGGAGATGCCGCGCTGGCTCTACGCCGGCAACGCGACGGCCACGCTGTTCCTGGTGGTGCTCTCCGGTGCGTTCCCGCCGGGGGAGGACTTCTTCGTGCAGTCGGTGAACCGGTTCAAGCACCGGGTCACCGATCCGACACTGCGCGCGCAGGTCGCCGGGTTCACCGGCCAGGAGGTGATCCACAGCCGCGAACACGACCGGCTCAACGACGTCTTCCGCTCCCGCGACATCGACGTCGACGTGCCCGAGAAGGCGATCGCGCTGGCCCTGCGCCTGCTCGACCTGCTCCCCGCGCGGCAACGGCTCGCGTGCACGGCCCAGATGGAGCACCTCACGGCGCTGCTGGCCGAGGAGCTGCTCTCGCACGAGGACTTCCGCACCCGCATCCACGACGACCTCACCGAGCTGTGGATCTGGCACGCCCTGGAGGAGCTGGAGCACAAGTCCGTCAGCTACGAGGTGTACGAGACCATCGGCAACAGCCGCCGCGAACGCGTGCTCGCCGAGGTGCTGGTGGACGCGACGATCATCCCGGCCGCGCTGGTGAGCTGGATCTGGCTGGTGCTGGCCGAGGGCGTGTGGCGCCGGCCGCGCGACATCCGCGACGGCGTGCGCATGCTGTTCGGACCCGGCGGTTTCGTCGGGCGGATCATCCCGCGCGTCGGGGTGTTCCGGAAGCCGGACTTCCACCCGGACCGCCACGACACGACCGCCCTGGAGGCCGAGTGGCGCGAGCGCCTGTTCGGTCCCGACGGCACGCTGCGCGACCAGCTCCGGAGACGAGCCTAGGCTCGACTGTGTGGCAGGGACCTCCGAGCGGCGGCTGAGCGCGGCGGCGCGGCGCGCACAGCTCGTCGACGTCGCGTACGCGTGGATGCGCGAGCACCCCCTCGCCGCGCTCTCCCCGGACGCCGTCGCGGCCGGGGCGGGCGTGTCGAAACCGCTGGTCTTCCACTACTTCCCCACCATCGGCGACCTGCAGCTGGCCGTGTTCGACCAGGTCGCCGACAGCCTCGTCGAGCGGCTGGAGCGCACCAGCGACGTCGCCCTGCCCGACCGGCTCCGGGCCGGGATCGAGGCGTTCATCGACGCCGCCGACCGGCACGCGGAGATGTACCTGCACGTCATGCGCGGCGGGGCGACGGACGAGAAGCTGCGCCGCGCCATGCACGCCACGCGCGACCGGCTGGCCCGGCTGATCGGCGGCTGGGTCGGCGTCGACGCGCCCCCGCCGGCCCTGCTCGTGGTGCTCCGCGGCTACCTGGGGCTGATCGAGGAGGCGGTGCTGGAGTGGCTGCCGCAGCGCCCGGTGCCGCGGGAGGCGCTGGTGGACTTCCTGGTGGGTGCGGCAGAACAGATGCCAGGGCAAGCGGCGGCGCTCCTGGGGCGCGCGTAGTTCCTGTCATCGGGGGTCACGCGGCCAGGGCGGCATAGCGGCCTTCGCGCTCCACCAGCGTCGCGTGCGTGCCCTGCTCCACCACGCGGCCGTGGTCGATCACCACGATCTGGTCGGCGTCGCGGACGGTGGACAGGCGGTGAGCGATGGTGATCGTCGTGCGGCCCTGCGCCAGGACGTCGAACGCCTTCTGGACGGCGCGCTCGGTCTCGTTGTCCAACGCGCTCGTGGCCTCGTCGAGGACGAGGACACGCGGGTTGCGCAGGAGCGTGCGGGCGATGGCGATGCGCTGTTTCTCGCCGCCGGAGAAGCGGTGGCCGCGTGAGCCGACGACGGTGTCGTAGCCCTCGGGCAGGCTCGCGATCAGGTCGTGGACCTGGGCGGCGCGGGCCGCGGCCTCGATCTCGGCGTCGCTCGCGTCGGGCCGGGCGTAGCGCAGGTTCTCGCGCACGGTGGTGTGCAGCAGGTAGGTCTCCTGGCTGACGACGCCCACGATGTCGGCGAGATCGGCCAGGCGCATGTCGCGCAGGTCGACGCCGTCGATGGTGACGCGCCCGGAGCCCGGGTCGTAGAGGCGGGCGACCAGTGACGCGAGGGTGCTCTTGCCGGAGCCGGTCTCGCCGACCAGGGCCAGCGTGGAGCCGGCGGGCACGTCGAGGTTGACGCCCGCGACGGCCGCGTGGTCGGCGCCGCCGTAGGCGAACGTGACGTCCTCGAAGCGGACGTGGCCGGCCACCTGCGACGGGTCGATCACGACCGGGTGCTCCGGGTCGTCGACCTCGACGGGCAGGTCCAGGTACTCGAAGATCCGCGCGAACAGGGCCAGCGAGCTGACCAGCGAGACCCCGACGTTGAGCAGGCCCATGATCGGCCGGAACAGGCCGGACTGCAGCGTGGTGAACGCGATCAGCGTGCCGATGGACAGGGTGGTGCCGGGCAACCCGGCGGCGAGGTAGATGACCGCGGGGATCGCGGCGAAGATGACGCTCATCGAGGCCATCCGCCAGCGGCCGGCGAGCTGGGAGCGCAGCTCCAGGTCGATCAGCCGCTCGGACGAGCCGGTGAAGCGCTCCACCAGCGCGGGGCCGGCGCCCATGGTCTTGGAGAGCTGGATGCCGCTGATCGACAGCCCCTCCTCGACGGTGACGTTGAGGTCGGCCAGCTCGCGCTGCTGCGCCGTGGTGATGGAGCGGCGCATCGTCGCGACGCGGCGCGTCAGGTAGATCGCCGGCGGCATCACGACGAGCGAGATGAGGGAGAGCTGCCACGACAGCGCGGCCATGGCGACGGCGGTGGCGACGGCCGTGGTGAGGTTCGAGGCGACGGACGTGGCCGTCGAGGTGACGACGGACTGCATGCCGCCGATGTCGTTGGTGATGCGCGACTGCACCTCACCGGTGCGGGTGCGCGTGAAGAACGCGACGGACTGGCGCTGCAGGTGGGCGAACACGCTGGTACGCAGGCCGTGCATGACCTGCTGGCCGATGCGCGTGCTGATCCAGGTCTGCACCACTCCGAGCGCGGAGCTCACGGCGGCGACGGCGACCATGCCGATCACCAGCCAGACGAGCAGGGTGAGGTTGCGGTCCGGCAGCGCGGTGTCGATGACGGCGCGGAGCAGGAACGGCGAGGCCAGGCCGACGATCGAGGAGATCACGATGATCCCGACGACGATCGCGAGCGGCCAGCGGTAGGGGGTGAAGAGCTGCCCGATGCGACGCAGGGAGACCTCGCGGGCCTGCTTCTTCTCGGCAGCGGAGACGGGGCGGTTCTTGATGCGTGGCGGTTCCAATAAAGGGCTCCTTCTGTCCGGGTAGATGCTGAGGTTACCTCAACATGAGGGAGCAACACCAGTGCTGGGTAGGCTATTCCCCGTGGAGGAGGACGAGTCCCTGGCCGAGGCGTTCTGGGCGGTCGCGCGCACGCTGCGCCACCGGTCCAAGGAGTCCCTGGCGCCGTGGGACATCACGCCGTCGCAGTCCCGCGCGGTCATGACGTTGGCCCGCCACGGCACCGTGCGGCTCAGCGCGCTGTCGGAGCACCTGCGTATCGCGCCGCGGTCGGTCACCGAGGTGGTGGACGGCCTGCAGGAGCGCGGCCTCGTCGAACGGCTCCCCGACCCGCACGACCGGCGAGCCACCCTCGTGCGGCTGACGGACAAGGGCACCGAGCTCGCCACGGCGATCCGCGCCGCCCGCGTCGCCGACGCGGAGGGCTTCTTCGGCGTCCTCGACGACGCCGACCGCGCCGAGCTGGGCCGCATCCTGCGTCGCCTGCGGGGCTGAAGAATCGTCGGGCGGGGCCGTGCTCGCGGACCTCCGCGTCGACACGCCCCTGTTCGGCACCGTGCTCTCGGGCGTCTACGTCGACATCGCGCTGGGGGCGGCCCGTACCTGCGCGACCCTCCCGTCCGCGACCTGCTCCCGCTGCGCCCACGCGGCTGACCGTGGTCATCCCCGGGGGGCGAACCTGCGGAGCGCGCAAAGGAAGTCGATCTCGTGGAACGCGGGCCGGTAGGCGTCGCGGAAATGCAGCTCGGCGTGGGCGCTCTGCCGGGGTATGAAGTTCGACCTCCGCTGCTCACCGCCGGTGAGGATCACCAGGTCCGGGTCCGGCTGCCCCGTGGTGCAGAGGTGTGCGCCGGTGTGCGCCGATGTCGTCCGTGGTGAGCGTCGCGCCCACCTCGGCCGTGGTCTCGCCGCGGGCGGCCCCGGTGGACACGCAGCGGGCCGATCATCCCTGTTTCCCCTGCGGCTCGAGGTCGCGCAGGGTGCCGACGCCGACCGCCGCGAGCAGCAGGACGCCGGTCGCCGCCGGCACGTCGCCGGTGACCAGGAACAGGGCGCCGGCCGTGGCGAGCGCGGCGACCAGCGCGTGGCCCGCGGCACGGAGCCGGACGGGCGACGGGGGAACCAGTGCGTCCGGTCCGAGGGAGGCCAGGACTCGGCACACCTGGACCGCGCCGATGCCGAGCGCCATCCACCAGGTGGCCAGCACCGTGACCGCGGCCGGTGGCGGAAGGTCGGACCGGGCCATGGCCACGGCGGCGGCGCCGAGGAGTGCCGGCGCCGCGAGCAGGTGTGCGACGCGGCGGGCGGTGGCCACCAGCGCGCGTGGCCAGGGGGCGGCGAGGCCGAGGCCGAGGAGCAGCAGCGTGGTGCAGGCGGTATGGGCGGGCAGGGCGTGTTGCTCCGCCCCGGCGTGGCCGACGAGCCACCCCGCGAGCCCGACGGCGACCAGTGCCGTGGTGACCCGGGCCCGCCGCTCGGCCGTGCTGCGCGCCGGCCAGATCGCCGGGTGCAGCCACATGTCGACGACGCCGGCGACGAGGCTCGGCCACGACCGCCATCCGGCGGCGCGGGCCTCGGTCTCGACGTCGGGGCCCCACGCCCGCCGGAACGCGGCGGGGTAGAGCCGCACCAGCCGGGCCTCGACGCTCATGCCGGCGCTACCCCGAGCCGGTGCAGGCCGGCCGAGGCCACCCGTTGCATGGCGCGCAGCTCCCGCTCCAGCACGGCGCGCCCCTCGTCGGTGATCCGGACCGGGCGCTGGCGTCCCTGCTCGTCGAGCGGCTCGACGAGCCCCTTCGCCTCCAGGCGCGTGAGCGCCCCGTAGAGGCTACCGGCGCCGAGCCGTGCCCCGGTGAGCTCCTGGATGGCGGTGTTGACGGCGTAACCGTGCAGTGGCCCGTCGGCCAGCGCGTAGAGCACGAGCGTCTGGGCGTCGTTGGCCTGCATGTCGCCGGACTCTACTACGCGACGAGTGGTACGCAGCAAGTAGTATGTGCTGTGTACTATCTGTCAGATGGGCATCCCCGACGCGGGACATCCCGCCCGTAGGGCAGCGGCCCGTGCGCTCGGACTCACGCTCGGCCTGGCCGCCGTCCGGGCGGGCAGCCCGTGGCAGGACGACCCCTACCGCGGCGCCGTCTCGTGCACGCTGTTCCTCGCGCTGCCGCTGTCGGCGGTGCTGCGCGACCAGGTGCTCGCGGTGCTCGGCCTGCCGGCCCCGCTCGGCACCCCCGGGCAGCTCGCGCAGCTCGTCGTGGTGGGTGCCGTCCTCGCGGCCGCGGTGGCGTTCGCGATCGGCGTCAGCCTGCGGCCGGCGGGATCCTGACCGGGGCCGCCGTCACCGGGCGGGTCAGCCAGCAGTCGGCGTGGTACCAGCCCGCGGCCTCCTTGCCCGTCGGGTCCAGGCCCCGCGCCCGCACGTCGTGGACCGCCGCGTCCTGCTCGCCGCGGTCGGCGAAGCGGCGTTGCCGGTACGTGCCGGGCAGCTTCTCCGTCACCAGGCCGTAGGGCTCGAACACCGCCGAGATCTCCGTGTAGTCGAAGACGCGCAGGACGAACACCGCGAGCCGGAGCTGCTGCGGTGCTCCGACGGCGCCCAGGATGCGGGCGAACGTGTCGCGGCCGACGTAGCCCACCCCGCCCGTGCAGACGACGAGCCCGACGTCGCGCAGCCCCGTGGCCAGCGCCGGGGACGGGGCGGTCGACTCCAGGTCCTCGGCCCAGCCGTTCGCGAGCAGCCCGGTGCGCACGCCGTAGTCGATGGCGGGCGCGGAGGCGTCGAGGCCGAGGACCGTCAGGTCGGGGCGGCGCAGGTGCTCGGCGTGGAAGGCCGCGTCGGAGGTGATCACCGACTCCGGGTCCAGCCCGACCCGCGCCGGGTCGGCCGCCCGGGCGCCGAGCGTCTCCAGGTCGACGTCGAGGCGCAGCAGCGCCGCGTTGATGCCGTACGAGCAGCAGACGTCGAGCACCGTGCGGTTCCCGGACGCCTCCAGCGCCGCCTCGATCACCGGCTTCGCGTGCTGCGGCACCTGGTAGTCCAGCAGCCGCAGCGTGCGGAAGTAGCCGCGCGGATCGGTCTGCGTGTAGATCGTGCTGAAGTCCGCCTTGCTCTCGGCGCTCAGCGGGTCAGGCATCGGCGAGCAGCTCCTCCAGTTCGCGCACGGCGTCGGCGAGCGCCACGGCGAAGATGCCCATCTGCTCGCTCACGGCCCGCGGCGTGCTCAGGTAGAGGTCGAAGCGGCCCGGCATCATCGCGTAGCCCACCCCGATGCACTTCTCGCTGGTGGAGCCGAACCCCCAGTACTTCACGTGCGGTGACGGCACGGCGCTGGTCGACAGGTAGTCGTCGCGCATGATCGTCCAGCCCGGCGAGCCGTACAGGGGGTCGACGTCGTGGCCCTGCCGCGCCGCGATCAGCTGCAGCTCCCACAGGTGCTGCTCGGGGGCGAGCCCGGCCTGGCACTCCTTGGCGCGGGCGACGTGCTTGTCGGCGGCGGCCCGGAAGGCCCTGCGACGTTCGTCGGGTCCGGTCGCCGCCGTGAACGCCAGGATCTCCGGCGTCACCACCCGCATCGCCTCGGTCCGCCCGTGCCTGAACGCGCGCGTGGCGATCGACTCGTAGGTGGCGCCGACGTGGCCTTTCGCACGGACGTGGGCGAGCTGGAACGCCATCTGCGCGAACGCGTCGGGCGAGCACTTCAGCGCCTTGGCGCGCTCGGCGCTGAAGTCCACCGACAGCGTGGAGGTGGCGGTGTCGGCGGCGTAGTCGGCGAACGCCTTCCCGGCGGTGTCGATGTCGGCGCGCTGGGCGTCGTCGAGCACGAACGCGACGGGCGCGACGGCGGGTGTCTCGCCGAGCCCGGCCGGGTCGGTGGGTTCGGGGGTCTCCAGGACGGTGTCGAGGTAGGCGATCACGGTCGTGCCGTCGAGCTTGCAGTGCTCGCCGTTGTAGCCGGCGGTGCCGTCGGCGAACACGATGAGCGAGACGGACTTGTCGAACCACCGGTTGCCGCTGTCGCCGTGCAGGAGCTGGTCGGAGGCTTCGAGGGGGCTCGACGGCGTGAGGTCCTCGAGGCAGACGCAGAACAGGGCCGTCTCGAGGGTGTCGAGCGCGTCGGCGTTGGCCGGCAGCAGCGTCGTCCGGCTCGCCGCCCACTCGGCGCGCGCCTTCGTCGTCAGGTGCCCGACCGCGGGCCCGCGGGTCGGGCTCGCGGCCACCGCGGCGCGCAGCCCGGCCGCGATCTCGTCGACGGCGTAGGGCCGGCCCTCGGGGCTGATCACGTCGACCGCGAGGGCGTTGCCGTCGTGCAGGACGAGGATGTGCCGCGCCTGCGACGGGCCCGGCCACGCGTCGGAGTACGGGTTGCGGGAGCTGTCCAACGGGTCACCGGGGATGCGGGTGGCGGAGAACAGGTACTTGTTCTGCTCCATCGACAAGGCCTGCCCGCGTTGGACGACCGGCGGCAGGGTCTCGTCGTCGATGCTGAGCTTGTACGCCACCGACGCGGCGACGAGCCGGGCCGCCCGCTCGATCTGGCCCAGCGGGGAGTCCTCGAAGAGGAAGAAGAAGTTGGCGTTGAGCGCGATGCGGTCGCGTCGGCCCAGGTAGCGCTGCCTCCAGAACGCGTCGAGCCAGCTCGCCGTGTCGGGCCGGGCGTCGTAGGCCGCGAGCTGGGCGTGCAGGTCCGGGCCCGGCCCGTCGCGGAACGCCGCGACGGTCTTCTCGGTGGTGGCCAGCTCGTCGGCGGTCAGCAGCGGTGCGCACCACTCCAGGAACCGGTCGCAGGTGTCGTCGAGGGTGGGGAGCGGCACGCGCGGGAGGTGGTCCTCGTTGCCGAAGGTGCGGGTCGACAGATCCACGTTCGTCCTCATCTAGTCCATCAGCTGGTCGACCCGGGACGTAGCGCCCAGGTGCGCGGGGGTGACGCGGCCGAACAGCTGCCGCGTGCGGGCGGGCGAACCGATCACGTCGGGCCGCTCGCTGTAGGCGAAGATCGCCGAGTGGCGGTCGGTACCGCCCTCCACGGGGCTCACGCGGTGCAGCGAGTAGCGGCCCCGGAACAGCTGGAGATCGCCTGGCCGCAGGGTGAGGCCGCGGACCCGTTCCCGGTCGCCGTCCAGCACGGCGCGCACGTCGGCCACGTTCTCCGCCCGGGCGGTCCGGATGTTCGGGCAGTACTCGAAGACCCCGCCGCCCTCGGGTTCCTGCGTCAGCATGCTGACGGTGAACTCGTTGGTGTCGAAGTGCCACGGGTGGCTGCGGCCGGGCGTCACGACGTTGAGGGTCAGGCCCGAGAGCGGGTCGGCCAGCGGGTGGACCTGGGGCAGCCCGAAGCAGGCGGCGACGAACGCCTGGAACGCCGCGTCCGTGTAGAGCTGCTGGATCAGCGCGCCGGCCGGGATCGTGTCGCGCGCGACGAAGGCGTTGCCGCGCCGCATCGGGATGCGGGCGGGGTGGTCGGCGGGCAGCGTGTCGTCGGGTTCGGTGTTGTAGACGTTCACCGTCTCGACGTCGTAGTAGGCGAGCGGCGCCACGGCGGCGCCCTCCCGCCGCAGGGTCTCGCGGAGGTCGGCCCGCACGAGGTCGGGGATCACGCAGCAGCCGGTGGCCACCAGCTCCTCACGGACCCGGGCCACCAGGGTCGGGTCGGACAGATCCACATCGATCATGTCTGGGTCGATCACGGACCCGAGTCAACAACACCGGTGGGTGGCGGCGCTACGTGTGGGTGACGTACCTGTCCGAGACCGCCGCGTTGTAGCGGCCGAACATGACGCCGAGCGTCTCCAGGTCCTCCGGGGACCAGTCCTCGAGGAGCTCGCGGATGTTCTCGCGGCGGCGGTCGCGGACGGCCTCGGTGCGGCGCAGGCCCTCGGCCGTGACGCTGATGATCGTGCGGCGGCGGTCCTCGGCGGCGGGGGCGCGGTCGACGAACCCGGCGGCGTGCATCGCCCCGATCTGCCGGCCCGCGGTGGACGGGTCGACCCCGACCGCCGAGGCCAGCGTGCGGATGTCCATGGGGCCGAGGTCGTCGAGCGTGCGGAGCAGCAGGTACTCGGCGGGGTCGAGCTCGACGTAGACCTCGCCGCGGCGGCGCACCATCTCGACGTTGCGCCGGAGTACCGCCGTCTGCAGCTCGATCACGTCGACCGGCTGCGTGGTGCTCGTCCTCACAGGAGCCCTCCTCCTGTCGATTACCGGCACGATACCGGCTATTGTCGGTACCATACATGCTTCAGGAATTCGGGGTTGCGACTGATGGCACTACGTGAGCGGGGACGGCGGGTCAGGGACCGCGTGGTCGCCTCCGACCCGGGTCTGGGCCGCCTGCGGATGGCGGGCAACGCGGTCGTCGCGCTGGCGACGGCGATGGGGGTGGAGTACCTCGTCGCCACGGCGACCCACGCCGGGGCCCAGGGCACGCTGATCGCGATGCTGCTGGGCGCCGTCATGGCGATGATGGGGTCGATGGGGCTGGCCAGCGGGTCGGCGCTGGAGAAGGCGCGCACGGCCGTGTTCTTCCCGGTGGCCATCGGGGTCGGCATGCTCGCGGGCGTCGCCGTCGCGGGCAGCCACGTCGTGATGCTCGCCGTGTTCGTGGTGGTCATGTTCGCCGCGGTGTTCGTGCGGCGCTTCGGTCCGTCGTTCTTCTTCTACGGCTTCATGGGCTGGATGGGCTACTTCTTCGCCTCGTTCCTCGGGGCGACCCTGGCCATGCTGCCGGGGCTGCTGCTGTTCGTCGTCGTCGCCTCGGCGTGGATCCTGCTGCTGTCGGTCACGGTGCTGAAGGCGAACCCGCGCCGGACCGTCACGCGGATGCGGCGCTCGTTCGGCGCCCGCAGTCGCGAGGTCGTAGGGCTGGCGGCGGAGCTGCTGGAGGCTGAGCCGCGTGAGGTCCGGCGCCGTCGCCGGATCCGCGCCCGGCTGCACGACCGGCAGCTGCGGCTGGCGGAGTGCGCGCTGATGGTGGACAGCTCGCTGGCCGACGTCGACGCGACCCCTACGGGATGGTCGGCCCCGGCACTGCGCCGCCACCTCGTCGACGCGCAGCTCGCGATCGACGCCGTCGCGCACTCGGCGCTCACCCTCGACGCCGGAGCCGGTCCCCGGGCCGCGTCGGCACAGGTGGCCCACGTCGCCCGCCGGCTCGCCGCCGGCGACCACGCGGCGGCCGAGCGGGAGGCGCGGCTGTTGCGGGACCGGGCGACCGAGGTCGCCGTGCGCCGCGCCGCCACGGCGGTCCTGGAGTACTGCGACCTGCGGCGCAACAGCCGCGTGCCCGCGACCACGCCGGACGCGGCCGAGTCGTTCGAGCCGGCCGTCGTGATGATGATGGGCAACCTTCCGGGCTCGCCCGCCGTCGCCCGCGACGTCGCCCCGCGCACCGGGCGCTGGAACCCGCTGGGCCGGCTCGACCTGGTCTCCCGCCAGGCCGTGCAGGTCGCCCTCGCCGGTGGCCTCGCGATCGTGCTCGGCAGCCTGCTCTCGCAGCAGCGCTACTACTGGGCGGTGCTCGCCGCGTTCCTCGCGTTCACCGGCACGGCCACGCGGTCGGAGACCGCGATCAAGGCCGTCAACCGCGTGGTCGGCACGCTGGTGGGGCTGTTCGCCTCGATCTGGGTGGCGAGCCTGACGGTGGGCAGCACCTCCCTGGTGCTGATCACGATCCTGCTCTGCATGTTCTTCGGCTTCTACCTGATCAAGGTCTCCTACGCCTTCATGATCTTCTTCATCACGATCATGGTGGGGCAGCTCTACAGCGTGCTCAACGAGTTCAGCGACGGGCTGCTCGTGCTGCGGCTGGAGGAGACCGCGATCGGGGCGGCCGTCGGCATCCTGGTGGCGCTGCTGGTGGCCCCGGTGAGCACCCGCGACACCGTCCGGGCCGCCCGGGCGACGCTGCTGAACTCGCTGGCCGACATGCTGGCCGCCGTGACCCGGCGGGTCGACCCGACCGTCGAGGTGCCCGACGACGAGGCCGAGACCACCGACCTCGACGGGCTCGCCCGCACCGTCGAGAACGCGCTGCGGCAGCTGAACCTCGTGGCCGCGCCGTTGACCCGGCCGATGCTGTTCGACAACGACCCCACGAAGGTCCGCCGCGCGCTCACGCTCTACGCGGCGGCGGCCACCCACTCCCGCGCGCTGGCGTCCCAGGTGCGCCGGGACCCGGCCGTGCCCACCCACCTGGCGCAGGCGACCGCGGCGCTGGCCGCGGCCACCCGCGACCTCGCCGGGCTCACCGCGGCCAGCGCCGATCCCGAGGTGCTCGACGCCCTCGCACGCGCCGACGCCGTGCTGTTCGCGACCGACGAGCCCGGCCACGTCGGCCGCACCCTGATCCACCTGCAGCAGTTGCTGCACCGGCTCACCACCAGCGACTTCGGCTCCGACGCCGTCCTCGACGTCGCGCTCGTCGCGCCGCGCCGGGAGACCCCGGCCGTCGGGACGGGGCTGGCCGGGGTGGTCACCGGCCCGTCGGGCGGCCCCGTCGTCGACGGCGCCGTCACGCTGGTGGACGAGCGCGGCAGCCAGGTGGGTGGCACGCGGCTCGACCGCGCCGGCCGCTACCACCTCGACGTCCCGTGCCCGGGCACCTACCTCGTGGTGGTCGGGGCGCCGCACCACGACTCGGCGGTGGCGCGCGTGGCCGCGGATCCCGACCGGTTGCGCCGCCACGACGTCACGCTGGACGAGATCGGGGTCGGCGCGGGAGTGTGATCGACATCCGGCCGTTCCGGTTCGGGATCACATGTTCGCGCCGGGCGGGACCGACACAGTGCCGGCTCGCCGAGACGACGGTGACGACGGTGACGACGGTGACGACGGTGACGACGGTGACGACGATGACGACACGATCCACGCGCCCGACCACCCGCACCTACCGGCCCCGTTCCCGGCCCTGGTCCGGGCCGCGGAGGTCACGGTGCGCCCGGGGGTGGGCCGTTCGTGCTCAACGCCGGTTCTGGAGGTCGGCGCTGCTCGCCCGCGAGGTGGCCGCGATCGACGAGCTCACCGGCGGGCGGCCGGAGCTCGGGCTGGGCACCGGATGCCGACCCTGGCGCGCGGCACGCCGACGCCGTCGCGTACCCGGGGGCGGTCGTCACTCCGCGGGACGGCACGTTGCCGCTGGGCCGCGAGCGCTTCGGCTTCTCCTTCGTCACGGTCAACGGGTGATCGAGGCGCTCAGCGGGAGCTGACGCGCAGCACCGGTTTGCCCGGCGCGCGGTCGGGCGAGTCGACGTAGGCGTGCGCGGCGGCCACGTCGTCGAAGTCGAAGACCCGGTCGACGGTGGGCGTGAAGCCACCGGTCGCCAGTCCGGCCCGGACGAAGTGCTCGGCGCGGCGCAGCGCCCCGGGATCGCCGGTGATCGCGACGACGTGGAAGCGGCGCAGCCAGACCGCGGCGTAGTTCCCGGCGGGCAGCGGCGTCGGCTGCCCGGACAGGCCGCCGTGCACGATCACGGTGGCGTCGTCGGCGCAGGCCCGCACGAGCTGCTCCACCTGCGGCCCGCCCTCGGCGTCGAGGACGAGCGCCGCGCCGCGGCCGCCGGTGGCGTCGCGGATCGCGGCCACGAGGTCGTCCTCACCGGTGACGATCACGGCCTCCGCACCGCCGTCGAGCAGCGCCCGGCGCTGGGCCGCGGCCGGGGTGGTGGCGATCGGGACCGCGCCGAGGTGGCGCACCACCTGGATCGCGGCCAGGCCGATGCTGTTGCTGGCCGCGGTGATCACGACGTGGTCGCCGGGCCGGACGCGGACGGTCTCGCAGACCATCCCGTAGACCGTCACGTACGGCATCCAGATCGCCGCACCGGTGATCGCGTCCATGCCCGGCGGCCGCGCCACCAGCGCGGACGCGGGCACCACGGCCTCCTCGGCGTAGACCGGGTAGTCGTTCTGGGAGAACGCCGGCACGACGCTGACGGCGTCGCCCGGGGCCCACCGCTCCACGCCCGGCCCGACCTCCAGCACCTCACCCGCGCACTCGCTGCCCAGCCCGGCCGGCAGCACGGGCTGTTCGAGGTAGGTGCCGCGGCGGAAGTTGACCTCGGCCCGGTTGAGCCCGATCGCGTCGACGCGGATCCGCACCTCGCCCGCGTCCGGTGACCGCACCGGCAGCTCCTCGATGCGCAGCACCTCGGGACCGCCCAGCTCGTGGAACCTGATCGTCCGTGCCATGGGGGGAACCTACGGCGTAACGGCCCGGGCCCGGGCAGCGACGGACTGGCCGGACGCTCCCCGCCTCCCCCGAACTACGCGCATCCCGGAGTACCCGTGCCCCTGTCCCGTCGCCTTCTCGCCCTGGCGGTGTCCGGCCTGGCCGCGGCCGTCGCCGTGGCCGTCACCGCGAACGCCCCGCTCCTCACCGCGCCGGGCGCCTACTTCATGTAGCTCGCCGCCGTCGGACAGGATGGCGTCATGACTGTGCGGTGGGGTGTGGTGGGTCCGGGCCGGATCGCGTCGGGGGTCGCCAAGGACTTCCCGCACGTGCCGGGCGCCGAGCTGGTGGCGGTGGCGTCGCGGTCGGCGGACCGGGCGACGGCGTTCGCCGCCGAGTACGGCGCCTCGCGTGTGCACGACTCGTACCAGGGCATCGTCGACGACCCCGAGGTCGACGTCCTCTACATCGCCACCCCGCACCCCCAGCACCGCGCCGTCACGCTCGCGGCGCTGCGGGCGGGCAAGGCGGTGCTGGTGGAGAAGGCCTTCACGGTGACGCCCGAGGCGACCCGCGAGATCGTCGACGTCGCCCGCGCCGGCGGCGTGTTCGCGATGGAGGCCATGTGGACCCGCTTCCAGCCCGCCGTCGTGCGCCTGCGCGAACTGATCGCCGAGGGTGCCGTCGGAGAGGTGCGCGCCGTGCAGGGCGAGCTGGGCGTCAACGCCCCCACGGACCCCGACGACCGCTTCTACAACCCCGCGATCGGCGGCGGCGCGCTGTTCGACCTGAGCGTCTACCCGATCTCGTTCGCCCAGATGGTGCTGGGCACGCCCGACACCGTCACCGCCACCGGCCTGCTCGACGCCCGCGGCGTGGACGTCGAGGAGGCCGTGCAGCTGGGCTGGTCGGACGGCCGCGCGGCGTCGCTGTTCACGTCGCTGCGCTGCGCCACCCCCGGCCAGATGCGGGTGTTCGGCACGGCCGGCTGGATCGACGTGCCCCCGCGTTTCCACCACCCCGACGCGATCGTCCTGCACCGGGCGGGCGCCGAGCCGGAGGAGATCCGGACCGGCCACGTGGGCGGTGGGTACGCGCACGAGCTGATCGAGGTGACGGAGTGCGTGGCGGCCGGACGCGCCGAGAGCGCGGTGATGCCGCTGGCCGACACGGTGGCCGTCCAGGACGTGCTGGGGCAGGTGGCGGACCAGCTCGGGATGGTCCCCCGGGAGGGCCCGGCCGACCTCTGAGCACCATCAGGTCTGCACGGTCAGGCGACCATCCAGCTCAGCACCGGCGTCGACTGCAGGTACACCAGCACGCACATGAAGACGAGGAACACCAGGCTCCATACCAGCACCCGGCGGAAGATCTCGCCCTCCTTGCCCTCCAGCCCGACCGCGCCCGCCGCGATCGCCAGGTTCTGCGGCGAGATCATCTTGCCGAGCACGCCGCCGGAGGAGTTCGCGGCCGCCAGCAGCACCGGCGGGAGGTTCACCGACTGCGCGGCGCTGATCTGCAGGGCCCCGAACAGCGAGTTCGACGAGGTGTCGGAGCCCGTGACGGCCACGCCCAGCCAGCCGAGGATCGGCGACAGCAGCGCGAACAGCCCACCGGCGCCGGCGAGCCAGAGGCCCAGCGTGGTGGTCTGGCCCGACTCGTTCATGACGAACCCGAGCGCCAGCACGGCCATCACCGTGAGGATCGCGAACTTGAGCTGGGCGAGGCTCTTGCCGTAGGTCCGCAGGGCCTGGCCGAGGCCGACCTTCAGTACCGGCAGCGTGAGCAGCCCGGAGATCAGCAGCAGCGTGCCGGCCGCGGAGAGGATGTTGAGCTTGAACGTGGTGGCGACGGCCTTGCCGGTTTGGCTGGTGATGGTGAGCCCGGGCCAGTTGTAGATCCAGGTGGCCACCTCGAGGCCCGTGCCGTGGGCGCCGGGCTTCGTCGGGGCCACGCCCGTGATCGGGGGCACGCGGGTGGCCAGCACGAACACCAGGATGATGATCAGGTACGGCGCGTAGGCGCGGAGCACCTCGCTGCGCGTGTCGGTGCGGGTGCTGACGCCGCCCCCGTCCACGTCGACGGGCCGGCCGTCGGTGTCGGCCTCCTCGTAGTGCTCGGCCGGGTGCCAGACGCGCGTGAACAGCAGCACCGCCGCGGCGGCTGCGAGCGAGGCGATGATGTCGGCGAGCGGGATGGACCAGAAGTTCGACGACAGGTACTGGAAGACGCCGAACACCACCCCGCAGAGCAGCGCGGGCGGCCACACCTGCTTGAGCCCCCGCTTGCCGTCGATGATGAACACCAGCGCGAGCGGGACGAACACCGACAGGATCGGGGTCTGCCGCCCCACCATCGCGCCGAGGTCCTCGACCGGCAGTTTCGTGACGGTGGCGAGCGTCGTGATGGGCACCGCGAGCGCGCCGAACGCGACGGGCGCGGTGTTGGCCACCAGCGCCACCGTCGCCGCCTTGAGCGGGCGGAACCCGAGCGCGATGAGCATGACCGAGCTGATCGCGACGGGTGTGCCGAACCCGGCGAGCGCCTCCATCAGCGCGCCGAAGCAGAACGCGATGATGATCGCCTGGATCCGTTGGTCGTCGCTGACGGAGGCGAACGAGCGGCGCAGGACGTCGAAGTGTCCGGTCTCGACGGTGAGGTTGTAGACCCAGATCGCGTTGATGACGATCCACATGATGGGGAAGAAGCCGAATGCGGCGCCGAGCAGACCACTGTTGAGCGCGTCGCCCGCGGGCATCGAGTAGAACACGACCGCCACCACGAGCGCGACGACCAGCCCGATCACGGACGCCAGCCACGCCCGCATCCGCACCACGCCCAGCAGGACGAACAGCACGACGAGCGGCAGGACCGCGACGATCGACGACAGCCCGAGGGAGCCGCCGAGCGGGTCGTAGACCTGTTGGTAGTCGGCCAGCAGCAGTGCGGGCATCGATCCTCCACGGGTGGGCGAACGGCTGCCGGGAAGCGTGCTCCCGTCCCGCCCGTGACGCTCGGTGGGAATGGCCGACTCACCCGATCAGCCCAAGCTGCGGGCCCGCTCCAGGGACAGCTCGCGCTCGCGGGTGTTGCGGGTCAGCTCCGCGGCGCGTTCGAACTCGGCGCGGGCTTCGTCGGCGCGCCCGAGCTTGGCGAGCAGGTCGCCGCGCACGCTGGAGAGCAGGTGGTAGCCGCGCAGGGCCGGGGCGTCGGCGAGGGTGTCGAGCAGGTCGAGGCCGGCCTGCGGCCCCGAGGCCATCGACACGGCCACCGCCCGGTTCAGCTCCACCACCGGGGAGCCCGTCATCGCCGCCAGCACCGCGTAGATCGCGGCGATGCGGTCCCAGTCGGTGTCCTCGGGACGGGCGGCGCGGGCGTGACAGGCCGCGATCGCCGCCTGAAGTGTGTAGGGGCCCCCGCCGAGCCGGTCGGCGCGGTCGAGCGCGGTCAGGCCGCGGTCGATCATCGGCCGGTCCCACAGGGTGCGGTCCTGGTCGAGCAGCAGCACCGGCTCCCCGGACGGGCCGGTGCGCGCGGCCGCCCGCGACGCCTGGATCTCCATCAGCGCCAGCAGGCCGTGCACCTCCGGCTCGTCCGGGGTGAGACCGGCCAGCACCCGCCCGAGCCGGATGGCGTCGTCGCACAGCCCGGGGCGCAGCCAGTCGTCGCCCGTGGTGGCCGAGTAGCCCTCGTTGAAGATCAGGTAGATGACCTCCAGGACGGACCCCAGGCGCTCCCTGCGCTCGGCCACGGGCGGCACCTCGAACGGGACGCCCGCGGCGGCCAGCGCCTTCTTGGCGCGGGTGATGCGGGCGGCCACCGTCGGCTCGGAGGTCAGGTAGGCCCGCGCGATCTCGGCCGTGGTGAGGCCGCCGAGCAGGCGCAGGGTCAGCGCGACCCGGGACGGGACCGCCAGCGCCGGGTGGCAGGACACGAACACGAGGCGGAGCAGATCGTCGTCGATGTGGTCCCCGGAATCGTCGAGGTCGGGGAGCTCCATGTCCGCCCCTTCCCCGTCGATCTCCAGGTCCCGGCCGAGCTCCGCGTACTTGCGCTGCTCGTTCTCGGTGCGCCGGAACACATCAACGGCCCGGCGCTTCGCGACGGTGGTGAGCCAGGCGCCGGCGTTGCGCGGGACGCCCGAGTCGGGCCACTGCTCCAGCGCGGCCACCACGGCGTCCTGCGCGAGCTCCTCGGCCAGCCCGACGTCACCGGTGAACCGGGCGACGCCGGCCACCACCCGGGCCCACTCCGCACGGACGACGTCCTCCACCGCATCCCGGGCCGGCACGCCGCGATCCCACCACCTGCCCGATCACCGGGGCAAGCGGCGCCCCGACTGCGGCGATCAAGGCGTGGACGTCGTCGGTCGTGCGCGGGGAGCGACATCCATGCCTTGATCAGCGCGGGAGGGTGGGGCGGGCGGGCGGGTCAGGCGTCGAGCGTCGGGTCCGCGTCCTCCGGGCCGAAGACCGGGCGGAAGCGGGACTCGCCCTCGCCCGCGATCGCGAGGAAGCGCTTGGCGATCTCGACGGCGGCGTCGTGGTCGGGCAGGTCCATCAGCGCCCATCCCCCGATCAGCTCCTTGGCCTCGGCGAACGGCCCGTCGGTGACGGTGTACTCGTCGCCCTGGCGGCGGACCTTCGCGCCCATCGCCGTCGGGCCCATCCCGCCGGTGGCCACCATCGAGCCGTTCGCGACCGCCTCCGCCATGAACTTCCCCATCTCCTCCATGAGCTCGGGCGTGGGCGGCGGGGTGGGAACGGACTCGTCACCGAAGGTGTAGAAGAAGTAGCGCATGATCGACTCCCTGTTTCGCGGGCGGCCGTGTGGCTGCCTCACCGATGCGTCGAACGGGCCACCCCGGAAATCGACACCGGTCGCGAAGATTTTTCCGGGTCAGTCGTAGAGACCGTCGAGGAGGCCCGCGTACTGCTGTTCGACGACCCGCCGCTTGACCTTCAGGGTGGGGGTGAGCTCACCGGTCTCGATCGACAGGTCGTGGTCGAGGATCGCGAACCTCTTGATCTGCGCGACCGTGGCGTAGTGCGCGTTGACCTCGTCGACGACCTGCTGGACGAGCGCCCGGACGGCCGGGTGCGCCGCCAGGGTGGGGATGTCCGCGGGCAGCCCCTCGCCCTGCGCCCACGGCCCGACCGCCTCGGCGTCGAGGGTGATCAGGGCGACGGGGTAGGGCCTGCGGTCGCCGTGCATGACGGCCTGGGATATCCACGGGGACAGGCGCAGGTCGTTCTCGACGTTGCCCGGCGAGAGGTTCTTGCCGCCCGCGGTGATGATGATGTCCTTCTTGCGGCCGGTGATCGTCACGTAGCCGTCGTCGTCGATCGTGCCGAGGTCGCCGGTCTGCAGCCAGCCGTCGACGAGGGTCTCGGCGGTGGCGCCGGGGTTCTGCCAGTAGCCGGCGAAGATGTGGGGGCCGCGCATGAGGATCTCGCCGTCCTCGGCGATGCGGACGTCGCAGTCGGGCACCGCGCGGCCGATGGAGCCGATCCGCACCGCGTCGAGGGTGTTGAGCGTGCCCATCGCCGTGGACTCCGACAGGCCGTAGCCCTCGTTGACCGGCACGCCCGCGGCGTGGAAGAACTCGATGATCTCGGGCGCGATCGGAGCGGCTCCCGAGATGGCCTGCCGGATCGCGCCCCCGAAGACCGCGCGGACCTTCGTGAACAGCGCCGCGTCGGCCTGCGCGTAACCGGCTGCCAGCTCGTCGGGCACCGGCTGCCCGGCGCGTTCGAGCTGCCGCACGGCCATCCCGGCTGCCACCGCCTTCGCGCGCATCTCCGCCGGGACGAGCCCGCTGACCGTCGCGTAGACCTTCTCGAAGATCCGGGGCACCGACGGCAGCAGCGTCGGCGACAGCGCCGCGAGGTCGGGCATGATCGCGGCCGCCCCGTCGCTGCAGTACGCCACGACCGCGCCCATCCCGGCCGACCCCAGCGAGATGACCTGCGCGAACACGTGCGCGAGCGGCAGGAACAGGTACACGACGTCGGAGGCGTCCATCACGCCCATCGCATCGCACACCCGGCAGCACTCGGTGAGGTTGCGGTGGGTGAGCACGCAGCCCTTGGGGCGGCCGGTGGTGCCGGACGTGTAGATGATCAGTGCGGGCTCGTCCGGGACGACCGCCGTGGCCCGTCGTTCCAGGTCGTCGCGGTCGCCGGCGCGGGCGCGCAGCTCGGCGAGGGTGTTCTCCTCCCCGTCGATCAGGACCACCTCGCGCAGCGCCGGGAGCCGGTCGCGCACCGACTCGACCTTCGCCTGCAGGGCCGCGTTCTCGCACACGACGACCACGGCACCCGAGTCGCCGAGCACCCACTCGCACTCGTCGGCCGAGCTGGAGGGGTAGATCGGCACCGTGACGGCGCCGGCCAGCGCGATGCCGAACTCGACCTGCACCCACTCGGCGCGGGTGTCGGCCAGCACGCAGACGCGGTCGCCCGGTGCCACCCCGAGCGCGACCAGACCCAGCCCGATCTCCGTGCTGATCTCCCGCAGCTCGGCGTAGCTCACGTCCTGCCACACGCCACCGGCGAGGTGGCGCTGGGCGGGGCGGTCGCCGTAGCGCCGCGCCGCGACGGCGGGCAGGGCGGCGACGGTCTGCGGCAGGCCGATGTCGGTGGTCATGCGTGTCCCTCCGCGGTGCGAACGCACGAGTGAAGCGGCGTTGACGGGCGGGTGTCAAGGACGCACAGTGGGCACCACCTGGCATACCATCCGGTCGGTCTGCCATGTGGCCCGGACGGAGCGACATGACGGCGACGCGGACGGCGGTTCCCGACCGGCTGCTCGCCGCCGCGACGCAGCTGTTCGCGAAGCAGGGCTACGACGGCACGTCGGTGGCGCAGATCGTGGACGCGGCGGGCGTCACCAAGGGGGCGCTCTACCACTACTTCTCGTCCAAGGACGAGCTGCTCCACGAGGTGTACGCCCGTGTGCTGCGCCTGCAGTCCCGGCGGCTCGACGAGATCGCGGACGGGCCCGGGACCCCTGCCGAGCGCCTGCACGCCGCGGCCCGCGACGTCGTGCTCACCAGCATCGCGAACCTCGACGACACGACGATCTTCCAGCGCTCCGTGCACCTGCTCGGCCCCGAGCCGCGCGAGCGGGTGCGCCAGGGCCGCCGCGCCTACCACGAGCGGTTCCGGGAGATGGTGCACGACGGACAGGCCTCGGGGGAGCTGCGCTCCGACGTGCACGCCGACCTGGCCGTCTCCTACTTCTTCGGGGCGGTCCACCACCTCGGCAGCTGGTACCGGCCGGCCGGGGCGCTCACCGCCGAGGACGTCGGGCGGCAGTTCGCCGACCTGCTGCTGAGAGGACTGACCTGGTGACCGTCGCGTTCCGTACCTGCCCGTTGTGCGAGGCCACCTGTGGGCTCACGATCACCACCGACGGCCCCGACGTGCTCAGCGTCCGGGGCGATCCCGACGACGTGGGCAGCCACGGCTTCCTGTGCCCCAAGGGTGTGGCCCTCGGCGACCTGCACCACGATCCCGACCGCCTCACCACCCCGCTGGTGCGCCGCGACGGCGTGCTCGTGCCCGCCACGTTCGACGAGGCCTACGCCGAGATCGAGGCCCGGCTCCCGCCGCTGCTGGCCGGGCACGGACGCAACGCCGTGGCCGTCTACCTGGGCAACCCCAACTCGCACGACCACGCGGCCACGCTCTACGGGCCGGTGCTCATCCGCGCACTCGGCACCGACCAGCGCTACTCGGCCAGCACCGTCGACCAGATGCCCAAGCAGGTGGCGTCGGCGCTGATGTTCGGCACGGGCCTGTCCATCGCGATCCCCGACGTCGACCACACGCAGTTCCTGCTCGTGCTCGGGGCCAACCCACTGGTGAGCAACGGCAGCCTGTTCACCGCACCGGACATGCCGGGACGGTTGCGTGCGCTGCGCCGCCGGGGCGGGCGGCTCGTCGTGGTCGACCCGCGCCGCACGCGCACCGCCCGGGCCGCCGACGAGCACCTCACGATCCGCCCGGGCGCCGACGCGCTGCTGCTGGCGGCCATGGCGCAGACGCTGTTCGCCGACGGGCTCGTCGTGTCGTCGCTGCCGCACGTCAGCGGGGTGGAGGAGGTACGGGAGGCGGTGGCGTCGTTCCCGCCCGAGGTGGTGGCGCAGGGGTGCGGCGTGCCGGCGTCGACGATCCGGCGGCTCGCCCACGAGCTGGCCGCCGCCCCGTCCGCCGCGGTGTACGGGCGCATCGGCACCTGCACCACCGCGCACGGCACCGTCGCGAGCTGGCTGGTGGACGTCCTCAACACGCTCACGGGCAACCTCGACCGCCCCGGCGGCGTGCTGTTCCCCGCGGCCGCCGCGGGCGGGGCCAACACGGCCGGGCCGCACGGCTCCGGGCGCGGCGTGCGGATCCCCGGCTCCCGGCGCACCCGCGTGCGGGGCCTGCCCAGCGCGCTCGGGGAGTTCCCCGTGGCCGCACTGGCCGAGGAGATCGACACGCCGGGCGCCGACCGGGTCCGGGCGCTGATCACGGTGGCCGGCAACCCCGCGCTCTCCACGCCCAACAGCGCCCGGCTGGAGGCGGCGCTCGGACAGCTGGATTTCATGGTCTCGGTGGACGCCTACCTCAACGAGACCACGCGGCACGCCGACGTCGTGCTGCCCGCGCCGTCGCCGCTCACCCGCGGGCACTACGACATCGTGTTCGCGCAGTTCGCCGCACGGAACGTCGCGCGCTGGTCGCCGCCGGTGTTCCCGGCCGACCCCGCGCGGCCGGGTGACGGCGAGATGCTGCTGCGGCTCGCCGCGATCGCCGCCGGCACCACCGCCGAGGCCCTCGACGATGCCGTCACGCTGACGGCCGCCGCGGCGGCCGTCGCCGACCCCTGTTCGCCGGTGCACGGCCGCGACCCCGCGGAGCTGGTGGCGGCACTCGGCTCCCGCCGTGGCGCCGACCGGCTGCTCGACCTGCTGCTGCGCACCGGTCCGTACGGCGACGGTTTCGGCGCCGACCCGGACGGCCTCACGCTCGACGTGCTCGCCGCGGCCCCGCACGGCGTCGACCTCGGCCCGTTGCAGCCGCGGCTGCCCGACGTCCTGCGCACGCCGAGCGGCACGGTGGAGCTCGCCCCGCCCGTGATCATCGCCGACGCGGAGCGCCTGCACGACCTGCTCGGCGCGTCCGACGGCCCGGTGCTCGTGGGGCGGCGGGACCTGCGCTCCAACAACTCCTGGATGCACAACCTGCCCGCGATGGTGAGGGGCGCCGACCGCTGCACACTGCACGTCAACCCGGTCGACGCCGCCGCCCTCGGCCTGGTCGACGGCGACCGCGCCCGCGTGACGTCGCGGGTCGGGTCGGTGGAGGCGCCGGTGACGATCACCGACGACATCCGACCCGGGGTGGTCAGCCTCCCGCACGGCTGGGGTCACGCCACCCACGCCGGCACCGTCGCGGCCGCCCACCCCGGGGTGAACAGCAACCTGCTCACCGACGAGCTGGTGATCGACCCGCTCTCGGGCAACGCCGCCCTCAACGCGATCCCGGTGACGGTGACGGCGACGGGGGAGCCGGCGGCCAGCACCCCACCCCGCGAGCCGGCGGTTTCGGGTGACCGAGTCGGCGGTTTCGGGCGCACGACCTGACCGGATCCGGCGCCGACGTGGCATCCCGAACCGCCGACTCGCGGGCGGGAAACCGCCGACTCGCGGGCGGGAAAGTGCCGACTCGCGGGCGGGAAACCACCGACTCGCGGGCGGGAAAGTGCCGACTCGCGGGCGGGAAAGTGCCGACTCGCGGGCGTGGACCCCGATGCGGTCCCGACCGTTTCGGCGCGCCGTCAGGTCGTGGGGCGGGCCCTGGGCGGTGGGCCGGACCGGGCCCGCGGGTACCGTCCGCGGCGATGATGCGCCGACACGCCGCGACCGTCCTGCTGGCCGGAGCCGTGCTCACCGGGTGCGGTGCGCCCGCCCCGGTCGCGTCGCCGGTCGCCACCACCGTTCCGGTCACCACGACGGCCGTCGCGCCCACCGCTGCTCCCACCGCTGCTCCCACCGCTGCTCCCACCTCCGCCCCGCCGGCCTGCCCCGCGTCCGCCTGGAGCTGTGAGCAGCAGAGCCGGTTCGCCGCCGTCGAGGCCTACAGCCGCCGCACGGTGGGTGCCCACGGCTACCTGGCCGTCGCGTTCACGGACCGCCGGACGGGCGCGGTGTGGCGCACCGGCGACACCACCCACGAGGGCTGGACGGCGTCCACGATCAAGCTGGCCATCGCGTCCGACCTGCTGGCGCGCAACCGCACCGGCGACATCACGCTCACCGCGGCCGACCGGCACGACATGGACACGATGCTGAACTTCTCCGACGAGGCCGCGTCGGACCGGCTGTGGAAGAGGTTCGGCGGCGACGCCATGCTCGCGCGGTTCCGCGACGACCTGGGGATGACCGGCCTGCACTTCGTCCCGGGCTTCACCTCCTCGACGTACTGGGGCTTCGTCAAGTGCACCACCGACGACCTCGCGGCGCTGATGGCCCACGTCCTGCAGGGCCCCGACCGCGACCACCTCGTCCCGGCGATGCGCGGCGTGGCGTCCAACCAGCAGTGGGGCGTCTGGGGAGCGGGCGCGGCGCAGCAGCCCGGCAACAAGGACGGCTGGTCGTTCGAGTCGGACTCCTACGGCAAGCACTGGGTCACCGACACCGTCGGCTTCGCGGGGCCGGACGAGCGCTACACGTTGGCGATCATGTATCAGGTGGGGCCGGCCGGCTCGCTCGCCGGCGGCGTGCACGCCGTGAGCGACGTGGCGGCGCTGCTGTTCGGCCGCCCCGTGCCGGCGTCGATCACGGTGCCCGCCCCCGACGGCTGACCCGTCCCGTCCCGACCCGTCAGCCGGTCATCCCGTAGAGGTCGAGGACGCCGTCGCCGCGGGCGGTGCGGGCCACCAGGTGGTGACGGCCCTCGCGACGGCGCGTCACCAGGCCGGCGGCCACCAGCGCGTCGACGTGGTGGGTGGCGGCGCTCGCGGTCGTGCCCAGTGCCCCGGCGATGCGGCCCATCGCCCACTCGCCGTCGAGCCGGGCCAGCAGCTGCGCCCGCATCGGGGTGAGCAGGGCGGCGAGGCCCGTGGGGTCGTCGGGCGGGGCGCCCGCGGCCACCGGGTAGGCCAGCCAGACGAGGTCGGGGCGGTCGAGGTTGGAGATCGAGACGTCCAGCCCGCTGAGCACGGGCGCCAGCACCACGGTGCGGCCCGACGCGTCGAGCTCGGTGCCCTCGGGATCGGGGAACACCAGGCAGCCGTCCTGGGCGCGACCGCGCGGATGGGCCTGCGCCAGCACGATGTCGAGCGCCTCCCGCGCCGCGGCGGCCCCGACGCGCTCGGCCTCGCGCCCGCGCAGCGCGTCCTCGCGGCGCCACACCGGCTCGACGACGGCCCACAGCGCGTCGAGCACGTCGGCGACGTCGTGCGCCCACCGCTGCGGCGCGGCGGCGATCTCCTCCCACTGCCGGGGCGGCCGGTCGTCGAACGTCTCGCGCAGGTCGCCGAGCAGCTCCGACGCCGACAGGTCACGGAGCCGGCCGATCTCCGCGCGCACGTCGGTGTCGTGGGCCGGGTCGTGCGGGCTCAGGCAGTCGGGAGCCACCGAGCTGCCGGGCGCGACGATCCGCGCGACCGCGGCCAGACCCCGTTGCGGGAACCGGCCGGCGATCCGGGCGGGTGCGGTGGCGAGCCCGCGCCGGTGGTCCCGGGCCCCGGCGCAGGCCAGGGCGAGCACGCTCGAGTACGGGTCGAACGTGACGCGGACCGCGGCGCGCGGGTCGATGCGGATACGGCTGACGAGCTCGTCCATGCTCCCCCCGGACCGAGAGTACAAAACACGGACTTCACACGCTCCGTCAGTCCTGCGCCTTCCCGCTCGTGAGCCGGGCCAGCAGCAGCGCCACGAGGATCACGATGCCGTTGACGGCCTGGATCTGGTCGGCCTTGACCTGCGCGAGGGTGAGCACGTTCTGGATCAGTCCGAGCAGTACCACGCCGCAGAGAGCGCCGAACAGCGAGCCCTTGCCGCCGTCGAGCGAGATCCCGCCGATCACCGCGGCCGCGAACACCGTGAAGATCATGCCGTTGCCCTGCGCCGCGGCCACCGAGCCCAGCCGGGCCGAGAGCATGACGCCGGCGAGCGCGGCCAGTGCGCCGGCCACGACGAGGGTGAGCCAGATCGTGCGCTCGACGCGGATGCCGGCGGCGCGGGCGGCGTCGGGGTTGCCGCCGACGGCGTAGAGCGAGCGGCCGACGCGGGTGTAGCCCAGCACCACGATGCCCACCGCGAACGCGATCACCACGATCCACAGCGAGATCGGGATCGTGGCGAACCGCAGGCTGCCCAGGTCGTCGATCACGGGGATGCGGTTGGCGAGGTCGGAGATCGTGGCCCCGCCGACGATGGCGAGCTGCAGCCCGCGCAGCGCGATCAGCATGGCGAGGGTGACGATGAACGCCGAGAGCTTGAACCGGACGATCAGCAGCCCGTTGAACGCGCCGATCAGGGCCCCGAACAGGATCGCGACGGGCAGCACGGTCCAGGTGGGCCACGGCGCGCCGAGCACCGACGTGTCGCCGACGACCAGGAAGATCGCCACTGCCGGCGCGATGCCGACCACGGACTCCAGCGAGAGGTCGAACTTGCCGACGATCAGCACGAGCGCCTCGGCCAGCACCACCAGCGCCAGCTCGGACTGGTACTTGAGCACCGTGTCCACCAGATAGGACTGGCTCAGGAACACGTCGGGCTTGATCAGGTAGCCGATCACCAGCAGCGCGATGATCGGCGGGATCAGCGCGAGGTCCCGCAGCCGCCCCAGCCTGAGCCGGCTGACGGGCGGGGTCCCGGGCTTCTCCAGCGCCGTCTCGGTCATTCGCCGTCCCCCGTCATCGCCACGCCCTCGATCTCCGCCACCAGCTCCGCCTCGCTCCACCCGCGCCCGTGCTCGGCGACGATCCGCCCGCCCGCCATCACGACGACGCGGTCGCACAGCCGCAGGTCGTCGAGCTCGTCGGACACCAGCAGTGCGGCGCGGTCACCGCGGGTCTCGCCGTCCACCGCGCCGAGCAGCGACTCCTTGGAGCGCACGTCCACGCCTGCGGTGGGCTGCACCAGTACCAGCACCTTCGGGTCGCTGGCCAGGGCGCGCGCCATCACGACCTTCTGCGCGTTGCCGCCCGACAGCTCGCCGACGGGCTGCTCGGGGCCGGACGTGTGGACGTCGAGGTCGGTGATCATCGTGCGCGCCCGTTCGGTGCGCCGTGACGGCAGCACCAGCCCGGCCGGGCCGAGCCGGTCGGCGATGGTCATGGTGGCGTTCTCGGCCACCGACAGCCCGGCGACGAACCCGTCGGCGTTGCGGTCACCGGGCAGGTAGCCGACGCCGGCGCGCAGCGCGGCGGGCACGTCGTTCGGCCGGATCCGCCGCCCGTCGACGTGCACGGTGCCGGTGCGCGGCCGCAGCCCGACCACGGCCTCGGCGAGCTCCCGCTTCCCGCTGGCCGCCGACCCGGTGACGCCGACGATCTCGCCGCGGCGCACGGTGAGGTCGACCCCCGCCACGTCGACCAGCTCGAGGGCGGGCTCGGCGTCGTCGGACACGGTGGGCCGGTCGGCGCCGACGTCCACGAGCCCGCGGGCCTCGCCGATCATCGCGGCCACCAGCTCGTCGCGGCCCAGCGTGGCGACGTCGGCGTCGAGGACGTAGCGGGCGTCGCGGAACACCGTCACCCGCTGGCAGATCTCGTAGATCTCCGGCAGGTGGTGGGAGATGAACAGGAACGTGACCCCCTGCTCCCGCAGCGTGCGCAGCCGGTCGAACAGCCGGGTGATCGCGCGGCCCTCCAGCTGGGCGGTCGGCTCGTCGAGGATGACGAACCGGGCGCCCAGCGACAGCGCGCCGGCGATCTCGACGAGCTGGCGCTGCTCCACCGACAGCTCGCGGGCCGGGAGGTCGGGATCGACGTGCACCGCCCACTCCTCCAGCAGCCCGGCCGCACCCGCGCGCAGCTTCCGCGGCGAGAGCAGCCCGAACCGGCCGCGGGGCTGGCGGTGCAGGAACAGGTTCTCCGCCACCGACAGCTCCGGCACCACCGACGGCTTCTGGTAGACGCACGCCACCTGCCGTCGCCACGCCGCGCGGTCGCCCGGGGCGGGGGCGGGTTCCCCGCCGAACCGCACCTCACCGCCGTCGGGGCGCAGCAGCCCGGTGAGCACGCCGACCAGGGTCGACTTGCCCGCGCCGTTGCGTCCCACCAGCGCGTGGGTCTCGCCGGGCTGCACGGTCAGGCGCCCGTCGGCCAGCGCGACGGTGGCGCCGAACCGCTTGGCGACGCCCGATGCCTCCACTACCGGGGTCATGAGGTCGCGTTGCCCCACAGGCTCTTGTCGTCCACGTTGTCCTTCGTGACGAGCGGCGCGGGGAGCTGGTCCTCGAAACCGTTGGCGATCTTCACGACGGTGGAGCCGTGGTCGGTGGGCCCCTCCTTCGGCGTCACGCCGGCCAGCGCCTGCTGGGCCCAGTAGAGGCCGTACTGCGCGTAGGCGTCGGCGGGCTGGGAGACCGTCGCGTCGATCTCCCCGGCGCGGATGGCCGCGAACTCCTGCGGGATGCCGTCGTTGGAGACGATCGTGATGTGCCTGGGGTCGCCCGGCGCCGTGATGAGGTTCTTCTGCTTGAGCACCTGCAGCGTCGCGTCCAGGTAGACGCCGCCGGCCTGCATGTAGATGCCGTTGATGTCGGGGTCGGTGGCCAGGCGGGTCTGCAGGGCGGCCTGGGCCTTGCTCCCGTCCCACTCGGTGGGCTCGGCGAACACCGTGATGCCCGGGTACTTCTGCTTCATGCAGTCGCCGAAGGCCTCGGAGCGGTCGCGGCCGTTGATCGACGACAGCGCGCCCTCGAACTCCACGACCTTGCCCTTGCCGCCGAGCTTCGCGCCGAGGAACTCGCACGCCTTCTGCCCGTAGGCCCGGTTGTCGGCGCGGACCACCATGTAGACGGTCCCGGAGTCCGGCCGCGTGTCCACCGTGACCACCGGGATCTTCTTCGCGGCCATCTGGTCGAGGGTGGGGCCGATGGCCCCGGTGTCCTGCGGGGCGATCACGAGCGCGCCCGCCCCCTGCGTGACGAGGCTGTCGGCGTTGCTGATCAGCGTCTGGACGTCGTTCTGGGAGTTGGTGGGCCCGACGAGCGTCGCGCCGAGTTCCTTGGCCTTCAGCGGCACGTAGCGGGCGTAGGCGTTCCAGAAGTCGGAGTCGGCGCGGGGGAGGTCGACGCCGATCGAGGTGGAGCCACCGGCCGCGGGCGCCGCCGCCGTCGAACCGTCCTTGCTGCAGGCGGCCATGCCGATCAGTAGCGTCGTGGCCGCGACCGCGCCGACGGCACGGCGTACCGGAACGGGAATCATCATTGATCTCCTTGGGCTGGACGGACGGCCGTCGCAGAGGTCAACGACACCACTGCCGTCGGGAAGCGACGTGCTCAAACATCGGATGTCTGAGGGATGTATAGCGGTGGATGGTCGAGGTGCGCAAGGCTCTTGCTCTGGACGTCCGATCTCTGAGGAGGAACCTGATGGGTGACGTGGTCGTGGTGACCGGGGCCGGCACGGGCATCGGACGCGCGGTGGCCGCCGCCCTGCTGGGAGCGGGCTTCCGGGTGGCGCTCGCCGGCCGTCGCCCGGAGCCCCTCGACGAGACCGCGGCCGGTCACCCGTCGGCGCTCGTGGTGCCCACCGACGTCACCGACGAGGGCTCGGTGGATGCCCTCTTCGCCGCCGTGCACGAACGCTGGGGTCGCGTCGACCTGCTGTTCAACAACGCCGGCGGGTTCGGCCCGTCCGGGCTCGTCGACGAGATCGACGTCGCGGCGTGGCGGGCCACCGTGGACGTCAACCTCACCGGGTCGTTCCTCTGCGCCCGTGCGGCGTTCGGGGCGATGCGGGCCCAGCGGCCCCAGGGCGGGCGGATCATCAACAACGGCTCGATCTCCGCGCACGTGCCCCGCCCGGGCAGCGCCGCGTACACCGCCACCAAGCACGCGATCACCGGGCTGACCAAGTCCCTGTCGCTCGACGGCAGGCCCTTCGCCATCATGTGCGGGCAGATCGACATCGGCAACGCCGCCACGGAGATGACGGCGGGGATCGCCACGGGGGCACGGCAGGCCGACGGGAGCATCCGTCCGGAGCCGACGTTCGACGTCGCCCACGTGGCCGACGCGGTGCTGGCGATGGCCCGGCTGCCGCTGGGGGTGACCGTGCCGTCGATGACGATCGCCGCGGCCGGGATGCCGTTCGTCGGACGGGGCTGACCGGAGAGACCTCGTGCCCCCTCCAGCCGAGGTCTCTCCGGCCCGGGCAAATAGGTATCCCGAGCAGGCTGCGGCGAACAACTTTCGCCCGGGCCGCGCTCGCGAACTGGACAGCCGGTGCCGCTTCGCGGACAGAACCCCTGCCGCGGAGGAGTTCCGCGCCGCCCCCCGACGACGTACGGTCAGGGCCTTCCCCCGAACGGGCAGAAGGGCGAAAGCGTGCAGACCGTCTCGACCGGCCAGTTCCAGGTCGCCACGACCGACCCCGACGAGGCCCACACCTGGCTCAGCTCCGCCTACGCCGACCACTCGGCCCGGCTCTCCGGTCGTTCCGAGGCCTTCCGCTTCTCCCACAGCGTGGCCGAGTGCGGGTCGTTCAAGGTCGGTGTCTGCCGGCACACCATGACCCTGCACGGGGAGTGGGAGCCGCTCGACGACCAGCTGCTGTTCAGCCACCTGCTCTCGGGCCGGTTCGTGATCGGGTGCAGCCGCTCGGAGGTGGCCGCGGGCCCCGGTGACGTGTTCGCCTACGACCCGGACGCCACGATGGGCGTCGAGTGGTCCGACATCCGCATGGCGCAGGTGCGGATCGACCGCGCGGCGTTCGACCGGACCGCGGCCGAACTGCTCGGCGACGACCGGCCCGGCGTGAGCACGGGGTTCGACCTGGCGCGGGCGGTCACCGAGGCCAAGGCGGCGCACTGGCGGCGGTTCATGCAGTACGTGACCAGCGACGTCGCGATCAGTCCCGTCGTGCAGAGCAGCCCGCTCGTCATGGGACAGGTGTTCCGCACCATCGTCGCCACCGCGCTCGAGACGTTCCCGCACACGGCGATCGACCGCGCCGGCCGCGCCGGGCCGGTGTCGACGGGCGTCGTGCGCCGGGCGCTGGCCTTCATCGACGAGCACGCCGGTGAGGACATCGACCTCACGACGATCGCGGAGGCGGCCGGTGTGGGCCCGCGTGCCCTGCAACGGGCCTTCCGCCGCTCGCTGGACACCACCCCGCTGCACCAGCTGCGCTCGGTCCGGCTCGAGCGGGCGCGGGCCGACCTGCGGGCGGCCGACCCCGGCGACGGCACCACGGTGGCCACGGTCGCCGCGAGGTGGGGGTTCGGCCATCCGGGACGGTTCGCGTCGGAGTACCGGTCGCGGTTCGGGGTCTCCCCGAGCGAGACCCTGCGGGGCTGATTCCTCGTCGAGAACTGTCGGTGGCCCCCTCTAGTCTCGGAGACCGACGTCACTTCCGAGGGGGAGATATGACCGAGCTCGTCACCGACCTGTCCGAGAGCGAGCTGCAGCAGCAGCTCGAGCAGTACCGCGTGGAGCTCACCGGCTACTGCTACCGGATGCTCGGGTCCGGCTTCGACGCCGAGGACGCCGTGCAGGACACGATGGTCCGGGCCTGGCGCAACCTCGCGAAGTTCGAGGGCCGTTCCTCGCTGCGGTCGTGGCTCTACCGCATCGCCACCAACGTCTGCCTCACGCAGCTCGAGGGCCGCGGCCGACGGGCCCGCCCGATGGACTTCGGCGGGGCCGGCACGCCGGTGGTGGAGTCGCTGGGCGAGCAGCACGGCGAGGCCACCTGGCTGCTGCCCGTGCCCGACGCCATGGTCGTGCCGGTCGGTGGCGATCCGGCCGAGGCCGCGGTGGCGAAGGAGAGCATCCGGCTCGCGTTCGTGGCGGCCCTGCAGCACCTCCCGGCCCGGCAGCGGGCCGTGCTGATCCTGCGCGAGGTGCTGCAGTGGAGCGCGGCCGAGACGGCGGCACTGCTGGAGACCACGGTCGCCTCGGTCAACAGCGCGCTGCAGCGCGCCCGTGCCACCCTCGCCGAGCGTGATCTCGACGCGGGCCATGCCGCCGAGGTGGGCGACGACCAGCAGTCCCTGCTCGACCGCTACGCCCACGCGTTCGAGCGCTACGACATCGAGGCGATGGTCGCGCTGCTGCACGAGGACGTGGTGCTGTCGATGCCGCCCTACGCGCTGTGGCTGCAGGGCCCGACCGACGTCCGCACGTGGTGGCTCGGGCCGGGGGCGGCCTGCGAGGGCTCGCGGATGCTGCCCGTCACGGTCAACGGTGCGCCCGGCTGGGGCCAGTACCGGGCCACGCCCGGCGGGCGGTTCGAGGCGTGGGCGATCCAGGTCGTCGAGATCCGGGACGGCCGCATCATCGGCCTCAACTCGTTCCTCGACACCGCCGTTCTGTTCCCGATGTTCGGTTTGCCGCTGACGCTGGACTGAGCAGGTACTACTCCGCGCAACAGTCTCGTCACTCCCGGGCAGGGTGCTCGTTGGGTGCGGCATGAGTCGCAGAGCGTTCGCGTGGATCGGCGGTGCCGCCGTCGTCCTCGCGGCCACCACACTGGCCGCGCTGGTGGTCGCCCCGGCCCAGGCCGCCGATCAGGCGTTGCTGCCCGATCTGCGTCAGGCGCCCATCGGCTGTGCCGCGGGCTGGGACGGCGACCCGATGGGCTGCACCGACTGGGACGTCTGCCCCGTCCTCGACGCGTCCGCGCCGAACGGCACGTGCGTCACGTCCGGCCCGATCCAGGCCGTCCGGCTGCGCTTCACGTCGTCGGAGGAGAACGTCGGAGCCGGACCGCTGCTGCTCTACGGCCACCGCGACAGCACCGGCACCCCGAAGATGGCGGTGCGGCAGGCGTTCCAGGACGGCGTGCACGGCGCCATCCCGCAGTCGTTCGCCGAGGCGCAGCACGCCACGGCGGCCACCACGTACTACGAGCCCGCGGCCATGCACCAGCACTGGCACCTGCTCGACTTCGACCGGTTCCAGCTGCGCACGCAGAAGGGGGCCACGGTGGTCACCGACCGCAAGAACGGCTTCTGCCTGGGCGACCGCTACACCGCCCCGTCCGCCGCCGGCCTGGCCGCGACCCCGCAGAGCGGCACCCCCGAGGACGAGCTGGCCGCGAAGCTGGCCGAGAGCACCTGCAAGCGCCGTGAGCCCGCCACGCTCGACGTCACCGAGGGCATCTCCGTGGGCCAGGGCGACAACTACGACTACACGGTGGACTTCCAGTGGCTCGACCTCACCAAGGTCGCCTCCGGCACGTACACGGTGGTCAACACGGTGAATTCGGACCGCAGCATCACCGAGTCCGACTACGACAACAACTCGTCGTCGATGGCGGTGTCGGTGCAGTGGCCGGGTGGCGGAGCGGCGCCGAGGGTCATCGTCTCCCCGCCGACCGTGAAGATGCTGCGCAGCTGCCCCGGATCGGCCACCTGCGCCGCCTGACCCTTCCGCCCGGGGCCGGTCAGGGGAGGGTGAACCAGATCATCGGGTTCACTCCTGCGCCCCTCGCGCCCTCGATGCCCACCTCGGCCCGCACCTCGTTGAGCGCCGCGAACGTCTCCGGCGCGTGCCGGCGGGCTGCCGTGAACAGCTCGACGCCGCGCTCGTCCAGCCAGGACACCACCTCGCGGCCCTCGGAGAGGATCCGCGCGTTCTTCCCGTGGAAGACGTCGTGGACGCTCACCGTGGTGCCGCTGCGCATCAGCGGGAACAGGTGCGCGAGGTACCAGCGGCCGAAGCGGCGGCTGTGGTCGGCGTCGACGAACAGGAAGTCGACGTCGGGCGGCACGAGGTCGAGGGCCTTCTGGACGTCGCCCTGTACGAACGTCCAGCGTCCGTCGGCCAGCGCGGTGGGGACGTTGCGCACCACGTTGTCGATCCGGTCGAACGAGTGCAGCGTGCCGGTGCCGTTGTCGCGCAGGGCCGACAGGATCCACGTGGTGGACCACCCGTGGAACGTGCCCAGCTCCATCACCGTGGCGGGCCGCAGCTCCCGCAGGTGGAGGTAGGTGAGCTCGGCCTCGATGTCGTCGAGCTGGGGCGTCATGCGCTCGCGGTTCTCCGCGTGGAACGCGCGCTGCTGCTCGATGACGGGCATGAGGTCGGAGGCGTACTTCCGGTACAACCCGGCCGCGAACTCTAGGCTCTGCACCCGTGGAGTGTGTCAATTCGAGCCGGGCGGCGAGCGACCGGTAGGCGAGAATGCCCGGATGAGGTCGATGGCATGAGAGAGATGCGGGTGCTGCGGCTGGTCGTGCACTCCCGGACCCGGGAGCCGGTGCTGCTGCTCGGCGAGGAGGACGGCGACCGCTGCCTGCCGGTGTTCCTGCGCCGCGCCCAGGCCGACGTCATCTCGGTGGGCACGCGGTCCGAGAAGGACCCGCTGCTGCCGCAGGACGTGCTGATCCCGATCATCAGCGGTCTCGGGCACAAGCTGGAACGCGCGGAGCTGACGGCGCTGGTCGACAGCATCTACACGGCCGAGCTGGTGTTCGACGGCGACACCCGCGTGGCCGTGCTGCCCAGCGACGCGCTGGCGATCGCGGTGCGGGAGGGTCTGCCGATCGGCGTGGCCGACGACATCCTCGACGACGTCGGCCAGCCCATCTCGCAGTTCTTCCCCGACGGCACGGACGCGCCGCCGGAGAAGCAGCTCCAGGACTTCAAGGACTTCCTGGAAGGCGTGTCACCGGAGGACTTCGGCGCGCCCAACCCGTGACCTGCGGGCCACCACCGAGCCCAGTGCTGCGGCGAGCAGGCAGGCCACCGCGCCCAGCATGAGGCCGGCGCGGCTGCCGAAGGACTGCACGACGACGCCCGCGATCGGGCCACCGATCGGCGTGGAGCCGAGGAACGCCACGGCCCACAGCGCCATCACGCGCCCGCGCATCTGCGGGTCGGCGGCCAGCTGCAGCGTGCTGTTGCCCGTCGAGAGGAACGCGACGCTGAACGCGCCGATCAGCCCCATCCCGACCAGGGCGACAGGCAGGTTCGGGGCGAGGGCGGTGGCCACCATCGCCAGCCCGAACAGCGTGGCCGCCACCACCAGGGCGTGGAGCCCGGTGCGGCCGCGCGCGGCCACGTACAGCCCGCCGACCACCGCTCCGACGCCCATCGCGGCGGTCAGGAAGCCGTAGGTGGACGCGTCACCGGCGAAGGTCTGCTGCGCGAACACCGGCAGCACCACCTGGAACTCGTAGGCCAGGCAGCCCACCAGCGCCATCATCAGCAGCGGCACGGCCAGCTCCGGGGTGCGACGCACGTAGGCGAGCCCCTCGCGCAGCTGCCCGGGAGCGCGCGGCGTGGGGACCGACCGGCTCAGCCTGCTGACGTCGAGCCGGGCCAGCGAGGCCACGACGGCCACGAAGCTCACGGCGTTGAGCAGGAAGCACAGCCCGATACCGCCCAGCGCGATCACGATGCCGGCGATGGCCGGGCCGACGGCCCGCGCGACGTTGACCAGCACCGAGTTGAGGCTGACGGCGTTGCGGAGGTCGTCGGGGCCGACCATCTCCAGGATGAACGACTGGCGCGCCGGGTTCTCGAAGCAGTTGTTCATGCCGAGCAGGAACGCCAGGACGTAGACGTGCCAGAGCGTCACGGTGCCGGTGATCGTCAGGACGCCGAGCAGCAGCGCGAGCACGCCCATGCCCGACTGCAGCCCGATCATGAGCCTGCGCTTGTCGAACCGGTCGGCCACGACGCCGGCGTAGGGGCCGAGCACGAGGGTGGGGAGCGTCTGCAGGGCGATGACCACGCCGAGCGCGGTGGCCGAACCGGTGAGCTGCAGGACCAGCCACGACTGGGCGATCGACTGCATCCAGGTGCCGACGAGCGACACGGCCTGGCCGGAGACGTAGCGGCGGTAGTTGGGGTTGGACAGGGCGGCGAAGGTCTGCCGTCGCAGGGCGGTCAGGGGTGCTGCGGCGCGGGCCGCGAGCGTCGTCATGAGTTCTCCGAGCTGAGGGGTCCGGACGGGATCTGTGCGAGTGCTTCGAGAGCGGGCAGTGCGGCGAGGAGCTGGGCGGCCCGGTCGGCCGGCATCGCGGCGAGGCGGTCGGTCAGCAGCCGGGTGCGCTCCTCGCGCAGCGTCCGGTGCTGGGCCAGGCCGGCCTCGGTGGTCTCGACGAGCGCGGCGCGCCCGTCGTCGGGATCGGGGCGACGCCGGAGCAGCCCGGCGTCCTCGAGCTTGGCGACGATGCGGGAGAGCATCGTGGGGTTGATCCCCTCGAACTCCGCGAGGTCGCTGATCCGGACGGGGCCGTGCTTCGCCGTGCTGGCCAGGACCGAGGCCTGCGTGGTCGAGAGCGAGCCGCCGCGGGAGTGGCGGTCGAGCTGGCGCGAGACGCGGGCCAGGGCGATGCGCAGGCGCGCGACGTCGTCGGCGTCGAAGGTGTCCGGCATACCCGCCCCCAATTAGTTGCCTGCCAGCAAGCATATACCTCGTGGGGTGAGAAACGCCGAGTGGCCCGCAGCCGTGACGGCTGCCACAGTGATCGGATGGCGGATGTCGACGAGGGAGCCCGACCGGAGTGCGCCGCGGGCGTGCTGTTCCTCGACGAGGCGGGTGACGTCCTGCTCGTCGAGCCGACCTACAAGGCGATGTGGGAGATCCCGGGCGGCCGGATGGAGGTCGGGGAGAGCCCGCGGGAGGCACTGGCCCGCGAGCTGGAGGAGGAGCTGTCGCTGACGGTGCCGGTCGGGCGGCTGCTGGTGGTGGACTGGGCTCCGCACGTCCGCGAGGAACGCGTCCGCTTCGTCTTCGACGGCGGCGTGCTCACCGACGAGCAGCTCGACGCGATCGAGCTCCCGCCCCACGAGCTGGAGTCCTGGGCGTTCATCTCGCCCGAGGAGCTGTTCGTGATGATGGAGCCGCGCCTGTCCCGCCGCGTCACGGCGGCGCTGGGCGCCCGTGAGGCCGGCGGCACGTGGTACCTGGAGAACGGCGTGCCGGTCGGCGTCCCGCTGACCACGCCCCACGCCACCTAGAAGCGGCCACCTCCGCCGCGGCGGCCGCGGGTGTTCGAGCCGCCGAAGCTGCCCGGGGAGCGGCCACCGCCCCCACCGAACCCGCCCCCACCGAACCCGCCTCCGCCGTAACCGCCCCGGCCGCCGGAGATGGCGCCGTTGAGGATGCCGCCGAGCACCAGGCTGCCCAGCTCCACCCCGAGGTTCGAACCGCCCCCGCCGTAGCCGCCGCCGGACGGCCCCGACCAGCGCGAGACGTCGCCCTGGGCGAGCTGGAGGGCCTGCTGGGCCATGGAGTCGGCGGCCTGGGCCTCCCCGATCGCGACGGTCGGGTCGCCACCGCCCTGGGCCACGGCCAGGTGGCGCCGGGCCTCGGCGAGCCGGGTGCGGGCCTCGGCACCGACGGCGCCACGGCGGGTGCTGATGAAGTCGTCGGCCGCTGCGACGGCCGAGCGCGCGGTGAGCAGCGTCTGCTCCAGGGCGGCGGTGGCGCGCTTGGTGCGGGCCGCCGCGTCGCGGGCCTGGGCGAGGCCGCGGTCGAGCGCGTCGTCGGCCTCGTCGATCAGCCGCAGTGCGGTGAGCGGGTCGGGCGGCGTGGCCTGCTGGGCCTGCGTGGCGGAGACGAGCGCCGCCTCGGCGCGGGCGACGAGCCCGGCCAGGTCGTCGGACGCGGGCAGCGTGCGGGCCTCCGCCAGGTCCTGCTCGGTCTCGGCCCGGGCCGCCACGATCTTGTCCGCGGCGGCCGCGAGCTCCCCCTCCAGCCGGCCGACGCCGTCGAGCAGCGTCTCGGCCTGCGTGATCGCGTCCTCCGCGGCCCGCCCGGACACGACGGCGGAGCTGCGGCCCGCGTTCGGCTCGGTGGGCGTGGGGACGGCCTTCGCCAGCTGGTCGCGGGCGGCCTGCAGTTCCGTGGCGGCGACGCCCAGCAGCTGCTGGGCCTGGTCGTGGTTGCCCGCCACGCCCTCGAGCGCGGAGGCGGCGTAGCGGGTGCGCAGCGAGGCCAGCACCGCGTCGACCTGCGGCACCCGGGCCGAGACGGCGTCGAGGCGGGTGCCCAGCCCGGCCAGGTACTCCGGCGTGGTGGCCTCCAGGTCGCGCAGCTTGTCGAACGCGGCCACCTGCGCGTCGAGGCGCTCGTCGGCGGAGCGGCAGGCGCGGATGATGTCGCCGAGCATGGCGCGCTTCGTCGGCTCGGCCAGCGCCTTCTCCCCGCCCGCCCCGGCGTCGTCCAGCTGCTGTTGGAGGGTGAACCCGCGCAGCATGTCCGCGCGCGACTGCTCCAGCGCCGCGGCGAAGCCGGCCACGGCGGCCTCCCCGAAGTGCGCCTTCGCCGCCGCCAGCTCCTGCTCGGACGTGCGCACCGCGTCGTCGGCGGCGATCAGGGCCTGGCTGCCCTGGTAGGTGAGGTCCTCGGTGGAGACGGCGGAGAACTCGTCGGGCTCGGGAACCGGCGCCGGCTCGGCCGGGGTCGCCCGGGTGGTGCGGGACTTCCGCCGCCGCGACAGCAGGTAGGCCCCACCTCCGACGACCACGACCCCGCCCACGACGAGCACCCCCGTGCCGACCCCGCCGCTGCCCCCGCTGCCGCCGGAACGCAGCCCGTTGGCCAGCGCCACCGCCGCGCCCGCCCAGTCGCCTGACGAGAGCCGCGGCTCCACGTCGCTGCGGATGATCGTGTCGGTGGTGGACTGCGAGAGCTGGAAGCCGTCCGCGATCGACACGCCGTACGCGCGGTCGTCGGTGGCCACGGCCATCAGCACGCCCTGGGAGCCCAGCTGGGACAGCTGCGCGGCCCTGTCCGCCCAGGCCTGGCCGTCGGCGCCGTCGAACGACCGGACGTAGACGACGAACAGGTCCATGCCCTTGCCGGCCGAGCGCAGGTCGTTGATGGCCGACGCCACCTCGGCCCGACCGGCGGCGTCCAGGACCCCGGCCCGGTCGGTGACCCGGTCGGCCAGCCGCGACGGCGGGTCGGCCAGCGCGGCCCCCGCACCTGAGAGCAGCAGCGCGGCCAGGACGGCGAGGAGGAAGGACAACCGGCGACCGACGATCCGCATGGAGCCATCATGTCGGGCCCGGTCCACCCGCCGTCGATTGGCACTGGTGACGGGGGTGGGGCCGGACAGGATGGAGGTGTGCCCGCCGTCGATCTGCGCCCGTTGCCCGTCACCCGTTCCCCGTTGCGGCGCATCCCGCAGCTGGCCGTCGGCCTCGCGCTGTACGGCACGAGCATGGCGCTGCAGATCAGGGCGGGGCTGGGCCTCAACCCGTGGGACGTGCTGCACGAGGGCATCACCGCGCACGCGCCGTGGAGCTTCGGCGTGACCACGGCGATCACCGGCGTGCTGGTGCTCCTGCTGTGGATCCCGCTCCGCCAGCGCCCCGGTATCGGGACGGTGGCGAACGTGCTGGTCATCGCGGTGGCGGTGGACGCCGCGCTCGCCCTGGTGCCCGAGCAGCACACGATCGTGGCCCGGATCGCGATGATGGTCGGCGGGATCGTGCTCAACGGCGTCGCGACGGCCCTCTACGTCGGCGCCCGCCTCGGCCCGGGCCCGCGTGACGGCCTCATGACCGGGCTGGCCGCCCGGACCGGCTGGTCGATCCGGACGGTGCGCACGGGCATCGAGGTGGTGGTGCTGGCCGCCGGCTTCGTGCTCGGCGGCACCGTGGGCGTCGGCACCGTGCTCTACGCGGTGGCCATCGGCCCGCTCACGCAGCTGTTCCTGCCGTTCCTGGCCGTGCGCGACCGTCAGACGCTCTGAGGCTCCAGGTCCTCCAGCTGCCACGGCCGCACGACGACCACCAGCACGACGAGCGCGAGGGCGAGCCCGCCCGCCACGACCGTGCCCATGGCGACCGCATCGTTGCCGAGGATGCCCACCATCGGCGACACGATCGCGCCGACCCCGAACTGGACGGCCCCGAGCAGCGCGGCGGCCGTGCCGGCGGCGTCGCCGTGTCGCGCCAGCGCGAGCGCCGGCGCGTTGGGCAGGGCGAGGCCGACGCTGAACAGCGCCGCCCACATCGGGACCAGGATCCCGACGATGCCGCCCACCCCGGTGGCGGCCAGCGTCAGCAGCACGAGGCCGGACACGGTTCCGCCGATCACGGCGGCCAGCAGCAGCACGCGCGGCTCGAAGCGTCGCAGCAGGTAGGCGTTGAGCTGGGTGGCGGCGATCAGCCACACCGCGCCCGCGCCGAAGACCAGCCCGAACTGCTGCTGGTTGAGGCCGTACTCCTCCTGGAACACGAACGAGGACCCGGCGACGTAACCGAACAGCCCGGCCATGGCGAGCCCGGCCACGAGGATCAGGCCGACGAACACGCGGTCGTGGAACAGCCCGCCGTAGGTGCGCAGGGTCTGGCGGACCCCCGCGCTGCGCCGGCGTTCCACCGGCAGCGTCTCGCGCAGGGTGCGGGCCGTCAGCGGGATGATGATCAGGCCGTAGACGGCGAGGAACGCGAACACCCCGCGCCACGACGTGACGGTCAGCAGGTAGCCGCCCAGCGTCGGCGCGACGACGGGCGCCACGCCCATCACGAGGATCAGCCGCGACAGCAGAGTGGCGGCGGCGCGGCCGGTGAACAGGTCCCGCACCACGGCGAGGGCGATCACCGCACCGGCCGCGGCGCCCACGCCCTGCAGCACGCGCAGCGCGCCGAGCACGGCCACGTTCGGGGCGATGATGATCGCCGCGGACGCCAGGACGTGCACGGCCGTGCCGACCAGCAGCGGGCGGCGCCGGCCCAGCGCGTCCGACAGCGGGCCGATCACGAGCTGGCCCAGCGCGAGCCCCACCAGGGTGCCGGTGAGCGTCAGCTGGATCGTGGACGAGGTGGTCATCAGGTCGGCCGTGATGGTGGGCAGGGCCGGCAGGTACATGTCGATCGTCAGCGGGCCGAGGGCGATGAGCCCGCCCAGCACGACGATGAGGGTGAGGCGTTGTCCCCGACTCTGGGGTGCCGCAGGGGAGAGGAAGGTCGGGTCGACCTTCTCGGGAGTCGTGGTCACCTGGTGGTCAAGGCCCGGTCAACGGCGCGCTGTTCCCGTTCACGATCGGGTGTGACCTGAGCCACTGCCGAGCACGTCCGCGTGGCCGTGCCGCCGGCACCAGCTGACGAGGTAGCGGGAGTGCTCGCCGCACCACCGGTAGACCACCTGTGTGCTCAGCGGGAGATCGTCGGGGTGCTCGCCGCGCTCGCGGATCAGCGGTCCGAGATACTTGTCCGCGATCTTGATGGCGGTGTTGCGCGAGCATCCGGCCGCCGTGGCGAGCGTGTCGTAGTTGACCGCGCGGCCCGACGCGATGGCGCCCGCCATCCGCCCCGCCGTCTCGCCGCGCCGGCCGGCCCCGAAGTAGGCGTGGACCGAGACGCGGGACGACGGTGCGGGGGTCGGCGCGAGCGAGCGGCCGGCGGCGACCTGGCGCAGCGCCGGCACGAGGCCCTCCACCCCGTCGGCCTTGCGGACGACGCCCGCCACCCCGTCCCGGACGACGGCCTCGTCGAGGTGGTCGTTCTCGACGCCGTGCCCCTGCGCGGCGAGCAGCACCGGGGCGGGGCGGCCGAGGGTGGCGACGAGGTCGAGGACGTCCAGGCCGTCGAAGGTGTACTCGAGCTCGGTGTCGTTCCACAGCAGGTCGGTGAGGACCACGTCGAACCGGAGGCTCTCGGTGATCGCCTCCCGCACCTGCTGCTCCCCCACCGCCACGGTGACGGTGCCGGGTGTGAACTCCGCACGGAACCGCGGTGCCACGATGCCGCCGAGCGTCGAGGCGATCAGGATCCTGAGCCCGTCGCTTTCCATACCGGAATGATGTCGGGTGCCCGCGGTCCAGGCAAGATCTGGTACGCGCAGCTCGACGTCCGGACAGGGGTGGGCCCGTCCCCGCGCCGACGGGTGTCGCTGCTAGCTGCACGACGGTGCCCCCGGTGATTGGCTACGCGCGGGGAGGGGAGTCCCCGGCGGCGGCGGGTACGGGCACCCACGGAACCTGCCGCCGCCGTCTCCCGGAGCTTGATCCCGGCTGGATCTCAGTAGCGCCAGCGCAGGTCCGCGAGCACGGCGTCGAGCTCGCGGTGGGCGGCCGAGCCTGCGTCGGAGCGGCGCACGGCCAGGAACGCGCCGAGCAGCTCCGGCCCGAGGGCGTCGGTGACCCGCGGCGACGCCGTGAGCGCGGCCTCCTGGTCCTCCGCGGTGGTGGGCAGGGCGGCGATCCCGCGGGCGGCACGGTCCTCGGCGCTCCACGTGCCGGGGTCGCTCTGCACCGGCTCGGGCAGCTCCAGCTGCTCGGCCATGCCCGCACGCCCGGCCGCCAGCACCGCGGCGAGCGACAGGTACGGGTTGGCCGAGGCATCGGACGTCTTGAGCTCGACGTTCGCGTTGCCGCTGCCCAGGAACGCCGAACCGGGCACGTAGCGCAGGGGCGCCTCCCGGTTCTCCACGCCCCAGAACCCGTACGCGCCCGCGAAGTAGCCGGGGCGCAGCCGGGCCAGCGACCCCTGGCTGGGCGCGGTGACGGCGGCGACGGCGGGCAGGTCGCGCAGCAGCCCCGCGATGTACGCCGCTCCCTCGGGACCAGGGCCGCCGGCCAGCAGGTTCTCGTCCCCCCGCCACACCGACGTGTGGATGTGCCAGCCGTTGCCCGCCACGGTGGTGGCGGGGAGCGGCGCGAAGGTCAGCCGCAGCCCGTGGCGTTTCGCCGCGACGCGCAGCGTCTGGCGGGCCAGGAGCTGGTTGTCGGCGGCGGTGACGGGGTCGGTGGCCGCGAGCGAGAGCTCCATCTGGGCGGGCCCGTACTCGGCGTGCAGCTGGCCGAGCTCCAGGCCGTTGGCGACGCAGTCGCGCAGCACGTCGGTCACGAAGTCGTCGATGGCGACGAGCGCGTGCGGGCTGTAGGCGGGACCGGCGTGGGCGGGCGCCGGGGGCTCGGCGTCGTCGTCGAGGTAGACGCCGAACTCCATCTCGTAGCCCACGAGCGCGGTGAGCCCGTCGGCGGCGAGCGCGTCGACCTGGCGCTCCAGCACCGCGCGCTGGTCGTAGGGCCACGGACCGCCGTCGGCGGCGAGCTGCCGGCCGGGTGCCCACGCCAGCGCCGGCTGCCCGGCGAGCGGCACCAGCTTCTCCAGGACGGGCAGCAGCCGGACGTCGCCCGAGGGCGTCCCGAGGTCGGAGTGGGCGAACGTGATGGCGTCGGCGCTGTCGAACACCGCGAACAACGACGTGACCCCGACGCCGACCTCCGCGACGCGCGGCAGTGCCGCCACCGGCACCGTCCGTGAGCGGGGGATGCCGTTGTTGTCGGCCCAGCTGATGGTCACCCCGGCCACACCGGAGTCCTGGAGGGCGGCGGTGAGCCTGTGCACGTCCGGCGTCATGCCCGCCATCCTGGACCACTCGTCAGTCGGGGATCCAGGAACCGTGGAACCCGGTGGGCACCGGGCGCGGCAGCCGCACGGTGGCGACGGGCGCGGCGGCCACGTCGGACGCGTCGAGCACCAGCAGCCGCGACGCGCTCCCGTCGCGCCTGCTGACGATCGCCATCAGCCAGCCGTCGTCCTCGGCGCGGTCCGGGGCCGTCGACGGCACGAACTCCGCCTCGCCCAGCACCACGTCGGGGCCCAGCACGTGCTCGGTGGACGCGCCCGTGACGGTGTCGTACTTGACCACCGCGACGTCGTCGCCCGCGTCGGCGCGCGTGTAGAGGTGGCGGTTGCGGCGGCCGGTGAGCCGGTCGTCGAGGGTGGGGAACTCGACCCCGCGGTCGTCGACGCGCTCCTCGGTGACGGCGCCGGTGGCGGGGTCGAGCGTCCAGCGGTGCAGCTGCGAGAGGCCCGTGCCGTCGTCGCCGGGACGGCCGGTGGCGCCGCGCCCGGCCACCGCTCCCCACATCGCGATGGCGTCCGCGGGCCCGTGCCGCGGCGCCTCCAGCACGATCCGACCGGCCGCGTCCTCGTGGGCGTTGCCGACGTGGAAGACGTAGCAGGGGGCGACGTCGAACCAGGTGACCTCGCCGGGCCGGTCCAGCGGCATGACGCCGATCCGCGTGCCGTAGGAGTCGTCCCAGCCGAAGGGCATGCCGGTGGCGAGCAGCTCCATCTGGAACGTCATGGGCTGGTCGAGGAACAGCGCGTGGTGCTCGGTGATCGCGAAGTCGTGGTTCATCGTGGCCCCGCGCACCGGGATCTCGACGCTGACCTCCAGGCGGCCCGCGGCGGAGAGCCGGTGGTAGGTCAGGTAGGGCGGCAGGAACCCGTAGCCGAAGAAGTGCAGGTCGCCGGTGGCCGGGTGCTCCTTCGGGTGGGCGGTCATGCCGGTGGTGAGCTTCCCACCGAAGTCGCACGGGCCGACCGTCTCCAGCTCGGGCGTCAGCTCGTAGGGCAGCGAGCTCTCCACCAGCGCGTAGATCCGCCCGGCGTGGCTCATGACGTGGGTGTTGGCGCTGCCGACGGTGAGATCGAAACGGCCGTCGGCGAAGCGCTCGCGCCCTTCGAACTGCCCGGTGCGCACCCAGCGGTTGCGGTACCACTCGGCACGTCCGTCGTGGATCCGGATGCCGTGGATCATCCCGTGGCCCATGAACCAGTGGCCGGGGTCCTCGCCGGGCTTCGGGTTGGGGCCGTTGCGCAGGTAGCGGCCCGACAGCTCCGGCGGGAGCGCGCCGGTGACCTCCAGCCCGGCGACGTCGATCTCGTCGGGCACCGGCGCCATGTGTCCGGTGAGGTAGTACGACGCCGTACTGGAATTGGTCATGGCCGTATCGTGCTCACCGTCCGAGGCGCCCGGCAACCGCCCTCCGGGTTACGGTGCCGTCATGCTCGTGGAACGGATGCGCCCGCACACCTCGACGATCTTCGCGGAGATGTCGGCGCTCGCCCTGAGAACCGGCGCCATCAACCTCGGCCAGGGCTTCCCCGACACCGACGGGCCGCCGTCGCTGCTCGCCGACGCCGCGGCCAACATCACCGGCGGGGTCAACCAGTACCCGCCGGGCCTGGGCGTCGCCTCGCTGCGCACGGCGGTGGCGGAGCACCAGAAGCGCTTCCACGGCCTGGACGTCGATCCCGGGCACGTTCTGATCACCACCGGCGCGACCGAGGCCATCGCGGGCGCGATCCTCGGGCTGTGCGAGGCCGGTGACGAGGTGGTGCTGTTCGAGCCGTACTACGACTCGTACGCGGCCACGATCGCGCTGGCCGGGGCGGTGCAGAAGCCGGTGGCGCTCCGCCCGCCGACGTTCGGTTTCGACTACGACGAGCTGCGCGCAGCGTTCTCGGCGCGGACGAAGGTGGTGCTGGTCAACACCCCGCACAATCCCACCGGCGCGGTGTTCACGGCCGAGCAGCTCACGCAGATCGGGGAGCTGGCCGCCGAGTTCGGCGCCGTGGTGGTGGCCGACGAGGTCTACGAGCACATGGTCTTCGACGGTGTGCGGCACGTGCCGATGGCCTCGCTCCCGGGGATGGCCGAGCGGACGCTGACGATCTCGTCGGCGGGCAAGACGTTCTCCGTCACCGGCTGGAAGGTCGGGTGGGTGCACGGGCCGCCGGAGCTGGTGGCGGCCGTCCGCGCGGCCAAGCAGTTCCTCACCTACGTCAGCGGGGCACCGTTCCAGCCGGCCATCGCCACCGCGCTGGGGCTGCCCGACGCGTTCTACACCGAGCTGGCGTCGGGCCTGCAGGGCAAGCGCGACCTGCTGTCCGGGGGCCTGCGCACCGCCGGCTTCACGGTGTACCCGTCGGCGGGCACGTACTTCGTGGTCACCGACGTCGCGCCGCTCGGGATCACCGACGGGGCGGCGTTCTGCTGGAAGCTGCCGGAGATGGTCGGCGTGGCGGCCGTGCCGGTCTCCGTGTTCTGCGCCGACCCCGATCTCGGTCGGACGCTCGTGCGCTTCGCGTTCTGCAAGCGCGACGAGGTGCTCACCGAGGCCGTGGCACGCCTGGCCGGACTGAAGGAGGCGCTGTGATCGCCGACGTGCTCTCCCCCGCGGAGGCGACATCATGAGGGCATACGGGTTCACCGCGCTGGGCGGGCCGGAGAACGAGGCCTTCCTCGACGTCCCCGAGCCGGTCGCCGGGCCGTACGACCTGGTCGTGCGGGTCCGCGCCGCCGGCGTGAACCCGGGCGACTGGAAGCTCCGCAACGGTTCCTACGGCACCACCCCGCCCGCCGTGCTCGGGCGCGAGGTGGCCGGCACGGTCGAGCAGGTGGGGGCGGACGTCGCGGGCTTCTCGCCGGGTGACGAGGTGTTCGGCGGCTGCCCCGGCATGGTCGGCGGCTGGGCCGAGCTCGCGATCGTCACCGCGTCGTTCGCGGCCCTGCGGCCCGACACCGTCACGCCCGAGGACGCCGCGAGCCTGCCCGTCGCCGCCGGCACCGCCTACGACGCGCTCACCTGCCTGGATCTCCCGAAGGGCGCGACGTTGCTGGTCAACGGCGCGGGCGGCGGCGTGGGCGTCGCGATCGTGCAGCTGGCGGTGGCCCGCGGCCTGACCGTCGTGGGCACGGCGAGCCCCGGCAAGCACGACCTTCTCGCCGGCTTCGGCGCCGTGCCCGTGGCCTACGGCGACGGGGTGCTCGACCGGATCCGTGCGGCCGCGCCGCACGTCGACGCCGTGTTCGACCTGGTGGGCGGCGACGCCCTGCGCACGGTCGCGCCGCTGGTCGCCGACCGGGCGAAGGTGGCCTCGGTGGCCGACAAGGCCCTGGCGGTCGAGCTCGGCGGCACGGAGGTGGTGCGCGACCGCAGCACCGCCGTACTGACGGAGCTGGCGCGGCTCGTCGCGGCCGGGGAGCTGAACCCCCACGTCACCGACGTCCGCCCCTTCGCCGAGGCCGGCGCCGCCCTGGCGGCGGTGGAGGACGGCCACACGAGCGGCAAGGTCGTCCTGCGGATGTGACCGGCCGGGGTTGGCCCGCCCACCGCGCTTGATCGTCGTCCGGGGACGGCGCTCAGTTGGTGGCGGGCCGCTCGAGCCGGACGACCACCCACTTCGACGTCGGGGTGTTGCTCTCCAGCGCCGTCGAGTCGAGCGGGATCAGCGGGTTGGTCTCCGGGTAGTAGGCGGCGATGCAGCCCTTGGGCGTGGAGTACTCGACGAGCCGGAAGTCCTCGGCCCGCCGGGTCACCCCGTCCGCCCACTCGCTGACCAGGTGCACGGTCTCCCCTTCGGCGAAGCCCAGCTCGGCGAGATCGGCGGCGCCGATGAACACGACGCGGCGGCCGTGGTGGATGCCGCGGTAGCGGTCGTCGAGGCCGTAGATCGTGGTGTTGAACTGGTCGTGGCTGCGCAGGGTCTGCAGCACCAGGTGCCCGTCCGGTACCTGGACCGCGGCGAGCGGGCTCACCGAGAACACGGCCTTGCCGTGGCGCGTCGGGAAGGTGCGGCTGTCGCGCGGCGGGTGCGGCAGCGTGAAGCCGCCCTTGCGGCGGACCTTCTCCGTGTAGTCGTCGCAGCCGGGTACGACGCGGGCGATGCGGTCGCGGATCAGGTCGTAGTCGCCGGCGAACCCGCGCCACGGGATGCCGTACCGGTCGCCGAGGGTGGCGTCGGCGATGCCGCACAGGATGCCGACCTCCGAGCGCAGCTGGTCGCTCGCGGGCTCGGTGCGTCCGCGGGAGGCGTGCACGGCCGACATCGAGTCCTCGACGGTGACGCGCTGCGTCCGGCCGCCCGACTCGTCGCGCTCGGTGCGGCCCAGCGTCGGCAGGATCAGCGCCGTGTTCCCGCACACCACGTGCGAGCGGTTGAGCTTGGTGGAGATCTGCACCGTGAGCTCGGCGCCGGACAGCGCGGCCTCCGTGACCTCGGTGTCGGGCATCGCGGCCACGAAGTTGCCGCCCAGCCCGACGAACACCTTCGCCTTCCCGTCACGCAGGGCCCGGACGGCGCGGACCGCGTCGAACCCGTGCTCGCGCGGCGGTTCGAAGCCGAACTCGTCGCGGACGGCGTCGAGGAACTCGTCGGGGGAGCGCTCCCAGATGCCCATCGTGCGGTCGCCCTGCACGTTGGAGTGGCCGCGGACGGGGCACAGGCCGGCGCCGGGCTTGCCGATCATGCCCTGCAGCAGCGCGACGTTGACCATCTCCTTGATGGTGGCGACGGCGTTGCGGTGCTGGGTGATGCCCATCGCCCAGCAGTTCACGATCTTGGTGGCGCTCGCGAACATGTCGGCGGTCTTCTCGATCTCCGCCCAGGTCAGCCCGGTGGCGGCGAGCACCTCGTCGCGGTCGATCTCCTTGAGGTGCTCGGCGTAGGCGGTGAAGCCGACGGTGTGCTCGGAGATGAACTCGCGGTCGACGGCGCCCCGGCGCAGCAGCAGGTGGCCCAGGGCCTGCCAGAGGGCGAGGTCGCCGTCGGAGCGGATCTGCAGGAAGTGGTCGGCCAGGTCGGTCGGCCTGCCGGCCAGCCCCCGCGGCTTCTGCGGGTTCATGAACCCCAGCAGCCCGGCCTCGCGCAGCGGATTGACGGCGATGATCTTCGCCCCGTTGTGCTTGGCGATCTCCAGCGCCGAGAGCATCCGCGGGTGGTTGGTGCCCGGGTTCTGGCCGGAGATGACGATCAGGTCGGCCTCGTGGATGTCGTCGAGGGAGACCGAGCCCTTGCCGATGCCGATCGTGTCGGCCAGGCCCACCGAGGTGGACTCGTGGCACATGTTCGAGCAGTCGGGGAGGTTGTTGGTGCCGTAGGCGCGCGCGAAGAGCTGGTAGACGAACGCCGACTCGTTCGACGCCCGGCCCGACGTGTAGAACAGCGCCTCGTCCGGGCTCGCGAGACCGTTGAGGTGCTCGGCCACCAGCGCGAACGCGCTGTCCCAGCTGATCGGTTCGTAGTGCGTGCTCCCCGGCCGGCGCACCATCGGCTCGGTGAGCCGACCCTGCTGGCCCATCCAGTACTCGGTGCGGGTGCCCAGGTCGTCGAGGCTGTGCTCGGCGAAGAACTCGGGGCCGATGCGGCGGGTGTCGCCCTCCCAGGCCACGGCCTTGGCGCCGTTCTCGCAGAACTCGGCGGTGTGGCGGTGCTTGGGGTCGGGGTCGGGCCAGGCGCAGCTCATGCAGTCGAAGCCCTCGACCTGGTTGAGCCGCAGCAGGTTGTGGGCCGTGCGTCCGACGCCCATCTGCGTGACGGCCATGCCCAGGCTCTTCGCCACCGCGGGGAGACCCGCCGCCTTCGTCTTCGGTGGAGTGACCTCGAGATCGGGCTCGGGCGTGGTGTCGGGGTAGGTCGTCACGGGTTCAACGATAGGCCGCCGTGATCGTGTCCGCGTCCCGGATGACCACTGTCACCAGGGTGTCCAGGGAGAGGCCCAGTGCGGCCGCGAGCGTCGCGACCGTGAAGAACGCCGGCGTCGGGATGCGGCCGGTCTCGATCTTGCGCAGGGTCTCGGCCGAGATGCCGGCCATCGCCGCGACGTCCACGAGGCTGCGGTCGCCCCGGGCCTCGCGCAGCAGCCCGCCGAGCCGTTCGCCGCGCTCGCGCTCGGACGGGGTCAGGGGGACGCGCACCATGACCCGGATACTAATACCGTTATAGTTATCGTGTGATCGAGCTGAAGACCCCCGGAGAGATCGACGCCATCGCCGCCGCGGGTTCCGTCGTGGCCACCATCCTCGCGACCCTGCGGGCGAAGGCCGCCCCCGGCATCACGCCGCTGGAGCTGGACGCGCTGGCCGCCGACATGATCGCCGACGCCGGGGCGGAGTCGAGCTTCCTCGGCTACCACCCGCGCTTCGCCCCCTCGCCCTACCCGGCGGTGACCTGCATCAGCGTGAACGACGCGATCGTGCACGGCGTCCCGGCGGCCGATCCGCTGGTGGCGGGCGACCTGCTGTCGGTCGACTTCGCGGTCCACCTCGACGGCTGGTGCGCCGACTCGGCGTTCAGCGTGGTGGTCGGCGACGACCCCGACCCCGCCGACATGGCCCTGATCGACGCCACCGAGCGCTCGCTGGCCGCCGGCATCCGCGCCGCCCGCGCCGGAGCCAAGCTCGGCGACGTGTCCCACGCGATCGGCACCGTCGCCCGGGCCTCGGGGTTCGGGATGCTGGAGAACCACGGTGGCCACGGCGTCGGCCGCTCGATGCACGAGGACCCGCACGTCGCCAACGAGGGTCGCGCCGGCCGCGGCGTCAAGCTCCGGCCGGGTCTGGTGCTCGCCATCGAGCCGATGCTGATCGCCGGCGGCACCGACGCCTACCGCCACGATCCCGACGGCTGGACGCTGCGCACCGCCGACGGCACCCGCGCCGCCCACGCCGAACACACCATCGCCGTGACGAAGGACGGCCCCCGCATCCTGACGGCAACCCGCTGACCCCACCGGAACCCCGCGAGTCGCGCCCCCGGTGCGCGAGTTCGCCCCCTCGCGGGCGGTTGCGGAAGTGCCGGCGCCGGCCCCCGCGTCCCGCTGCTAGAACGGTCGGATGGCCGTCACCGCGCTCTACCGCTTCCCCGTCACATCCATGCTCGGCGAGTCGCTGCGCACCTGCACCATCGACGCCGGCGGGGTGCTGGGCGACCGGGCCTATGCCGTGATCGACGTCGAGACCGGCGCGGTGGCGAGCGCGAAGGTCCCGAAGCGGTGGGCGGCCCTGCTGGACTTCTCCGCGCGCTACGTCGCCGAGCCGGTCGCCGGCGACCCCGCGCCGCCCGTCGAGATCACCTTCCCGGACGGTTCCGTGCTGCGCAGCGACGATCCCGGCCTCGACGAGGCCCTCTCGGCGGTGTTCGACCGTCCGGTGCACCTGGCCTCCACCCGGCCCGACGGCAGCAGCTTCGAGGAGCTCTGGCCCGACATCGACGGTCCTTCGACCTGGCCGTCCTGCACGTCCTCACCGACGCCACCCTCGACCACCTGCGCGAGCTCGCCCCCGACGCCACCTTCGACGTGCGCCGCTACCGGCCCAACGTCGTCCTCGACGGCGACGACTCGGGATTCACCGAGAACGGGTGGCCCGGCCGCGGGATCACCCTCGGGGACGGTCCGGAGCTGAAGGTGTCGATCACCGTGATGCGCTGCGTGATGACGACGCTGGCCCAGTCCGACCTCCCCGCCGACGTCGACACGCTGCGGACGATCGCGAAGCACAACCGCCTCGAGATCCCGGGAATGGGCGTCTGGGCGTGCGCGGGCGTGTACGCCGACGTGACGGCGGGTGGATCGGTGAGCGTGGGCGACGCGTACGTGGTCTCCTGACGGAGTGATCAGAGCGTGCCTGCCCTGGAGCTGGGGCGCCACCGAGGAGGAGCGGCTCGCCGACTACCCCTGCGCCGCGCTCGTGCCGGATCCGGCGCACCGCATGATCCGCGCGGTCGACGTGGCTGCGCCCGCCGACACGGCGTTCCGCTGGCTGTGCCAGCTCACCCGGGCGCCCTACAGCTACGACCTGATCGACAACTTCGGCCGCCGCAGCCCCCGCACGCTCACCCCCGGTGCCGACGACGTGGCCGTCGGCACGACGTTCGTCATGATCTTCCAGGTGGCCGGGGTGGTGCCGGGCCGGGAGATCACCGGGGTCGGCCGGCCCGGGCCGACCCGCCGCTTCGGGCCGATGGCCTGCACCTACCGGGTCGTGCCCGCCGGCGACCGCGCGAGCCGGTTGATCGGCCGCCTCGACCTGACGGCCAAGGGCGGCCTGCTCGGGACGCCGATCG
>NZ_MKVV01000044.1:150714-176386 GCF_001899645.1 Pseudonocardia sp. 73-21 | reverse complement strand
CGGGTCGGTCGACGGGCCGACCCCGTCAGGGCAGGATCTGGCCATGACCGACGTGGGTTTCACCGCCGACACCACCGCCGCCATCGCCCGGGCCCGCCAGCACGGGATCGGTGACCTGCTGCGCCGCACCGCCGCCCGCTACCCGGACAAACTCGCCGTGGTCAACGGCGACCACCGGTTCACCTACGCGGAGTTCGACGCCGCCGCCAACCGGGCCGCACACGCGCTGGCCGGGCGCGGGCTGGCCAAGGGCGACCGGCTCGCGCTGCTGTCGCACAACTCCTGGCAGTACGTGGTGTTGACGTTCGCCGCCGCGAAGCTCGGCGTGGTGCTCGTGCCGGTGAACTTCATGCTCAACGCCGAGGAGATCGCGTTCATCCTCGGGCACTCGGGCGCCACCGCCATGGTGGTGGAGGACGCGCTGGTCGACACCGCGGAGAAGGCTCTCGCGGGCCGCGAGTTGACGCTCCGCGGCTGCGTCGGCGCGGCCCACGACGGCTGGGAGGACGTCGACGACTGGTGGACGGTCGGCCCCACCCACGACCCCGAGGTGGCCGTCGCCGACGACGACCCGCTGCGGCTGATGTACACCTCCGGCACGGAGTCGCGGCCCAAGGGCGTGCTGCTCTCGTCGCGGTCGCTGATCGCCCAGTACGTCTCCTGCACCATCGACGGCGGCATGGAGAGCGACGACGTCGAGGTCCACTCGCTGCCGCTCTACCACTGCGCGCAGATGGACTGCTTCTTCTCCGTGGACGTCTACCTGGGCGCCACCAGCGTCATCCTGCCCGGCCCGAACGCGGCCGACCTGCTCGCGACGATCGCGCGGGAGAAGGCCACCAAGCTGTTCTGCCCGCCCACGGTGTGGATCTCCCTGCTGCGCCACCCCGACTTCGACGCGTGCGACCTCTCGTCGCTGCGCAAGGGCTACTACGGCGCGTCCGCGATGCCGGTCGAGGTGCTGCGCGAGCTCTCGCGCCGGCTGCCCGACGTGCGCTTCTGGAACTTCTACGGTCAGACCGAGATGTCGCCGCTGGCCACGATCCTGCGCCCGCACGAGCAGCTGCCCCACGCCGGTTCGGCGGGCCGTGCGTCGATCAACGTCGAGACGCTCGTGGTGGACGACGAGGGCAACCCGGTGCCCGCGGGTGAGATCGGCGAGATCGTGCACCGCAGCCCGCACGCCGCGCTCGGGTACTACAACGACGAGGACAAGACGGCCGAGGCGTTCCGCGGCGGCTGGTTCCACTCCGGTGACCTCGGCGTCCTCACCGAGGACGGCTACCTCTCGGTGGTCGACCGCAAGAAGGACATGATCAAGACGGGTGGGGAGAACGTCGCCAGCCGCGAGGTGGAGGAGGCGCTCTACGAGCTCGACGGCGTCGCGGAGGTGGCCGTGTTCGGCATCTCCCACCCGACGTGGATCGAGGCCGTGACGGCGGTGGTGGTGCCCAAGGAGGGTGTCACCCTCACCGAGGACGCCGTGCACGCCCACGCGCGGGAGAAGCTCGCCGGGTTCAAGCGGCCCAAGTACGTGGTGTTCGCCGAGGCACTGCCGAAGAACCCGAGTGGCAAGATCCTGAAGCGTGACCTCCGGACGCAGCACGGTGACCTGGCCCAGGCCTGACCCCAAGATCGCGGTCACCGGTGTCGTCCTGTTCTGGGGCGACACGCTGGTGGCCGGCTCGCTCGCGCCCGGCTACGACCTGACCAGCGACTACGTCTCCAGCCTCGCCGGCCGTGGCTCGGCGGTGGCGCCGGTCGGGATCGTCGCCATCGTCTTCCTCGGCCTCGCCCACGTGCTCGCGGCGGCCACCCTGCGTGGCGCGCTCGGGGCACCGCTCGCGCTCGCCGGCGTCGCGGGGCTGACCATCGCGTCGTTCCGCACCGGCTGCCCGCTCGGCGCCGCCGGGTGCGGCACCGCCCCGAACACCGTGGACGACCTGCCGGGCACCGTCCACGGTCTCGCCGTGGGCGCCTACGAGATCGCGATCGTGGCCGCGATGCTGCTGTTCGCGTTCACGCGTCGTCGTGACGAGAAGGTGTTCGCGCCGATCAGCGTGGTGGTCGCGGTGGTGTCGGTGGTGCTGCTGCTGCAGACGGGCGCCGCGTACAACGGGCTGTGGCAGCGCGGCTGGCTGCTGGTGAACACCGGCTGGCTCGTGGCGGTGCTGCTCACCCGGAAGCGGGTGCAGCGGCGTCGGGAACCCGCCCCTCCAGGAGTGCCTGCAGGTTGGTGAGGATCGGCGTCCATCCACGCCGCCAGCCCTCCACGTCCTCGGGCCCGCCGAGCCGGTCGTGGACCAGGAGCAGGCGGACGCCGTCGGCCTGCGGTTCGAACCCGCGTGGCCGGGAACGGCGTGCCGTCGACGTTCGGGGCGAAGCGGTAGGCCAACCGCCGCGGCGGGTCGAACTCCAGCACCTCCCGCGGTCGGTGACCACGTCGGAACCTCCGTCGAAAGAAGACGACGGCTTCTCCCGCCCCCGGCGCAGCACGACCACCAACCCCCGCCCGTTCCAGCACGCCGAGGTGCTTGCTGACGGCCTGCCGCGTCATGCCGAGGTCGGCGCAGAGCTCGACCAGGGTCTGGCCGTCGTGGGCGTGCAGCCGGTCGAGCAGGTGACGGCGGGTGGTGTCCCGCGAGGGCGGCGAACACGTCGTCGCTCACGGGACGACACGAGGGAACCATGTGGCTGCGTGTCAACCGTGTGATCAGGTCGCTCGCCGAGGGTGTCAGTGGCGGGACCGTCTGCGGAGGGGCCGGCATGGATCAGAACCTGCTTCGATGGGGCCCGACGACGAGCTGATCGTGGACGCGGGCGGGCTCACGGTGCCGGAGATGCGGCCGGCGCGAGCGCGCTGAGCGCGGCGACACCCTCGGCGACCAGGTCGGTGTCGCCCGTGTCGAGGCCGTGGGCCGCCACGTAGAACGGGCCGACGCGGTGCCAGTCCCGGGCCCTGGCCTGGATCGGAGCGGTCAGGTCGTAGCCGCCGGAAACGGCAGCGGCGAACAGCATCGGAGCCCCGTGCAGGGCCCAGGCCAGATCCTTGGCGGGATCGCCCGCGCGGGTGGCGCCCCAGTCGATGATGCCGGTGACGGCGTCGTCGCGGACGAGGACGTGGCCGGGGTCGATGTCGCCGTGCACCAGCGTGTCGGCGGGGGCGTCGGCGAGCCGGTCGAGCACGGCGGACGCCGGGGCCCGGGCCGCGTCGGGCAGCAGCGGCACGACCTCCGTGACGAACCGGGCGAACGCGACGCGGCGCAGGCTCAGGGTCTCCGCGGGGCCGGGCACGCCGCGGGCCACGGCGCCGTCCAGCGGGGTGGCGTGCAGCGCGCGGAGGAATCCGGCCAGCGCCCGGCCGTGGGCGGCGGGATCGGCGGCGGGGTCGATCGGCTCGCCCTGCAGCAGCACGTGCCGCACGACGAGGGGCTTCTCGCCCACCACGACCGGCACCGGGATCGGCAGCGGGAGGCGCGGGGTGAGCCACAGCAGCAGGCGGCTCTGCCGGCGCAGGCGCGGCTCGGCGTCGGGGCGGCGGGCGGTGCGCTCGAGCCACCGTCCGTCGATGATCGCAGCGGTGGTGTCCCACCCGCCCTCGATCTCGACCCGCTGTTCCATACCCCGAGACTGCCAGGATTCGCCCATGGCCGTTGATCTCGTCGACCCCGGTGCCCGCGACCGTGCCGTGGGCGCGCTCGCGGGCCTCGCGCTCGGCGACGCGCTGGGCATGCCCACGCAGTCGATGTCGCGGGCCGCCGTCGCGGCCCGCTACGGGACGATCGACCGGCTGCTGGCCGGTGCGCCCGACCAGCCGATCGCACCCGGCCTGCCCGCCGGCACCGTCACCGACGACACCGGGCAGGCGCTGCTCCTGGCGCGCCTGCTGATCGAGGGAGCCGGGCACGTCGACGCGATGGCGTTCGCCCACGCGCTCGACCGCTGGGAGGCCGACATGGTCCGCCGCGGCTCGGCCGACCTGCTCGGGCCGTCGACGAAGCGGGCCCTCCAGCGGCTGCACGCGGGCGAGTCCCCCGACGAGGCCGGCCGCGACGGCACCACCAACGGCGCGGCCATGCGCGTGACGCCGGTGGGGATCGCGGTCCCCCTGCCGGACGCGCTGGTGGACGCGGTGGTCGCCGCGAGCCGGGTCACCCACAACACCGGCATCGGCATCGCGGCCGCCGCCGCGGTGGCCGCCGCCGTGTCCGCGGGTGTCGGCGGCGCGGACCTGCCCGACGCGCTCGACGAGGCCGAGCGGGCCGCCGCGGCCGGGGCCTGCCGGGGGCACTGGCGTGCGGGCGGGGATGTCGCGGCCCGCATCCGGTGGGCCCGGGGCTGGGTCCGCGGCATGGACCGCGCGACGCTCGCCGACGCGGTCTCCGGCGTCATCGGGACGTCGGTGGCCGCGCAGGAGTCGGTGGTGGCGGCGTTCGCGCTGGTGGAGGCGCGGGGCGACGACCCGCTCGGCGCGCTGACGCTCGCCGCCGGCATGGGCGGGGACACCGACACGGTCGCGGCGATGTGCGGCGCGGTGCTCGGCGCGCACCACGGCGCAGCCGGGCTGCCGGCCGACCTGCTCGACACCGTCGTGCGGGTCAACCGCCTCGACCTCGCCCCCGTCGCCGACGGGCTGCTCGCGCTGCGGTTGCGGTGACCGGCCGGCTCGTGTGCACCGGCCAGGTGCTCCTGGACCTCGTCATGCGGGTGCCCGCACTGCCACCCGTCGGCGGTGACGTCATGGCGTCGGCGACCAGCCTGCTGCCCGGCGGCGGCTTCACCGTGATGGCCGCGGCGGCCCGGGCCGGTGCCGCCGTCGTCTACGCGGGCGGGCACGGCACCGGGCCGTACGGTGACGCCGTCCGTACGGCGCTGGCCGCGGAGGGCATCAGCGCGGCGGCGGCGCCCACCCCCGACGAGGACACGGGCGTCTGCGTCGTCCTCGTCGACGACGACGGCGAGCGCACGTTCGTCACCGGCAGCGGCGCGGAGGCCGGACCGCTGGTCCCCGTGCCGACCGGGGCCGGCGACGTCGTCCACGTCAGCGGCTACAGCCTGCTCGCCGACGCGAAGGCGGACGCGCTGCTCGACCGGGTCGAGCGCGGCGCGGGGACGGTACTGGTCGACCCGGGCCCGCTGGTCACCGAGATCGACGCCGGCCGCTGGGCACGGCTGCTGCGGCGCACGGACGTGCTGAGCGTCAACGCCCGCGAGGCCCGGCTGCTCACCGGCTCGGATGAGCTCCGGGTCGCGTCGGCGGCGCTGGCGGAGCGGGTGCCGGTCGCGATCGTCCGGGACGGCGCCGACGGCTGCCTGCTCACTCGCGACGGCCGCACGGAGCACGTGCCCGGCCATCGCGTCACGGCGGTGGACACCAACGGCGCGGGTGACGCGCACTGCGGGGTGCTGGCCGCGGCCCTGCTCGACGGAGCGGACCTGCGGACGGCCGCGCGCCGGGCGAACGTGGCCGCGGCCCTGGCCGTGACGCGCCCCGGTCCGGCGACCGCGCCGACCGCGGCCGAGGTGGACGCGCTCCTGCCCGGTGCCCGTCCCTGACGCGCCCCGCACCGCGTCATCCGACGACGGATCGGTCAGAGGACGGCTTCGACCGACGCGCGCAGCGGCGTCACCGGACGTCCCAGCAGCTTCTCCAGGTCGTCGGACGGCTCGCTGAACAGGCCCGACGCGATGAGCCGGTGCACGAAGCCGGCGGCTCCGAGGTCGTCGGCGGTCACGGCGCGGTAGGCCACCGGCTTCCCGGAGACGTCCGACAGCACCTGCGCCAGATCCGACACGGTCCACAGCGGCCCGCCGATCTCGTAGGTGGCGCCCACATGGCCGTCGTCGGTGAGCACGCGGGAGGCGGCCAGTCCCATGTCGCGGATCGTCGCGAAGTTGACGGGCTTCCCCTCGTCGGCGCCCTTCAGCTCGCCCGCGGCGACGGCCCCGGCGAGGCCGGGGTTGACCAGTGCCTCGGCGTAGAACGTGTTGCGCAGCACCGTGTGCGGCAGGCCGGAGTCGCGCAGCAGGTTCTCCGTGACACCGTGGTCGGCGAGGAACCCCGGGCCGTCCTGGGCGTGCACCGCGCTCGTGTAGACGACGCGCCCGACTCCGGCGGCCTTCGCGGCGTCGACCACGTTGCCGTGCTGGCGGACCCGGACGCCCGGCGTCACGTCGGAGCCGGAGACGAACAGCAGCACGTCGGTGCCGGTGAAGGCGGCGCGCAGCGACTCGGGGTCGTCGTAGTCGCCGCGGCGGACGTCCACGCCCAGCCCGGCCACCTTCTCGGGCGTGCGCGCGACGGCGGTGATCTCGGTGGCGGGGATGCGGGTGAGGAGGTCGTCGAGGACGACGCGGCCGAGGTTTCCGGTGACTCCGGTGACGGTGATCATGGGAACCACGCTAGCCTGGGCGCTAACCACTAGTAAGTACGTACCCAGAGGTAAGTGCCGGAGGCAGATGTGAGCATGCAGGTGGACGGCCTGGGGCACCCCCTGCGGGGTGACGTGTTCGACAGCAACTGCCCCAGCCGCACGATCCTCGACCACGTCACGAGCAAGTGGGCGGTGCTGGTTCTCGCGGCGCTGCGCACGGGGCCGCGGCGGTTCAGCGCGCTGCGCCGGACGATCGGTGGGGTCAGCGAGAAGATGCTGGCCCAGACCCTGCGCACGCTGGAGGCGGACGGTTTCCTCGACCGCGAGGTCGCCCCCACCACGCCGCCGCAGGTGACCTACAGCCTCAGCCCGCTCGGCGCGGAGCTGACGGAGCACCTCACCGGGCTGGTGGAGTGGATCGCGGTGCGGATCCCCGACATCGAGGCAGCGCGCTCTTAGGGCCTACAGGGCCCGGGACGCCTGCGTGCGGGTCGCGCCGATCACCGCGCGGGGGGCGGCGATCAACCGGTCAGCCGACCGCCTTCAGGTCGGCGGGAGCCTCCTCGGCGGGTGCCTCGGTCGTGAGCTGCTGCTCGCCGTCCAGCAACGGGCAGGCGAGCCACTGCTCGGGGATGCCGAAGCCGTCCACCAGGTCACGGGCGTGGGGGCGCAGGGCCGCACACAGCTCGTTGACGCCGCTGGCGAGGGCCTTGCTGCCGCTCACCGTGAGGTAGCCGTGCTCGAGGAACCAGGCCCGGCGGCTCTCCAGCACGCTCAGCCCGTGCAGTGTGAGCACCAGCTCCAGCAGGCCGCGCACCGTGGACGGCGCGCGGTCGACGGCGTCGGCGAACGCGTCGAAGACGATCCGGTCGACGTGGGCGCGCGCCGCCTCCAGCAGGTGGTCCTGGGCCGCGTTGAAGATCGCGAACTGGTCGACGCCGGGCTTCAGGGCCGCGCGCATCCGGCGGGCCAGGCTGCCCAGCAGGTGCTCCTCGCGGGCTACGAGCAGCCGGCGCTGGTGCGCCCGGTCGCGCACGTCGCCGCGCCGCAGCAGGGACCGGGCACCGGTGCGCTCGGCGACCTCACCGCCGACGAGGTCGGCGGCGAAGCGGACCTTCCCGAGCAGGTCGAGCTTCCCGACCTTCCGCGCGTAGTCCGACAGCAGCGTCTTCGCGACGAGCTGCAGCAGGACGGTGTTGTCGCCCTCGAACGTGGTGAACACGTCGGTGTCGGCCTTGAGCTGCGGGAGCAGGTTCTCCGACAGGTAACCGGCGCCGCCCGCGGCCTCCCGGCAGGCCTGGATGGTGGCCGTGGCGTGCCAGGTGCCGAGCGCCTTGATGCCGGCGGCGCGGGTCTCGAGGTCGCGCTGGAGCTGCTCGTCCTGCACGGGGGCGGTATCGCTGCTCGGGCCCGCAAGCGGCCCTTCGGAGAACTTCTGCAGATCGTGCATCCGCCCGACCAGGTCCTCCTGCGCGAAGTGCAGCGCGTAGGAGGTGGCCAGGGCCGGGAGCAGCTTGCGCTGGTGGGCGAGGTAGTCGAGGACCACCACCTCCTCGCCGGTGGCCGGGTCGGAGAACTGCCGGCGGGTGGCGCCGTAGCGGACCGCCAGCGTCAGGGCCTTCTGGGTGGCCGTGCCCGCTCCGCCCGCCACGCTGATCCGGCCGCGCACGAGCGTGCCGAGCATCGTGAAGAAGCGGCGCGTCTCGTTCTCGATGGAGCTGGAGTAGGTGCCGTCCTCGGCGACGTCGGCGTAGCGGTTGAGCAGCGCCTCGCGCGGCACGCGGACCCCGTCGAACACCAGGCGACCGTTGTCGACGCCGTTGAGGCCGGCCTTCTCGCCGCAGTCGGTGATCGTGACGCCGGGCAGCGCGTCGCCGGCGTCGGAGCGGATGGGCACGAGGAAGCAGTGCACGCCGTGCGAGGTTCCACCGGTGATCAGCTGCGCGAACACCGCCGCCATCCGGGCGTCGCGGGCGGCGCCGCCGATGTAGTCCTTGCGGGCGCCGGGCTCCGGGGTGTCGATCACGAACTCCTGCGTGGCCGCGTCGTAGGTGGCGGTGGTGCGCAGATGCTGGACGTCGGAGCCGTGGCCCGTCTCGGTCATCGCGAAACAGCCCAGCAGCGTGCCGTCCATCATGTCGCGCAGGTAGCGGTCGTGGTGGCGCGCGGTGCCCAGGTTCTGCAGCGCCCCGCCGAACAGGCCCCACTGCACACCGGCCTTGACCAGCAGCGACAGGTCGCCGTGGCCGAGCATCTGGAACGCCGCGACGACACCGCCGACGTCGCCGCCACCGCCGTAGGCCGGGTCGAACCCCTGGTGCGGGCGGCCGGTCTTCGCCAGCTCGGCGACATACCCGGCGATCTGGGCGCGGTACTGCTCGGTGGGCAGCGAGGGATCGGTCTGCACCTCGCCCATCTGCGCGCGGACCTCGTCGCGGACCGCGGCCCAGCGGCCGTCGAGCACGGTCTGCAGAACGGAGCTCATGAAAGTGCCTCCAGGGGGGCGGCCACGACGCCGGAGAGTCCGGACCAGGCCAGGTCGGTGAGTTGGGTGGCGAGCACGTCGCGGGTGACTCCCGCCGGCCGGGCCAGCCAGTTGTCGCCCGCGCCCCGCACCAGGCCCACGACGGCGTGGCCCCAGGTGGTGGCGGCGGTGGTGGCGGCGGTGGTGTCCTTGCCCGAGCGGATCAGCTGGGCGGCGATCACGGCGGCCGCCTGGTCGCCGACGAGCGTGGCCAGATCCGCCACAGGATCCTCGGCCAGCGCCCGGTCGACCAGCGGGCGGTGCACCACGAACCGGTACACCTCGGGGTCGTGCTCGATGAGCCGCAGGTAGGCCTCGATGCCCGCGGCGGCCTTCTCGCGGGGGTGGGTGGCGCGGTCCATCGCCGTGCGCACCTGCACGGACAGGATGCCGGCCACCCGCGCGCACACCGCGAGGTAGAGCTGCGTGCGGTCGGCGAAGTGCCGGTAGACCACGGTCTTGCTGGTGCCGGCCTGCGCCGCGACGTCGTCCATGCCGACACCGGCGCCGTGGGCGCGGATGGCGAGGATGGCGGCGTCGGTGAGCTCGGCGCGGCGGGCCTCCCGGTGGGCGTCCCACCGGCTGGCGCGCTTGTCCCGGACAGCGTTCACGTAACTCACAGTATCGCGTACTTCGGGTATCGGCTAGGCGGGTGACGTCACATGCCCAGCACCGCCAGTACCGTGTACTTTCGGTACCGCTTACAAAGGGGAAGGACCCTCGCATGCCGAAGACAGCTCGCCGGGCCGCCGTGATCGGCGGCAACCGCATCCCGTTCGCCCGCGCGAACGGCGCCTACGCCCAGGCCTCCAACCGCGACATGCTGATCGCCACCCTGGACGGCCTGGTCGCCCGGTTCGGGCTCGCCGGCCTGCGCATCGGTGAGGTGGCCGGCGGTGCGGTGCTCAAGCACAGCCGCGACCGCGACCTCACGCGCGAGTCCGTGCTCGGTTCCCGGCTCTCCCCGACGACCCCGGCCTACGACGTCCAGCAGGCATGCGGCACCGGGCTGGAGACCGCGATCCTCGTCGCCAACAAGATCGCCCTCGGGCAGATCGAGAGCGGCATCGCCGCGGGCGTCGACACCGCCAGTGACGCGCCGGTCGCCGTCAACGACGACTTCCGCCGCGTCCTCATGCAGCTCAACCGGGCGCGGTCGCTCGGCGACCGGCTCAGGGCCGTCGCGGGGATCCGGCCCGGCCAGATCGTGCCCGAGATCCCGCAGAACGCCGAGCCGCGCACGGGGCTCTCGATGGGCGAGCACATGGCGCTCACCGCGCTGCAGTGGAAAATCAGCCGCGAGGCTCAGGACGAGCTCGCGGTCGCGAGCCACCACAACCTCGCCGCCGCCTACGACCGCGGCTTCTTCGACGACCTGGTCACGCCCTACCTCGGCCTGACGCGCGACGCGAACCTGCGCCCGGACTCCTCGGTGGAGAAGCTGGCGAAGCTCAAGCCGGTGTTCGGCAAGGGCATCGGGGACGGCACCGGCGCGACGATGACCGCCGGCAACTCCACCCCGCTCACCGACGGCGCGTCGGCGGTGCTGCTGGGCTCCGACGGGTGGGCCGCCGAGCACAAGCTGCCGGTGCTCGCGCACGTCGTCGACGCCGAGACCGCGGCCGTCGACTTCGTGCACGGCTCCGATACGCACGGCCCCGACGGCCTGCTGACCGCCCCGGTGTTCGCGGTGCCGCGGCTGCTGGAGCGCAACGGCCTCACGCTGCAGGACCTCGACTACTACGAGATCCACGAGGCGTTCGCGTCCACGGTGCTCGCCACCCTGGCCGCGTGGGAGGACCCGGCGTTCGCGAAGGAGCGCCTGGGCCTCGACGCGCCGCTGGGCCCGATCGACCGCTCGAAGCTCAACGTCAACGGCTCCAGCCTGGCGACGGGCCACCCCTTCGCCGCGACGGGCGGCCGCATCGTGGCGAGCCTGGCGAAGCAGCTGCACGAGAAGGGGCCGGGCAGCCGCGGCCTGATCAGCATCTGTGCCGCCGAAGGCCAGGGCGTCGTCGCGATCCTCGAAGGGGCCTGATCATGAGCAACGACACCCTGCGGGACCTCTCGCAGAACCCCCTCGTCCAGCGCCTCGGCGTGCCGCGCATCCCCGTGCTGCGCCGCCACTCACCCGGCGCGCCCCTGCTGACCGGGCCTGCACTGGTCGGCGTGATCGGGGCGGGCGCGTTCGCCGAGCCCGTCCGCGCGCTGCTCGAGGACGCCGCCGTAGAGGTCATCGCGAGCCCGGACGCCGGGGACGAGGGGAAGGTGGCCGCGGTCGTTCTCGACGCCACGGCCGCCCGCACCCTCGACGACCTCGCCGCCGTCCAGCAGTTCCTCACTCCCGCCGTGAAGCGGCTCGCCCCGGGTGGGCGGCTGCTGGTCCTCTCCCCGGAGAGCGACCCCTCCGAAGGGCCGCTCGCGGGCCCGAGCATCGATACCGACGTGGAGGCGGCCGCCGTCGCCCAGGCCTTCGACGGGCTGATCCGCTCCGCCGGCAAGGAGGTGCGCGCCGGGGCCACCGCGAACCTGCTGGTGGTGAGCCCGGACGCGGCCATCGGGTCGTCGGTGCGCTTCTTCCTCTCCGCCCGGTCCACCTACGTCGACGGCCAGGTCGTGCACGTCGGCCCGGCGACCGTGGAGGAGCCGGCCGACGTCGAGCACCCGCTGGCGGGGCGCGTCGCCGTCGTCACCGGGGCGGCCCGGGGCATCGGCGCGGCCATCGCCGCCACCCTCGCCCGCGACGGCGCCACGGTCGTGGCCGTCGACATCCCCGCGGCCGGGGAGTCGCTGGCCCGCGTCGCCAACCAGGCCGGGGGCACGGCGCTGCAGCTCGACATCACCGCGCCCGACGCCGCGCAGCGGCTGATCGCGCACGTGCAGGAACGCCACGGCCACGTCGACCTCGTCGTCCACAACGCCGGCATCACGCGCGACAAGCTGCTCGCCAACATGGACGCCGACCGCTGGAACGCCGTGATGGCGGTCAACCTGCGCTCCCAGCTGACGATCAACGCCGCGCTGCTGGAGAGCGACGTGCTGTCGGACTCCGGCCGGATCGTCTGCGTCGCCTCCACCAGCGGCATCGCCGGCAACCGCGGCCAGACGAACTACGCGGCCAGCAAGGCGGGCGTGATCGGGATGGTCCGCGCGCTCGCGCCGAAGCTGGCCGAGCGCGGGGCGACGATCAACGCGATCGCGCCCGGGTTCATCGAGACCGAGATGACCGCGACGATGCCGCTGGGCACCCGCGAGGCCGGGCGTCGCATCAACAGCCTGCGGCAGGGCGGCCTGCCCGTCGACGTCGCCGAGACCGTCGGCTGGCTGGGCCAGGCCGCGAGCGGCGGCGTCACCGGGCAGGTCGTGCGCGTGTGCGGCCAGAGCCTGCTGGGGGCCTGACCGTGCGCCTCGGAACGCTCTACGCCAAGGCCGCGCTGACATCGGTCGGCCCGCGGGCGCACACGCTGCCCGACACGCAGCTGCACCGGTCGGCGACGGTCGACCGGGCGCACCTCGCCGGGTACGCCCGCGTCTGCGGGTTCACCGTCGGCGACACGCTCCCGGCCACCTACCCGCACCTGCTCGCGTTCCCGCTGCAGGTGGAGCTGATGGCCGGACGGTCGTTCCCGCTGCCGCTGCCCGGGCTCGTCCACGTGGCCAACAGGATCACCGTGCACCGCCCGATCGACGCGTCCGAGCCGCTCGACGTCGGGGTCCGGGCCGAGCGGTTCGTGCCGCACCCCAAGGGCGCCCAGGTGGACCTCGTGGGGGATATCTCCGCCGGGGGCGAGCGGGTGTGGGACGGCCGCAGCACCTACCTGGCCCGCGGCGCCACGGCCCCCGCCGACCCCACCATCCCCACCGCCCCCGCGAGTCGCCCGTTTCCCGTGCGCGAGTCGGCGGATTCGCGTGCGCGAGTCGACGGTTCCGCGACCGCCACCTGGCGCGTCGACGCCGGCACCGGACGGCGCTACGCGGGCGTCAGCGGCGACGTCAACCCGATCCACCTGCACCCGCTCACAGCGAAGGCGTTCGGCTTCCCGCGCGCCATCGCCCACGGCATGTGGACCGCGGCCCACGCGCTGGCCGCGCTGGAGGGCCGGCTGCCCGACGCCCTGACCTACGAGGTGGAGTTCGGCCGGCCGCTGCTGCTGCCGTCCATCGTGGAGCTGCGCACCCACGCCGTGGACGACGGCTGGGACCTCGACGTCACCTCGCGCGGGAAGGCCCACCTCGCCGGCACGATTCGGCGTAGCGTCGGGTGAACAGCCCGCGGCGTCGCGGGCCCGCACCGTTGGGGGGTTGTCCCGTGATCGCTCGCGTACTCGTCGGCCTGCTCGTGATCTGGCTGGTCTTCGTCGTGGTCGGCTTCGTCGTCAAGTCGCTGCTGTGGCTCGCGATCGTCGGCATCGTGCTGTTCCTGGGCACCGCCGCCTACGGCGCCATCAAGCGCCGCAGCACCGGTCAGCTGCGCTGACGCGATTTCCCCGGTCCCCGGGTGCACGTGGGACCCCCGGGTCGGGGCACTCCGAGGTGCTCCGTGGTGCGGAGGGTCCTCGACCAGCGACCAGCGACCGGAGCAGGAGCGTGGGGTACTGGTTCTCCGTTTCACCACCACGCCACGAGCTCTCCGCGTGACACGGCACCGGGCACTCTCGCGGCTCCGCGCGCTGCTCGGCGAGCAGCCGTCGTCGTCCGCCAACCGGTGATGCCCCGGCCGCGCGTCCCCGAACGGCCTAAACTCCCTGCTCATGACACGGGTACGGCGGCGGTCGGTGCTCACCCTGCCGGCGCGGCTCGCACTCGTGGCCGCGGTGGTCGTCGCGAACGTCATCGGCGCGGGGGTCGTGCTGGTGCTCGCAGCCTGGGTCGTGCCGGAGGGGCCGGTCGCCGACCCCGGGCAGGTACGGCTGCTCAACCTCGCGACCTTCGGCGGCTACCTGCTGGTGGCGGTGCCCGTCGGGATCATGTGGGGCGCCCGGCGGTTCCGGATGCGCGAGAACGGCGACGCGGCCACCCGGCGGCTGCGGGAGCGGCGGATCGTCCTCTACGGGCCGCTGCGGCTGGTCACGGTGCAGATGGTCCTGTGGGTCGTGGCCGTCGCGCTGTTCGTCGAGCTGAACATCGGCTACTCGCACCGGCTGGCCCTGTCGGTCGGCGAGACGGTGCTCCTGGGCGGGATCACCACGTGCGCCACGTCCTACCTGCTCGCCGAACGGATCCTGCGCAGCACGGCCGCACGGGTGCTGGACGAGGGCTCCCCGCGGCGCCGCGGACTGCCCGGCGTGGTGGTGCGGTCGCTGCTGTTCTGGGCGCTGGGCACGGCAGTGCCGGTCGTCGGCCTGCTGCTGTCCGGGATCTCGGCGCTGGTGTTCGCCGACGTGTCCGCCGCCGAGCTCGCGGTGATCATGCTGTCGGTCGGCGGCACGGCGCTGGTGATCGGGTTCGTCGTCACCGTCGGGTCCGCCCGCGCCGTGGCCGATCCGGTCAACGCCGTGCACCGGGCCATGGGCCGGGTGGAACGCGGTGACTTCGACACGGCCGTTCCGGTCTACGACGGCACCGAGCTCGGGCAGCTACAGGCGGGGTTCAACACGATGGTCGCCGGCCTGCGCGAGCGTGAGCGCCTCCGCGACCTGTTCGGACGGCACGTCGGACGCGACGTCGCGCAGGCCGCGGCGGCGGCCGGCGAGATCCGGCTCGGTGGTGAGGTGCGCCAGGTAGCCGTGCTGTTCGTCGACCTCGTGGGCTCCACCACGCTCGCCGCGAGGCGCCCGCCCGAGGAGGTGGTGGGGCTGCTCAACCGCTTCTTCGCGGTGGTCGTGGAGGTCGTGGAGCAGAACCACGGGTGGATCAACAAGTTCGAGGGCGACGCCGCGCTCGCCGTGTTCGGGGCGCCGGTCGACATCGCCGATCCCGCGGGCTCGGCGCTGGCCACCGCCCGCCTCCTGGGCGAGCGGCTGGCCGCCGAGCTTCCCGACACCGACGTCGGCATCGGGGTCTCCGCCGGGGACGCGGTGGCCGGCAACGTCGGTGACCTGCAACGCTTCGAGTACACGGTGATCGGCGACCCGGTGAACGAGGCCGCCCGGATCACCGAGCTGGCCAAGGAGGTGCCGGGCCGGGTGCTGGCGTCGTCGGCGGCGGTGGAGCTGGCCGCCGGCTCCGAGGCCCGGCGCTGGGAGGAGGGCGAGACCACGGTCCTGCGCGGCCGCCCGGAGCCGACGCGGCTGGCCCTCCCGCTCCGCTCCGGGAGCATCGACGACGGGAAACGGCGCGAGATCGTCGGCGGCGCTCACTAGCGTTCCCGGGGTGACGACTTCCGCTCCCTCCCGCCTCCGGTGGACCGCCCTCGCCGCCGTGGCGGTCACCGTCCTCGCCTGGGCATCGGCCTTCGTGGCCATCCGGTTCGTCGGCGCCTCCTACGCGCCGGGGTCGCTCGCGCTGGGCCGGCTGCTGGTCGGGTCGGTGGCGCTGGGTGTGACGCTGCTGCTCGGCCGCCGCTGGGTGGCTCCGACCGGCCGCGAGTGGGCGCTGATCGTGCTCTGCGGGCTGGCCTGGTTCGCGATCTACAACGTGGCGCTCAACGCCGCCGAGCAGCGGGTCGACGCGGGCACCACGGCGATGCTCGTCAACGTCGGGCCGATCCTCATCGCACTGTTCGCCGGGGTGCTTCTCGGTGAGGGGTTCCCGCGCTGGCTCGTGATCGGTGCGCTGATCGCGTTCGGCGGCGCGGTGCTGGTGGGCGCGGCCACCTCGAACGGCGACGCCTCGGATCTCCTCGGCGTGCTGCTGTGCCTCGCCGCCGCCGTCACCTACGCGATCGGGGTGCTCGCGCAGAAGCCGGTGCTGCGGCGGCTGCCGGCCGTCCAGGTCACGTGGCTGGCCTGCACGATCGGGGCGGTCGCGTGCCTGCCGTTCGCGCCGGGGCTGATCGACGACCTCGGCACCGCCCCCGCGTCGGCCACGGGATGGCTCGGCTACCTCGGGGTGGTGCCCACCGCGCTGGCGTTCAGTACGTGGGCCTACGCGCTGGCGCGGATGGACGCGGGCCGGCTCGGGGTGAGCACCTACATCGTCCCGCCCATCACGATCCTGCTGGGCGCGGCGCTGCTGGGCGAGGTGCCGCCGGTGCTGGCGGTCGTGGGCGGGGCGATCTGCCTGGTCGGGGTGGCGATCTCTAGACGCGGTAGTCGGCGTCCCGCACGTCGGTGATCAGCATGTGGCCGGGCGCGTGCGCGATCGCCAGTGGCGGGCGCGACTCAACCACCCTGCGGCGTCACGCCGCACGCCCAGAACACCGGCACGTCGCCGGGCTCGCCGCGCACCGCGTCGCCGTAGTCGGGGACCTCGACGGCGGTCGTCACCAGCGCCTCCGGCACCATCCGCATCGATACCACCAGCGGCCCAGACACGGCCCCGGCCGGGCGGCACCGTCGCGAGGTCCGGAACATCGGCACGTTGACGCCCTGCTCGACGTGCCGCACGGGCACCCCGGCGGCGGCGAGCGCGTCCTCGAACGTGAAGCTGCAGCCGATCAGGAAGCCGACGAGGTCCTCGCGCCAGTGCTCCCGGACGTCGGGCACCTCGTCCACGAGCTCGCCGTCGACGTAGACCCGGTAGAGCGGCACGTCGGTGCGGATGTCCCCGCCGGCCAGCGGCCCGGACACCGCGCCGGCGTCGAGCACGTCGAGGACGGGGCAGGGCTTCGGGTTGCGCTGGGCGAACAGCAGGAAGTCCCAGGCCAGGTCGCGGGGGACGGCGATGAGGTTGGCCTGCGTGTAACCGTCGCACCAGCCGGCGGTGGGGGTGACGAGGCCGTCGCGGAACTGCGCGCGGGCGTGGGCGGGGATCACGGGTACTCCTTGACGAGGGTGAAGCGCACCTGCTGACCCGGGCGCACCTGCGCGGCCCGGTCGACGTCGGCGTCGAGGACGACGGCCACGACGGGGTAGCCGCCGGTGACCGGATGGTCGGCGAGGAACAGCACGGGCTCGCCGCCGGGCGGCACCTGGATCGCGCCGCGGACCATGCCCTCGCTGGGCAGCTCGCCGCGGTCGGCGCGACGCAGGGGCCCGCCCTCCAGCCGCATGCCGACGCGGTCGCTGCGGCTCGACGCCGTCCAGGTGGTGCGGACCAGCGCGGCGGCGTCCACCGTCCAGTCGACGCGGGGGCCGGGCAGGGCGCGCAGCGTGACGACGTCCGACGGCGGCACGGCCACCGGGGCCACGTCGACGATCGGGAACGTCGCCGGCTCCGGACCCACGGGCAGCACGTCGCCGGGGCCCAGCGGGGCCGGGCCGACCCCGGACAGCACGTCGGTGGCGCGGGAGCCGAGCACCGGGGGCACGGCGATCCCGCCGCGCACGGCGAGGTAGGTGCGCAGCCCGCTCGGCGGAGGGCCGAGGGTGAGCACCTGCCCGGGACGCAGGGTGAGCACGGCGTGGTGGCCCATCGGTCGCCCGTCGATGTCCGCGGGGGCCGGCGCGCCCGCCAGCGCGACCGTCATGGGCTTCCGGGCGCGCATGCTCAGGCCGCCGAACACGGCCTCGATCCCCGCCGCGTCCTCGGGGTTGGCCACGAGCCGGTTGGCCAGGCGCAGCGCCGCGCGGTCGGCGGCCCCCGACCGCCCGACCCCGGACGCGGCGAGCCCGGGCCGTCCCAGGTCCTGGACCAGCGCGGACGCGCCGGTGGCGAGCACCTCCAGGTCCCCGCCGCTCGGCTCGGTCGCGATCCGCTCCGGGGGTGGGGAGGTTCGCGTGGCCCGCAGGAAGCGCACCTCCGCACCCGGCTGCAGCAGGGCCGGCGGGTCGCGTGTCTCGTCCCAGAGGACGACGTCGGTGCGGCCGATGAGCTGCCAGCCCCCCGGCGACGGGCGCGGGTAGACCCCGCTGAACTCCCCGGCCAGGCCGACCGACCCCGCCGGGACGCTCGTGCGCGGTTCGTCGCGGCGGGCGACGTGGAGGCGCTCGTCCCCTCCGGCGAGGTAGGCGAAGCCGGGCGCGAACCCGCCGAAGCCCACGCGCCAGGGCGTGCCGGTGTGGGCCTCGACGACCCCCCCGGCGCCGAGCCCGGTGAGCCGCCCGACCTCCTCCAGGTCGGGCCCGTCGTAGGTCACGGGGATCTCGACGGCCGCACCGGACGCCGGCCCGGCCCCGGCCTGCACCGGGAGAGCCAGCACGGCCCGGCGCAGTGCGGCGAGGTCGGTGCCGGGTGTCGTCGTGAGCAGCACCGTCCGGGCGGCCGGGACCACGTCGAGCACGCCCGGGAGCGCTGCCTCGCGCAGCGCGGCGGCCAGGGCCAGCACCTCCGGCAGGCCCGCGACCTGGACGAGGACGGCCGTGTCACCGGCGGGGAGCACCGTCCGGTCAGAAGGCACGGAGCTCCACCCCGGCCGAGGCCAGCCCGTCCCGGACGGCCAGCGCCATCGCGACCGCGCCCGGGGAGTCGCCGTGCACGCACACCGACTCCGCTGTGGCGCGCACGTGGCTCCCGTCCACGGCTTCCACGACGCCATCGGTGACCATCCGTAGCACCCGCGCCGTCACGGCGTCGAGGTCGTCGAGCAGGGCGCCGGGCTGCGACCGCGGCACGAGCGTGCCCTCGGGGGTGTAACCGCGGTCGACGAAGAACTCCGGCACCGCCCGCAGCCCCGCCGCCTCCGCGGCACGCAGCAGCTCGGAACCGGGCAGCCCCAGGACGGGCAGCGCGGGGTCGTAGTCGCGCACGGCCGCCACCACCGCGCGCGCCTGCTCGCGGTGGTGCACCACCGCGTTGTAGAGCGCGCCGTGCGGCTTGACGTAGCGCACCGTCGTGCCCGCCACCCGGCACAGGCCCTCCAGCGCGCCGAGCTGGTAGACGACGTCGTCGGCGAGCTCGCTCTCGTCCATCTCGATGAACCGGCGGCCGAAGCCCGCGAGGTCGCGGTAGGACACCTGGGCGCCGACGGTCACCCCGTTCGCAGCGGCGCGGGCGCAGGTGGAGCGCAGCGTCGTCGCGTCGCCGGCGTGGTACCCGCAGGCGACGTTCGCCGAGGTCACGACGCCGAGCATCGCCTCGTCGTCGCCGAGGGTCCAGCGCCCGAACGACTCGCCCAGGTCGGAGTTGAGATCGATGCGGCTCACAGCGCGGTCAACTCTCCCAGTGACTGGTAGCCCAGGTACAGCGTCAGCAGCCACGCCAGGACGCCGATGCCGAGCAGCCAGGCCGGGTACCTGTAGCCGCCGAGCAGGTCGCGGCGGCGCCAGGCCACCCACAGCACCACCGTGAACCCGATCGGCAGGATCAGCCCGTTGAACGCGCCGGCGAACACCAGCAGCGTGACCGGGGCGGCGCCCACCAGCACGTACACGACCGTGGTGACCGCGATGAACGCCACCGTGTAGAGGTTCCGGCGGCGCGGCGACGTGGCATCGGAGGTCAGGAACGACACCGAGGTGGAGGCCGCGCCGATCACGGAGGTGATGCTCGCCGCCCACAGGATGATCCCGAACACCCGCAGCCCGACCTCGCCGGCCGCGGAGCGGAACGCGCTGGCCGCGGGGTTGTCGGCGGCCAGCGCGACGCCCCCGGTCACCACGCCGAGCACGGCGAGGAACAGCAGCACGCGCATCACGCCGGTGACGAGGATGCCGATGACCGAGCTGCGGGAGATGGCGCGCACGTGCTCGGGGCCGGTGAGGCCGGAGTCGAGCAGGCGGTGGGCGCCCGCGCAGGTGATGTAGCCGCCGACCGTGCCGCCGATGAGCGTGGTGATGACGAGGAAGTCGACCTTCCCGGGCAGGACGACGTTGCGCAGCGCGTCACCGACCGGTGGGTGCGACACGATCGCCACGTAGAGCGTCATGAGGATCATCAGCCCGCCGAGGACGACGACGATCCGGTCGAGGGCGACGCCGGCCCGCTTGCTGAGGAAGATCGCGATCGCCACGACCGCCGAGATCGCGCCGCCGATCTTCGCGTCGAGTCCGAACAGCGCGTTCAGGCCGAGGCCCGTGCCGCCGGTGTTGCCGATGTTGAACACCAGGCCACCGACCACCACCAGCGCGGCGAGGACGTAGCCGACGCCCGGCAGGACCTCGTTGCCCAGCTCGTGCGCCCGCCGGCCCGAGACGCCGATGACCCGCCAGACGTTCAGCTGGACGCGACGTCCACCAGGATCGAGACCAGCACCGCGAAGCGAAGGCCGCGCCGAGCTTGGCGGTGAAGGTGGTGGTCTGGGTGATGAAACCGGGCCCGATCGCGCTGGTGGCCAAGGATGTGTCGGAGAGGCCCCCGGCCCGGCTGTGCTCGATCTCGGGCCTCTCAGACACATCTTCAGGAACATCGCGCACATCTTCAGGAACATCGCGCCGAGTACCGCGCACCGGCTGGTGGCGGACTTCACCTCACTCATGGGAACTCACCGTAGGGATTGTTCAACAATCCAGCAATAGGAAGCGGGGATCCGCAGGCAGATGAACATGTCGGTCACCTAGGGTGGGCCGATGACGACGGTCGACCCCACCCGCGAGGCGCTGACGTCACTCGGCCGGGCCCGGCGCCTCATGGCCCGCACGTCCACGGCCGACCGGGTCGCCGACGCCGTGCGCGAGGAGGTCGTCGAGGGCCGGTTGCGGCCGGGCGCGCGGCTGCCCGAGCAGGACCTCTGTGCCGCGTTGGGCGTCTCCCGCAACACGATCCGCGAGGCCCTGAGCCAGCTCGTCACCGAGCGGGTGCTGGTGCGCGAGCCCAACCGCGGCGTGTTCGTCGCCCAGCCCGACCGCGACGCCGTCCGCGACGTCTACCGCGTCCGGCGCCTCGTCGAGCCCGCCGCCGTGCTGCACGGGGAGGCGTTCGGCGACGCCGCAGTGGCCGCCGTGCGCGCCGCGGTCAGCGAGGGGGTGGCGGGAGCCGACGCGGAGGACTGGGCGGCCGTGGCCACCGCCAACCAGCACTTCCACCGCGCGCTCGTCGCCCTGGCCGACAGCCCCCGGCTCGACCAGCAGATGGCGCTCCTGCTCGCCGAGATGCGCCTGGTCTTCCACCGCATGCCCGGGGTGCGGGAGTTCCACGAGCCGTACCTGACCCGCAACGACGCGATCTGCACGTTGCTCGAGGCCGGCGACCGGGCCGCGGCGGCGGTGGAGGTGGAGCGCTACCTCCGCGACGCGGAACTGCAGCTACTCGTCGCCTACGACGCGCTCTGAGCGCAGTCCGGGGCACCAGCCCGACGCCGTGACGCTGCGGCTGCGGCGGCTCTGCGGGACGAAGTGGCCGTGCAGGCGCGGGCCGTCGTCGCTCAGCGCCCAGTGCAGGAACTCCTCCTCCCACGGGCTGGTGAGCAGCAGGCGTCGCTGTTCCAGCTCGGTCATGGTGGCCGACGCCCGAGCGGCCTTGGCGAGAAGTCGACGGAAGGGACCCACCGGCTCATTCTGCCCGCCCACCGTGCATGTTTCGAGGGGGTTACGTGTGTGTTCGTGCACCATCAGCGGGTGACCGACGTGCAGAGGGTGACCCTGGTGACCGGTGGGGCGAGCGGGATCGGGCTGGCCACCGTGCGGCGGCTCGTCGCCGACGGCGGGAAGGTGGTGCTCGCCGACTACAACGCCGACACCGGTGCGGTGGCGGCCGAGCCGTTCGGGGACGGCGTCCGCTTCGTGCGCGCCGACGTGGCGCAGGAGGCGGACGTCGAGGCCGCGGTCGCGGTGGCCGTCGAGGAGTTCGGGCGGCTCGACTGCGTGGTCAACAACGCCGGTGTCGGCGGTGCGTTCGGCCGGATCACCGACATCGACGTCGACGAGTGGGACTACACCTTCGCCGTCCTCGTGCGCGGGGTGTTCCTCGGGACGAAGCACGGCGCGCGGGCGATGCGGTCGTCCGGGCGCGGCGGGTCGATCGTCAACATCGGGTCGGTCGCCGGGTCGTCCGCGGGGGCCGGCCCGCAGGCCTACTCCGCGGCCAAGGCGGCGGTGATCAACTTCGGTCGGGTGGCCGCCGCCGAGCTGGGGCCCGACCGCATCCGCGTGAACACCGTCAGCCCCGGCCTGATCGTGACGCCGCTGGTGGGAGCGGGCGAGGCCACCGCCGCGGCGGTGATGGCGCAGGCCCAGCCCTGGCCCGACCTCGGCCGACCCGAGGACGTCGCCGAGGTGATCGCGTTCCTCGCCTCCGACGCCGCGCGGTTCGTCACGGGCGAGGAGGTCACGGTGGACGGCGGGCTGACCGCCGCCGGCCCCCGCATGCACGCGGCCTACGGCGGCGACCCGGGGCGCCGCGGCCTCTCCGGGGTGAACCGGGGGACGACGGGCGAGCCCCCGACGGTCCGGCGCGGCCCGGAGTGAGCCGGCCCGGCCCGCGTCCGGGACGGGCAGCGCGGGGGAGCACGTGGTCGAGGCCGGAAGTACTGCGGAGGCGGACCTGCTCCACGAGTGTCACAGCCGAGCCAGGACCGCCAGCAGCGCCTCGTGGATCGGCCCGTTCGTCGCCACCACGTCCGTGACGGCGGCCGAGGCCACACGCTTCCCGGCGAAGTCGGTCAACCGCCCGCCCGCTTCCTCCAGGATCAGCTGACCTGCGCTGATGTCCCACGAAGCCATCGCCCGCTCGACGTAGGCGGTGTAGTGGCCGGCCGCGATGTGGCTCAGGATCAGCGCGGGGGCGCCGACGAACCGCACCCCGCCCGCCGCGTTCATCAGCGCCTCGAACATCGTGGTGAACGCGCCGATCGCGGAGGGATCCGACGACTGGATCTGGCTGACCACGACCGCCCGCGACAGCGCCGCGGTGTCGTCCACCTCCAGCGCGACCCCGTTGCCGGTGGCGCCCCGCCCGCGGCCGGCCGACCACAGCTCGTCGTGCACCGGGTCGAACACCGCGCCCGCCACGACCTCGTCGGCCCCGTGCTCCCGGCACCGCAGCGCCACGGACACGCAGTACCAGGGGATGCCGTGGCGGAAGTTGCTCGTGCCGTCCAGCCCGTCGACGAGCCAGACGTGCCGCGGATCGGCGCCGGCGACGTCGCCCTCCTCGCCGATCACCCCGTGCTCCGGGAACGCCCGGCGGATCGCCGCGATCACCGCCGCCTGCGACGCGGCGTCGGCGGACGTGGTGATGTCGACGCGGGCGTCCTTGAGCGTGACGTCGACGCGCGTGCGGTCGGTGGCGGCCAGCACGGCCCCGCCGGCGCGGGCGGCGGCGACCGCGACGGACAGCGCCGCGTCGACGAGCGGGCAGCTCAGGGGGTGCTCACGGTGCCGAGGGCGAGGGCCTCGGTGAGCAACGGACGCAGGTCGGCGCCCGGCGAGTAGTAGATGAACGTGCCCTCGCGGCGCCCCTCGACGAGGCCCGACAGGCGCAGCTTCGCGAGGTGCTGGCTGACGGCGGTGGGGGCGGCGCCGACGAGCTCGGCCAGGCACGCCACCGACGTCTCGCCCTGCAGCAACGCCCACAGGATCTTGAGCCGTGTGGGGTCGGCCAGCAGGCGCAGGGCATCGCTGGCCCGCCGCACCTGCTCCGCGTGCGGCATCACGAAGCCCTCGATGCCGTCGTGCACGCGGCCAGACTACATCTGAGCAGCAGCTCAGGTAATACCTTGCTGCGTATCTGCGTGTATGCGCAGTTATGCTTCGACCCATGTGGTCCCTGCCCGAGGTCCGGTGGGCGGCGTTGTCGCTCCTGGCCTTCACCCTCGCCGTTCCCGCCGACCTGCTCGGCGCTCCCGCCGTTGTCGTGGGTGTGCTCTACGTCGTCTGCTACCTCGCCGGAGGCTGGGAGCCCGCGGTGGAGGGCCTGCGGGCGCTGGCGCAGCGCCGGCTCGACGTCGACCTGCTGATGGTGGTGGCCGCCGTCGCCGCCGCGGCCATCGGCCAGCACCTCGACGGCGCCCTGCTGATCGTCATCTTCGCGAGCTCCGGCGCGCTCGAGGCCGTGATGACCGCGCGCACCCGGGCGAGCATCGACGCGCTGCTCGACCTGGCCCCGGAGACGGCCACTGTTCTGACGAATGGCGCCGGGCACCATGGTGCCGACAACCGGCTGGTCCCGGTGGCCGAGCTGGTCGTCGGTGACGAGGTCCTGGTCCGCCCCGGCGAGCGGATCCCCGCCGACGGGCTCGTGCTCGCCGGGGCCAGCGACGTCGACACGTCCGGGCTCACGGGCGAGCCACTGCCCGTCGCTGTCGGGACCGGGGACGGCGTCCACGCCGGCACGCTCAACGGCACGGGCACGCTCACCGTGCGCGTGGACCGCGACCCCACCGGGACCGTCGTGGCGGGCATCGCCGCCCAGGTCCGGCAGGCCGCCGAGACCAAGGCCGGCCGCCAGCTGACCGTCGAGCGCATCGAGCAGCGCTACTCCGCGGTCGTGGTGGTCGGGGCGCTCGCGCTGCTGGCCGTGCCGCTGCTGTTCGGCGCGGAGTTCCAGCCCACGCTGCTGCGCGCGATGACGTTCATGATCGTCGCCTCGCCCTGCGCGGTCGTGCTGGCCACGATGCCGCCGCTGCTCGCCGCGATCGCCACCGCGGGCCGGCGCGGGGTCCTGCTCAAGGACGCCACGGTGGTGGAGGCACTCGCGACCGTTGACGCGGTGGCGCTGGACAAGACCGGAACCGTGACGCTGGGGCGGCCGCGGGTGGTCGAGGTGTCCGGGCCGCCGGAGGTGCTCGTCCTGGCCGCCGCCGCGGAGGCCGGCAGCGAGCACGCGCTCGGCCGGGCCGTGCGGGAGCGCGGACGACGTCGTCGACCGGTTCGAGGCCGCCGGCCACACCGCCGTCGTCGTCCTGCGCGACGGTGACGTGCTCGGGGTGCTGGCGCTCGCCGACGAGGTCCGGCCCGAGTCCGCGGTGGCCGTCGCCGACCTCGAAGCGCTGCTCGGCCGGGCTCCCGTCCTGCTCACCGGCGACGCCGCGACACCCGCGGCCGCCGTCGCGACGTCGATCGGGATCGCGGACGTCCGGGCCGGGCTGCTGCCCGCCGACAAGACCGCGGTGCTCGTCGAGTGGCAGCGTCGGGGTCGCACGGTCCTCGCGGTCGGCGACGGCATCAACGACGCGCCGCTGCTGGCCGGGGCGGACGTCGGGCTGGCGGTGGGCGGCGGCAGTGCGCTGAGCGTCCAGGCCGCCGACGGGGTGCTGTTGCGCCACCCGATGGCCGGGCTCGTGCCGCTGCTGGAGCTCACCCGCCGGGCCCGGCGGGTGTCCCGGGCCAACCTGGCGTTCGCGTGCGCGGTGATCGTCGGGCTCGTCGCCTGGGACCTGGTGGGTGCGCTGCCGCTCGCGCTGGGCGTGGCCGGCCACGAGCTGTCGACGGTGCTCGTCTGCCTGAACGGCCTGCGGTTGCTCAGGAGGTGAGCTCGGTCAGCGCCGCCACGGCCATCCGGCGCAGCAGGGCCGCGGCGTCGGTGCTGCCGCCGGTGTGCGGGGTGGAGTTGAGCAGCCCGAAGGCCCCGTGCGCGGCGACCCGGGCGGCGTCGGTGCTCAGCCCCGGATGGATGCGCTGGAGCGTCTCCACCCAGATCTCGACGTAGGTGCGCTGCAGCTGCCGGACCTGACGCCGGGCCGCGACGGGCAGGTTGGCCAGGTCACGGTCCTGGACGATGATCAGCTCGGGCTCGCGGCGGGCGAAGTCGGCCTGGAAGTCGACCAGCGCGGTGAGCACCTCGCGAGGGTCGTCGGAGCCGGCGGCGCGCTCCCGTCCACCGGCGAGCAGGTGCTCGCTGATGCCCACCAGCATCTCCGCGAGCAGCGCCTCCTTGCCGGGGAAGTGCCGGTAGAGGGCCGGCCCGCTGACCCCGACGG
>NZ_MKVV01000044.1:62257-150681 GCF_001899645.1 Pseudonocardia sp. 73-21 | reverse complement strand
ACAGTGAGAATCTGCTGCCGCCGGCCGGTGCCGGCTCCCGCCGTGGCCGCCATTCGGACAAGCCTACTGCGCTCAGGCTGGTCACAGGCCTCGACGGATACCCTCGTCACGTGGCGAAGTCCCCCCGGTGGTTGCGCACACGCATCGGCGTGCGCGCGGCGTCCGCGCTGTCCGCTGCCCTGGTGGTGGCCGTCGCCCTGATCATCGGCGGCGCCGCGCTGGTGTTCTTCGTGAGCAGCTCCCTGCGGGAGGGGGTGGTCGCCTCCGCCCGGCAGCAGGCCCAGCAGCTCGCCGACCGCGTCCACGACAACGACAACGGGGCCCCGAACAAGAACGCGTTCTTCGCCGTGGACACGATCTCGCGGTCGGGCAACGACATCGTCCAGCTGGTCGTGGACTACACCGAGGACCCGTCCACGCCGGTCCTCACGGTCGAGGGCTACAACAACGCCTCCCGCAGCGACCCGATCTCGGACCTGCGCCCCGCCGAGGGGCAGGTCATCGTCAACGACAACTTCGTGATCTCACGACCCAACGGCACGAGCGTCACCACGGTGCTGGTGGCCCGGGGCGGTGAGACCCTGGGCCTGCCCGTCTACATCTACGTCGCCGAGCCGCTGAACCAGGCGCAGAGCGCCGGCGACACGCTGCTGTTCTACCTGCTGGTGGGCGTGCCGATCCTGATTCTCATCACGGGCATCGCCACCTACGAGTTCGCCGGCCGGGCGCTGCGGCCGGTGGAGGCGATCCGTCGTCAGGTCGCCCGGCTCACCGAGAAGGACCTGGGCAGACGGGTGCCCGTGCCGCTGGCGCGCGACGAGGTCGGCCGGCTGGCCGAGACCATGAACGAGATGCTCGGCCGGCTCGAGGACGCGCAGGGCGTCCAGCGCCGGTTCGTGGCCGACGCCAGCCACGAGCTGCGCAGCCCGCTGGCCACGATCGCCGCCGGCCTGGAGCTCATGCAGGACGGTTCGTCCCCGCGGGAGTCCGACGCGGCCACGGTCGTGGCGCTGCGGGGCGAGACGGAGCGCCTCAACCGCCTGGTCGACGCGCTGCTGTTGCTCGCGCGCGCCGACGAGCGCGGCCTGCAGCCCCGCCGCGAGGAGGTCGACCTCGACGACGTGGCCGACGCCGAACGCGTGCGCCCCGGCGCCGGCGGCGTCCCGGCCGAGGTGCACGCCGAGCCCGTGCGGGTGATCGGTGACCGCGGGCAGCTCGCGCGGGTCGTCCGCAACCTGGTCGACAACGCGCGGCGCCACGCGTCCACGCGGGTGCTCGTCACGGTGCGGCGCGACGGGGGCGACGCCGTCGTCGAGGTGTCCGACGACGGGCCCGGCGTCCCGCTGTCCGACCGGGGCCGGGTGTTCGAGCGCTTCGTCCGCCTCGACGACGCCCGCGCCCGCTCCGACGGCGGTTCCGGGCTGGGGCTGGCCATCGTCGCCGAGGTGGTGGCGGCCCACGACGGCTCGGTCGAGATCGACGACGCACCCGGCGGCGGCGCCTTGTTCCGGGTGCGGCTGCCGGCCGTCGCGGCGTCGGAGAACCTGCCGTCCGGCCCGATCCCGCAGGTCCCGGCCCCGCCGTCCGCACGCCCGCCGTCCCCGCGTCCGGTACCGGCCCCGCGCCCGGCCGCTGCGCCGGTGCGCGACCGCGACGCCCGGCGCGACCCGCCGACCACGCCGTGGGGGATGCCCGCCGTCCCCGCCGACCCGTCGGGGTCGGTTCAGGCCGGGTCGGACATCCGGTAGCCCACGCCGCGCAGCGTCTCGATGCTGCGCGTGCCGAACGGGGTGTCGATCTTGCGGCGGAGGTAGCCGACGTAGACCTCCACGACGTTGACCTCGCCCTCGTAGTGGGCGTCCCAGACGGCGCGCAGGATGTCGGTCTTCGTCACGACCTCGCCCGCGCGGCTCATGAGGTGCTCCAGCACGCCGAACTCGCGCGGGGTCAGCGTGATCTCGGTGCCGTCGCGGAAGACGCGGTGTCGCGCCGGGTCGAGCTCGAGGCCGCCGACCTTGAGCACCGTCGGGCGGGCCTCGCCCGAGCGGCGCAGCAGCGCGCGCAGGCGGGCCAGCAGGACGACGAACGAGAACGGCTTGGTGAGGTAGTCGTCGGCGCCGAGGTCGAACGCGTCGGCCTCGTCGTACTCGCCGTCCTTGGCCGTGAGCATGAGCACCGGCGTCCAGATCCGGGCGGCGCGCAGGTGCTGCAGGACCCGGTAGCCCGACAGGCCGGGAAGCATGATGTCGAGGACGACGACGTCGTGGTCGCCGGTGGTGGCCGCGGACAGGCCCGAGGTGCCGTCGTGCACCACCTGCACCGTGTGTCCGTCGGCGACCAACCCCTTGCGCACCATCTCCGCGAGCGGAACCTCGTCCTCGACCAGCAGTACGCGCACGGGTCCACGGTACTGGCGCGTCGAGTTAATGAACGCTAGCGGCGCGGCGCGTGCGGCTGTAGGGGCCGTTCTCCGGTGGGGTCTGGAGGTTGAGCGTGCCCTTGTGTAAGTCGTCAAGGGAGCATTCGAATAGGTCTGCCAGAACGGCGACCTCGCCGATGCTGAAGTCGGTTTTGCCGTTGAGTCGAGTGAACATTGTGGCCCGGGAGATTCCGACGGCGCGGGCCAGCTCCTCGACCGGCACGCCGTAGAACCCGTGCAGGGCCTTCACGGTGCGACGAACGGTGTCGTTGGTCTTGGCTGCGCGGTCGACGTCGAGTAGGCGTCCGGCCACGAGGGTGCGGGTCGTCTCTGCGCTGGTCACGAGACTGAGCGTAAGTCATTTCGGAAGGGGCTTCGCGTAGACCACCCGAATAGGCTAGAGAACCAGCTTCCGCGTCCAGCTTCTCAGACTGCTAGTCTGCCGCACCATGCGCACACCGAAGCAGGCGCTCGCCGACCATCTCCTTGACCAGCCGGTCGAGGACTGGCTTCGCGAGCGCAGACCCCGCAGCTACCGCCGCCTCTCCATGGACTTGCTCGACGCGACGAACGGCGCCGTCGACGTCAGCGACCGAACGATCGCCACGTGGCTCGGCGAGTCCGTCGCCGCGCCGCCTGTCAGGGCCGCGTCGTGAAGACCACCCAGTACATCCGCCAAGAGAAGGCCATCGCGTCGGCCGACGCCGGTGGCATCCGGGAACGCTGGACGTGGGGCCTCCGACTGCTCCGCGACCCCGAAGCGTTCGCGCCCGGCAGTACCCAGCTCAAGCCCGGCCGCGCCGCCGAACTCATCAAGGCCGCCGAAGCGGCCGGACTGAAGCTGTCCGAGCGCGAGATCCGCTACCGCCTCCAGTGCGCCCGCGCCTACTCCACCGAGGCCCAGATTCTGCACGCGTGTGCCGAATTCGAGGACTGGAGCGGGCTCCGCTCCGCGAACTTCCCTACCTACGAGACGCCCGACGGTGAGCCCCTCGCCGACCACCGCACCGACGACGAGCGCAAGCGCGACCACGCCCGTGCACTCATCGACATCGTCGGCGATCAGGGCGCGCTGTTCCCGCTCTCCGACTTCGAGCCCGTCACCACGACGCTCAAGGAGCTGGACGACTACGCGCGCCAGCAGGCGGAGATCACGGCCCGGTTCGCCGCACACGACGACCGTCGTCGCGCCTACCTCGACGACCTGATCGCGGCCGCCGGTGACGACCTCAGCGTCACGTGGCTGGCCGCGCACGAGCGACTGACCGGGTCGTCGGAGGTTGCGTCGTGATCGACCTGGCCGACCTGCTCATCCTCGGCGCCGCCACCCTGTGGCTCGCCGCGTCCATCGTCGTCAGCCTGATCATCGGCCGCGTCATCAAGCACGCCGAACAGCGGCGCCCCCGATGAGCGCCCCCGAGTTCATGTGCCCCCGACGGCCCGAGACGCCAGCGACCGCGGCCGTCCACAAGGCGTTCCCCGGGCCCGATCATTACGAGCCCAGCCACGGCCTCGTGTCCCAGCCGCTCGGCTGCACCTGGTGCGGGTCCATGCCGCCTGACGACTTCATGGCCGCGATCAGCGACGGCGCCCAGGTCGGCCCCACCGACAAGAACTACAAGGCGTACGTCGTGCTCGCCACCGGCGAGGCGAAGTTCTACTTCCAGCACCTCAACGAAGCCCAGCGCCACGAGTTCATCCGCCTGCTCAACGCGAAGACGCTGAACATCGGCTACCCGGGCCGCTTCTACCGGCTGCCGTTCTTCATCGCGGTCGATCCGGGCTCGACGTGACCGACGACGAGCTGGAGACGCGCGCCCAGCAGATCCACGCCGACCGGCATCCCGCCGGGACAGCGTCGGTGTGCGGGCCCTGCCGCGACCAGGCCGCCGGCGTCCGGCGCCGCACCCTGCCCGACCGGCTGCTCTACCCCGCGAACCCCGACCGCGTCGGCTACCCGCTCGGCGCCCTCGTCATCACCATCTCCGTCGCCGTGCTCATTACCGGCAGCGGCCCACTGTGGCTGTCCGGCTGGGCCGTCCTCGCCGCCATGGCCTGGTACCTCACCGGCCCGCCACAGAGCCCCACCCAAACCCCCCAGTAACAGCAGCGGGACCGGTCGCCACCACCGCGCCCGGCCCCGCCCGATCAAGAGGAGCAACCCTCGTGACCACCACCTATGGTGACAGCTTCAACGCCACACCCACCGCCGAACTGCCAGCCGTCCTCGACGTCGCCCAGCTCGCCTCCATCGCCGAGCAGTACTGCTCGCGCCGCAAGACCCCCCGCCACCGCCTCGGTGAGCGGCGCGGCGAGGTCCATGCCATCGCCATCACCGGGGTGGTGCTGCGACCCCGGCCGCCGTCGCCGGGGGTGCGGATGCCCGCGCCGGGGACGTCGCTGCTGGCGAAGCTCCTCGGCGGTGGGCGATGAGCGGCCTCTACGACTACACGGTCGCGACGAAGCTGCCCGACGTCCCGTTCGACGCGCTGATCATGGCGGCGGTCATGAAGGCCGACACGGCGAACCTGCTGGCGCTGACCCGCGCGTTCCCCGACGTCGTCGAGGAGGCCCGTGCCCGCTACGACGCGCCCGGTGGCCGGCTCCCGTCGGACGGGGTGCGGTCATGACGCTGCCCCCGGTCCTTTACTGGTCGGCGTCGCTGGCCGACCAGATGAACGCCCGCGATGGCGAGGATGCCCGGCACGGCCTGATCGACCTCACGGTGGCGACGGTGCCGATGCACTGGGCCGACTTCGACGGCTGGCGCGTGCTGAACCGCGTACCCGACGACGCGGTGCGCCTGGTCTGCGAGCAGGTGGCGTCGTGAAGAAGGCGAAGATGCGCAGGCGCATCAACCTGCTGAGCGGACAGCTCGCCGGCTCCCGTGCCCTCGTCGAGCGGCTCCGCGCCACCCCCACACCCGAGGACCTGTGGATGGAGGTCCGGGTGTCCGAGGAAGGGCAGGCCGCCCGGCACTTCCGGCGCATGTACGGGCGGGCGTCGGCCACGATCGGGGAGCAGCGCGGCACCATCGCGCGGCTCCGCATGGAGCTGGCGAACACACGTCAGCACGTCGAGCGTTCCCGTGACGCCGCCACCGTGGCCGCCGCCGAGCGGCACGGCGACGAGATCGGGCAGCGCGACCGGACGGCGGCCATCGAGGGCGCGGCCACCACGCTGCGGGCGCACATCCTGGACCCGCACGGGCCTCGCGCCAGCTGCCGCTGCGGATGGGGCCGAGAGCTGATCACCGCATACAACGGCTCGCGGTACTGGCCCGGCCCGGACGAGTACGCCCGCCACGTCGCCGAGCAGCTGGCCGCCGTCGGCGCGCTCGGCGACCGCGAGCCCGTTGCGGCCCAGCCCTTGCTCGCGGACCGCCACGAGGACGAGTGGTGGCCCACGGTCGGCGGCTCATACATCCGCCGCACGAGCCCCCCACGCAGTCGCGGCTACGTCGAAGAGCAGTACGGCCCTGTCATCGAGCGGTTCGAGTCGTGAAGGTCTGCACGGGGTGCCGACTGGCGCGACCTGCTGACGCGTTCAGTCGGATGACCCGGAACAGCGACGGGCTGCAGCCCAGGTGCAAGGACTGCAACCGCGCCTACCGCCTACAGAACGTCGAGCGAGCGCGGCAGTACCGGCTGATCACCGGCGAACGCAGCCGGCGGCTCGACCGGGAACGGTACGCACAGAACCGCGAGTCGGAGCTTACGCGAAGCGCGCTCTACCGCAGCCAGAACCGCGAGCAGGTCCGTCGCGTTGGGCGCGAGTCCGCTGCCCGCAACGCTGATCGTCGGCGCGAGTACATGAGGCAGCGCCGCATGGCCAACCCGACCGCGAAGCGCGACTACCGGCTGCGGAACCTCGAACGCATCCGCATCCAGGATCAGTCGTACAACAGGTCCGAGGCCGGACGGCAGGCCGCGCGGGCGGCGAAGGCAAGGCGTCGAGCCCGGAAGCTGGCTCTACCGACCAGGCCGTGGCGAACCGCAGAGATCCTCGCCCGCGGCGTCGCACTTCGAGGTGTCGCGTCCTGCTGGCTCTGCCGCGCAGCTCTGGCGGCCGACTCGACGATCCACTTCGACCACCTGATTCCGCTGGCTGCGGACGAGGCGGCTCTTGACGTGTTCGGCGTGGTCAACCCCGGCGACGTCCCCGAGAACGTCGACACCGCATGCCCGCGATGCAACCTGCGGAAGCGCAACGAGGTCCTGCCGTGCGCCGTCGCCCGCTACTTCCTGAACCTGCAGTACGAGGCACGAGGAGCAGAGATGTCTCTCCAAGACGGCGACTTCGCTGGCCTGGACACCCCGCAGCCCGGCGACCCCGGCTGGGACATCGACCAGTGGGACGCCCAGATCACCGAGCCCCTGCCGGTGGTGGTCCAGCCGTGACCATCCTGTTCGACCCCGTCCGCCGCAACGTGTTCACCGACGAAGCCGTCTTCCCCCTCCACTTCTCCGAGGAACGCTGCATCGACGTCTTCGCCGCACGCCACACCCTCGTCGCCGGAATCTCCGCCCTCCACCACCACGCCGACGGCATCTGCGCCGAAGACGGCGCCGAGTGGCCCTGCAAGACCGTCCGCATCCTCCGAGCCAGTGGAGCATCCCAATGACCTACGCCGGAACCATGTCGGCCGAGCAGCGCGCCGCAACCGACAAGCTCCGCGACGGCTGGATGACCACTGCGCTCTCCACCGAACGCTGCGACCGCCCCGCCGCCGAAGCAGCCGTCCACGAGGCCTACCGCGCCGCCGGCCTCGAGGTACCACCGCTGACGATCTGGATGGACTCGCCGCTCGGCGGCGTGTTCGCCAGCACCGTGCTTCGCGAGCACCTGTTCAAGCCCGGAGCGAAGGCGCCGGGCCAGCTCTGGGGCCAGCTCCGGGGCCAGCTCTGGGACCAGCTCGGGGACCAGCTCCGGGGCCAGCTCGGGGACCAGCTCCGGGACCAGCTCTGGGACCAGCTCGGGGACCAGCTCCGGGACCAGCTCGGGGACCAGCTCCGGGGCCAGCTCTGGGACCAGCTCTGGGACCAGCTCGGGGACCAGCTCCGGGACCAGCTCTGGGGCCAGCTCGGGGACGCGATGGCGAACGACATCTACAGCAGCCTGTCGCCCTGGTGGGACGCCTACTGGGCCACGCTCTACACCCGGGCCCTCGACGTCGCCGCCATCGAGCCGTCACCCCGCCTAGAGGCCATAACCGCCGCGATCTGGCAGACCGGCTGGTGGTGGCCGACGCGTGGCGCCGCCATCCTCACCGACCGCCCCACCGTCATCGAGCGGGACCAGCAGGCCCGGCTGCACTGCGAGACCGGGCCCGCGCTCGCCTACGCCGACGGCTACGCCGGGCACTGGTGGCACGGCGTCCGCGTCCCCGCCGACCTCGTCACCGGTGACGGGTGGGCACCCGACCGGATCCTGAAGGAGCCCAACGCGGAGATCCGCCGGTGCGCCATCGAGAAGCGCGGCTGGGACCGGTTCGTCGTCGACGCCGGCCTCGCCCAGGTCGAAGACAACGTCCCAGACCCGGGCAACCCGGGCCGCGAGCTCGCGCTCTACGACGTGCCTGCCGCCATCTACGACGAGCCCGTCCGGGTCCTGCTGTGCACCAACGGATCCGCGGACCGCGACGGCACCATCCGCCGGTTCGGACTCACCGTCCCCGCCGACATCCCCGACCCCGTTGCCGCGGCGGCCTGGACCTACGACGTGTCGCCCGCCGAGTACGCGGGCCTCGCCCGCCGCACCTGACCACCTCATGCACGCCACCGACAAGGAGATCCACATGACCACGCTCGGCAACATCCTCGACCGCGCCGGCGTCGACACCCTCGGCGTCCTCGACGCCCAGGTCGACGTTCCCGTCCTCACCGGCTGCGCGCAGGCCCAGGGCGACCTCATCGTCCTGTTCCGCCCGAACCGGCCCGCCGCCACCACCGCGATCCCCGCGGCCGGCGCGCTCGTCGTCCGCGCGGAGTCGGCGGGCGGGAACACCCACAGCCTGCACAGCTTCGACGGGCCCGGCTGCTACTGGGACGCGTCCGACGACGGGGGCCGCTCCGGGCTGCTGCTCGGCACGCTCACCGTCCCGGACGGCGCGACTGCCTACATGGTCCACACCGAGGAGCACGGCGCCAACGCGATCGGCGCCGGCACCTACGAGATCCGGCGGCAGCGCGAGCAGGCCGACGAGATCCGCATGGTCGCCGACTAGTGACCGCTCACGCCTCCGTCGCCTCGGCTGGCCGCAGCAATGCGGCCGGCCGGGGCGGTGCCCCACTCGCCGAGCCCGGCTTCGCCCACCTCCTCCACCAAGCCGACCACTGGGCCACCTGGAGCGACGGCGGCCAGCTCGTCCGGATCCGGCTCGACGACATGAGCCCCGACCACCGGCGCCGCACCCTCGCCTACCTGCGCGCGCACGCCGAGTTCTTCCACACCCGGCAGCTCGACACCCTCGGACGGCTCTACCGCCGCGGCGGTCTCTCCGACCGCGAGTTCGGCGACGAGACCGCCTACCTGCGCGCGCTCGACCCGCACGTGTGGCTCGACGACACCGCGCTCGTGCGGCGGCTCGTGCAGCTCACACCCACCCCGCCCGCGCCCGCTCGTCGGCGCCGGTTCCTGCCCTGGAGACTTCGATGACCGCCACTACCGCGGGCTACCGCGCCCTGCTCGTGCCCGCCGCCCTCGACCAGCCCATCCGCGACATCGTCATCGCCGACAACGGAGACGACGGGCTGGCCGACCTCCGCCGCCACATCAACTGCAACTACATCGAGCACGTCACCGGGCCCCGCTGCTCGCTGTGGGTCGACGAAGAAGGCGCCATCAGCGCCCCACCCCGACCGAGCAACCCCCGCATCGACCGGCTCCTGCACCGCACCGACGGATGGTCGATCCGCGGGAACGTCGTCATCACCGGACGCACGACGGCCGACGGTGAGACCGGCTCCCTGCCCGCGGAGGATGCCGCCCGGCTGATGCAGGAGCTGGCCCGATGAGCACGACGAAGACCTGGCTCCAGGCCGGGGAAGCCCGCGCCCAGGACGCCCGCGACGAGCAGGCCATCGACGCCGCCGAGGACGAGCGCGAGTACCCGTTCTACGACCAGGACCTCGCCGACCGCGCGCAGAACCGCTACGAACGGACCGTCTTGGGCTGGGGGTGCGACTGATGATCTACGGATCAACGCAGGCACTCAGCATCGCCGCCGACATCGGCGACGACACCGACCGCGACCTCATCGTCGGAGCACTGAAGTGGCTCGCCCACGACCGGGCGAACCTCGTCGATTCACTGACCGCGCACCGTGCCGTCATCATCGCGATCGCCCCCGACGGGCACGGCGACGAGATGTGCGACCGGCTCGATGCCGCGTGGCCCGTCCGATGACCGCCCTCCCGATCGGCCGGCTGGTCCCCGGCACCGACGAGTGGGCCGCTGCCCGCCGACGGCGCATCGGTGGCAGCGAGATCGCCGCCGTCCTCGGCATCAGCCCCTACGAGTCCCCGTTCAGCCTGTGGCACCGCAAGCGTGGCGACGTCGGGCCTGTCGAGCTGACCGAGCCCATGCGGTGGGGCACGCTCCTCGAGGACGTCGTGGCCGCCCGCTTCGCCGAGCTGCACCCCGAGCTGTCGGTGCGCACCACGCCGGCGTTCGTCCACGCCGAGCGCGACTACCAGACAGCCGCCCCCGACCGGCTGCTCTACCCCAGCCGCCGCGGCCGCAAGCCGTGCGCGATCTATGAGGGCAAGACCGCGCGGATGCCCGACGACTGGGGCTCGGACAGCACCGACGAGATCCCCGTCCACTACCGGGCCCAGTGCCTCTGGTACCTCGACTGCCTCGGCCTGGAGCTGTGCCACGTCGCCGTGTTGATCGGCGGCAGCGACTACCGCGAGTACCAGATCACAGCCGCCCCCGACGAAGCCCGGTTCATGCGCACCGAGGCCGAGAAGTTCATCGCCAGCCTCGACGACGGCCCCCGGCCCAGCATCGACAGCCACTCCGCCACCTACCAGACGGTGAAGGAGCTGCACCCCGACATCGACGGCACCGCAGTCGACGTGCCCGCCGAGATCGCCACCGCCTACATCAGCGCGTGCGCCACCGAGAAGGCCGTGAAGGCCGCCAAGACCGAAGCCGCCGCGCTGCTCGCCGACGCCATGGGCACCGCCAGGGAGGCGTGGTGCGACGGCCAGAAGGTCGCCATGCGCGTCCCCGGCGCCGACGGTGCACCGCCCCACCTCCGACCCGCCAAGCCCGCCAGGAAGGCCACCGCAGCATGAGCACCGTCACCGACGCCGCCAGCAAGGCCGTCGCCACACGCGACACCGGCCCCCGCGCCATGGTCGCCCAGTACGCCCCCGACTTCGGCGCCGTCCTGCCGTCACACGTGAAGCCCGAGCAGTGGGTGCGCGTCGCCCAGGGTGCGCTCAAGCGCGGCAAGAAGTACGACGGCGACCGCTCCGGGCGCACCGAGCTGGAGGTCGCGGCCGGCAACAACCCGGCCGTGTTCCTGGCCTCCCTGCTCGACGCTGCCCGGCTGGGCCTGGAGCCCGGCACCGAGCAGTACTACCTCACCCCGCGGAAGGTGAAGGGGAAGCTGGAGATCCTCGGGATCGTCGGCTACCAGGGCCACATCGAGCTGATGTACCGCGCCGGTGCTGTCGCCTCGGTCGTCGCCGAGGTCGTGTACACGGGCGACCGGTTCGACTACCAGCCCGGCGTCGACGAGCGGCCCCGGCACTTCATCGACTGGGACTCCGACAACCGCGGCGACCTGCGCCTCGTCTACGCGTACGCCGTGATGAAGGACGGCGCCACGTCGAAGGTCGTGGTGCTCAACCGGTCCGCGATCGCACGGATCAAGAAGTCCGCGACCGGCGCCGACTCGCCCTATAGCCCATGGACGACGAACCCGGACGCGATGTGGCTGAAGTCGGCGGTGCGGCAGCTCGCGAAGTGGGTGCCGACGTCGGCTGAGTACCGGCGTCAGCAGATGCGCGACGCCCGCGACGTGGCCGGCGAGCAGCCGTTCGCGGCGCCGCAGTTGCCCGCCGACGAGCGGCCGATCGACGTGTCGGACCTGCCCGAGGTTGGGGAGGACGTCCTCGACGGGGAGCTGGTCGAGACCGAGGACGAGGCCCGCGCCCGGGAGCAGCTGGAGATGGAGGCCGAGCTCGCCGCGGCCGAGGGCGACACGGCAGGCGAGTCGTGATCTCCATGGCCGAGCACGCCGGAGTCAACGGCCAGGGCCGCGTCGTCCTGGCGCCCACGCTCGCCGATGACCACGCCGTCGAGATGTGGACCCGCACCGGATCGGCCGTGCTCGCCCGCGATGAGACCGCGGTGTGCATCTGGCTCGACGGGCCCCGGCTCCGCGCGCTGGCCGCCGACCTGATCGAGCGCGCCGACTACCTCGACCCCACCACCACGGCCGCCCCGACGGCCGAGACAGGAGCAACCCGATGACCGAGACTTTCGTCAAGTTCCGGGGCATGAAGTCCACCGGCGAGAACGTCCCCGAGATCGCGCTCGGCGACATCATGACGTTCAGCGGCAGCGCCGAGTGCGTGCAGATCGCGACCGAGAAGCGCGCCGACGGCGAGGAGCGCCCGGTCATCGGGATGCGGGTGATGGAGGTCGACCTCGGGTCGGTGTCGCCGGCGCCGAAGGACGAGCAGCTGCCGTTCGAGGACGACGATGACGCGCCGCTCGGGACGGACGCCTGATGGGCCCCGAGAAGCTGATGGCCGCGATCGTGGCCGGACTCAACGGCGACGACGTCGTCGCGATCCTCGACGAGGTCGACGAGTACGAGCTGAGCGTGGAGATGGCCGACGGCACGCCGTTCGTCGTCCGGATCGAGGGCACCTGATGCGCGCCGTCGACAGGTACGTCGAGGCCGAGGCGCAAATCGAGTGTGCCGCGATCGCTCGGGCCGACGGTGAGGACGACGCCGTCAGCTACCACCTGCGGCTCGCCCAGGCCAACGCCACGCTCGCCCTCGCCGGTGCGACCGCGCTCCAGTCCTACGCCCGCGTCGGCGACGACGACAGCGAGCTGGACGACTGGAAGGCCGCCGCCGGGGGTGAGTCGTGAGCAGCCCCGTTCTGATCACCCTCCGCGCAGGCGGCGGCGGGTCCGTGTTCATCGGCGACACCGACATCAGCAACGCCGTGCAGGCCGTCCGGATCACCGGCGGCACCGGCGAGTCGCGCGTCACGCTCGAACTCGCGGCGCTCATCACGACCGTCGACGGCGAGGCGACGATCGGACTGCCCGAGCGCACTGAGGCGGCGCTCGTCGCCCTCGGGTGGAAGCGGCCCGACGAGCCGACGTGCGAAGGCGGCTGCTGATGACCACCGTCACCGTCGAGCTGTACGCCGGCCCCCACGACTCCTGGACGTTCCCCCTCGACGTCCGCCCTGGCCGCGCCATCCCCGAAGAGCTGACCGGCTGGCCCGGCTACGTCCTGAAGACGCTGCGCAACGACGTCGTACCGAACCGGCACGTCTACGCGTGGCAGCACGCCCGCTCCGGTGTGAAGCGGGGCTGCTCGCGGCAGGACTGCACGCCGACATGCCCGTCCAGGCAGGCCGGGAGACGGCGAGGGACGACGTGAGCACCGAGGTCACCTGCCGTGACACCGAGAGCGGCGAGAGCCAGACCGTGGTGATCGAGAACGACTACGTGCTCATCACGGACGGCACCTGCTACCGCGCCAGCGTCCAGGCCAACGTCGCCAGCGGCACGCACACACTCGTCGTCAAGGGGCGTCGCGGCACAGAGGTGCGAACGTGAGCGCGCCCCGCGCCTGGGACATCGGCGCCCCCGAGCCCGATGCCGTCACGGGCGTCCACGACGGCACCGACGGCGACTGCGACGGGTGCTCACCCCAGTGGGGTCGCACGCACCAGGGCGAGTGGAAGGGCTACAAGGACGGCGGCAAGACCTACCTCGACTGGGCCGAACTCGTCCGCCGCTGGGGCCCCGTCACCGAGGTCGCGCCGTGACCCCCGCCGACCAGTGCAACTACTGCTCCGCCCCCATCCGCTGGGTCCAGATGGCCAAGACCGGCGCCAACATGCCCGTCGACGTCGACCCCGACCCCGACCGCGGCAACGTCATCCAACTCGGCGGCAAGTACGGCGTCCTCGGCCCCAGACCCGCCGCCGCCGCACGCGCACGCGGACAGCAGCTGTACCTCCACCACGCCGTCAGCTGCCCATACGCCAGCCGCTGGCAGAACAAGAAGCGCACCGGCGGGCCGCCACGGAAGAAAGCCGCGCGGTGACCGGCAACCCCGCGTGTGGCACCGAGCAGGCCTACCAGCGCCACCGCTACCGCAACCAGGTCACCTGCCGACGCTGCTGCGACGCCCACGCCGTCCACGTCGCGAACTGGCGGGCCGAAGCCGCCATCGACGCCGGGCCCATCGAGCCCGGCCGCTACCGGCGTGCCCTGGCCGGCGACGAGCCCGCCGAAGCACTGCTCCACCCCGACCGGGCACGACTGGTGCTGATCCTCCACACGCGCGGACTCCCCGACGCGCACATCGCCAGCCACACCCGCATGACCACCTACACCACCGCCAGGATCCGCAGCTCCCTCGGCCTGGCGGCCAACCGTCGGGCGACCGAAGAGAGGCCCGCGTGAGTGGACACCTGGAAGGCCGAACCGTGCCGGAAACACGAGTGGGAACGACGCTTCCGCGCCGCCCCGGTACCGATCGTGACGAAGGGCGTGGCGTTCATCGTGGCGACCTACGCGAACGGCACGGGCACCAGCGCGCGGCCGTCCGTGGAGCTCGTCATGGAGAACTCCGGGCTCGGCGAGCGGGCCGTCAGGGAGCACCTGTCGGCCCTCCGCGCGTCCGGCTGGCTGATGCTCACGGCGCCCGGAGTGGGCGGTCGGGGGCAGCGTCCGCGGGCCGCCACGTACCGACTTTCGTTCCCCGCCGAAGTGACGTCCTGACCGTCGATAGCTCTGCGCCGTCGTGCAGGGCTATCGGGTCGCTCAGGACCGCTGTTGTGGATCTCCACGGCCCGAATAGCTATGCACCACGGTGCCGAATAGCTATGCACCGTGGTGCCCCCTACCAGAACAGTGAATACACCAGGGCTCGCTCCGCTTCGCCCAACTGCACGGGTCGCTCCGCTCCCCGGCTGCCGCGGACATGCTCCGCTGCGCTCCGCACGTCCTTGCCCTCGACCACCGTGAGCCGACCCCCGAAGTGGTCCGGGACCAACTCAATCTGTGAAGCCAGCCACCTGACCGCGAGCGCGCGCGACGCCGCGTCGCCGGCCCGGAGCGCGCGATGAGCCTCAGCTGCCCGAACTGCGGCCACGAGATCACCGACGCCGACATCGACGACCGCGAGCGCCGCATGGCCATCCGGGCGTGCGTCTGGTGCCAGGGCGACGGCTGGCGCATCGACCCCGCCGCGCGCCACCGCGGCCCGCTCATGCCCGGCGTGCGCTGCGACCACACCCCGTGGACCGCCGAGCAGATCGCGCAGGCCGCGTCGTGATCGCCCAGGTGTGGGCGTGCGACGTCCCCCTCGTCGGCACCGCCACCCAGTACGGCATGGCCAGCGCGCACCCGTGCCCGGCCACCTCGCGGGCCGCACGCTCCGACGAGGTGCTGCGCATGGTCGCCGGACGGGACGGCTGGGTCACGCTCCCGGATGGCACGCACCGGTGCCCGTTCCACGCCGGAGCGACGACGTGACCGAGCCGTGCCGTCACCAGACCGTCCGCGCCCAGCAGGCGTGCGACCGGTGCTCCGCGCCGACGTGTCCCGAGTGCTTTCGGCTGCTGCGCGCCGACGTCGCGCACGACTCGTGGACGTGCGACCTGTGCTGCCTCGCCTGGCCGCCGTCGATGGGAGCCGAGGCGTGAACCTCGACGACCAGGCCGACCAGGACCAGGCCCTCACCGTCCCCTGCCCCTTCCCACCCCACGGCTGCGCCCAACCCGCCGGCGCCCTCTGCGTCCGCGTGTCCGACGGCGAGCCGCTCGACCGCGCACCCGCGCACATCGCCCGCCTCAAGGCCGCAGGGGTGCAGCACGCCCCGCTGGACCCGCGGGAGCTGGCACGAGCCCACGAGAGGACACCACGCCGATGAGCGCCCCTCAGTCGCGTTCTAACAACATCAACATCCCCGAGGGTCCCAATGTACCGGCGGACCCGAGTTCGTCGCTCCTGCGCGAAAGGGGAAGCGAGGAAGCGGCATCCAGGGTTCGCCGCCCCGCCGCCCCAGCCGCCTGCGGGGGCTGTGACGCCCGATGGACCGGTCAGCGAGCCGCCCACTGCTCCGCGTGCCACCGAACGTTCTCCGGCGCCGAGCTGTTCGACCGCCACCGCTCCGCCGACGGTCCTCACGGCCAATGCGTCAACCCCGAGAGCTTCCCGCCTGGTATCGCCGAGCTGCGCGACGGCATGTGGCGCGGACCCGCCGTCGACAGCGCCTCGATCGCCGCGAGCATCGCGGCCGGAGCCGAGCAGTGAGCGCCGACGACGTGCCGCGCTGCCCCGGCTGCTCCAGCCCGCTCTGCGAGGACTGTCGGGGGCCGCTCGGGGCCACGTGCAGGCTCACGGTCTGCTCCGAGCCGGTCTACCGCGCCCTCCGGTGCCAGGAGCACTACGAGAGCTGGCGGGCATCGCTCCGAACCGGCCCGAGCCGTGCCGATTGGACTGGTGCGCAGCCCACCTATCGCGCCATGCACAAGCGCGTCGAGCGAGCACGCGGTAAGGCGTCCACCCACCAGTGCGCCAGCTGCCCCGATCCCGCGCGGCAGTGGTCGTACGACGAGACCGACCCAGCGCCGATCGAGGGCACCGAGAACGGCTCGACCGTGCGGTGGAGCACGGACGTCGAGCGATACCGTCCGCTCTGCCTGAGCTGCCACAAGCGGACCGACAACAGGGTCCGCCGCGACGAAGGCAGGTGGAACCCGCGCCCACTGATCGGCACGGCCAACCCGCGGGCCAAGCTCACTACAGACCAGGTCCGAGAGATCCGCCGCCGAGCCGCCGCAGCGAACCAGCGGCTGAACGTCTCGGCACTGTCCCGCGAGTTCGGCGTCTGCCGGGGCAGCATCGATCGCGTCCTCGACGGCCGCTCCTACCGGGACGTCGCCTGATGCCCCCCTCCGTCCTCGGGGGCGACCTGTCGCTCACCAGCACAGGCGCCGCCCAGATCACCGACACCGGCCACGTCACCACCTGGGTCAAGACCACCGACTCCCTGCCCTGCCACCTCGGCCACAAGCCGTGTCCCGAGAAGCACCACAAGGACCTCGTCGAGGTCCACGACCGCATCCGATCGATCTTCCTGTGGTTCACCGGGCTCGTCACCGTCAACACCAAGCTCGTCGTCCTCGAGGGACCACTCCCCGGGGCCGCCACCCTCGGCCAGCCGGACGAGCGCGCCGCGCTCCGATGGCTGATCATCGACCGGCTCATCCGCGCCGAGGTACCCGTCGCCGTACTCAACCCGACCACCATGAAGGGCTACATCGCGGGCAACGGGCACGCGGCCAAGGCCGACGTGAAGCGCGCCGTCGCCGCCTGCTGGCCCGGGTTCGGCCTCGCCCGCATCACCGACGACGAGGCCGACGCCGTCGCGCTGGCCACGGCAGGGTGCGACTGGATCGGGTTCGACGGGCCGTGGCTCGACGGCCGGCGCGGCGCCGGGTGGCTGAAGAAAGCCCAGTGGCCCGAACGGGAAGCGGTCCGCGCGTGATCCTCGACCTGTTCGCGGGACCGGGCGGCTGGGAAGAAGGCGCCCGTCTGGCCGGCTACACCGGGCCGATCGTCGGCATCGACCGCGACCGCGACGCATGCCGCACCGCGGACGCTGCCGGGCACTGGCGCGTGCAGGCCGACCTCACGACCTACTCCCCGACCCCGTTCGCAGGCAAGGTCGACGGGCTCATCGGCTCACCGGTATGCACGACCTTCTCCAAGGCCGGCAGGAAAGCAGGGCTAGGCGACCCCCGCGGTGAGCTCGTGTGGGTTCCTGGGCGTTGGGCGCTCGAGCTACACCCCCGCTGGGTGGTGCTCGAGCAGGTCGAGGAAGTACTGCCAATCTGGCAGATCGTCGCCGCGCAGCTTCGCCAGGAGGGGTATTCGACGTGGACGGGGAAGCTTCTGGCCGCCGACTACGGGGTGCCGCAGACGCGGACGCGGGCTGTTCTGATCGCACGGCTGGACGGGATCGCGCAGCCGCCTACGCCGACGCATGCCGCGCTCGACGGCATGGACCTGTTCGGTTCGCAGCTGCCGCGCTGGATCACGATGGCCGAGGCGCTCGGCTGGTCCGACGAGGTCGCTTACCGCCGAACACGTGGTGCTGGTCTCGCGGAACGGCACGGCGACCGCCCGGACACACCTGTGTCCAGGCCTGCACCCACGATCACAGGTAAGTCCCGGTCCGACGTGTGGGTGCTGACCCGGCCGGCCACGACAGTCCTGGGGGATCCGCGCATCGGTAGGCCCGGACACAAGGCGTGGGACAAGGGCGAGGCGCAATTTCAGAACGGCTCGGTTCCGGTGTCGGTCCAGGAGGCCGCGGCCCTGCAGTCGTTCCGGGCCGACTACCCGTTTAAGGGCTCAAAGACCTCTCGTCACCAGCAGGTCGGCAACGCCGTGCCGCCACTCCTGGCCGCCGCCATCCTGCGCCCGCTCATCGCCACGACCTGATCGGAGCTCCCCGCACCGTGACCACCGAGCGCGTCTTCTGCACCGAGCCGCACGCCTACGGTCCTGGGCCCATGCACTGGGCCGTGTGGGCCGCCGACATGGCCCGCACCCACGAGCAGTACGAGTGCCCCGACTGCCACCTCTGGGTGATCTGGCGGCCCCGCACCGCCGTGCCCGCCGCCGAGCCGGAGCAGCTCGGCTTCGACACCGAGGCCGCCGAGTGACCGAGCCCGACCAGCAGCCCGACATGCCCGCCGCGCTCCGACTCAGCGTCGCCATCGACGAACTCACCCAGCCCGGCATCCACCAGCTCGACCGCGACCACGCCGCCGCACGCGACCAGCTCCGCAACGTCAACCGCATCCACGTCGAACACATCCGGATGCTCCGCGCCCGCCACGCCTACGCCACCGAACGCGGCAACATCGACGGCGCCGAGCGAGCCCTCTGCGCCATGCGCACCGCAGGCGCCATCCACCGCCGCCACCTCCGACGACTCCACGCCGGCCTCCGCCCCATCACCGCCTACCTGCCATCCCTACTCGCCCAGGTCGACGAAGCCGTCCACTCCACCAACGGCAGCGGGAACGGCAGCCGAGGCGCACACCGCTCCCCGCTCAACACCACCGCCGTCGAGCTGCTCGCCGCCATCCGCCGCACCACCCGAGCAGCCGACGGCCAGCCCACCTACAACGCCCTCACCGCATGGCAGCCCGACGACCCCGAGGCCGCCGTCGAAGACGCACGACGCTGGGTCATGGAAGCCCGAGCCATCGTCAGCCCCGCACGCTGGAGCGAAGCCATCCGGCCCTGCCCCGCCTGCCGCAACCGCCACGTCATCGTCACCGAAGACGGCCAGAAGATCCGCAAGGCAGCCATCCAGATCAACCTCACCGACCGCTACGCCGCCTGCATCCACCCCTCATGCGAGGCATGGTGGCCACCCGAGCGATTCACCCTCCTCGCCGCCGCGCTGTCACAGGACGACGTGGCGAGTTGACCAAGGGCTGGGCGATGATGCAGGATGCGCCCCACAAGCGCACACGTGTCACCAGAGCCAGCCTTCGGGCTGGCTCTCGTCGTTCCCGAGGTGACGCCCATGAGCGCACCCCGCTACGTCGCACTCGGCGCCTCGCTCGTCCTCCTCGGACTCCTCGCCGGCCTGCTCATCGCAGCACCCCGCGTGCCCACCATCGACGCGCCCAGCCTCGGCACACCCACCGCCGTACACCCCACCCCGAGCAGCCGGCCATGACCAGCAGACGCGACAACCAACGCTGGGCCAGGCGAGGCACCACCACACAACGCGGACTCGGCTCGGCACACCAGCGACGCAGACGCGAGCTGCTGCCCGCCGCCATCGGCACGCACTGCCCCATCGCAGGTCCCAAGTGCGACGGCATCATGACCAACCCGAGCCGCATGGACCTCGACCACTCGAACCCCCGAGCACTCGGAGGTCAAGAGGGCGACCGCATCACATGCTCGCCATGCAACCGCGGAGCAGGCGCACGACTCGGCAACCAGATGCGACGCGCACGACGCAGCAGCGTCGAGCTACCCGTCTGGTAGCACAAACCGCCAGGAAATCCAGCGCGACACGCAGACGACCCCGCAGCCATCTTCCGATTCCTATTTCAGCGGCCGTTTCCCGGGCGGAAATCCCGATCAAGATCGGTACGCGATTTCGGCGCCGTTTCTGACCTGCGAAAACGCCGAAAACGGCCCGGAAAAGTGGCCCAGATTTCGAGACGACGGCGGGTGGTCGGCATGGCCCGCCGCATGATGCTGATCGCCGTGAACCGCGAGCTGCGGACGATGCCGGACGCGGTGCAGGCGACGGCGTCGGCGGAGCTTGCCAGGCAGCTGGCCCGGGAGTTCGACGCGGGTGATCGGGTCGCCGCCGGCGCGCTGATGCGGGTGCTGGACCAGCTGCGGAAGCTTGCGGCCCCTCCGAAGGTGTCAGCGAAGGCCGCGGCTGTGCTCGACGAGCCCGAGGAGGACACGCCGGATGAGCTCGACGAAGTGGCGCGGATGCGAGCTGATCGGCTCGCAGGAGCCGCGGGTGTGGTCCGCCCCATCCGCTCCGACCAGCGCAGGGCGTGAGGCGCTGTTCCTGGCCGAGACGGCCGGGATGGAGCCGATGCCGTGGCAGCGGTTCGTGTGCGAGCACGGCCTGCGGGAGCACGCGGACGGCAGCTGGGCGGCGCTGTCGCTGCTGCTGATCCTGCCGCGGCAGAACGGCAAGGGCTCGGTCATCGAGATCATCGAGCTGTACGCGCTGTTCGAGCTGGGCCAGAACGTCTATCACACGGCGCATCTGTTCGCACAGTGTCGGAAGGCATTCAAGCGGCTGTGGACGTTGATCAAGAGGACGCCGTCGCTGTTGCGCAGGGTGGCCGGGAAGCCGCACTCGACGGCCGACCAGGTGACGATCACGCTGACGAACGGCGCGTTCATCTCGTTCGTGGCGCGCTCGGCGAAGATGGGCCGAGGGTTCGACGACGTCGACCTCCTGGTCCTCGACGAGGCGCTGTTCCTGGATCCGGCGATGATCGAGGCGGCCGTGTCGGGCATGACGACCCGGCCGAAGCCGATGGTCATCTACGCCTCCTCGGCCGGGGTGGCCGGTTCGGTGCAGCTGCGGCAGTTGCGGCAGCGCATGGTCGACGGGGACGCGAAGCTGGCCGGGTTCGAGTGGTCGGCTGATCCCGAGCTGGTGCGCCGGCAGATCAAGGCGGGCACGTTCGATCCGCTGGCGCTCGAGCACCTGATCCCGTCGAACCCGTCGTTGGCGGATCGTCGGCCGGGCCTGGTGACGGTGGACTGGTGCGCCGGCGAGCTCGGCGAGTTGGGCCTGGCTGGCTACCTGCGGGAGCGGATCGGGCTCTTCGACGAGGACCCGGCGGAGGCGAAGCGGGTCATCCCGGCGGCGGCGTGGGCGGCGCGCGCGGGTGCGCTCTTTGCACCGGAAAGGCCGGTCGCGTTCGGCGTTGCGTCGTCGTGGCCGAACGCGACGGAGACCACGATCGCGGTGGCTGGATGGCGCGACGGAGATCTGGTGGTGCAGCTCGCCCAGGTCGATCGCGCGGCCAGCCCGGTGGTGGGCCGCGGTACGGCCTGGGTGTTGCCGCGCCTGCGGGAGCTGGCGGGTGACTACGACGCGCCGGTGGCGATCGACCCGGGCGGCCCGGCCGGGCACCTGGTGCCCGACATCCTGGCCGAGAACGAGGCGGACGAGCTGCCGGAGATCGTGCTGCTGACGCCGACGATGCGCGAGGTCGGGCACTCGGCGAAGGAGCTCCTCGCGGAGATCGACGGCGAGATGCCGCGGCTGCTGCACTTCGACCAGCCGGAGCTGAACGCGGCTGCGGCGGGTGCGGGCCGGCGGACGCTCGGGGATCTGTGGACGTTCTCGCGTCGCGGCGAGGTGGACATCAGCCCGCTGGAGGCGGTGCAGATGGCGGTGTGGGCGCTGCTCACGCACGAGCCGGAGACGGTGCCGGAGCCGCAGGCACTGACGCCGACCGGCACGTCAGGGCTGGAGCGGGTCGATTTCGCACGGATGGGCTTCTGACGTGGAGGGAGGTGGGTATCGGTGAGTGCTCCGACGACCGAGATCGGCTATGCGAACCAGTCGGGCGGCGCCTGGTGGGCGGCGGCGACCCGCGAGACCACCCCGGAGCTGCGGTGGCCCTACAGCGTGCAGGTGTACGACGCGATGCGCCGCCAGGACGCGCAGGTCACCTCGGTGCTGCGCGCGGTGACGCTGCCGGTGCGCCGCACGACGTGGCGGATCAACCCGCTCGACGCCCGCCCTGAGGTGGTGGCGCACGTCGCCCAGGACCTGAACCTCCCGGTGAAGGGACAGCAGCCCGCCTCGGCGGCACGCCGGACCCGGGACCGCTTCTCCTGGGGCGAGCACCTGCAGACCTCCCTGCTGGACCTGGTGTTCGGGCACATGCCGTTCGAGCAGCTGTATCGCATCGACGAGGCCGGGCTGGCCCGGTTGCGGAAGCTGGCGCCGCGGATGCCGGCCACGCTGCAGGCGATCAACGTGGCGCGCGACGGTGGGCTGGAGTCGATCGTCCAGAAGGGTGTGGCGGAGCCGATCCCGGTGTCGCGGCTGGTCATGTACTGCAACGACCGCGAGGCGGGGAACTGGTTCGGTACGTCGCTGCTGCGCCCGGCCTACAAGAACTGGGTCCTGAAGGACCGGCTGCTGCGGGTGCAGGCGCAGACGATCGAGCGCAACGGCATGGGCGTGCCGATCTACACCGCGGCCTCGGCGACGGACCTGGAGTCCGGGCGCAAGCTGGCCGAGAGCTTCCGGTCCGGCCCGGACGCCGGCGGCGGGATCCCGAAGGGCGCGAAGCTGGAGCTGCGCGGGGTCGAGGGCGCACTGCCAGATGCGATGCCCGCGATCCGCTACCACGACGAGCAGATCGCCCGGGCGGTGTTGGCGCACTTCCTGAACCTCGGCACGCAGACCGGTTCGTGGGCACTCGGCACGACGTTCGCCGACTTCTTCACCCTCGGCCTGCAGACAGTCGCGCAGGCCAAGGCTGACGTCGCGAACGCGCACATCGTCGAGGACATCGTCGACCTGAACTACGGCCCGGACGAGCCTGCGCCGTGCATCGAGTTCGACGAGATCGGCTCCCGGCATCCCGCCACCGCGGCGGCGATCAAGATGCTCGTCGACTCCGGACTGCTGCGCTGGGACCCCGACCTCGAGGAAGCGCTGCGCCAGCAGTACGGCCTTCCTGGCGCCGACCCGGAAGCGCCCCCGCCCGCCGCCGATCCGACCGCGGCGTGACCCGCTCCCCTGGAGGACCTGTGCCTGCTCGATCTCGTCGTGGTGTGAACCGGCGCCCAGCGGTGGCGCTGGCCGGCGAGAACCCGCCTGCCTGGTACCAGGTCGGCCCGGTGCTCGCGCTGGCCACCGCGCCCGACGGCACCGACACCACGACGACCACCTCGGCCGACGTCTACGTGTTCGACACCATCGGCGGCTGGTTCGGCCTGACCGCCGACGACTTCGTGCGCGATGTCGCCTCGCTCGACGTCGACCAGATCGTGCTGCACCTCAACAGCCCCGGCGGCGACGCGACTGAGGGCGTCGCGATCGCCAACGTGCTGCGCGCCCACCGGGCCCGCGTGGTGGTCCGAGTCGACGGCCTGGCCGCCTCGGCCGGCTCGGTCATCGCGATGGCGGGCGACGAGATCGTCATGGGCATCGGCGCGCAAATGATGATCCACGACGCGTGGGGGGTCGCGATCGGTGACGCCGCCGAGATCACCAGCTACGCGCGCCGGCTGGACTCGACCAGTGACTCCTACGCCGCGTCCTACGCGGCCCGGGCAGGTGGAACCGCCGAACAGTGGCGCGAGGTCATGCGTGCGGAGACCTGGTACACGGCAGAGGAGGCCGTCGCCGCAGGGCTTGCAGACCGTGTCGCGGCCGCCGACGAGACGGGCACTGCCGAGGGCGAGCAGGTCACACCGGGCGCGGGCTCGTACCTGGATTTCTGGGGGATGTGGGACAGCCTGCGCGACCCGGATCGGCACGACCTGTCCGCCTACCGGCACGCGGGTCGGGCCCAGGCCCCAGCACCGGTGATGCCGGTGCTCCGCACAACTCCCGCCGCGACCGCGGCTGGGCGATCCACAACCGAGAGGAGCGACAACGTGTCGCCTTTCCTGGACGACGTCCGGCAGCGGCTCGGTGTCGCTGCCGGCGCTGACGAAGCCACGACGATGGCCGCGCTGGACGAGGCCTTGCAGGAGCGGGCCGAGGCCGGCACCAGAGGCGCACCGGAGGGCACGGTGATCGTCGACGCCGCGCAGTGGGAGTCGACGCGAGCGGCTGCCCAGCGTGGCGCCGAGGCCGCTGACCGGCAGTCGCGGGATGACCGCGAGCAGCTGGTCCTGGCTGCGATCGACGACGGCCGGATCGCGCCGGCCAGCCGGGAGCACTGGCTCGCCCAGCTGGAGACCGGTGGCGAGGGCGCGGCGGCCACGCTGGCGTCCCTGCAGAAGGGTCTGGTCCCGGTGCGGGAGATCGGTCACGGCGGCGACGGGGGCGATGACGGCCCGGCCGCGCGGATGAAGAGCGGCAGCGAGCTCTACGCGCTCCGCCACGGCAAGACGGCCTGAGGGGGCACACCATGGATCTCAGCATCAGGACCGAGACCTTCGGCCAGGAGGACCAGTCGTGGTTGGGGTCGGCGCACGGCACCGACTCCGCCCGGTCGATCACCCTGGACATGACCACGTTCACGGCCGGCACTCACTACCCGGACGGCTACCTGATGTCCGGGCTGCCGCTGGGGAAGATCACCGCGTCGGGCAAGTACGGGCTGTACGACGACGCCGCCTCCGACGGTCGCCAGGCGTGTGCGGGTCTGCTGTTCACGGTGGTCCGGGCGCCGGCGTCGACGTCCACGCCGGTGTCCGGGGCGATGCTCGTGCACTGCATCGTCGTCGACGCCAATCTCCCGATCGCTGTCGACGCCGCCGGCAAGGCGGATGTCGCCGGCCGGATCATCTTCGTCTGAAAGGGCGGGTAGTAGCTGATGTTGCTCAACACCGACTACGTGGATCCGGCGGAACTCACCGGATACTCGCGCGCGGCACTCCAGGACCTGGAGATCAACCGCTTCACTCTGTCGCGGTGGCTGCCCCACCGCATCATCGACGACCTTCAGTTCCGCTTCACCGCCGGCGGTGAGGGGCTGACCGAGGCCGCCACGTTCCGCGCCTACGACGCGGAGTCCCCGATCGCCGCCCGCCCGGGCCTCACCCGGGTCAGCGGGGAGCTGCCGCCGATCTCGCGGAAGATCCGCCTCGGCGAGTACGACCGGCTCCGGAACGCGCGCGCCTCGAGCGATGCGATCCGCAACGCGGTGCTCGACGACTCCACCAGGATGGCGCGCGCGGTCGCGGCCCGGCTGGAGCTGGCGCGGGGTGAGGCGCTGGTGTCCGGGCAGATCGCGCTGTCGGAGAACGGCGTGACGGGCACCGTGAACTTCGGTCGCGCCGGCGGCAACACGGTGACCGCGGGCGTGCTGTGGTCGACCGTGGCCACGGCCACGCCGCTGCAGGACATGCTGTCCTGGCAGCAGGCCTACATCGATGAGAACGGTGAGCCGCCCGGCGCGGCGGTGACCTCGACGCAGAACCTCGGATACCTGTTGCGTTCGTCGGAGATGCGGGGCCTGCTGGCCGCGCAGGGCGTCACCCCGTCGATCGCCACGCAGGACGGGGTGGCGGCGGTGCTGCAGGCCTACGGTCTGCCGCCGATCTACACCTACGACGCCCGCGTGAACGTCAACGGGGCCGCCGTCCGCCCGATCGCGGTGAACAAGTTCCTGTTCCTCCCGGCCCCGGTCGACCCGAACAGCCCGGACGGCACCGACCTCGGCGCTGTGCTGCTCGGCACGACGGCCGAGGCCATGGAGCTCGGCTACGGCCTGGCCCCTGGCGTGGAGCAGCCGGGCCTGGTCGCCGGCGCGTACACGACGCAGGACCCGGTGGCGATCTGGACGAAGGCGGCCGCGATCGGCCTGCCGGTGCTGGCGAACCCGAACTTGTCTTTCTCGGCGACGGTGGCGTGATGGGTCGCCGACTGAGCACCTACGTCCACGTGGACAACGTGGCGTACGGGCCGGAGGACGAGGTCCCGGCCGAGGTCGCGGAGCGGATCACCGCCCCGGGCGTGTGGGCCGACGAGCCCGAGAAGCCGGCCGCCCCGGTGGTGGTCGTCGACGAGGCGCCCGCCCCCGCGCCGTCGAAGCCGTCCCGGGCGGCCGCGGCGAAGGCGGACGACAGCAAGTAGCTCGACCCGCGCCGGCGGCACCCCAGCTGCCGCCGGCGCGCCACTCTCCCTCTGGACCTGAAGGGCCTGACCCATGCCTGATGACGGCGGCTCGTCGCTGCAGGTGACCTGCCGGCACTGCGGCCACGACGCGGAGATCGCGCGCCCGAGCGACGCGTGGAAGTGCAACTGCGCGGCGGGCGTGTCCAGCGATCCGGACTGCGTCTGCGACGCACTGAACGAGGCGCCGGGCACCGAGGACAACCCGGGCGAAGGCGCCGACGAGCTCGCGCAGCTCGAGGCGCGCCTGGCCGAACTGAAGGGCGCGGTCGCGCCGGAGGGTGGAGAGCAGCATGGCTGAGCACGGTGGTGTCTCGCGTCCGGCTGGTGACCTGTCGCTGCAGGTGATCCGCTCGGCGGATGCCCGTGAGATCCGCGACCGGTTCGACCGGCTCACGGCGCTGTCGTCGTATCCGGCGAAGGAGCTGACGCTGTCCGAGGTCGCCCACTTCGGGCTGCCCCGCGCGGGCCTGGACGACCGGGTCAACGCGTGGCGGACGGCGAACTTCCGGCACCTGGTGCGCGGGGCGCGTCGGGCGATGATGGCGCGGGCGCTGCGGCTGTCGAACTTCTACGGCTCGCTGTACCTCACCCACGTCCGCGGCGACGGCGAGGTCCTGGAGCTCGGTCTGGCGTCGATGCGGGTGGTGACGACGGCGGGGGTGAACTTCCTGGTCGACGCCATGCAGGGCATCGTCGAGCCGGAGGTGTTGAAGTACCACGGCATCGGCACGGGCGCGACGGCGGAGGCGACGGGTGACACGGCGCTGGTGACCGAGTCGACGACGGCGCTGAACCCGGACTCGACCCGCGCGACCGGGAGTCTGACCGAGGGCGGCACGGCGAATGTGTTCCGCACGGTGGGCACGAACACGGTGGATGCGTCGGTGGCGTGCACGGAGCACGGGATCTTCTCGCAGGCCGCGACGGGTGGCGGGACGCTGCTGGACCGCTCGGTGTTCTCGGTGGTCAACCTGGCGTCGGGGGACTCGCTGCAGTCGACGTACGACTTCACGATCACTGCCGGCAGCTAGCGATGTTGTCGCCGGACGAGTTCCTGGCGGATCGCTGGGCTGAGGCGGGTGTGACCGGGGATGCGCTGGCTGTGCGCCAGCGGGTTCTCGCCGCGCACCAGCCCGATCCGTGCCCGGTGTGCGGGGACGGCTTCGATGACCCGTTCCGCACAGGCACGGTGCTCGTTCCATGCCCGCGCCGTCGCGTGCTTCTGGCCGCGTTCCGCGATCACCCGGACTTCGATCCCGCCTGGGGGTGACTCGTGGCCGATGCGACGCTCATCGCGTCCTACGTCGTGCACGACACCGGAGCGAACACGGGCGCGCTGGTCACGCCATCGTTCACGCCGTCCAATGACGAGGTCATCGTCGTCAAGGGCACCACATGGGATACCGGCACGAACTACGGCGCGGGCCCCACCGGTGGTGGCCAGACATTCTCGAAGCGGGTCGAGGCTGCCCCGGGCGGGTTCAACGCCTACGCCGTGGTGTGGACTGCGACCGTCGCTGGGTCGCCCGGGTCGATGACGGTGTCGATGACACCGTCGGCGGCGTCCCGGCACTCGATGGTCGTGGAGCGTTGGACGGGGCGGCTTGCCGCCACTCCGGCTGTGAACTCGCCACTGTCCGGGTCGGGGACTCCGGCGGCGACGGTCACCACGACCGGCGCGGGGTCTGTGGTGTCGTGGTGCAGCTCGGACGTGTTCAGCCGCAACCCGGCGACTCGCGCCTATCTGTCCTCCGCCACGGAGGAGGACTGCTACGACCGTTCCACCAACTCCGACGGCGTCTGGTATTACGCCTATCAGGCGGCGGCCACTGCGGGCGCGCAGACGGTGGGGATGTCCGCGCCAGGCTCGCAGGGCTGGGTGCTGGCCGCGGTCGAGATTCTCGCTCCGGCGTCCGGCGGCACGACGTTCACGAAGAGCGTGTCTGGGGCGGCCACCCCGAGCGGGGGCCTGTCTCGGCGGCCCGCGAAGACGCTGACCGGGGCGACCACGCCGACCGGGCTGTTGACCCGGCAGGATCGCAGGTACGTCGGCGGCGCCATAGGGCCGGCCGGGCAACTGGTCAAGCTGACGGCCCGGGTGCTGTCCGGTGGGGCCACACCGAGCTCCGTGCTGCTGACGGTCCGGGCTCGCGTCCTGGCTCTGGCCGGTGCGCTGGCCCCGTCTGGGGCGGTAGCCCGCCAACTGGCCAAGACGGTTGCGGGTGCGGTGTCGCCGTCCGGGGCGATCCTCAGGCAGCCGGGCAAGTCGCTGGCCGGGTCGGTGTCGCCGTCCGGTGCGCTGGCCACGATCAGGACGAGGCTCCTCGCCGTGGCCGGGGCCGTCGCTCCGTCCGGCCTGCTTCTCCGCCGTACGGGTAAGCCGATGTCGGGCGGTGTGGCCCCGGTGGGGGTGGCCGCGAAGCAGACCGTGCGCCGCCTCGCGGGTTCGATCACGCCGACCGGTGCCGTGGCGGCGGTGCGGTCGATCCTGCTCGCCCTCGCCGGCGCGGTCACCCCGTCGGGGGCGCTGATGCGCCGCCCCGGCAAGACGGTCGGGGGTGCGGTGGCGCCGACGGCAGGCCTTGCGCGGCGCGCCGGAAAGGGGCTGGCCGGCGCAACCGCGCCGTCCGGGTTGGCGCTGAAGGTGCTGGCCCGGCTCCTCGGCGGCGACATCGCCCCGGCCGGTGCGAGCACTCATGTGCAGCAGGGGTTCGTGGCGACGATGCGGGGCTCGATGCGGTCCGTGCTGCGCCGCAGCCCGGCGATGACCGGCGCTGTCCGCGTCGGCCCGACGATGCGGAAGGGGTGAGGGATGTCCTACGACCTCGGCGACACGGTGCCACTGAGCGTGCAGGTCACAGACGGTGCCGGGTCCCCCACGGACGCGACGTCAGTGACGCTGACGATCACTCTGCGCGGCGGCGGTGCAGTCGCCGACACGACCCCGACCAGTCCGACCACGGGCCGCTACGAGTTCGACTTCGTACCCGCCCAGGCTGGCCTGTACGACGTGGTGTGGCGCAGCACCGGCCCGGCGGCCGCGTTCGACGACGTCGTGGACGTCCGCGCCACCGCCCGGCGGGTGATCAGCCTGGCCGACGCCCGGGACTACCTGAACAAGGTGGCCGGCGGCCAGGTCGATGAGGACGAGCTGCGCACGATGATGGCGGGCGCTGTGGAGCGAGTGGATCGGCACCTGTTCACCCGGGCCGAGCGGGACGCGGGGCGGACACTGGCCAGCGAGCCGACCGTGTCGGAGTCGCAGGTGCTCGCCGTGAAGATGGTGCTGGCCGAGTTCTGGCGCACCCAGCGCTCCCGGCTCGGGGGGCGCGGCGCCGGGATGGCAGCAGCGGCGGCCGCGATCGACTCCGACTCCGGCCCGGCCGGCACGGCAACGCTCACGGTCAGGCTGACCGACCTCCTCGGGCCGCCGCTCGGCGCGGACGCCGGCGGGGTGCCACAACCGGCCGGGTCGTTCCCGCCGGCGTGCGGCTGGCCGGACCCGGCGGACCAGGTCACGTGGGGGCGGTGGTGAGCGAACCGGTCGCGGCCGTCCTGGACGCCATGCTCGCCCTGATCGCCGCCCCGGCCGACGGCAGCGGGGTCCGCGCCGGGACCGCTCCCGGCCTGGAGGGCGTGCAGGTCTTCGACGGCCCCCCGCTGGGCGAAGTCGAGGTCGGGGACGCGCTGGCGTTGGGCCTGTCCATCGAGGACGTGTCCGCGGCCTCCGGCGAGGAGCGGCCCGGGTGGGGTGGGCGTCGCACCGAGTCGCACGTGGTGGCGGGGCTGGTGCAGTCCTCGACGGGCGGTGTCGACGTCGCCGTGTCGAGGGTGCGCGCGTACCAGCTGCTCGACGCGCTCCGCGCCGTGCTGGTCGCGAACCTCGACCTGTCCGGGACGTGTGACTGGGCGCGTCTCGTGCGCTCGACGTATCGGCCCGTGCAGACCGCGGGCGGATGTCTGGTTTTGATCGAGTTCGCCATCCGGGTGGACGCGACACGATTCGAAGGAGCGTGACCCGTGGCCATCGTGGCAACGAAGAACCCCGGACTAACGGGCATCGCAGCCCCCACGGTCGCAGCCGCATCCGCCGGGGGCGACCGGGTGTCTCCCGGGACCCGCATCCATGTGGTCAACGGCGGCGCCGCGAACATCACCTGCACCGTGACCACCCCCGGCACGGTGCGCGGCCTCACCATCGCCGACCAGGTGATCGTGTGCCCGTTCGGGGCGGTCCCGGCCGGGCTCACGATCTTCGACCTGCCGACCGGGGACCTCTACACCGACCCGGCCGATGGTCTCGTCGGTCTCGCCTGGTCGGCCACGGCGTCGGTGACTTTCTGGGTCGAGGGGCCGGTGACCTCATGAGCGAGGTGTGGATCACCCATCCCGGGCTCACGCCCGCGCACGACCGGAAGGTGCTGCGCGCCGCGCTGGGCACCTACGCCGCGTCCGGCTGGCAGGTCCGCGACGACCAGACGGAACCGACCCCGGCCGAGCTGGCCGCCGCCGAGCTGGCGGCCGCCGAGGCCGCGGCGGAGCAGCCGGCCACCGACCAGTCCCACGACGACACGCCCGAAGTCGTCCCCGAACCCGGCGACAAGGCCGTGACCGCCAACCCGACGACCCCGACGACGAAGAAGGACCGCTGACATGCCCGCACCCCTGATCGAGGCCTACGACGCCTTCTACGCGGTCGGCAAGACCGCAGTCCTCGTCGTCCCGGCGATGGTCGACTACACCAACCCCACCGCGGCCGAGCTGGACGCCGGGATCAACGTGACCCGGCAGGTGAAGTCGATCGACGGGTGGGCGACGGAGGCGGGGCAGCTCGACCGCCCCGACTACGCCTCGGACTTCAACTCGAAGATCAACGGCCGTCGTGAGGCATCCGACTCCAGCCTCGGCATCTACGCGAAGATCTCCGGCGCAGACATCCGGCAGACCCTCACCGTCGGCTACTCCGGGTTCGTGGTGCTCATGCCCGGCGGCTGGGTCACCGGCTACCGCATGGACGTGTTCCCGGTGCTGATGCGGTCCAAGCCCAAGCAGTGGTCCGACAGCGACCCGTTCATGCTCCAGTACCAGTTCTCCATCCGTCAGGTGCCCGCCGAGGACATCCTCGTTCCGTGACCGAGTCCCTGTGGGACGTCCTGCAGGGCCGCACGCTCCCCACGCAGGACGTCCCCATCCCGCGCGACCCGGCCGCGCACGCCGCGGCCGAGCAAGCTGTCGAGGCGGCGACCCGGGAGCTGCAGCTCGCGCATCAGCGCGGCGTGCAGGACCTGGCGCCGTACGCCGCCGCGGTCGAGACCGCCCAGCAGCACCTCGACGGGCAGCCGGCGATCGTGTTCACCGCCCGCTGCATCCCGCCGGGCGAGTGGGAGGAGCTCGCGGCCGCGCACCCACCCACCAGCGAGCAGCGCAAGCAGGGCTGGCAGTGGAACGTCGCCACGTTCCGGCCGGCGCTGCTCGAGGCGGCGGTCGAGCCGACCCTGTCGGAGCACCAGTGGCATGCGGTGGCCGAGACGGGGAAGGTCGGGCTGGGTGAGCTGGACTTGCTGTTCGCGACGGTGGTCAACCTGAACCAACGGCAGCCGCAGGTGAGTACGGGAAAAGGCTGATCGCGGACCCGCAGATACGGCTGGAGATGTCGTACTGCGGGCCGCGGGGGATCAGCCACTCGCACTTCCTGGGTGGGCCGCCCGTCTGGTCGGCGCATGATCGGGATCTGGCCCTGTGGTGGCAGATCCACGAGTCGGAGAAGTGCCCGTCGTGCGGGACCCGTGAGGACGAGTGGGATCCGGCCAAGGGCGGTCACGATCACGCGTACCGGTGGGAGATCCGGCAGTGCTGGGGCTGTCTGGAGAAGGCGTCCGGCCAGAAGAAGATCAAGGATGACGAGCCGGGCAAGTGGGTGGCCCTGCAGTCGAACCCGGAGGCGTGACGAGTGGACATCCGGTTCCGCATGGGCGCGTCAGGCAAGGCGGCTGTCGAGGCGGCCGCGCGCCGGTTCGAACGGGCAGCGTCTGGCGGCCTGCAGCGCCGGCTGGTGCAGGGTCTCGCCCAGGAGGCGCCGTCGGCGCTCGCCGAGACCCGGGCTGCGTGGATGGGCGTCGAGGTGACGTCGTCCCGTGGCGGCGGCTCGTCCTCGGGTCTGCGGGCCCGGGTGGCTGCGGCGACGACGAGCTCGGCGACGGGGCGCGGCGTGAAGTTCGAGGTCGAGCCGGCCGCCGTGGATCCGGCGTACGGCCGGTCGCTGACCTACGGCCTGAACGGCATGGGCCGGTGGCGGCACCCGACGTGGGGGCGTCCGCCGTGGCAGCAGCAGACGGGGCAAGAGGTGTTCTTCAAGACCCTCCGCGGGCACGAGCCCGGGTTCGAGGGACGGCTGGTGCGGGTGGTCGATCAGGTGGCCCGCGAGATCGAAGGGTAGAGATGCTCAGGTTCGAGATGTCGGGGCAGCGGTTCGAGTTCGACGCCACCAAGAAGATCACGGCGGGGGAGTTCTTCCTCGTCGACGAGATCCTGGGCGTGAAGGTCGATGCGTTCCTGGAGGCGGTGGCCACTGGCCTGACCGGGGACCGATCGCTCAGCTCGGTGATCAAGGAGTTCTGCGTGGTGGCGTTCCTGGCCCAGCGCCGGTCGGGTGGTCGCGCGTCGTGGGCGGAGTTCGCGGAGACGGTGGAGCCGGAGACGATCCGGCTGATCCCGGACGAGCCGCCCGTGACGGTCGGTGTGTCCCCGGACCTCGGCCAGCAGGTGGCCGTCCCGGAGCCGCCGTCGTACTCGCCGACCCTGGCCGCGCTCAACCTCCCGGGCGCGCACGAGCAGCCCGGGGAGCCGCCGACCGGCGCGGACCTCTACCGCACCCCCTGAACTCTGAACTCTGAGTTACCAGTTCGCCCGCCCCCTTCTTCACCGCTGACCACTGGAGAGGGGGCGCTGAGCCATGGCCGGGAACCTGACGTTCAACGTCGATGCGAACGACCAGGCGTCGGGCACGTTCGCCGCTGTCGCCGCCGAGCTGAAGGCGCTAGCCCGCGAGCTCGACCGGATCGACGGCCGCAACGTCCGGGCCAGAGTCACGATCAACACCCCGTCGTCGGGGGTGATCGCGCAGCTCGATCGGGCCCGCGCCGCGATCGCGGAGATCGACGGGCGCAACGCCCGGGCCCGCGTGGAGATCACCGGCACCCCGGGTGCGGCGGAGGTGCGGGCGCTGCGGGCGGCGGCGAAGGCGCTGCGGGACCTCGACGGGCAGAACGCGGTCGCCCGGATCTCGGTGACCGGGGACCTGCCGAACGCCCGCGAGCTGCGCTCCGCCGCGCGGGCGTTGCGCGACCTGGAGCAGGTCGGCGCCATCAACATCCACATCAGCATCACCGGTGCCGTGTCGGCGCTCGCGCAGGTCGCGGCGCTGCGCCGTGAGCTGCGCGGCCTCCCGAACGACACCACGGTCAAGGTCAAGGCTGAGGCCGACAGCAGCGCCATCACGACGGCGGCCAAGGCGCTGCTGACGCTGCGGGGCGCTGCCGTCCTCCTCGGGCCCACGCTGCTCGGGTCGACCGTGCCCGCGATCGCCACCCTCACTGGGTCTTTGGTGTCTCTGGCGGGGCTGGCTCCGCTCGCGGTGGCCGGTCTCGCGGCGCTGGGCGCGGTCGGGGCGACCGTCGCGGTCGGGTTCGCCCACATCAACGACGCGCTCGGCCCGACCGGCACTCCGGCGCAGATCAAGAAGGTCAACGAGGCCATGGCGGCGCTGTCGCCGAACGCGCGCGCCGCGGTGCAGGCGATCCGCGGGTTCTCCGACGCGTGGTCGGCCGTCCGGCTCGACGTGCAGGACAAGCTGTTCGCCGGCCTGAACACCCAGATCAAGGAGATGGGCGGGGCGTACCTGCCCATTCTGCGCAGCGGGCTCGGTGGGGTCGCGACCGAGCTGAACGGTGTCGCGAAGAACGTGGTGGCGTTCGCCCGGTCGTCGCAGACCATGCAGGACGTCAACGCGATCTTCGACAACACGCGGGTCGCGCTGCGCAACGCCGCGCCGGCGGCGAACAACCTGCTCGGGGCGTTCCGCGACATCGCCGTCGTCGGGTCGGGCTTCCTGCCCGGCCTGGCCACCGGCTTGACGAACGTCACCCAGCGCTTCCAGACGTTCATCAGCGAGGCCCGCCAGTCCGGGCAGCTGAAGGTGTGGATCCAGGACGGCGTCGACACCTTGCGGACCCTCGGGTCGATCGCGGGGAACGTCGGGTCAGTGCTGGGGTCGGTGTTCACCGCGGCGAAGGCCAGCGGCGCTGACTTCCTCACGACCCTGGACAAGGTCACGGGGAAGCTCGCTGACCTGTTGTCGTCGAGCACCGGGCAGTCTGCGCTCACGGCGTTCTTCAAGGAGTCGCGGCAGGCCATCGACGCCCTGCTGCCTGGGGTGGAGGCCTTGGCTACCGGCGTGCTGAAGATGATCCAGTCGTTCTCCACCTCGGGTGGGCTGCAGACCTTCGCGACGACGGTGTCGGGTATCGCGCAGTCGCTGGCGCCGCTGCTGCCGATGCTGGGCAACCTGGCCGGCGGGGTGCTGCGGGACCTGTCGAACGGGGCGGCGGTCGCGGCGGGTGCGCTGGGTCCGCTGGTCGGGATCGTGACCGGCGTCGTGGGCGCTCTCGGGCCGTTGCCGGCGCTGGCGCTCGCGGCGGTGGTGGCGTTCAAGGCGCTCGGGTCGGCGGCGATCGCGGGGAGCTTCGCGACGCTGGCGTCCAGGCTGACCGCGCTGGCCCCGGCCATCGGCACCTACGCTGCCGGGCTGACCGGCTCGCTGGCGGCGGGTCGGGCGGCGCAGACCGCAACGACAGGGCTCGGCACAGCGCTGGGCAAGCTGGGTAACGCGCTGCCGCTGATCGGGGTGGCGCTGATCGCGGTCGGGTTCGCCTACGACGCGGCCCGGGACAAGTCGGAGGATTTCGCGAAGTCGGTGATCGCCGGGACCGACACGATGGCGTCGGGGCTGAAGAAGACCCAGGCGCAGTTCGAGGGCTTCTCCGGCTGGTGGACCGGAGTCCTGGACAACCTTTTCAACGGCGACCTGGTCAACAACAACTTCAACGGCACCATGGACGAGGCCGCGCGGGCCTCGGACAACTTCCGGGCAAAGGTCGAGAGCCTGATCCAGGCGATGCCTGCACTGGAGGGCGCGCAGACCCGGGTGAAGGTCAGCACGCAGAACCTGGCGGACGCGATCTTGACGTACGGGGAGTCCTCCCCGCAGGCGGCGGCTGCTGCGCAGGTACTGGCCCGCGACACCGCCGACCTCAAGCAGAAGCAGGACCTGCTCACTGGCGCGCTGAGGAACACGACCGAGGGCCTTAAGGCCCAGGCCGACCAGATGAACTCGCAGATCAACACCGCCTTGGCCTACAGCCAGGCGGTGCAGCGCACCGCGGAGGCGCAGAAGGCGGCCAACGACGCGCTGAAGAACAGCGGCGCCAAGTCCGAGGAGTACAAGGGCGCGGTCCTGTCGCTGGCGTCGGCGATGTCGTCGCAGGCGGACGCGGCCCGGAAGCAGGCCGAGGCGCTCGGCGGCACCGAGGCCGGGGTGCAGGCCTACAACACGGAGATCCTGCGGGCGGCGGACCTGTCCACGCAGGCCGGGCGGGATGCGTTCGCGCAGCTGGCCTCCGGCCTGGACGACGCGGGACTGAAGGCCATCTCGACGGCGGCCGAGATGTCCAACCTGCGCACCGAGATCATCACGCTCCCCGACGGGCGCAAGGTCACCGTCGTCGTCGAGGCCGACCGGGCGAAGCTCGACAGCGTCAAGCAGGGTGTCGAGGACCTGGCCAGCAAGAAGTACATCGGCTCCATCACGATCCTCGCCGAGACCACCACGGCGCGCGGCGACATCCTGCAGACCGTGCAGCTCGCCGACGGCAGCCGCGGCACGGTCAAGATCGACGCCGACGGCGGCCCGGCGATCCTCACCGTCGGGGCGACGAAGTACACGATCGACCAGACCACCGGCACACTCAAGGTCCTCGGCGACGTCGCGCCCGGCGAGACCAGCTTGAACGGCCTCAAGCTGCTGGTCGACTCGACGACCGGCCAGATGAAGCTGAGCGCGGAGCCGACACAGGCCAACACCACGGTCGCCGCGTGGAAGGCGCTCGCCGACGGCATCACCGGGATCCCGCAGCTCAACGCGAACCCGGCCGCGGCGAACGGCGTGCTGCAGCTGTGGAAGTCCACCTCGGACGCCACCACCGGTCTGCCGACGATCGACGCGAACTCCGGCAAGGCCGAAGGTGTCCTCGCAGCGTGGAAGGCCCTGGCGAACGGCACCACCGGCATTCCGGCGCTGGACTCGAACCCGGGCCTGGCCAACCAGATCCTCGCGGCGTGGAAGGCCCGCTCCGACGCCACGACCGGCCTGCCGAAGGTCATCCCGCAAGTCCAGGCAGGGGCGGCGGAGGCGCAGCTCGCGAACCTCGCCCGCACCCGATACACCACGATCATCGCCACGGTCGTGGCCGGCCAGTCCACCGCGGTCCCGACCGCGACCGGGGTGAAGCGGATCGCGGGCGGCGCGGCCGGCGGCATCGTGCACCCCTACGCCCGAGGCGCGGTCGTCGAGCAGTACGCCGCCGGTGGGGTCCGGCCGCTGACTCCGATGCGCGGTGACATCGCTCAGCGGGTCCCGGCGAACACGTGGCGGGTCATCGGGGACCGGCCGCGCGGGCTGGAGTACTTCCTGCCCGACGACTCCGCACCACGCTCGATGAAGATCGGCGCCGAGTGGGCGCGCAACCGCGGGCTCGACCTGGTGCCGTCCGGTGGCGGTGTGGCGCAGCGGATCTCCTCCGCGCTCGGCCCCGCCCGCACCGGCTCGGCCAGCACCGCCCAAGGCGCGGCGTGGGCCGGTATCAGCGCGGTCGCCTCCGGTGTGGCACAGCTGCGCGGCGACATCCAAACCCTCGCCACGGAGATCCGCAAGCAGCGGCCGTTCACCGTCGAGGACCGCTCCGGCAACCCCGTCGAAACCGCGCGCGCCACCGCGCTCGCCCTGCGCATCTCCTGACCTGACCCATCACCACAACCCGGACTGGGGTGCTTCATGCCTGCTGGTGCTTCCGACCCACGGCTGCGTACGCTGCTCGACGCCGACTTCGGCTCCGGCACGCCCGCGACCTGGTACATCGGCGCGCTGCTGGCGCTGCCCGGTGTCGACGGCACCGGCTACACCGAGCCGTCCGGCGGCTCCTACGGCCGCGTCGCGGTCACCAACAACGTCACGAACTGGCCCGCCGCGGCCACCGTCGCCGGGGTGACGTCGAAGGCCAACGGTGTCGCCTACGCCCACCCCAACCCGACCGGCGACTGGGGTCTCGTCATCGGCTGGGGCGCGTTCACCGTGTCCACCGGCGGGGTGTGCCAGTACTCCAACCTGCTCGACTCCTCGATCACCGTGAAGTCCGGCCTGACGCCGGTGCAGTACGACATCGGGCAGCTGATCATCGCGAACGCCCGCCCGAGCTGACCCGTGGCCACACCAGCACAGACCGCGTACAACGCGACCAGGAAGCAGGGCCCCGGCGACCAGGGCTCCACCTCGGTCAAGGCCACATTCCTCGCCCCGTCGACACCCGGCTCGTACCTGCTCGTCGTCGTCGTCACCGCCGGCGGTCTCGGTATCGGCCACTCCCTGTCGCCGTCGACGTTCACGCGCCTCCGCGACGTCGCCGTCCGCGACCTGCAGGTCTCCATCTGGGGACTCGCGAACGCGCCGGCCACCACCAGCGTCACCGCGCACGCCGACGCCTACCGCGGCATGACGGTGCGGATGCTGGAGTACCAGGGCATCGCCCAAGCCTCCGCGGTCGACCGCAACGTGGCCTCCTCAGGTGAGTCCGGCAGTGCCGGCACCGGCTCGTCCGGGACGACGACCCGCGCCGACGAGACCGTGATCGCGGTGCTGGCCAACCAGTACGCCTCCACCACACAGTCGGGGTTCTCCGGCGGCCTGGCGAAAGTGTTCGAGGACGTCACCCCCGACGGCGGCACCCAGGACTGGGAACGCTCACGCACCACCGTGCACCAGCTGGTGACCTCGGCCGTGGGGAGCTTCTCGCTGTCGGCGTCGCTGTCGACGACCAGGCGGTGGATCGCCGGGCTGATCACCCTGAAGGGCGGCACCACCGGCCCGGCGAAGCTGTACTCGACGCAGCAGCCGCCGCTGTACACCGTCGGCGGAAACCGCGGCTCCAGTCTGACGGTGTTCGGCCGGCTGGCGTCGGCCGCGCAGCCGGCGCTGTACGTCGCCGGGATCGGGGTGCGGGCCCGGATCGGGCCCAGCGACTACCAGATGCGGTTGGGTGGCTGGTCGGGGCTGCTGATCGGTGCGGGCACCGACTACCTGATCGAGTCCGTCGAGGGCCTGGAGGGGTGGGAGGTCCGCACATCCGACGACGACCTCCCGCGCGGGGACGGCGCGCTGCGCGGGGTCGACCTCGCCGCGGCCCGGCAGATCCTGGTGAAGTGCAACTGGTCGGGGGACCGCGCACAGATCGAGGAGCGGGCGGCGACGCTGCTGCGGGCACTGGTCCCGCAGCGTGACCAGGACTGGGAGCTGATCTACCGGCTCCCCGGGCAGCCGCTCAAGAGCGTGTACTGCCGGCCGACGAACCTGGTCCGGGGCCTGGACCCGCTGCAGGTGCTGCTGCACCAGCAGGCGTTCACGCTGCGGGCGGCGGATCCGCGGCACTACGCGGCAGCGGTGTCGACGCTGTCGGTGCCGGTGACTGCGGTGCGGGAGTCGCCGGTGCTGGCGACCGCGGTCAACGCCGGCTCGGGGTGGGCGTACCCGATCATCCGGGTCGCGGGGCCTGTGTCGGGTCCGGCGGCGACCCGTGTGGTGCTGACGAACGTCACGACGGGCGCCCGGTTCGATGTGGCCGCCGCGCTGGGGGTGGGTGCGTCGCTGGTCGGGGACATGCAGGCCCGGGTCACGGGGGCGCCGGTGTCGCCGGTGACGGTCGACGGCACCAGCAAGTACGGGGCGTGGCAGCCGCCGCGGCTGCCGCTGGCGTTGGCGCCGGGCCTCAACGAGCTGATGTTCGAGGTCGAGCCGGCCGGGGCCGCGGCGGTGTGCTCGATCGAGTTCCGGTCCACCTGGCCGGGCTGATGCTGTCCTCTTCGGAAGGTGTGGGTTGATGTCTGCTGTCGTGCGTGAGCGGGGCCTGTGGCGCTGCGTGTTCGAGGTCGAGTCGTTCGCGGGTGACGTCGCCCCCGGCGACACCCCGCTCGACCGGTGCGAGTTCGAGAACCTGCTGATGTACGGCGGGATGTCCTGCATCTTCCAGTCCCTCATCGGGAACGGCTCCGGGGCGGCGGGTGGGGCGCTGACCTACTTCAACAACGCCAACGCCGCGATCGGGGCGGGCGACTCGACGACGGCGGCCGCGGCGACCCAGACCGATCTGCAGGCGGCGACGAACAAGCTCCGCAAGGGCATGGACGCCACCTATCCGCTGCACACCGACGGCGTCACCTCCGCGTCGAACGTGATCACGTTCCGGTCGACGTTCGGGACGGCGGAGGCCAACTTCGACTGGCAGGAGGTGGGGATCTTCAACTCGGCGACCGCGGCGACCGGGCGGATGCTGAACCGCAAGACGCAGGCGATCGGGGTGAAGACCTCGAGCATCAGCCGCGTGATCACCGCGACCATCACGCTGGCCTGACCTCCCCTTCCCCGGGCACTGCCCGGGTTCGACGTTCCTTTCCCCTGTGAGTCGGAGGTGTGCGCGTGGCGATCACGAAGACCGCCAAGACCTACACCGACACCGCGAACACCGGGCAGTCCACGTTCGCGGCGGCGTCGACGGCGCTGGGCAACGCCGTCGTGGTGTGCACGTTCACCGCGTCCGCCACGGTCAAGGTCACCGGGATTACGGGGACCGGGTTCACCTGGACCGAGGCCGGGACCGGCTACTCCTACGGGTCGGGTGTGCCCGGCGGGGCGGGCTACCTGCAGATATGGGTCGGCAAGGTCACCAGCGTCCAGTCGACCGCGCAGACCCAGACCGCGACGTTCTCCGCCAGCAATTCCGGCATTTACTGCGGGTTCGTGCCGCTCGGGGAGTGGACGACCGGCGCCGGCGCGGCCACCACCTGGACTGTTGATGTCACCGGGCAGCAGACCAACGCGGCGGCGACCGGGGTGCTCTACCCCACCCTGACCGCGGCGGGCGCGGGTGAGCTGTACATCGGCAACGGCACCGTCGGCTCCGGCGGGTCCCCGTCCGCGTCCGGGTCGGGCACCGGCATCACGTTCGTGGTGTCCACGGCCGCGATACAGCCCTACTGCTACGGGGTCCTCGCGTCGGCCGGGTCGACCGGCACCATCAACCAGACCGACACCACCAGCCAGCAGACCGCCGCCTACTCGGTGCTGCTCATCGGCGGCGGCGACATCACCGTCGACGACACCGCCGCCGCGTCCGACACGGTGGCGGTCACCGACGTCCTCGCCACGATCACCGACACCGCGACCGCCGCTGACGCGGTCACGACCCTCGACGCGGACCTCACGCCGAGCGCCGACACCGCCACCGGCACCGACGCCATCACCTCGGTAACCGACCTGGTCACGATCGCCGACACCGCCACCGCCGCCGACACCGTGGCTCTCGGGGACACCACCGCCCCGATCGCCGACACCGCCACCGCGAGCGACACGGCCAGCGCCGGGGACACCGCGTTCCTGCCCGCCACCGACACCGCCAGCGCCAGTGACGCGGCCGCGGTCATCGACGTGTTCCCCTCGACGTTGCTGCCGCTGCGCCCCGGCCCCGACTACGAACTCCTCGTCATCGCCCGCGTCCCCGCCGCCGCCGGCCCGCCCACATTCCTGGTGGTCGACCCCATCCTGTGGACCTCACTGGACTGGACCACCGAGCTGTCCAAGCCGCAGACCCTCACCCTCACCTGCGCACTGTCCACGGTGTCGGAGGCGGTGCTGCAGCGGCTCCGCGGGCCCGCCGCGCTCGCCACCGAACTATGGCTGCTCCGCGACGGGCAGATCGTGTTCGCGGGCCCGCTCACCGCCGGCCGCCGCCAGGGCGAACAACTCACGCTCAACGCGGACGGGCTGCTCGCCTACCTCGCCCGCATGGTCGTCTACTCCGACCTCGTGTTCTCCCAGGTTGACCAGTTCGCGATCGTGAAGGCGCTCGTCGAGCACTGGCGTGCCCGCCCCTACGGCGACTTCGGCATCGACACATCCACGGTCGGGACGTCCGGGGTGCTGCGGGACGCCACCTACCTCAAGACGGAGCTGCACAAGGTGCTGCAGCGCGTCCAGGAGATGGGGCAACGCCTGTCCGGGTTCGACATCGACGTCGACCCGGCGTCGCGCCGGCTGCAGCTGTGGTTCCCGCAGCGCGGCGTCGACCGCTCCGCCGGCGAGGACGCCATCGTGTTCGACAGCCGCAACATCACCACCGCGTCGACGATGTTCTCCGTCGCCGCCGAGGACGTCGCCACGGTCGCGTTCGGCACCGGCACCTCCACCAGCGATGCGGGCGCCCTGTACGGGTCGGCGACCAACGCGGAGCTGCTCGCCCAGTACGGGGCGTCCGGGGTGACCGCCACCTGGGACTCGGTGTCGGAGCAGCCCACCCTCGACGGGCACGTCGCCGGTCTGCTGGCCGCGCGCGGCGACGCGCTGTTCGTGCCGGGCCCGGACGTGCGGGTCACCCCCGACGCCGACATCTCCGCCTACGACGCCGGCGACCTCGTCCGCTACGAGCTCGACGACCAGCTCGGCATCGCTGGGAGCTTCCGGCTGCGGTCGGTGCGCGTGCAGGTGTCGGCGTCCGGGCTGGAAACCGTGTCCCCGTCGTTCGTGTGAGGAGCAGTTGTGGCTGATGACCGTCCGGTCGGCGATGTCGTCGACGAGCTCGCGACGCTGAAGAAGGTCGTCGAGGACATGCGGACAACGCTGATGGCGCGCACGTCGCGGCGCCCGACCGGGGACATCGAGCCGACGATCCGGACGTCGGCGAAACCGGACACGCTGCTGCTGCAGGGTCAGTCGGTGTCCCGCGCGGCCTATCCGGTGCTGTGGCAGTGGGTGCAGGACCAGGGGCTTGTCGCGGCCGGGTTGTTCACGGTGGGGGATGGTTCGACGACGTTCGGGGTGCCGGACTACCGGGGTCGGGTGGTGCGTGGCACCCCGACGGGGGAGGCGGTGGGGTTGCTGTCGGGGGCGGACACGAAGGCGATCGCCACCACGAACCTGCCGTCCCACACCCACGGCCTGAACGGTGACGGCAACCACGGCCACTCGTTCTCCACCGACGGGGCAGGCACCCACGGCGGCCACAACTCGGGTTCGTTCGGTGTCGCCGGCGGCACGGCTGGCGCAGTGTCGTCGAACGGCAACACCTCTGACGGCTTCCACTCCCACACCGGTGGCACCACGAACGTGGCGGATCACAACCACGGCGGCGTCACCACCGCGACGGGTTCGGGTACGGCGTTCGATGTGCGCCAGGCCAGCATCAACGTGAACTGGCTGATCTACGTCTGAGCTGCACGACGAGGGGGGAGCAGTGGGTGAGCGATGTTGCGGCCCTGGTCACCGCGATCAGTGGCGCGATCGTGGCGATCCTGTCCGCTGTGGGCGGGCTCGTCGTGACGCTGCGCCGGGTGTCGCCGAAGGAAAGGGCTGACGCCGTGGCCAACGCGACCGACACCGCGCAGGACGAGCGCATCGCGGAGCTGCGGGAGCAGCTGCGGGCGCTGACCGAGCAGCAGGACGGCGAGGAGGGCTGATGGAGACGTCCCACATGCGGCGGCACCGCAGGCTGCCGCGCCCTGCGGTGCGGGCCCGGGACGGGTTCGGGCATCGGGTGCTGATCGCGCTGGTGGCGTTGACGCTGCTCGGTGTGCTGGCGCTGGCATGGGGGTTCGCGGCGCAGCTGCAGCGCGGGGAGTCGCAGGATCAGCGGCTGTCGGCGCAGGGTGACGCGATCCGGTCGCTGTTGTCGTCGTCGTCGGCGCTGGCGGATCAAGTGCGGTCGTTGGGGGCGGTGCCGGTGGTGACGCCGGCGGAGATCGCGGGACCGGCGGGTGCGGTGGGACCGGCGGGATCTCCGGGCGCGGATTCGACGGTGCCCGGTCCTGCGGGTCCTACTGGTGCGGATTCGACGGTGCCGGGCCCGGCCGGTCCTGCAGGGCAGGACGGTCAGGACGGGCAGGACGGCGCGGATGGGGCGCCGGGGGCGACGGGCCCGGCAGGTCCGGCGGGTCCGCCACCGGCGGGGTTCACGTTCGTCGACAACCGCGGCCGCACGCAGACGTGCACCCGGGACGCCGGGTCCCCGGACGACGCGGCCACCTACACGTGCACGACGTCGGACACCCCGGCGGCCATGCGGATGTTCTTCCCGACCTGAGACGAGGCGCCATGTGCCGCTGCGGGCACCCCGAGGACGCACACGAGCACTACCGGCCCGGCTGCGACTGCAGCCGCTGCGACTGCACCGGATACCGGGCGGTGCCGCCGTGGAGCCCGCGGGCGTGGCTACACCTGCACCGCGAGAACGTGCGGCTGCGTCAGGTCGTCGACGAGTTCGCCGCCGTCGAGCGGGCGCTGCGCCTGCAGCTGCGGGTGGCCCGCGCCGAACGCGACGCCCACACCGGCCCCATCCCACGCATCCCCGGCCAGCGACGACGATCAGGAGGCTGACCGATGGGCACCGTCGAAACCCTCGCCCTGTGGGGAGTGCTCCGCGCCCCCGAAGTCGCCGAGCTCGCCGACGCGGCCGGGCTCCCCCTCGCCGCCGCCGCAGCACTGCTCGAGCAGGAGTCCGGCGGCGGCCGCAACGTGTGGGGGTCGGACGCCGTGCCCACCGGGGGCGCCTACGTCAAGGGCGCCGAGGTCACCGAGCAGACCTACCGGGCCTACCGGCGCGCCCTCGCCGCAGGCACCGCCGGACAGCAGGGCGTCGGGCCGGTGCAGCTCACCGCCGTCGGCTACCAGGACGCCGCCGACGCGCTCGGCGGCTGCTGGCTGCCGCGCTGCTCGACGACCGTCGGGTTCCGGCTGCTCGCCGGCTACATGCGCCGCTGGGACCTCCCGCGGGCGTTCCGCGCCTACAACGGCGGAGCGGGCACCGTCACCGACCCGGCCCGCTACCCGTCCCCGGCCGCGCACTCCTACGAGCAGCAGGCGATGGGCAAGTACGCGCGCTGGGCCGACCGGCTCGGCGCAGGCTCGACGAGCACGGCCCCGGCCGTGACGGAGGTGGACGACATGCAGCCCGACGAACGCGCAGCACTGCTCGAGGTCCGCGACGGGCTGCGCGCAGCCGGCATCGGGAAGGGTCGGCTCCCGGGCCGGTCCGCCGGGCAGGCGCAGGTCGTCGACGACGCGTTCGGCTGGGTGCTCACCGGGGCGGGCCGCGCCGACGACGCCGCCCGCGGGGTCGACGCCCTGCGTGCGCAGGTCACGGCGCTGGTCGGGGCGCAGGCGTCCGCGCCGATCGACTACCAGAAGCTCGCCGCGGTGCTGCTCCCGCAGCTCGTCGCCGCCCTCGCCGGCCGCTAGACCCCCACCCCTCACAGGTCAGGAGATCCACGAATGAGCGTCGCCAAGTCCATCGTCCAGCTCGTCATGACCGTGCTCGCCGCGGTCGTCCCCGCGCTCGTCGCCGGGCCCCTCGACGCCGCGGCATGGATCAACGTCGTCATCCTCGCCGCGGGCGTCGTCACCGTGTACTCGGCGGCCAACATTCCCGGCTTCGACTACGCGAAGCTGATCGTGTCCGCGGTCGCCGCGGTGGCGGTGGTGCTGGCGTCGTCGCTGTCGGGTGGCATCGACACCGCCGACATCATCCAGATGGTGCTGGCCGCGGCGGCCGCGCTCGGTGTGGGCGCCATCCCGAACGGAAACCGGGTGACCGCGTGACCGTGCACCACCCGCCCCGTGTCGCCGTCGTGGCCCTCGTGGCGCTGGTAGTGGGGGGCTGTACCGGCCTGCAGGCCCCGATGAGTGGCCCGGAGGTCACGACGACCCCGGCGGTGGCCTTCCAGCCGGTCCCCCTCGGCCCCGCGGTCGTACCGGACTACGCACGGACCGCGTTCGGGCCCGCCTGGGCCGACGTCGACCAGAACGGTTGCGACACCCGCAACGACATGCTGGCGCGCGACCTGACCGGCGAGCAGTTCCGGCCCGGCACGCACGACTGCGTGGTGATCTCGGGCCAGCTGGCCGACCCCTACTCCGGCACCGTCGTCCAGTTCGTCAAGGAGCGGGCGAACGAGGTGCAGATCGACCACGTGGTGCCGCTGTCGTGGGCCTGGCGCCACGGCGCTTACTCCTGGACGGCTCAGCACCGGCTGGAGTTCGCGAACGACCCGGAGAACCTGCAGGCCACGCTGGGGCGGCTGAACGCGGCGAAGGGCGACTCGGGGCCCGACGAGTGGCTCCCCCCGGCCCAGGCGTACACCTGCGCCTACCTCGATCGCTGGGTGGCGGTCCGCACGAAGTACCAGCTCGATCCCCCCGCTCAGCCCGCGGCCGCGGCGGCGAGCGACTGCGGCCGCACCCCGCCGCCCGCCTGAACGCTCCCCGGCACGCGAACGCCCCCCGCTCCTCGTGAGCGGGGGGCGCTTCGTCGTGCCCGGGCTACTTCGCCTTCGCCCGCCCGAACGGCGTACCGAGCGGGCGCCCGTACCGCTTCACGCCCTCCTGGGTGGCCACGTGCCGCGAGTAGCAGTCGCACTCCGTCGCCGGCCTGCCCGTCGCCGTGCACTTCACCACCCCGCCAGCGGCCGGCTCCGGGCCCGCGCTCGGCTTCGGCGGCGAGGGTGTGCGCGGGCTGCCCGTCGACGGCTTCGGCGCCGGCCCCTGCCGCGTCCGCTCCGCCTGCTGGGCCCGCCGGATCGCCAGCGTCCCCAGCCCAGCCATCGCGATCACGAGGTAGTAGAGGGCCGACTCGAGGACCAGGCCCAGCACCAGCGCTACTACGGCGATGACGCCCATCAGGACCTGCAGGAGCACACCCAGCATCGGGTGCTTCCGCAGCGCCTTCCGGGCCCCGCGCCTCGCCCGGCCCGCCATCTTGCCGAGGCCGCGGCCGCTGGCCGTCTTCCGGCGCGGCTTGTGCTTCCCCGTCGCCCACGGCGCCGTCACGCCGGGCCCTCGCCCCAGAGCACCGATTCCACCGCACCCGCCGACGACGACCCACGGGTGTGCGCCCGCCGGTCGTACCGCTCCGTCGTCGCGGAGCTAGCGTGCCCGGCGAACATCCGAACCTCGTGCAAGGGGATCCCCTCGTCGAGCGCCAGCGTGATCGCCGTGTGCCGCAGGTCGTGCGGGCCGATCTTCACGTCGCGGGCGATCGCACCACGGGCGAGCCGAGCCACCACCGAGTAGGCGGTGTGCCGCGTCATCCGGCGCCCGCCCGTCGTCGCGATCAACCAGCCGTTGGGTACCTCCGGCCGCTCGGCGAGGTACCGCTCCACCGTCGCCCACACCGACGGCCTGATCAGCACCGCGCCCTCCATGCCACCCTTGCGGGTCACCTTCAGTACCCGCCGCTCCTCGTCCCACCCCAGATCCGTGACCGCGGCGTTGACGATTTCGCTCACCCGCGCCGCGGTGCCGAGCAGCAGGTGCACCAGCGCGGCCGAACGCAACCCGTCCGCGTCCGCCGCGGCGAGCAGGGCGCGAGCCTCGACGTTGGTCAGGCCGTCGGCGTGCGACTTGTTCTCGACTTTCGGCCGGCGCACGTTCGCCACCGGGTTGTGCTCGACGGGCGCCTCGTCGACGTCGCGCGCGGCGTAGCGGTAGAAGCTCGACAGCGCGGCGAGGTACTTCCCGACCGTCCCTACGGCCAGCCGTCGGCGCAGTTGCGTCCGCCACGCGTCGACGTCGGGGCGCCGCGCGTCCCACACGTCGAGGCCGCGCCGATCGCACCACTCGAACCAGCGGTCGGCGACATGCCCGTAGGCGGTCTTCGTGTGGTCGGACTCCTGCGCGTCCAGCCACCACCCGCGCACCGTCTCTCGGGCGATCCGCTCCACTCGCTCCAACGTTCTCAGTCTCCTAGTTCTGGTGCGTTTCTGTCATCGGGCCCGGGTAGAGGCGTGGTAGAGCCTCGCCAGGTGGTAGAGCTGCTTCTACCGACGCCTCTACCGGTCTGACCTGCGGATACGTCACCAGGTAGAGGCGGTAGAGGCTCTAGGCGTCGTCGTCGCCACCGCGTTTCCGCAGGTCACTGAGGTGCACACCGTTGCGGTTCACTCCCTCTACCTTCACCTGCCGCGGCTCGATGCCAGCCGCTCGAATACGCGCCGACAGCTCGTCCTCGACGAGGTCGACGTACTGCCCGGGCCGCAGCTCACGGAGCCACGGGACCAGCTCGGCCCACTGGGCCTTCCCCCGCTGGCGCTGCCGCATCGCAGCCTCGACGTCCTCGACGATGTCGATGACCACCTCGGCGTCCTCGACCTCGTCGGTGGCGGCCTGCCCGGACAGCAGGCCGCGGGTCGCGCGCATCGCCCGGGCCACCTCGACCAGCTCGTCACACGCCGGCCCGTCCAAGCCGCGAACCGATTGCACGATCGCCGGGTCCTGGCCGTCGCCCTTGTGCCAGGACAGCCCGGCCTCCGACGCCGTGAACAGGTTCGACTTCAGCCCGGCCGCGTACGAGCCGGTGCCGAGGATGACCTCGACCTGCTGGTGGCCCTCGACCCGCAGGCAGAACTTCGTCGAGAAGTTCGAGCGCATCGCCACCGGCACGACGCCATCGGCCGGGTACTGGGTGGCGATCAGCAGCCAGATCCCCGCGGACCGGCCGAGGCGCGAGAGCCGCGTGAAGATCCGGGTGAACTCCTTCGCCATCGTCTTGTCCTCGTTCTGGGTGTACTCCTGCAGCTCGTCGACGATCACCTCGTACGGAGCGAGGTGCGGGTACCGGTCGACCAGCGCGGAGGTGACCTTGTTCTCCGGGTTCTCCTCGCGCGGCAGCGTGCGCAGGAACCGGGCGCGCCGGTCCATCTCGCGCTCCAGCCGCTGCAGCGCCACGAGCTGCTCGGCCATCTCCTCCGCTTGGGCGCCGACGTAGAAGCCGTGAGCGACCGGCATCAGGGGGTCCATGTCGCCGTTGGCCTTGCCGTCGAACACGAGCAGGCGGACGCGCGGGTCCAGGGCGCACGCGACGCCGATCTGGCGGACGTAGAACGACTTCCCGCTGCCGGACTCGCCGCCGATGAGGATGCGCTTGTAGGCGATCTTCAGGGTGATCCAGCGCCCTTCCTGGTCGGTGAACATGGGGATCGACTCGAAGATGTCGACGCGGCGGGTCTCGGCGATGGGCCAGGGCTCCTGCGGCGCGGTCGACATGGGCCGGTCGGACAGGAACAGGACCAAGTGTCCGGGGTGGCGGGGGCCCTGCGACGGCCACACGGTGCCGAGCTCGCGCTTCAGCGCGCCGGCGAGCCCTTCCCGCTTCTCCATCACCGACCCTGCGGTGACAGCCCACGGCAGCTCGAGCTGGAGGTGGTAGCCGCGGCGGGAGCGCCCAACCCCGGGCGCGATGACCCGTGTCTCCTCGCGGACCTTGTCGAGGTTGGCGGGGGTGAGGTCCTTGATGCCGAGTCTGCAGAGCGCGTCGATGACCATGTCGGCGGTGGGGCGCTTGGCCTCGTTGACGTCGACGGCGAGCTGTGGGAGCTCGACGAGGTGCTGGTCCTCCTTGCGTCCGAGCCACCCCAGGCCGACGACCGCGAGCCCGCCGGCGACGATCCACACCCACCCGGGCGGCCGCGGGACGAGCCCCGCCAGGTCAGGCCCGAAGTGCCACGCCACCCACCCCAGCCCGAGCGCGACGGCAGCGCACGCCGCCACCTGGCCGGGTGTCCGGCACACCGGGTAGGCGAGCGCGCCCACGCCTGCGAGCGCGGCGATCCCGAGCAGCCCGGCGAACGCGCCCGGCGCCCACCACGCGAGCGCGGCGAGCACGGCCAGGGCGACGGCGACACCGACCACCCAGCGGCGGGTGGCGAGCCGGGCGACGGTGTTGTCGAGCTGACCCGACGCCTTCGCCCACTCCGGGTGGTCGGCGTCGGCGAGGCGGGCGACGTGGGCGGCGGCGTGGGTGGCGAACAGCCAGTCCCGGGCGAGCCCGACCGCTCTCCGGGCGCCGCGGGGGCTCCACACGACGAGCCGGGCGCCCGCCTTGGGTGCCTGCCGGGTGACGGCGAGCGACCGGGCGACGGCGGGTGTGTCGACGACGGTGACCATGCTGCGGGCGGCGGCCTGGCGGGCGCGCACGACGAGGGTCTGCACGGTGGGCGTCCACTGCTCGACCTCGCCGAGCGGGCGCAGCTCCAGCTCGGCGCCGGTCTCGTCGTCCGAGGCGTCGTCGGGGTTGTGCTTGGCGAGGTCGACGGTCACCCGCTCACCCCGCGGCGGGCGTCGATGAGCTGGCGGGCGGCGTACTCGGTGACGCCCAGCTCGCGGGCGACGGTGCGGCGCCCGGCGCCCTGGGCGAGCAGCTCACCCACCTCCGGGCGGGCGTCACCCGGCCCGGGCGCCACGGCGGGTGTGGGCGCCAGGTGCAGGGCGACGTGGGCGGGCGGCTCTTCGCCCGGTTGGTGTTCCGGCCCGGGCGAATCGCCCACGGCGGGCGCCCGGTCCTCGCCCAGGTGGTGATCGGCGGACGAGGCGGCTCCCAAGCCGCTCGAAAGGTCGTCGTCGCCCGCGTCACCTGCAGAATCGGGGGCTACTTGCAGCTCACTCGCAAGTCCCTCGACCGCTACTTGAGTAGCGGTCGCGCCCGGGCGCCCGACGAGCACAGCGAGGTGGATCGTGCCGCCCACCACCGCCGGCGGGATCGCACCGACGAGCACCGCCACCCACCACGGCGGCACGATCCCGGCCGCGTGCATCCCGAGCTGGGCGGCGTTCCCGATGACCGTGCCGCCGAGCAGGAGCCACGTCTGGGTGCGGGCGAACCGGGCGGCGTCGGTAGGGATGCCGCGCGACAGCCAGCACGCGCACGACACGCCAGCGCCGGCGTCGACCGCGACCGGGAGCAGCCAGGCCAGCTCGACGGGGATGGACACGGCGAGCGCGAGGTCGCGCAGCCCGTGGAAGGACAGCACCGCGGCCGCGGCGAGCACCACGGCGAGACCGAGGAAGCGGACCCACCTCGCGATCGCTGGTCCGCTCACCGGCCGCCCCGCTTGACCCGCACGACGATGGTCTTCTCGCCGCGCGCTTTCGCTGCGGCCGCGCGGTGGTGCCCGTCGGCGACGTAGAGCTTCCCGCCGGACTCGACGACGTACGGGGTACCGCGCTTCCCGCCCTTCGCGTACCGAGCAGCCCGCTTCTCGTCGAGGTAACCGCCCTTGTTGGTCGACTCCAGCTTGTCGACGCGGACCCGCTTCTTCGGGGCGCGCCGCCACTCGGCCTTCGTCCAGCCGCCGCCCTGGCCGACGTCGGGCATGCCGTCGTGGGACTTCGAGAACCAGCCCATCACCGACCACCTCGCCGACGTCCCGGCCGGTGCAGGCTCCCCGGCCCGGGCGTGTCGATGGTCGTCGAGCCGCGGGTGAAGTTGCGGGTGATCGGTCCGACCCGGATGCCCCACGAGGTGAACCCGTTCTGACTGAAGGTCCAGAACAGGGGGCCGAGGCGGACGGTCTTGCGTGCGCGGAATCCCCAGCTCACAGCGGCCACCAGATGGCGATGGGCAGGAGCACGAACCCGCCGACCATGAGCGCGATCTGGACGCGCTCGAACAGCCACGGGGCAGGGCGGGTGCGGGGGACGTCCGGCTTCGGCATGGTCGACTCCTCGTGTGGGCCGTTGTCTTGCGCGGTGCGCAAGGCATAGTCTGCCCACAGTCTTGCGACCCACGCAAGGCGCCAGGTGCCCTAGGCTGCCCGCCGTGGCGGAGCTGACCCCCGAGGTGATGAATGCGCTGGTCCGTCTCATGAAGGACGAAGTCGTGATGACCGATCTGTCCGAGCAGGACATCCTCGACCAGATGCGGTTCGGCCGGTCAGGCCCCGAAATCCTCAAGGCCGCGCAGAAGCTCGTCGGCGAAGGCGCGGCCGAGCTGCACCGCCGCGGTTGGACCTGGCCGCAGATCGCGGCCGAGTTCCCGCCGATCAACCAGTCAAGCGTGCACCGCTGGGCGAAGCCCTACCTGCGCGCCGGCGAGGACGACGACCAGGCCGAGTCGTGAGCAGCTACACGATCAGCGCCGAGGAGATGCAGGCGCTGAAGTTCGCCTCGGCCATGCTCGCCGCGTACGGGGACGAACCGCCCGCTGCGGGCCTGCTCTACCGCCACCGTGACCGCGATGGCGTGCTGCTCTACATCGGCATCAGCGACGTCTACAAGAACCGGGAGCGCCAGAAGTCGCACGCGCGCACCGCGCGCTGGTGGCCCTACGTGGACCGCATCGACTACGAGGAGATGCCCACTCGTCGGGACGCCTCCCGGGCTGAGCCAGTCGCGATCCGGTCCGAGCACCCGGTCTTCAACCGCACAGTGCAGAACGGCACGGACCAGCCGGAGCGGGAGGCTGCCTACCTGGCGTCCGGGCCTGTTGTCGTACCGGGGCCCACGTGGCGTCGGCGCATGCCGCAGATGGCGCGCCGTCGAGCGCGTGCCGTGGCTCTCGACCTCGGTGACTTCTTGATGGAGCAGCACCTCCAGTAGAGGTGTCAGACCGTGTCGACGCAGTACGAGCTGGCCGTCAAGATGATGCTGAGGCGGCTGTACTGGTCGGTGGTCGGGTAGGCCGCCTGCACGGCTTCCTGCACGGCGTCGGCGGTGGCCCCCGTGCGCTTCGCGGTGCAGATCATGTAGGCCAGGTCGCGTGCCGCCGACTCGTTGCCGAGAGCGGGCGCGATGCCCAGCTCGATCAGCTCGGTCTGCATCCGCAGGTCGAGCGTCTGCTGGAAGTCGCTGCCCTTGACGACCCAGGTGTCGACCGGCGGAGCTGGCGGCAGGGAGGCGAGCACGGCCCGCGGTGGAGCGGTTGTAGTCACCGCTGGTGGAGTGGTCGTTGTCACGGCAGGCGCCGGAGCAGCTGCGGGCGTAGCCGCTGAGCATCCGGCAAGCGCGAGCGCAGCGGCGATGACGAGGACGGACGCGACGGCGCGCATGACGACTCCAGTGATGGCGGGCGGCGATCTCCTCGATCGTCGCGCACCGCGCCCGTCCCGTTACGCCCGCCGTGGCCGGTTCATCACTTCTGCTGAGACCCGGTGCAGCGACACCACCCGCGCGCCCGGCTGCCGCGACACCGCGACGAGCCCGTCGGCGACGCACAGCAGCAGCACCAGCGTGCCGCCGTCGACGGCCACCTCGGCGAGCCGGCCGCAGTCCCCCCGCGCGCACCTCATCCGGGCCGTCCGCGGGTCTGGGCGGCCATGGAGGCGAGCCGGTGGATGGCGCACGGCCACGGCTTGGCGCAGGTGCCGGTGCCGCCGGTGGTGCAGGCGCGGCAGTGGCCGGCGTCGTTGGGAATGTGGGCGGTGAGGAGCCGGTCGGCGACGCCGTCCATGGCGGCGACGACGGTGGCGAGGTCGCGCCACTCGATGGGCTGGGTAGGTTCGGACATACGGCGCCTCCGGGGCGTCGAGGCCCGGGCGAGGTGTTCGCAGCACCTGCCCGGGCCGTCTCACGTCAGGCCGGTCGGCCGACGTGTTGCTCGACCAGGCCGACGATGCGGTAGCGCACCATCTCCCGGTCCTCGCGTAGCTCGTCCACGGCCAGGCCCTCGCGCACCCCGGCGGTGATCCGGGCGGTCAGCTCGATCTCGTCGGCGAGGCGCTGGCGCAGCTCGACGACGGCCTCGGACGGCAGGGTCACCGCGTCGATGGTGTCGGTGACGGTCATCGGAACGTCCTCTCGCTCGTGTTCAGTGCATGGTCCGATCGGGTAGCGAGCAGCAGCAGACGGCACCAACCACGACACGAAGAAGGCAGCAACCGCGACACCGGACCGGATCGTCCGCGCCCGTGCCGGACTACGTGCCCACGGGCGAAGCTGCCCGCGCGCTCGGCATGCACATCCGCTCGCTGCAGCGCTGGGTCCGCGCCAACGACATCGAGCCCCACGCCATGACCGCCGGTGGCCACGCCCGCTGGGATGTGGAGCGTCTGCGCCTGGAGCTGATCGAGGTGGCGAAGCGACGCCGCGGCCGGTGACATCACGCCGCCCCCTTCCGGCCGCGCAGCGACGCACTCGCCAGCCGGTCAATCGCGGCCGTTGTCTCCGGTCGGCTCGTCAGCACGTACAGCCGCGTGTTCTGCGGCGACGCATGCCGCATCGCCTCCTGCGTGACCAGCAGGTCCCGGGTCTGCGCGTACATCGCGGTGCCGAAGCGGTGCCGCAGGCAGTGCAGGGTGTAGCTCATCCCGAGCGAGCGCATCAGCTTCCCCGCCTCGCCGGTGCAGTGCGTGGCTCGCAGCGGCCCGCCCTGGGGTGCGCGCCACAGCTGGCCGCGCGCGGTCCCGAGGTGGGCGGCGAGGTATGGCACGACCTGCGCGGGCACGGCCATCGTGTAGGGCTTCTGGCCCTTCCCGATCCCGGCGAGGTACATGCGGCCGTCGTGCTCGGTGATGTCCTCGCGACGGATCTGCGCGATCTCCGCTGAGCGCAGGCCCATGTAGCCGGCGAGCAGCAGCCATGTGCGCAGCGGCTCCTGGGCGACCTCGAGGAGCAGGGCGAGGTCGGACTCGCTGATGGGTCGGGCGGTGCGGGGCGGGATCTTCGGGGAGGGCAGGCGTGCTGAGGGGTCGCCGTCGAGGTGTCCGGCTTCGACGGCCCAGCGGTAGAAGCTCTTGACGTGCGCGGTGTAGGTGCGCACGGAGGACAGGCTGACGGTGAGGGATGCCTGCCAGGTGTCGAGGTGTTGCGCGGTGGCGTCGAGGAGTTCGACGGGGAGTTGTTCGGCGAGGCGCCGGAGGTTCTCGCGTCGGTGGTGGAGTGTGGCGGTGGTGACGCCGGTTCGTCGGGCCCAGTCAGCGTGGATGCGAATTACACGCTTGTCATTGTCGGAGAGTGTTTTGGTGGTCACGGGCTGAATATTCCGTGTGGCGCATCCGTCTGCATTGCGCATTTTAGGCGACCGGTGCAAGGTGGCTGGTCCGATCAGGGTTCGCCCGGTGGGGGACCTCTGCGGCGTCTTGATCGGATGCCGTGTTGGGCACAACTGGACAGCGGGTGTCGAGGTCGGGTACGAGCGTGAGCAGGGGCGATCCGGTTACCCGGTCCGCTTCACACTCCAGTGAATGAACGTTAACCTCGGCGGCATGACGGCAACACTGGGCTCGGCCACCCACGAGGTGCTGGTGGCCGATCTGCGCGAGAAGCTGGCCGAGGCCCGGCTCGGCGGCCCCGAACGCTCCCGGGCGCGGCACGTCGAGCGCGGGAAGCTGCTGCCCCGCGACCGCGTCGACCGGCTCGTCGACCCGTCGTCGCCGTTCCTGGAGCTCTCCCCGCTGGCCGCGCACGGCCTCTACGGCGGTGACGCGCCGGGTGCCGGTGTCATCACCGGCGTCGGGCGCGTGGCCGGGCGCGAGTGCGTGATCGTGGCCAACGACGCCACGGTCAAGGGCGGCACCTACTACCCGATGACGGTCAAGAAGCACCTGCGCGCGCAGGAGGTGGCGCTGCACAACCGGCTGCCGTGCATCTACCTCGTCGACTCCGGGGGCGCGTACCTCCCCGAGCAGGACGACGTCTTCCCCGACCGCGAGCACTTCGGCCGGATCTTCTACAACCAGGCCCAGATGTCGGGCAGGGGGATCCCGCAGATCGCCGCCGTGCTGGGCTCGTGCACCGCGGGCGGCGCGTACGTGCCGGCGATGAGCGACGAGGCCGTGATCGTGCGCAACCAGGGCACGATCTTCCTGGGCGGTCCGCCGCTGGTGAAGGCGGCCACCGGCGAGGTCGTCACGGCGGAGGAGCTGGGTGGCGGCGACCTGCACTCGAAGGTCTCCGGGGTCACCGACCACCTCGCGAACGACGACGCGCACGCGCTCTCGATCGTCCGCTCGATCGTCGGCACGTTGGGCCCGCGCGCTCCGCGGCCGTGGGACGTGCTCCCCACCGAGGAACCGGCCGTCGACCCGGAGTCGCTGTACGAGGTCGTGCCGACCGACTCCCGGACGCCCTACGACGTGCGCGAGGTGATCACCCGTGTCGTCGACGGCTCGCGCTTCCATGAGTTCAAGTCCGAGTACGGCACCACGCTGGTCACCGGCTTCGCACACATCCACGGGCACCCGGTGGGGATCGTCGCGAACAACGGGATCCTGTTCTCCGAGTCGGCGCTCAAGGGTGCGCACTTCATCGAGCTGTGCGACCAGCGCGGCATCCCGCTGGTGTTCCTGCAGAACATCTCCGGGTTCATGGTCGGCCGCGAGTACGAGGCCGGCGGCATCGCGAAGAACGGCGCCAAGATGGTCACGGCCGTGGCGTCCACGCGGGTCCCGAAGCTCACGGTGATCATCGGTGGCTCGTTCGGCGCCGGCAACTACTCGATGTGCGGCCGCGCCTACTCGCCCCGTTTCCTGTTCATGTGGCCCAACGCCCGGATCTCGGTGATGGGCGGGGAGCAGGCGGCGATGGTGCTGGGCACGGTCGGCTCGGGTTCCGGGGCGGGTGGGGACAACGGCGCAGAGATCCGGGCCCAGTACGAACGCCAGGGCCATCCGTACTACTCGACCGCCCGGATCTGGGACGACGGCGTGATCGACCCGAAGGACACGAGAACGGTCCTGGGCCTGGCGCTGAGCGCAGCCGCGAACGCGCCCCTGGCGGATCCCGCCTTCGGCGTCTTCCGGATGTGACCCCGATGCGCTTGCCCGAATCCCGACGAACGGCACGATCGTCGGAACCTGTGCGACGACAGTGCCGCTCGTCGGTCGTTTCGAGGGAGTTCCCGCGTGTTTGACACCGTGCTCGTCGCCAACCGGGGCGAGATCGCCGTGCGGGTGATCCGCACCCTCCGGCTGCTCGGGATCCGGTCCGTCGCCGTCTTCTCCGACGCCGACGCGTCCGCGCCGCACGTCGCGCTGGCCGACGTCGCCGTCCGGATCGGGCCCGCGGCCGCCGCCGAGAGCTACCTCTCGATCCCGGCCGTCATCGCGGCCGCCCGGGCCACCGGGGCGCAGGCGATCCACCCGGGCTACGGGTTCCTGAGCGAGAACACCGCCTTCGCCGCCGCCTGCGAGGAGGCGGGCATCGCGTTCGTGGGGCCGCCCGCGTCGGCGATCGAGGCGATGGGCGACAAGATCCGCGCCAAGCAGACCGTCGCCAAGGCCGGGGTACCCGTCGTCCCCGGCTCCGACGGCTCCGGTCTCGACGACGCCGCGCTCGCCCTGGCCGTGGAGCAGGTGGGCTACCCGGTGCTGCTCAAGCCGTCGGCGGGTGGCGGCGGCAAGGGGATGCACGAGGTGCATCGCCCCGAGGACCTCTCGGCGTCGATCGCGACGGCCCGCCGCGAGGCCCGCAGCTCCTTCGGCGACGACACGCTGCTCGTCGAGCGGCTCGTCACCACCCCACGGCACATCGAGATCCAGGTCATGGCCGACCAGCACGGCACCGTCATCCACCTCGGTGAACGCGAGTGCTCCCTGCAGCGACGGCACCAGAAGATCGTCGAGGAGGCGCCGTCGCCCCTGCTCACCGACGCCCAGCGCGCGACGATGGGCGCGGCCGCGTGCGAGGCGGCGCGGGCCTGCGGCTACACCGGTGCGGGCACGGTCGAGTTCATCGTCGGCGCCGACGATCCTGACCAGTTCTTCTTCATGGAGATGAACACCCGCCTGCAGGTGGAGCACCCCGTCACGGAGATGGTCACCGGACTCGACCTGGTCGAGATGCAGCTGCGGGTGGCCGCGGGGGAGCCGCTGCCGATCACCCAGGACGACGTCACGCTCACCGGGCACGCCGTCGAGGTGCGCGTCTACGCCGAGGATCCCGCGGCCGGCTTCCTGCCCACGGGCGGGCGGATCCTCGCGCTGGAGCTCCCGAATGGCGTCCGCGTCGACTCCGGGGTGGTCGCGGGCGGCACGGTGGGCTCGGACTACGACCCGATGCTCGCCAAGATCATCGCCCACGGGGCCGACCGGGCCGAGGCCATCCGGCGCCTCGACGCCGCGCTGGGCGACACCGTGCTGCTGGGGCTGGGCACCAACATCGGCTTCCTGCGCGCCCTGCTCGCCGACACCGACGTCCGGGCCGGGCGCCTGGACACCGGACTCGTCGGCCGTCGCGTCGACGACTGGACGTCCGCGGAGCTCCCCGACGATGTCCTCCCCGTCGCCGCCGTGCACGCGCTGGCCGCGCTGGAGCCCGCCGGCGCCGTCGTCGACCCGTTCGACATCCCCGGGGGCTGGCGGGTCGGGGAACCGTCCTGGACCACCTGGACGCTCGTCGTCGCCGGGGGCGACGCCGTCGACGTGTCGGTCCGGGGGCGTGCCTCGGCGGCGGAGTGCACCGTCGGCCCCGGCGGGCCTCCGGTGCTCGTGCGCGGATATCCGGGCCAGGGCACCGATTTCCGCGCACAGGTGGATGGGGTGGCCCGCTCCTACGTCGTCGTCCGGGACGGGGCCACGCTCTGGATCGGGCGCGACGGGCACGCGTGGGCCGTGCGCGAGCAGGGGCCGGAGGAGGCCGCGGTCGAGGCCGGGGCCGGCGGTCCCGTGGTCTCGCCGATGCCCGGCACCGTCACGGTCGTCGAGGTCACCGAAGGACAGCGGGTCTCCGCCGGGGACCGGCTGGTCGTGGTCGAGGCCATGAAGATGGAACACGTGCTCACCGCGCCCGTCGACGGGGTGGTGCGCCAACTCCGCGCCCGGGCGGGCTCCACCGTCGCCCGGGACGCCGTGCTGCTGATCGTCGAGGGAGACGGCAATGGATCTTGATCTGACCGAGGAGCACGAGGCCCTGCGGGCCACCGTCGAGGACTTCGCGCGCAAGGAGGTCGCCCCCGTCATCGGCGATCTGTACGAGCGCGAGGAGTTCCCCTACGAGATCGTCGCCAAGATGGGTGCGATGGGGCTGTTCGGCCTGCCCGTCTCGGAGGAGTACGGCGGCATGGGCGGCGACTACTTCGCCCTGTGCCTCGCGCTGGAGGAGCTCGCCCGCGTCGACTCGTCGGTCGCGATCACCCTCGAGGCCGGCGTCTCGCTCGGCGCGATGCCGATCTACCGCTTCGGCACCGACGCGCAGAAGGCCGAGTGGCTGCCCGCCCTCACGGCGGGCGAGAAGCTCGGCGCGTTCGGCCTCACCGAGGCCGGGGGCGGCTCCGACGCCGGCGCCACCCGCACCACCGCCCGCCTCGACGGCGACGAGTGGGTGATCAACGGTTCCAAGGCGTTCATCACGAACTCGGGCACCGACATCACCAGCGTCGTCACCGTCACCGCGCTGACCGGTGACCGTGAGATCTCGGCGATCATGGTGCCGTCCGGCACGCCGGGGTTCCGGGTCGCGAAGCCGTACTCGAAGGTCGGCTGGTGCGCGAGCGACACCCACGAGCTGTTCTTCGACGACGTGCGGGTGCCCGCCGCCAACCTCGTCGGCGAGCGCGGCCGCGGCTACGCGCAGTTCCTCTCCATCCTCGACGAGGGGCGCGTCGCGATCGCCGCCCTGAGCGTCGGCCTGGCGCAGGGCTGCGTGGACGAGTCGGTCCGCTACGCCCACGAGCGCGAGGCGTTCGGCCACCACATCGGCTCCTACCAGGCGATCCAGTTCAAGATCGCCGACATGGAGGCGCGCGCCCACACCGCGCGGCTGGCCTACTACGCGGCCGCCTCGAAGATGCTCAAGGGTGCCCCGTTCAAGAAGGAGGCGGCCATCGCGAAGCTCGTGTCGTCGAATGCGGCGATGGACAACGCCCGCGACGCCACGCAGATCTTCGGCGGCTACGGCTTCATGAACGAGTACCCGGTGGGCCGCTTCTACCGCGACGCGAAGATCCTCGAGATCGGTGAGGGCACGAGCGAGGTGCAGAAGATGCTCATCGCCCGCCAACTCGGTCTGCGGTAACTGCATCCACGGAGCCCACTACCCCGGTAGAGCGGGTAGGCCACCCGTTCGGGTGGCCGCCATCGAAGGGGATGTCACCATGTGGATCCGTCGAGCTCTCCGTGCCACTCTCGTGGTGGTCGCCGTCGGCGCGGCCGGTGTCGCGTTCACCGCGCCCGCCCAGGCGTCGCCCGCTGCCGCCACGCCGGCCCAGCACACCCACCACCATCCGCACTCGAGGGTCCTGGAGGTCAGGTCCGGTAGGACCGTCCTGGTTCTGGACGCCGGTACCGCGGGTGTCCTGACGGCCAACGGGGTCGAGGTCGCCCCGATCGCCGGTGCCTACGCCTCCGGCAAGGGCATCGCGTTCCCGATCGTCGGGGGCTCGCTGGACCGCAAGACCGCGGCCGGGGTGATCTACCACCGCGGCGGCCTGAAGTTCAGCGCCGGCACGAAGTCCCTGAGCGTGCAGGACTTCACGATCGACACCACCAAGGGCGTGCTCACCGCCCGCGTGAGCGGGACGACGACCCGCGTGCCGCTGCTGAACCTGGACGCCTCCGGCGTGTCGATCAGGGGCGGCTGGAAGTCGCTGACGGTCAGCGGCGTGCACGGCACCCTCACGAAGGAGGCGGCTGCGGCCCTGAACTCGACGTTCGGCGTGACGCTGTTCAAGGCGGGCATTCCGATCGGCACCGCGACGGTGAAGGCCCGCGGCTGACGGAGCCCGCATCGCGCGGCCTCGGGCCGGGCGCGGGAGGATAACGGGGCGAATGCCCTGTTCGTCCGGATCGGGTGCTCGTCAGCGGCGCCGCGATCCTCGTCGTCGAGACCCCGCGACCCGGCTCGTGGCGCCGTACGTGGGGCTCACGCTGCGGTCCACCACCGCCGTCATCGGCGTCGCGCTCGCGGGCATCGCCGCGGGCGCGACGCTCGGTGGGCGGTGGGCTTCACCATGCCGCGCCACCTGGCCGCGACCCGTCCGGGCAGCACGGCGACGGTGCTGGAGGTCGACTCCGGCGTGGTGGAGCTGGGCCGCCGGGAGCTGGGCGTCGACACCATCCCCGGCCTGGACGTCCGGATCGGTGACGCCCGCACGAGCCTGGACCGCCTGCCGTCGGCGTCGGCCGACGTGGTGGTGGGCGACGCGTTCGGGTCGCGGTCCGTGCCGTGGCACCTGGCCACTGCGGAGTTCGCGGACGACGTGCACCCCGTGCTGCGCCCGGGCGTCTACGTGCCCAACGTGATCGACCACGACGCGAACCGGCGGTGCTCACCGACGACCGGGCCCCCGTCGACCAGTTGCTGTCGTGACCGCCCATCACGGTACGGTCCCGGGACCGAACCGGGAGGTGGCCGTGGCCGGCTGGGACGACCTGATGTCCTTCGTGCGTGTGCGCTACGAGATCATGCGCCAGCGCGAGAACGAGCTCTGGTTCAACCTGCCCACCACCGGTGAGCGCACCCAGGTGGTCGTGGTCCGCCTCGTCACCGGTGAGGACGGGCACCCGTGGGCGCAGATCACCTCACCGGTGGGCCGCGTCGGCCAGATCGACCTGGTGAAGGTGCTCGAGATGGCCGCCGAGCCGGTCACGGGCGGCGTCGTCTCCGAGAACGGTCTTGTGCTGTTCCGCCACTCGATCCCGTTGGGTGACACCGAGCTGGACGGCTTCGACCGCTCGTTCCAGCTCGTGGTCGGCGTGGCCGACCGGCTCGAGCTCGAACTGACGGGCGCGGACGAGCACTGACCGTCGTCAGCCGAACTGCGGTGTGAGATCCAGCGCCTGGTCCACCAGCACGCGCAGCCTGGCCAGGAGCTGGTCGGCCTCGCCCCAGGTCAGGGCGCCCGACCGGACTCCGGACCTGATCTCTTCCGCCACCGTGCGGGCGAACTGGGTGGACCAGTCGGCCCGGGTATCTCCATCACGCATTGTGAGATCCTGCCCTGTGACACGGATCACGTCACATCTGGGGTCTCATGAACACCATCTGTCACACAGGTGACATGCGCAGGTCATCGAGGACGCCGGGTCGTGCCGCCACCGACTGCAGGGCCGTGAGTGTCGGGTGACCGCCCGCGAGCAGGGCGATGTCGGTGCCCGGCGCCGGCCCGTCCTCCCGCTCGGCCAGCGTCGCGTGCAGCGCCTCGCCGTCCTCACCGGTGCGGTGCTCCATGCGGATCTGCACCGCTCCGAACGGCGCCAGCTCCGCCTCGCGCAGCGCACCGAGCTCGGCGACGGGGAGGTCCGGCACGTTCAGCGACAGGACGGTGCCGTCCGGGCCGGCCAGCAGCAGGTCCAGCACCGCGGGCAGCACGTGCCGCACGGCCTCCCAGTGCGGCGTCTCGGGCGGCTCCCAACCCGTGTCGAGGGACACCGCGAGGGCGCGGAATCCGTAGAGCGACGCGGTGAGCGCGGCGCCGACCGTGCCGGAGTGCAGCACCATCCGTCCGACGTTGGAACCGAGGTTGGCGCCCGAGAGCACCACGTCGGGCTGCGGGTCGAGCCAGCCGCGGGCCGCCGCGTGCACGATCCAGGCCGGGTGGCCCTCGACGCCGTACGCCGGGACGCCCGGCAGGCCGGGGAGCACGCGGGGGTGCACACGGGTGCGGCCGCCCTCGCGCACGGAGACGACGGAGGCGCCCACCCCGCTCGCGTCGACGTGCGGTGCGGCCACGACGACGTCGAACCCGGCGTCCCGCGCGCCCTCGGCCAGGGCCCACAGCCCGGGGGAGTCGATGCCGTCGTCGTTGGTGATCAGGGCACGCAGCTGACGGGAGGAGGACACGCCTCCACCGTAGGTCTTGCGCGGCGCCCGTCGGTGGGGCGACCGTCACGTATGGCGATCGGGCGACTCCACCACACGGTGATCGACTGCGCGGACCCGGCGGGGCTCGCGGCATTCTGGTCGGGGTTGCTCGGGCTGCCGGTCACCTTCCGCAGCGCCGGCTGGGTGGTGGTGGCCCGCGACGCGACGACGTCCGGCCTGGCCTTCCAGCTCGCCCCCGACCACGTGCCGCCCGCCTGGCCCGATCCGGCCCGCCCGCAGCAGGTGCACCTCGACGTGATGGTCGACGACCAGGCCGCCGCCGCGTCCGCGGTGCTCGCCCTCGGGGCCCGGCCGCTGCCGGGGGACCACGTCTTCGCCGATCCGGCAGGTCATCCCTTCTGTCTGGTTCCGCGCCCCGGCTGGGCACCTCCCGTCGGACGGGGGCCCGACCGGTCCTAGTCTTCCGGTGCGCCCGCCGCTCCCCGGAGGACCCGTGTTCGCCTCGCCCCTGCTCGACGCGCCGCTGATCGCCGGCCCGTTGCCGACGACGATCTCGGTGGTCGGCGCGTTCGGAGCCGGCTACCTGCTGCTGCGCCGCGACCGCGCGTGGTGGACGCGGCGGCTCTGGGTCGCCCTCGCCGTCGGGGTGGGGCTCGCCGGGCTGGCCGAGCTGTTCGTCGTGGTCGTGCGGCCGTTCCCGGACATGCTGCCGCTGCGGATGCTCACCTGGATCGCGGTGGCCGGTGCCGGTGCGGCGCTGGCGTGGGCGCGCCGCGACGAGGTCCGGTGGCGGCGGGTGGCGGCCCTCGTGGCGCTGGTCGCGGTGATCGCGACCTGCGCGGTCAAGGCCAACGCGTTCTACGGCTACCGCCCGACGCTCGCCACGGCGCTCGGCATCCCCGCCCACAACGAGATCGACTTCGCGACGCTCACCCGGACCGAGCCGCTGGTGGTGGCCCCGCCCGGCGTGCCGCTGGCGCGGATCTGGCACTCCCCGCAGGGCATGCCGCACACCGGCCGGATCAGCCACGTCGACATCCCCGGCCGCCGCTCGCACTTCCCGTCGCGCGCCGCGTGGCTCTACCTCCCGCCCGCCTACCTCGGCACGCGCCGGGCGCAGCTGCCCGTGCTGGTGCTGGTGCCGGGCCAGCCCGGCGGCCCGGAGGACTGGCTGCTCGCCGGGAAGCTGGCCGACGTCGTCGACACGTTCGCGGCCGCCCACGACGGCCTCGCACCGGTGGTCGTGATCCCCGACGCCACCGGCTCGCCGTTCGGCAACCCGCTGTGCGTCGACTCCCGGCTGGGCGCCGCCGAGACCTACCTCGCCGACGACGTGCCCGAATGGGTGGCCGCCCACCTGCAGGTGGCCCCGGGCCCGCTCGCCATCGGCGGGTTCTCCTTCGGCGGCACCTGCGCGCTGCAGCTCGCGGTGCGCAGGCCCGACGTCTACCCGACGTTCGTCGACATCTCCGGCCAGTCCGAACCGTCGCTGGGGGACCGCGCACAGACGGTCGGTGACGCGTTCGGGGGCGACGAGGCCGCGTTCGACCGCGTCGACCCGCTCGACGAGCTGCGGCACACCCGCTTCCCGCGCAGTGCCGGGATCCTCGCCGTCGGGCGCGACGACCCCGATTTCCGCCCGCAGGACGAGCAGGTCACGACGGCCCTGCGGGCGGCCGGCATGGCCGTCGCGCTCGACGAGCCGCCCGGCGGGCACTCCTGGAGCATGGCGTCCGACGAGCTCGGACGGGTCCTGCCGTGGATCGCGGCGCGCACCGGCCTGCTCGCCCCCGCCGCCCCGGGGGCGTCGTAGTCTCACCCACCGTGCGCGTACCCATGCCCCCGACGGGCGAGCAGTTCGAGATCGTCTCCGGGGACACCCGGGCCGTCGTCACCGAGGTGGGGGCCGGACTGCGGTCGCTGACCCGCGCCGGTCGGCACTACGTCGAGACCTACGACGAGGACGCCCGGCCCCCGCGCGGGGCGGGCGCCGTCCTCGTCCCGTGGCCCAACCGCACCGCCCACGGCCGCTGGACGTGGAACGGCGGCCCGCAGCAGCTGCCCCTCACCGAGGCGGAGGCGGGCAACGCCATCCACGGCCTCCTGCGCCACGTCCTCTACACCGCCGGGGAGCGCAGCGCCGACGCCGTCACGCTGCACGCCGTGGTGCCGGTGCAGCCGGGCTGGCCGGTGCCGCTCGACACCAGCGTCCGGTTCGCGGTGTCCGACGAGGACGGTCTCACCGTCACCCACACCGTGCGCAACGTCGGCACGCACGCGGTGCCGTTCGGCGTCGGCGCGCACCCCTACCTGCGCGTCGGCGACGTCCCCACCGACGACTGCACGCTGACCCTGGCCGCCACCTCGTCGCTGCCGCTGGAGCTCGGCCTGCCCACCGGCCCGGCCGTGCCCGTGGCCGGGGAGCTGGACCTGCGCGGCGGTCGCGAGCTCGCCGGGATGGAGCTCGACCACGCCTTCGGCGGGGCCGTCCCCACCGACGGCGACACCCTCGTGCGGCACCGCCTGGAGGCGGACGGGGCCGGCGTGGAGCTGTGGGCCGAACCCGAGTTCGGCTGGGTCCAGGTCTTCACCCCCGACGACCACCCCGGCCGCGGCCGCGCGGTGGCCGTCGAGCCGATGACCTGCCCGCCCGACGCCCTCAACTCCGGCACCGGCCTGCTCACCGTCGGGCCGGGCGAGGAGTGGTCGGGCCGCTGGGGCCTGCGCCCCTTCTAGTTGAGGTGCGCGCGGAGGCCTTTGGCCGCGTTCGTGAGCTTCTCGGCCTGCGCCGAGCCGGCGCCGTCGGCGTAGCGCTCCAGCAGCGTGGCGCCGTCCACCCAGCGGGCCTGGTCGCCGAGGGCCTCGGCCAGCTCCAGCCGCTCGGGCATGCCCGCCCCCGGTAGGGCGAGCCGCATCCGCAGCACCCACTCCAGGTCGGCCGCGCTGCGCCGGCTGCGGTAGATGGCGCGGAGGTTCTCCAGCATCCGCACCAGGATCGCGCGGGTGGGGGTGGCCGTGAGCAGGTGCGGGCCGAACGGCGCCTCCGGCCCGGCGGCCGCCCGGAAGCGGGCCTCGCACTCGGCCGGTGTGAGCGGCGTGCCCCCGGCGAAGACATCCAGGAGGGTGTGGGTGCCGACGGCGCGCACGAGGAAGTGCCCGGGCATGCCGACGCCCTCCAGGGCGATCCCCGCCCGCCTGCCCACCTCGATCGTGACGACGGCGAGCGTGATCGGGATGCCCAGCCGGCGGCGCAGGACGTGCGGGAGCAGGGAGTTGCGCGGGTCGTAGTAGTCCTTGCCGTTGCCCGCGAACGCCTCCTGGACGAACAGCCGGTGCACGAGACCGTCGAGGGAGGTGACGCCGACGGCGAGGCGGTCGAGCTCGGCGAGGCCGCGCTCGATGTCGCGGCCCGGCTCGGCGCGGGGCGCCGCCCCGGCGGCGAGGGCCAGCGCGGCGCGGTCCAGCGGCGGGTCGGGCGCCCCGACCAGCTCCGTGAACCGTGCAACGGCATCCATCCCCCCATCGTGCGCGACCCGGTCGTCCCCGTCGAGACCACACAGGGGTAGGCATGTGGCATGAGCACCGTTCTGTCGGATCTCGTCAACCACCAGGTCCGCCTCGCCGCCCGCCCCACCGGCCTCCCCACCCCCGAGGTCTGGGAGCACACCACCGAGCCCGTCGCGGAACCCGCCGACGGCCAGATCGTCATCTGCGTCACCCACCTCTCGCTCGACCCCGCCATGCGCGGCTGGATGAACGCGGGCCGCAGCTACATCCCGCCGGTGGAGATCGGTGCGGTCATGCGGGCGCTGGCGGCCGGTGAGGTCGTCGCGTCGGCGAACCCCGGCTTCGCCGTGGGCGACCACGTCACGGGCGTGTTCGGTGTGCAGGAGTACCTGACGACGGACGGGAAGGGTGTGCAGAAGGTCGACCCGGGCGCCGTCCCGATCGAGACCTACCTCGCCCTGCTGGGGATGACCGGCATGACCGCCTACTTCGGCCTGTTCGACGTCGGCGCGCTCTCCGACGGCGAGACCGTGGTCGTCTCGGGCGCGGCCGGTGCGGTCGGCAGCGTCGTCGGACAGCTCGCCAGGATCAAGGGCTGCCGGGTGGTCGGCATCGCGGGCGGCCCGGAGAAGTGCGCCTGGATCGTCGACGAGCTCGGTTTCGACGCCGCGATCGACTACCGATCCGAGGACGTGGGCACGGCCCTGCGCGCGGCCGTGCCCGACGGCATCGACGTCTACTTCGACAACGTCGGCGGCGAGATCCTCGACGCCGCCCTCGCGCGCCTGCGCCACGGCGCGCGCGTCGTGATCTGCGGGGCGATCAGCGGCTACAACGCCACCGAGCCCGTGCCCGGACCGAAGAACTACCTGAGCCTGCTGGTGAACAGCGCCCGCATGGAGGGCTTCGTCGTCTCCACGTACGCGTCCCGCTGGGCCGAGGCCGGGGCCGAGATGGCCGGTTGGCTCCGCGAGGGGAAGCTGCACAGCCGGGAGGACGTGGTCCAGGGGTCCGTCGCGGACTTCCCGGACACCCTCCTGAAGCTCTTCCGCGGCGAGAACACCGGCAAGCTGGTGCTCGCCCTCAGCTGATCGTCACCCGCACCACCGTGCCGTCGGTGTCGCTCCACACCTGGAGCACATCGCACAGCTCGGAGGCCAGCCACAGCCCGCGGCCCCGCACGCCCTCCGGCGGGGGGAGCGTGAGGCCGGGGAACGGCGCGTCCATCGGGCCGCCGCCGTCGCTGATCTCGGCCACCGGGTGATCGCCGGTCCACAGTCGGAACCGGCCGGTGCCCGGACCGTGCTCGACGGAGTTGGACGCCAGCTCGTTCACGGCGAGCACGAGGTCCGCGACGCGCTCGGACGCCAGCCCGGCCCGTCCCGCGACGTCGGAGACACGATGGCGCAGCCGGGCCAGCTCGGCCGCGCCGAACGCCATCTCCGCGGCCGGCGGGCCGAGGTCGGGCGGGGGCGGCGGCGGGTGGTCGATCACGGCCTCGGCCGGCGGCCGGAACGTCCCGCTCACCGACGTGCCGGCGGCCGTCGTGATCGACGGGTGGGCCGTGGCGGCCTCCGCGGGGCCGGCGCACAGCACGGTCACCGGCAGTCCGGCGATCGCGACGTTCAGCGCGATGTCGAGACGGGCCCAGTGGCGGGGGTCGGCGACGGTCAGGTCGGGCAGGTGCTGCGCGATCACCAGCGCCCGCCCGCCGGCCTGCTCGGCCCGTCGGCTGGTGCGGGCGAAGCGCACGGCGACGGTGAACGCGGGCACGGCGTGCACCTCGGCCGGGTCGCGGAACTCGACGTCGTCCGCGACGGTGCCCAGCTCGGCACGCACGGCCGCCTCGGTCTCCCCGTCCAGCACCGCGACGACGACGTGCCGGGCCGCGGCCGTCGCGCGGATCCGCGGGGCCAGCAGCCGGGCCAGCTCGGCGGGCCCGGAGTGCAGCACCGCCTCGTGCTGCGGCGCTCGCCGTACTGCGGTCGTCATGAACACCGTCCCCCGATTGCGTCCGACCGGACGATACGGCCAGCGTCCGTGTGGAGCAGCGTGGAGCGTCGCCGCCGTGTGGCAGGGTGGGCGGGCAGCGATGAGCGACGATCAGGGAGTGGCGAGGATGCGCGTCTTCAACGGAGTGGACGACCTGCGTAGCGCGGTCGGTACCGAGATCGGGGCCAGCGACTGGGTCACCGTCGAGCAGAGCCAGATCGACACGTTCGCCGACGCCACGGGTGACCACCAGTGGATCCACGTCGACGCCGAGCGCGCGAAGTCGGGGCCGTTCGGGACCACCATCGCGCACGGGTTCCTCACCCTGTCGCTGCTGCCGGTGCTGATCGCGCAGGTCTACAAGGTCGACGGCGTCAAGATGGGCATCAACTACGGGCTCAACAAGGTGAGGTTCACCTCCCCCCTGCCCGTCGGCAGCAAGGTCCGGGGCAGCATCGAGCTCGTCGACGTCGCGGACGTGGACGGTGGGGTCCAGATCACCAACAAGGTCACCGTGGAGATCGAGGGCTCCGAGCGTCCCGCGCTCGTCGCCGAGTGGCTGACGCGCCAGTACGTCTGACCTGATCGAAGGAGATCCCCCATGCGTGACGCCGTGATCTGCGAGCCCCTCCGGACGCCGGTGGGCGGCTTCGGCGGCTCCCTGCGGGACGTGCCGGCGCACGAGCTCGCGGCCACGGTGATCCGCGGGCTCCTGGAGCGCACCGGCCTCGCCCCCGACGCCGTGAACGACGTGATCCTCGGGCACTGCTACCCGTCGATGGACGCGCCGGCGATCGGCCGGGTCGCCGCGCTCGACGCGGGCCTGCCGATCACCGTCACCGGGCTGCAGATCGACCGCCGCTGCGGTTCGGGCCTGCAGGCCGTCCTCTACGCGGCGATGCAGGTGCAGTCGGGCGCGTCGGAGGTGGTGCTGGCCGGCGGCGCCGAGTCGATGAGCAACGCGTCGTTCTACTCCACGGCCATGCGCTGGGGCACCAAGGCCGGGCCCGGCGTCATGCTCAACGACTCGCTCGCCCGCGGCCGCGTCACGGCCGGCGGCGTCAACTTCCCGGTGCCCGGCGGCATGATCGAGACCGCCGAGAACGTCCGCCGCGACTACGGCATCCCGCGGGAGGAGCAGGACTCCTACGCGGTGCGCAGCCACCAGCGCGCGGCCGCCGCGCGCGACGCCGGCCGGTTCGCCGACGAGATCGTGCCCGTCACGGTGAAGGGCAGGAAGTCCGACACGGTGGTCGACGCCGACGAGCACATCCGCGCCGACTCCACGGTGGAGAAGCTCGCCACCCTGCGCCCGATCCTGGGCAAGAACGACCCGGACGCCACGGTCACCGCCGGCAACGCCAGCGGCCAGAACGACGGCGCGTCGATCTGCGTGGTCACCCACCCGGCGAAGGCCGAGGAGCTGGGGCTGCGCCCGCTCGCCCGCCTCGTCTCGTGGGGCCTGGGCGGGGTGCCGCCGAAGACCATGGGCATCGGGCCGGTCCCGGCCACCGCCCAGGCGCTCGCCGCCGCCGGGCTGACCCTGGCCGACATCGACCTGATCGAGCTGAACGAGGCCTTCGCGGCCCAGGTGCTGGGGGTCACGCGCGAGTGGAAGCTCGTGCCGGAGGACTTCGACCGCGTCAACGTCAACGGGTCGGGCATCTCGCTCGGGCACCCCGTCGGCGCCACCGGCGGCCGGATCCTGGCCACCCTCACCCGCGAGATGGCGAGGCGCGAGGCGCGCTACGGCCTCGAGACCATGTGCATCGGTGGAGGCCAGGGCCTGGCGGCGGTCTTCGAGCGCGTCTGACCCCGGCCGGGGCCGGCGGACCGGGTGAAACGCCATGCCGGTTCCGCGCGATTCCCCTGGAGAAGGTTGTCGCAGCAACCGCACCAGGGGAGTCGGGATGGCAGTCGTGGGGGTGTCCACGCTGAGTGGACGGGATCGGGCCGTGCTGCGCGCGGTGGCGGCGGGACGCGGCCAGCTCGGGGCCGGGTGCGAGCCCGTCCTGCTCGTGGACGGCCTCGTGTGCGCCGATTTCTCCACCGGCTCCCGGCTCGTCGCCGCGGGGCTCCTGGAGGCCCCGGACCGGCGGCGCGTGCTCACTCCGGCCCGGCTGACCGCGGCCGGGTGCGCCGCGCTGGATCCCGCCGGCGCCTGACGGCCAGCATCACATCTCCGGGAGTTGCCTCCGCCCGTCGGACCAGACATGCTTGCACGCAGCAACTTGTTGCATGCCGCATGTATTGCGGGCGGATCGTGAGGAGCATCCAGTGTCGTCCCAGCATGAGCCCGACCTCGAGGTCGCCGACGCCGTGGGCACCCAGCTCATCCGGCTCATGCGCCTCATCGAGCGGACCCAGGCCCAGTACCAGGCCGACCATGCGGACGCCGTCGAACGCGCCACCTACCACCTGCTGGTGCACCTGGTGAAGGACGGCCCGCGGCGGGCGGGCGCGCTGGCCGAGGCCGTGCACTCCGACCCGTCCACGATCAGCCGTCAGATCGGGCACCTGGTCAAGCTGGGCTACGTCGAGCGCACCGCCGACCCGGAGGACGGTCGCGCCACGCTGCTCGCCGCCACGGACGAGGGGCGCCGGATCTTCGAGCACAACCGCAGGCTGCGCAACGAGTCGATCGCGCGGATGCTGTCGAGCTGGAGCGAGGAGGACCGCGCTGTCCTCACCGAGCTCCTGGGGCGCTTCACCGACGACTTCGAGTCGTCCAGGGCCGTGGTCGCAGGAACGAACGGCGCGCCCTAGTCGGTCAGTGCCCGGCCTTCTTCGCGCGCAGGCGGCTCGCCTTGATCTCGCGCTCGGCGTCGGCCCGGCCCACCCAGGTGGCGCCCTCGACGCTCTTGCCGGGCTCGAGGGTCTTGTAGATCTCGAAGAAGTGCTGGATCTCCGCCCGGTCGAACTCGGCCAGGTGGTGGATGTCGCGCAGGTGCTCCTGGCGGGGGTCGTCGCTGGGCACGCAGAGGACCTTGTCGTCGCCGCCCTTCTCGTCCTTCATCCGGAACATCCCGATGGCCCGGGAGCGGATCAGACAGCCGGGGAACGTGGGCTCCTGCACGAGGACGAGCGCGTCGAGCGGGTCGCCGTCCTCGCCCAGCGTGTCGTCGATGAAGCCGTAGTCGGCCGGGTACTGCGTGGCGGTGAACAACGTCCGGTCGAGCCGGATACGGCCGGACTCGTGGTCCACCTCGTACTTGTTGCGGCCGCCCTTGGGGATCTCGATGGTGACGTCGAAGTCCACTGTCGCGCTCTCCTGGTGGTCGGTGTGTCGTGTCGGCGTGTCGCCCGGGGCCCGGTCGGTCGATCGGCCCCGACCCCTCGACCGATAGTCTCGTACACCGCATGACCGGAGTTGGCGCCGGGCGAGCCGGAGGAGATGACGTTGGGGTTCGGGCAGCGGATCGGTGACACGCTGCGTGTGCCCGGTCGCGGACTGCGACGCGCGGTCGTCGTCGTGGTGGTTCTGGCGCTGGCGGGGGCCACCGGAGGGGCCGTGGCGCTCACGGCACCGGTCCTGCTCGCGCAGGTGCGCCCGGCCGCGGCGCCGGCGCTGCCCCCGGTCCCCGCGCGGATGCTGGGCCCCCTGCCGGCCACGGCCCCGGCGCCGACCGCGGCGGGGCTCACGTCGACGCTCGGCCCGATGGCCGACGCGATGGCCGGCGACTTCACCGGCACGGTGCTCGACCCCGACACGGGGAAGGTGCTGTGGCAGCGCGACGCCGCCACGGCCCTGGCGCCGGGATCCACCGCCAAGCTGATCACCCTCGCGGCCGCGCTGCTCACGCTCGACCCCACGGGCACGCTCACCACGAAGGTCGTCGCGGGCTCCACGCCGGGCACGGTGGTGCTCGTCGGTGGCGGCGACCCCACGCTCACCGCGCTGCCCCAGGGCAAGACCGGCGTCTACCCGGACCCTGCGCGCCTCACCACGCTGGCCACGCGGGTCAAGGCGGCGATGCCCGGCATCACGAAGGTGGAGATCGACACCAGCCGCTACACCGGGCCCACCAGCGCGTCGGGCTGGGACCAGGCCGACATCGCGGCCGGCAACTTCACCCCCATCGAGCCCCTGATGCTCGACGGCGGGCGGATGGACCCGGGCGCGCGGGACGGTGCGCGGGTCGACAACCCCGCCGAGGTCGCGGGGCTGACGTTCGCGAAGCTGCTCGGGCTCGACCAGAAGACCGTCGAGGTGGTGAAGACCAGCCCCGACGCCACGCAGATCGCGTCCGTGTCCTCCGCGCCGATCAGCGACCTCGTCGAGAACACCATCCAGATCTCCGACAACGTCTCCGCGGAGGTGCTGGCCCGCGAGACGGCCATCTCCCGCGGCGGCGACCCGAGCTTCACCGGCGCCGTCAAGGAGACCCTCGCCGCCCTCTCGGCCGCGGGCCTCGACCCCACCGGCGCCGTGATGTCCGACGGCAGCGGCCTGTCCACCGACGACCGGGTGCCGGCCCGGCTGCTCGGCGCGATCCTCGCGGCGGCCGCCGCGCCGTCGCAGGGGCCCCACGACACGGAGTTCCTGCGCCCGATCATCGCCGGGCTGCCGGTGGCCGGGGGCGACGGCACCCTCGACGACCGCTTCACCCCCGACGCCGACTCGGCCGCCGGCCGCGGGGTGGTGCGGGCCAAGACCGGCACGCTGACGAACGTCAGCAGCCTCGCCGGCGTGGTCACCGACGCCGACGGCAGGCTGCTGGTGTTCGCGTTCATGTCCAACGGGGTGCTGCCGTCGAAGGCCCGCCCGCGGCTGGACGACATCGCGGCGAAACTGAGCGGCTGCGGGTGTCGCTAGGGCCCGCCTGACGGGTCCGTACCGAGCGCGCAGCCGGTTGGAGATCCGTCGGACCGGCCCTGGTCCGCGTAGCGTGGGACGCGTGCCGACCTCGATCATCGCCTCCGCCAGCAGCACCTCCAGCGGGCTCCCGGTCGACTGGGACCTCGCCCGCCGCACGGCCGCCCGTCTGGTCGGCTCCGGCCCGGAGGTGAGCCGGAGCGAGGCCGTGGAGCTGGTCGGGCGCCTGCGCTCCGACGCCGCCGTCGCCGAGGGGCACGTCCGCGAGGTCACGGGGCTGGGTCACGGGCTGCCGTTGCTGCCCGCCGACGTGGTCGACCGGCCCGCCTGGTCCGCCGCCGCGCTGGCCGGCATGGCCGCGCTCACGGCCGACGCCCGGCTGCCCGAGATCGGCAGGGCCGCGCGGGCCGTCACGTCGCGGACGGCGGGCGTGCAGATCGGTGGGGTCGTGGCCTACCTCGGCGGGCGCGTGCTGGGCCAGTACGACCCCTTCGGCGGCCCGGACGGCGAGGGCAGGCTGCTGCTGGTGGCCCCGAACGTCCACGCCGCGCAGCAGGCGCTGGACGTCTCGTCGAAGGACTTCGGGCTGTGGGTCTGTCTGCACGAGGCCACCCACCGGCTCCAGTTCACCGCGGTGCCGTGGCTGCGGGACTACTTCGCCGAGCAGGTCGGCGCGCTGCTGTCCGTCGACGCCGCCGACAAGGTGTCCCTGACGCTGGAGAAGCTCCCCGAGCTGGTGCGCACGCTCAAGGAGTCCAAGGGCGACTCGCTCGCCGTCGTGGAGCTGCTGCAGGGCCCCGAGCAGCGCCTGGTGCTCGACAAGCTGCTGGCCATGACCACCCTGCTCGAGGGGCACGCCGACCACGTCATGGACGCCGTCGGCCCCGACGTCGTGCCCAGCGTCGCCACCATCCGCGACCGCTTCACCGTCCGGCGTCGCGGCGGCGGCGTCGTCGACCGCGTCCTGCGCGCCCTGCTCGGGGTGGAGGCCAAGGTCAAGCAGTACGCGGTGGGCGCGGCCTTCACCGACCACGTCGTGCTGGCGGCCGGGATGGACGGCTTCAACACGATCTGGGAGAGCCCCGAGACGCTCCCGACGAGGGACGAGCTGGGCAACCCGGGCGCCTGGCTGGCCCGCATCCACCCCTGACGCCCCCGCTCCGCCGAACGGCACTCCCGCCGGGCGGGGAGGGTGCGCCCGCGGCCTCCGGCCGGGGATGATCGCGGCGTGCCGCACACCGTCGATCTCCCCGGGGCGATGCCGCGCGGTCGGCGGCGATCACCCGTCCTCACAGACCCCGTGCGCTCCTCGCAGGGCCCACGACCTCTGCGCGGATGCCGCCCGGTCTGCGAGGACGCGGGGTGAGCGCGTTCGGCGAGGTGCGGCGGGCCGTGCGGGCCGCCGTGCCGACCTCCGCGCCCGTGCTCGTCGCCTGCTCCGGGGGAGCGGACTCGCTCGCGCTCGCCGCGGCCGCCGTCCGGGAGCTTCCCCTCGTCAGCGCCGCCGTGGTCGACCACGGGCTGCAGGACGGGTCCGCCCAGCGGGCGGCCGCCACCGTCCACGTGCTGGCCGGCCTGGGGATCCCCGCCGCCGTCCACACCGTCGACGTGACGGGGCCCGGTGGCATCGAGGCCGCCGCCCGCCGCGCCCGCTACACCGCCCTGCGCGCCGCGCTCCCGCACCCGGACTCGGCGGTGCTGCTCGGCCACACCCTCGACGACCAGGCCGAGACCGTGCTGCTGGGGCTGGGCCGCGGCTCGGGGGCCCGCTCGCTGGCCGGCATGCGCACCTGGGACGCGCCATGGCTGCGCCCGCTGCTCGGGGTGCGCCGCACGGTGACGCGGGCCGCCTGCGCCGAGCTGGACCTGCCGGTCTGGGACGACCCCCACAACGACGACCCCCGGTTCACCCGCGTCCGGCTGCGCCACGAGGTGCTGCCGCTGCTGGAGGACGTCCTGTCCGGCGGGGTGGCCGCGTCGCTGGCCCGCACGGCGACCCAGCTGCGCGAGGACGTCGAGGCCCTCGACGCCGTCGCGGCCGAGCTCCTGGCGGGCGCCCGGGACGGCGACGCACTGCTCGTCGACCGGTTGGCCGGCACGGCGCCCGCCCTGCGCCGCCGGGTGCTGCGCAGCTGGCTGGGTGTGAGGGGACTCACCGACACCCACCTCCGCGCCGCCGACGACCTCGCAGCTCACGGCCCCGATCGTGGTGGAGTCGCACTCCCCGGTGGGTTGGAGCTGGTCCGCGCGCATGGCAGGCTCTCGGTGCGCCCGCTCGACTGGGCGCGGGGCCGTTGACCGACGCCGGGAGGCACACAGCCGTGTACGACGGTGACATCGCATCCACGCTGGTCACCGAGCAGGCGATCCGCGACAAGACGGCCGAGCTGGCCGGGCAGATCGGCCGCGACTACCCGGCGGGCGGCTCGGACCTGCTCCTGGTGGGCGTCCTGAAGGGCGCGGTGATGTTCATGACCGACCTCGCGCGCGCGCTGCCGGTGCCCGTGCAGCTGGAGTTCATGGCCGTGAGCTCCTACGGCTCGTCCACGTCGTCGTCGGGTGTGGTGCGGATCCTCAAGGACCTCGACCGCGACATCGCCGGCCGCCACGTGCTCATCGTCGAGGACATCATCGACTCCGGCCTGACGCTGTCGTGGCTGCTGCGGAACCTGGAGTCGCGCTCACCGGCGTCGCTCGAGGTGTGCACCCTGCTGCGCAAGCCCGACGCGGTGAAGGTGGAGGTGCCCGTGAAGTACGTGGGCTTCGACATCCCCAACGAGTTCGTCGTGGGCTACGGCCTCGACTACGCCGAGCGCTACCGCGACCTGCCGTTCATCGGCACGCTCGACCCCAAGGTCTACGCCTGACCCAACGGGGGCCCGGCCGGGGTGGCCAGCTGGGTCGGGTCGACGCCCGCCGGTGTCGGCGTGAACGGCTCCGTGCCCAGGGCCAGCTCGATGTCGCCCAGGCCGCCGTCGGCGTTGGCGTAGGCGAGCTCCTTCGCGATGTCGCCGACGCCGTTGCTGACCGGCAGCGGGGCCAGGTTGAGCGTGGAGAGCTGGCCCACCGCGGCCCCGCGCGCGTCGAGGTAGGCGCTGCCGGAGTCGCCGGGGATGCCCGGGCTCAGCGTGTAGACGACGTGGCTGCGGCCCCTGCCGGTGTCTCCGGCGCTGATGCCGACCTTGGGGGACAGCGCGCTGATGCCCAGCCGCAGCGGCGAGTTGCCGTAGGAGAAGACCTGCTCGCCCGGGGCGAGACCGTCGGTGTCGATGCCCGTGGGCCCCCCGAAGAACGGGACGCTGGGGTTGACGAGGGCCACGTCGGCGGGGTCGATCTCGACGAGCGCGAGGTCGTTGTAGGCGCAGCTGTCGGGATCGGACTCCCCGTTCGCCTGCATCGCGACCCACGAGCTGTAGGCGACGTGGCCGGTGACGTCGCGGCCACCCGCGCCGCGGATGGTGACGGGCACGCCGAGCCCGACGGTGCCGGAGCTGCAGCCGTCGGTCTCGGTCTCCGCGCCGGTGCCGCCGCAGTGGGCGGCCTGGCCGATGAACGTGCGGCGCCGACCCGCCTGCGGGGTCGAACCATCAGTGCCGCCCGCGGTGAACACGAAGTTGGCGGTGCAGGACCCGCCGCCCGCGGTCTCGGTGAGCACGCCCGGCCGGATGGCGGCCGTCGCGGCCGGGGCCCAGTCGTTCGAGGAGGCCGCAGGCGCGGCCGGGGCCGCCGTCAGGGACGTGGACGCCGTGGCGACCGGGGCGAACAGCGCCGCCACGAGTACCGCCGTGACCGTCGCCACCGCTGCGACGAGGCCGCGCGTCCTGAGCACCATTCTGTGTCTCTCCCCCGAGCCGAACCTGCACCGCAACCGTGCAACGAACGCCGCGCCGGAAGAGTTGCGCGCATCATGGCGCGTGCCTCGAGTGGCGGGAACACCGGTCCCCGTCCGCTCGTTGAACCGTCACGCACCCCGGGATCGGGGTGGGCGCGTCGGCGCCGCGACGCAGACCACGCAGGGGACCGCTATCCTGGCGGACTCGGGGCCGGTCAGCGCGCTGCACCGCGCCCGAGCAACTCGTCTGGGAGGGTGAAGGCCGCACCGGCCGAAGCTGCATGGACCGCAAGCGCCTGCTCCGAAACCCGCTGATCTGGATCCTCGCTGCGATCCTGGTCTACTTCACCTTCAGCGTCCTGTTCGACGACACCCGCGGCTACAAGCAGGTCGACACGTCCGTCGCGCTCACCCAGATCGACAGCGGCAACGTCAAGTCCGCGCTGGTCGAGGACCGCGAGCAGCAGCTGCGGCTCACGCTCAACACCCCGGTCGACGGCAGCACCCAGATCATCACGCAGTACCCGGCGCAGAGCGGCGACACGATCGTCACGAAGCTCGAGAACGCGTCGAACAAGCCGACGTTCGACACTGCGGTGCACCAGGAGTCCTTCCTGACGCAGATGCTGATCTTCATCGTGCCGCTCGGCATCGTCCTGCTCATCCTCTTCTGGATGATGAACAACGCCCAGGGCGGCGGCAACCGGGTGATGTCGTTCGGCAAGTCGAAGGCCAAGCAGCTCAACAAGGACATGCCGAAGACCACGTTCGGCGACGTCGCGGGGGCCGACGAGGCCGTCGAGGAGCTCTACGAGATCAAGGACTTCCTGCAGAACCCGGGCCGCTACCAGGCCCTGGGCGCGAAGATCCCCAAGGGCGTGCTGCTCTACGGCCCGCCCGGCACCGGCAAGACGCTGCTCGCCCGCGCGGTCGCGGGTGAGGCGGGCGTGCCGTTCTACACGATCTCGGGCTCCGACTTCGTCGAGATGTTCGTCGGCGTCGGCGCGTCCCGCGTGCGAGACCTGTTCGAGCAGGCCAAGCAGAACAGCCCCTGCATCATCTTCGTCGACGAGATCGACGCGGTCGGCCGCCAGCGCGGCGCCGGCCTCGGCGGCGGCCACGACGAGCGCGAGCAGACGCTCAACCAGCTGCTCGTCGAGATGGACGGCTTCGACGCCCGCGGCGGCATCATCCTCATCGCGGCCACCAACCGGCCCGACATCCTCGACCCCGCGCTGCTGCGCCCGGGCCGCTTCGACCGGCAGATCCCCGTCGGCGCGCCCGACATGGCCGGCCGTCGCAAGGTGCTCGAGGTGCACTCCAAGGGCAAGCCGCTCGGCCCCGACGTCGACCTCGCGGGCCTGGCCAAGCGCACCGTCGGCATGTCCGGCGCCGACCTCGCCAACGTCATCAACGAGGGCGCGCTGCTCACCGCCCGCGAGAACGGCACGCTGATCACCGCCGCCGCGCTCGAGGAGGCCGTCGACCGCGTCGTCGGCGGGCCGCGGCGCAAGGGTAAGATCATCTCGGAGAACGAGCGGAAGATCACGGCCTACCACGAGGGCGGCCACGCGCTCGCCGCGTGGGCCATGCCCGACCTGGAGCCGGTCTACAAGCTCACGATCCTGCCGCGCGGCCGCACCGGCGGCCACGCGCTCGTCGTCCCCGAGGACGACAAGGGCCTCATGACCCGTTCGGAGATGATCGGCCGGCTGGTGTTCGCGATGGGCGGACGCTCGGCCGAGGAGCTCGTCTTCCACGAGCCCACCACCGGCGCGTCGTCCGACATCGACCAGGCCACCAAGATCGCCCGCGCGATGGTCACCGAGTACGGCATGAGCGCCCGCCTGGGTGCCGTCCGCTACGGCCAGGAGCAGGGCGACCCGTTCCTGGGTCGCTCGATGGGCAACAAGGCCGACTACTCGCTCGAGGTCGCGCACGAGATCGACGAGGAGGTGCGTGCGCTGATCGAGGCCGCGCACACCGAGGCGTGGGAGATCCTCAACACCTACCGTGACGTCCTCGACGACCTGGTGTTCGAGCTGCTCGAGAAGGAGACGCTCACCCGCAAGGACCTCGAGCGCATCTTCGACCGGGTGGAGAAGCGGCCGCGCATCACGGCGTTCAACGACTTCGGTGGGCGCACGCCGTCCGACAAGCCGCCGATCCTGACGCCCGCCGAGCGGGCCCAGGAGCGCGGCGAGCCGTGGCCGCCGCAGATCGAGCCGGTCCGCGAGCCCACGCCCGTCGGGTCCTACCCGGGTGGCGCCAACGGTGTGCCCCAGCCGGGCCCGTCCAACGGCGGCTACCCGACCCCGCAGCCCTACCCGCAGGGCGGCTACCCGCAGCAGGGCGCCACGCCCCCGCAGCAGAGCTGGGGCACCCCGGTGCCGCAGCCCGGGCAGCACCCCAACGCGGTGCCGCACAACTACGGCGCCCCGCCGGACTGGCGCCCGGCCACCACCCCGTCCGGGCAGCAGTGGCCGCCCGCCGGGCAGTGGCAGGGCCAGCCCCAGCAGGGGCAGCAGCCGCAGCAGGGCTGGACGCCTCCCGCGCAGCAGCCCGAGAACGGCAACGGGCACACGGAAGCTCCGCCCAACCTCAGCAAGGACGGCAACGGCTCGACCGAGGACGGTCCGCGCTGAGCGCGACGGCACCCGGCGATCAGGTGGTGCCCACGGTGGCCGGCAACGGCCACCGTGGTGTCGACCACGCGCGGGCACAGGCGGCGGTGCGTGAGCTGCTCATCGCGGTCGGGGAGGACCCTGACCGCGAGGGGCTGCGCGACACCCCGGCCCGGGTGGCCCGGGCCTACGAGGAGATCTTCGCCGGGCTCTACACCGAGCCCGACTCGGTGCTGGAGAAGACGTTCAACGAGCACCACAACGAGCTGGTACTCGTCAAGGACATCCCGATCTTCAGCACGTGCGAGCACCACCTCGTGCCGTTCCACGGGATGGCCCACGTCGGCTACATCCCGGGTACGTCGGGCCGGGTCACGGGGCTGTCGAAGATCGCCCGCGTGGTCGATCTCTACGCCCGGCGGCCGCAGGTGCAGGAGCGGCTCACCGCGCAGGTCGCGGACGCGATCGTGCGCAAGCTCGAACCGCGCGGCGTCATCGTGGTGATCGAGGCCGAGCACCTGTGCATGGGCATGCGCGGCGTCCGGAAGCCGGGCTCGCGCACGTTCACCTCGGCGGTGCGCGGGCTGTTCCAGTCCTCGCCGTCGTCGCGGGCCGAGGCGCTCTCGCTGATCCGGGGTTCGTGACGACCGTGGGTCCCACGTCCCCCCTGCTGCACCTGGGGCGGTGCGCCGTCATGGGCATCCTCAACGTCACGCCCGACTCGTTCTCCGACGGCGGGCGCTTCCTCGACCGCGACGACGCGGTGGCCCACGGCGTGGCCATGCACGAGGCCGGCGCCGACCTGGTCGACGTCGGCGGCGAGTCCACCCGGCCCGGTGCCGAACGCGTGGACGCCGACGTCGAGCGGGCGCGCGTGGTGCCGGTGGTGCACGACCTGGTGGCGGCCGGTGTCCGCGTCAGCGTCGACACCACCCGCGCCGCCGTCGCCGAGGCGGCGATCGGGGCCGGGGCGTGCGTCGTCAACGACGTGTCCGGCGGGCTGGCCGACCCGTCGATGGCCGCCGTCGTGGCCTCGGCGCGGGTGCCCTGGATCCTCATGCACTGGCGCGGCCCGAGCGCGCACATGAGCGAGAACGCGGGCTACGAGGACGTCATCGGTGAGGTCCGGGCGGAGCTCGTGGCCCGGGTCGACGCGGCCGTCATGGCCGGGGTCGACCCATCGCTGCTCGTGCTGGACCCCGGGCTCGGGTTCGCCAAGACCGCCTCCCACAACTGGGCGCTGCTGCGCCGCCTCGACGTGCTCATCGCGCTGGGCTTCCCGGTGCTGGTCGGGGCGTCGCGTAAGCGGTTCCTCGGGGCCCTGCTCGCCGACGCCGACGGCACGGTCCGCCCCGCCCGCGACCGTGACATCGCCACCGCGGCGATCACCGCGATGGTCGCCCACGCCGGCGCGTGGGGGGTGCGGGTGCACGACGTGCCGACCTCCATGGACGCGGTGGCGGTGGCCACGGGTCTGCAGCTGGGGGCGTCGAAGGCCCGGGTGGCCGGGCCGTGGCTGGGGGACCCGCAGTGAGGACGGCGCAATGACGGACAGGATCGAGCTCCGCGGCCTCAAGGTCCGGGGCCACCACGGCGTGTTCGAGCACGAGCGCCGCGACGGCCAGGACTTCGTCGTCGACGTGACGGTCTGGATGGACCTGGCTCCCGCCGCCGCGTCGGACGACCTGGCCGACACCCTGCACTACGGCGAGCTGGCGCAGAACGTCGCCGGGATCGTCGGAGGGAAGCCCTACGACCTCATCGAGACGGTCGCCGCGCTGGTGGCCGAGGACGTCATGACCGACGCCCGCGTCCAGGCCGTCGAGGTGGTTCTGCACAAGCCCCACGCTCCGATCCCGCTGGAGTTCCGCGACGTCGCCGTGGTGGCCCGCCGCTCCCGGAAGGGCGCCGACGAACGGGGAAGGATCGTGCCGGCATGACCCCCACCCCCGCGAGTCGGCAGTTTCGGATGCGCGAGTCGGCGCTTTCCGGAGGCCGAGTCGCATGACCCGGGCGGTGCTGTCGCTCGGCTCCAACCTCGGCGACCGGATCGGCCACCTCCGCGGGGCCGTCGCCGGGTTCGCCGACGTCCTCGTCGCCGCGTCGCCGGTCTACGAGACGGCGCCGTGGGGCGGGGTCGAGCAGGCCGACTTCCTCAACGCCGTGCTGATCGTGGAGGATCCCGGCACCGACGAGTGGGGCTGGCTGCACCGCGGCCAGGCCCTCGAGGACGCGTCGGGCCGGGTGCGCGAGGTGCGCTGGGGCCCCCGCACCCTCGACGTCGACGTGGTCTGTGTCGACGGGGTCCGCAGCGAGCACCCCGACCTGCTGCTCCCGCATCCCGGCACCGTCGAGCGGGCCACCGTGCTGCGCCCCTGGCTCGACGTCGACCCCGACGCGGTCCTGCCCGGCCACGGGCCGGTGGCCGCCCTGCTGGCCGCGCTGGGCCCCGACGCGCAGGACGGGATGCGGCGCCGCGACGACCTGGGGCTGTGGTGATCGGGCCGGCCGCAGCACCGGTCGAGGAGAACCCGGCATGACCGCCACCAGGCCTCGCGACCTGCTCGTCGTCGCTCTGGTCGTCGCGGTGCTGGCCAACCTGGCGGTGCGGCTGTCCTACGAGTCGCTGCCCGGGTTCCCGCTGCTCGCCGGCGTGACGCTGGGCGTGCTCGGGGTGGCCGAGCTGGTCGGTGGCAACCTGCTGCGGGCACGCATCCGGCGCAAGCCCGGCACCCGCCCCGTCGAGCCGCTGGTGGCCGCCCGGGCCGTCGTGCTGGCGAAGGCCTCGTCGCTCGGCGGTGCGGTCGTCGCGGGCGCGTGGGCGGGGCTGCTGGCCTACGTGCTGCCCCGCGCGTCCACCGTCTCGGCCGCGGCGAGCGACACCGCGTCCGGTGCGGTCGGCCTCGTGTGCGCGCTCGCGCTGGTCGGCGGTGCGTTGTGGCTGGAGCACTGCTGCCGTGCCCCGGACGACGGGGATCCCCGCCACCCTTAGGCTCACTGCCCATGGCGCAGCTCACGGGTGGGTGGGGACCGGGGAGCAGGACCATGATGCTCCTGCCGACGCAGAAGCGGCAGCGCCGCGGGGTGCTCCTGCCCGTCATCGGGCTCGTGCTCCTCGGGATGTGCGCGCTGGTCGCGATCGGGTTGCTGGGCAGCAGCATCGGGTTCGGCGGGGTGCTGGTCGGCGCACTGTGCGCGCTGCTGCCCGTCGGGCCCGTCGTGGCCACGTTCCTCTGGATCGACCGGTGGGAGCCCGAGCCGCCACGGCTGCTGCTGTTAGCGTTCCTCTGGGGCGCCGGTTTCGCCGCGCTGTCGGCGCTGCTGATCAACTCCAGCGCGTCGCTCGTGGTGGACCAGCTGCTCGGCCGCGGCAGCGGCGACCTCGTCGGTTCGGTCGTGATCGCGCCGCTCGTCGAGGAGGGGCTCAAGGGCGCGTTCCTCGTGCTCATCCTGATCTTCCGGCGCCGCGAGTTCGACGGCATCATCGACGGCATCGTCTACGCCGGGCTCGTGGCAGCGGGGTTCGCCTTCACCGAGAACATCCTCTACTTCGGCAGCGCCTTCGTCGACGACGCCGGCAACGGCGCGAGCAGCGGTGTGCTGGCGGTCCTGGTGCTGCGCGGGCTGCTCTCGCCGTTCGCGCATCCGCTGTTCACGGCCATGACGGGCATCGGGGCGGGCATCGCGGCCAACAACCGCAACGTCGGGGTCCGGGTGGTGGCGGTGCTGATCGGCTACGCCGGGGCCGTGCTGCTGCACGCGCTGTGGAACTCCTCGGCGTCGCTGTTCGGCGGAACCGGTTTCCAGGGGATCTACGGGTTCGTCATGGTCCCGGTGTTCGCCGGCATGGTGGCGCTCGTGCTCTACCAGCGCCGACGCGAGCAGCGGGTGATCGCCGACCAGCTGCCCGGCTTCGCGCAGGCCGGCTGGATCGCCCCGAGCGAGATCACGCTGCTCTCCAGCCTGGCCGGGCGGCGCGGCTGGCGGACGGCGGTGCGGCGCCGGTCGGGCCCGCAGGTGGCCAAGGCCGTCACCGACTACCAGGCCGCCGTCACGGAGCTGGCGTTCCTGCAGTCGCGGATGGCGCGCGGCGCCGTCGGCGACACCGGGCTGATCTGGCGCAAGGAAGCCCTCGACGAGCTGGTCCGCGCCCGCCACAAGGCCGTCGGCCACCCCGAGGCGCTGACGGTGGCGCTGCGCCACCACGGACCGACCCCCGGCGGATGGACGCCGCCGCCGGCCGGGCCGCCGCCGCGCCCGATGCAGGCCCCGGGTCGCGACCAGCCGCCGCAGAGCTGGCCCCCACCACGGTGAACCGTGTCACGCGTGGTCGCGGTCGCGGCGGGCGTGGACCTAGCCTGTGCGGGTCACCGACGAGGGTGGCCATCGTCCGGTACCTGCCCGGCAGGACTGGAACGAGCGAGGAGATCGCATGAGTACCGCCGACGTGTTCGGTCCCGCGGAGGCGGCATGAACGCCGCCAGGCCTGCCCGGCTCGCCGTGGGCGTGGTGTCCGCGGGGCGGGTCGGGGCCGTCGTCGGCGCGTCGTGGGCCGCGGCCGGCCACCACGTCGTCGCCACATCGGGCGTCTCCCGCGAGTCCCTCAAGCGCGCCGCCGCCCTCCTCCCGGACGTGCCGCTGCTGCCGCCCGACGAGGTCGTGGCCGGCGCGGACCTCGCCCTGCTCGCCGTCCCCGACGACGTGCTGCCCGGCCTCGTACGCGGACTCGCCGCCGCCGGCAGCTTCCGCCCGGGCCAGATCGTCGTGCACACCTCCGGCGCCCACGGCGTCGCCGTCCTCGCCCCCGCCACCGGGCTCGGCGTGCTGCCCCTGGCCCTGCACCCGGTGATGACGTTCACCGGGCGGATCGAGGACGTCGCCCGGCTGGCCGGGGCCTCGGTCGGCGTCACCGCCGCGGAGGGCGACGAGGCCGCCTGGAGCGTCGGCGAGGCGCTCGTCGTCGAGATGGGATCCGATCCCGTCCGGGTGCCCGAGGCGGTCCGCCCGCTCTACCACGCGGCGCTCGCCCACGGGGCGAACCACCTGGTCACGCTCGTGCGCGACTGCGTCGACACCCTGGAACGGGCCGGGATCAGCCCGGCCGAACAGCTCGTCGCGCCCCTGCTGTCGGCGGCGCTGGACAACGCCCTGCGCCACGGCGACCGCGCCCTCACCGGCCCCGTCGCCCGCGGTGACGTCGGCACGGTCCGCACGCACCTGCGCGAGCTGGACGCGGTCGACCCCGACCTGGGGCACACCTACCGCGTGCTGGCCGCCCGCACCGCGGACCGGGCGGCGGCGGCGGGCCTGTTGCCCGAACAAGGCCACAAAGATGTGCGCGCACTCCTGGAGGAAATATGATCCCCACCGACGTCGTCCGTCGGGGTGTCTCGTGACCGCCTCCCGGACCCGCGGGGGATTCGCCACCGGGGCGCTCAAGGTGCATTCCTCGCCCGCCGCCATCGCTCCGGTCACCCGGGCGCTGCGGGCCGCGGGGCGGCGCGTGCTGCTCATCCCGACGATGGGCGCGCTGCACGAGGGACACCGCGAGCTGATCCGGCACGCCCGGATGACGCCGGGCTCCACCGTGATCGCGGTATCGATCTTCGTGAACCCGCTGCAGTTCGGGCCGAGCGAGGACCTCTCCCGCTATCCCCGCCCGCTGGAGGCCGATCTCGAGGCCTGCCGCGAGGAGGGCGTGGAGCTGGTGTTCACCCCGCAGGTCGAAGACATGTACCCCGACGGCGCCGGAGCCGATTCAGGCACCACGATCGTGCCCGGACGCCTCGCCGACCAGCTCGAGGGAACGGTCCGGCCCGGCCACTTCGCCGGTGTGCTGACGGTGGTGGCGAAGCTGTTCCACATCATCGGGCCCGACGTCGCGTTCTTCGGCGAGAAGGACTACCAGCAGCTCATCCTCGTCAAGAAGATGGCGCGGGACCTGGACTTCCCCGTGCACGTGGTCGGCGTGCCCACCGTCCGGGAGGCCGACGGGCTGGCGCTGTCGTCGCGCAACGTCTACCTCTCACCCGAGGACCGGGTGCGGGCCGCCACGCTGCAGCGGGCTCTGGCCGCCGGGGCGTCGGTGTCGGTGCGCGGGCCGCAGGCGGTGCTCGCCGCGGCCCGCGACGTCCTCGCGCAGGAGCCCACGATCGACGTCGAGTACCTGGAGCTGCGCGATCCCGACCTGGGGCCGGTGCCGGCCGAGGGCCCGGCGCGGCTGCTCGTCGCGGCCCGGCTCGGCACCACCCGCCTGATCGACAACGTCGCCGTCCGGTTCTGACAGGAGCAACGATGCTGCGCACCATGATGACGTCCAAGATCCACCGCGCGACCGTGACGCAGGCCGACCTGAACTACGTCGGCTCCGTCACCGTCGACCGCGACCTGATGGACGCCGCCGACCTGCTGGAGGGCGAGCAGGTGGCCATCGTCGACATCACCAACGGCGCCCGCCTGGAGACCTACGTGATCCCCGGGGCCCGCGGCAGCGGCGTCATCGGCATCAACGGGGCAGCCGCGCACCTCGTGCACCCCGGTGACCTGGTCATCCTCATCGCCTACGGCCAGCTCGACGAGGCCGAGCTCGCCTCCTACGCGCCGCACGTCGTGTTCGTCGACGACCGGAACCGCGTGGTCGAGCTGGGGTCGGACCCGGCCCACGCCCCCGAGGGCTCCGGGCTCCTGTCCGGTGCGGCCTAGTGCTGCTCTGCGTCGACGTCGGCAACACCCAGATCGCGCTGGGCCTCTACGAGGAGACCGCGCCCGACGACCCCCACCCGCCGCTGGTCCGGGACTGGCGGATGCGCACCGACCGGCGCATCACCGCCGACGAGCTGGAGGTGGCGTTCGGGGGGCTGCTGGGCCGTTACGCCGACAAGGTCACGGGCGTGGCCGCGCTCTCGACGGTGCCGAGCCTGCTGCGCGAGCTGAAGCTGCTCATCGAGCGCCGCGGCGACCCGAACGTGATCGTCGGCCCGGGGGTGCGCACGGGTGTGCCGCTGCTCGTGGACAACCCCCGTGAGGTCGGCGCCGACCGCGTGGTCAACACGCTCGCCGCGCACCGGCTGTTCGACACGGCCTGCATCGTCGTCGACTTCGGAACCTCCACCAACATCGACGTGGTCTCGGCCAAGGGTGAGTTCCTCGGCGGGGCGCTCGCGCCCGGCATCGAGATCTCCATGGACGCGCTGGCCACCCGGGCGGCCGCGCTGCGCAGCGTCGAGCTCGTGCGGCCGCGGTCGGTGATCGGGAAGAACACCGTCGAGTGCCTGCAGGCCGGCGTGCTCTACGGCTTCGCCGGGCAGGTGGACGGCCTGGTCAACCGCATCCGCGGCGAGCTCGGGCCGAAGGCCGGGCCCGTCACGGTGCTGGGCACCGGTGGGCTGGCCCCGCTGATGATGGGCGAGTCGGAGACGATCACCGAGTACGTGCCCGACCTGACGCTGCTCGGGCTGCGCCTGGTCTACCTGCGCAACGAGCGCAGCACGTCGGTGACGAGCGGCAGCTCGAACTCCCCGGCCGAGGTCTCGGGCCGGGCGGCCAGGTAGTCGCGCATCGCGCCCGGGTGCGGCGTCGCGGTCGGCCGGGTCGCCGACCAGATCACGGGCTCGACCGTACGGCCCTGAGGACCTCGATCCGGAGCGGCAGGTCGAACGCGCCCGACGACGTCTCGGGGCGGGTCACCGGGTAGGTGCGGACGGCCCCGATCGCGGCGTCGCGGTCGGCGGGGTCGGCGACCAGCGCCCAGGACTGCGTGCACATCCGGGCGATCAGCACGACCCCGACCCTATGGCCGCCGACGAATGGCTTCGACGCCATTACTAACCTCTGTGCGTGAGCACCGAAACTCCGCAGCCGCCCGAGTCCGAGCTTCCCGAGCAGATGCGGGTCCGCCTGGCCAAGCGCGCGGACATGCTCGCCGCGGGCGTCGAGCCCTACCCGGTGTCGGTCGAGCGCACCCACACCCTCCGCGAGGTGCGGGAGGCCCATCCCGACCTCGCCGTGGACGTCGCCACCGGTGAGCTGGTCGGGGTCGCCGGGCGCGTGATGTTCCTGCGCAACACCGGCAAGCTGTGCTTCGCCACCCTGCGCGAGGGCGACGGCACCGAGCTGCAGGCGATGCTGAGCCTGGCCCTGGTCGGTGAGGACGAGCTCGCCCGCTGGAAGGCCTCCGTCGACCTCGGCGACCAGGTGTTCGTGCACGGCGAGGTGATCACCTCGCGCCGCGGTGAGCTGTCGGTGATGGCCGACGCGTGGCAGATGGCGTCGAAGGCGGTCCGGCCGCTGCCCAACACCCACACCGAGCTGTCCGAGGAGATGCGCGTCCGCCAGCGCTACGTCGACCTCATCGTGCGCCCCCAGACCCGCGAAATGGTGCGCCGCCGGGCCCAGGTGCTCCGGGCCCTGCGTGATGTCCTGCACGGCCGCGACTACGTCGAGATCGAGACGCCGATCCTGCAGTTGCTGCACGGCGGGGCCACCGCCCGCCCGTTCGTGACCCGGGCGAATGCGCTGGATCAGGAGTTGTACCTGCGTATTGCGCTCGAGCTCTACCTGAAGCGCGCGGTGGTCGGCGGAGTCGAGCGGGTCTTCGAGATCAACCGGGTGTTCCGGAACGAGGGCATCGACTCCACCCACTCGCCCGAGTTCACGATGATCGAGGCCTACCAGACCTACGCCACCTACGACGACATCGCCGACGTCACCCGCGCGATGATTCAGGCGGCGGCGTGCGCGGTGTTCGGTTCCACCACCGTGCACCATGTCGACGGATCGGTACACGATCTCGGCGGGGAGTGGCGTTCGGTGACATTGCACGGTGTCCTGTCCGACACGATCGGAACGGATGTGACGCCGGATACACCGATTGCCGATCTGCGCGAGATCGCCGTCAAGAACGACATCGAGCTCAAGGACGGCCTGACCGCGGGCGAGATCGTCCTCGAACTGTTCGAGGAGTTGGTCGAGCACACTCTGGTGGCTCCGACGTTCGTCCGGGACTATCCCGTCGAGGTGCGGCCGCTCACCCGCCAGCACCGCGACGACCCGCGGCTCGCCGAGGCCTGGGACCTCTACGTGTTCGGCACGGAGCTGGCCACGGGCTACTCCGAGCTGGTGGATCCCGTGGTCCAGCGGGAGCGGCTCACCGCGCAGTCGTTGAAGGCGGCGGCCGGCGACCCCGAGGCGATGCAGCTCGACGACGACTTCATCCGGGCCCTCGAGTACGGCATGCCGCCCACCGGTGGGATGGGCATGGGAGTGGACCGCCTGCTCATGACACTCACCGGTCTCGGAATCCGCGACACCATTCTGTTCCCACTGGTACGTTCCGAGTAGCTACGCCGGGGTGACACATCCCGATCGACTCGACAGTGTCGCTGTAATAGTTATATCGTGCGGCCATGCGGCGTCGCCGCACAACTACTGCGAGAGAAGTGACGGAGGGCTGCGACGGTGGCGCAGATCCAGGAGATTCGACTGGTCGACGACCTCGACGGCAACGAGGCCGACGAGACCCTCGAGTTCGGTATCGACGGCAAGACCTACGAGATCGACCTGTCGGAGGATAACGCCGGTAAGCTGCGCGACGCCCTCGCGGAGTTCATCGCCTCCGCCCGTCGCCTCAGTGGCGGCCGCGGCCGTCGGCCCGCCGCATCGGCTGCTCCGGCCCGTCGTCCCACGATCGACCGTGAGCAGAACCAGGCCATCCGGGAATGGGCCCGCAAGCGTGGCATGAAGGTCTCCGACCGCGGCCGCATTCCGGCCGAGGTGCTCGAGGCCTACCACC
>NZ_MKVV01000044.1:0-62233 GCF_001899645.1 Pseudonocardia sp. 73-21 | reverse complement strand
CGCGGTGCGCAGGCCCCGCCGCTGCGGTTAGGGTGGCCTTACCCAGACACCGAGGAGGGTCCGTGGCCCGCAGGACGACCACTCTCGAGGTCCGCCGCACCCAGCGGCTGACCCCGCACATGATCCGGGTCGTGTTCGGCGGCGACGAGGTCGCCGCTTTCCCCGACACCCCCTACAGCGACCGCTACGTGAAGCTCCAGTTCCCGAAACCGGGCGTCCGCTACCCGGAACCGTTCGACATGGAGACGATCCGCGCCGAGCTCCCCCGTGACCAGTGGCCGAGCACGCGGACCTACACGGTGCGGGCCCTCGATTACGCGCAGGGCGAACTGACCATCGACTTCGTCCACCACGGCGACGAGGGACTCGCCGGGCCGTGGGCCGCCGCCGCCCGTCCGGGTGATCTCCTGCGGCTGATGGGGCCGGGCGGGGCCTACGCCCCCGACCCCACCGCCGACGCCCACCTCATGGTCGGCGACGAGAGCGCGCTCCCGGCGATCGGCGCGGCCTGCGAACGCATCGCCCCCGGCGTGCCGGTGGTGGCCGTGATCGAGGTCGCCGACGCGGCCGAGCACCAGCCCCTCGCCGGCGATGTCGACGTCAGGTGGCTGCACCGCACTCCGTCGAGGCCCGACCAGCTGGTCGAGGCCGTGCGGGCGCTGGAGGTGCCGGGAGGTGCCGTCCACGCGTTCGTGCACGGCGAGGCCGGCATCGTCCGCGACATCCGCAGGCACCTCGTCGACGAGCGGGAGTGGCCCCGGCACCTGCTGTCGATCTCCGGCTACTGGCGCCGCGGCCGCGACGAGGACGGCTGGCAGGCCGACAAGGCGGCCGAGCGGGCGGCCGGGGCGCAGGCCTGAGCACTCCCGGACGACGGGAATCCCAACTCCCGATGACGGGTTGTGCCCTATCAGGCGGCCGTACCACGGGCGACCGCACCACATAAGCCGATACAGTGGTATCGGGCGTACGCGGCGCAGCGCGCGCCGCCTGTACAGATGGCACAGTCGCGGACGGCCCAGTGCGGCGCAGTACGGCGCAGTAGGCGAGGAGTACAGATGTTCGAGAGGTTCACCGACCGAGCAAGGCGTGTTGTCGTCCTGGCCCAAGAAGAGGCCCGGATGCTCAACCACAACTACATCGGCACCGAGCACATCCTCCTCGGCCTCATCCACGAGGGCGAGGGAGTGGCCGCCAAGGCCCTGGAGTCCCTCGGGATCGCCCTGGAGGGCGTCCGTCAGCAGGTCGAGGAGATCATCGGCCAGGGTCAGCAGGCGCCGAGCGGGCACATCCCGTTCACGCCGCGGGCCAAGAAGGTCCTGGAGCTCTCGCTGCGCGAGGCGCTCCAGCTCGGCCACAACTACATCGGCACCGAGCACATCCTGCTCGGCCTCATCCGTGAGGGTGAGGGCGTCGCGGCACAGGTGCTGGTCAAGCTGGGGGCGGATCTCAACCGCGTCCGCCAGCAGGTCCTGCAGCTGCTGAGCGGCTACCAGGGCAAGGAGCCCGCCGAAGGCGCCACCGGTGGCCGCGGCGAGGGCACCCCGAGCTCGTCCCTGGTGCTCGACCAGTTCGGCCGCAACCTCACCCAGTCCGCCCGCGAGGGCAAGCTGGACCCGGTCATCGGCCGGGAGAAGGAGATCGAGCGGGTCATGCAGGTCCTCTCCCGGAGGACCAAGAACAACCCCGTTCTGATCGGCGAGCCCGGCGTCGGCAAGACCGCCGTCGTCGAGGGCCTCGCGCAGGCCATCGTCAAGGGTGAGGTGCCCGAGACGATCAAGGACAAGCAGCTCTACACGCTCGACCTCGGCTCGCTCGTCGCCGGCTCGCGCTACCGCGGTGACTTCGAGGAGCGCCTCAAGAAGGTGCTCAAGGAGATCCGCACGCGCGGCGACATCATCCTGTTCATCGACGAGCTCCACACCCTCGTGGGTGCGGGTGCCGCCGAGGGCGCGATCGACGCCGCGAGCATCCTCAAGCCGATGCTGGCCCGTGGCGAGCTCCAGACGATCGGTGCCACCACGCTCGACGAGTACCGCAAGTACGTCGAGAAGGACGCCGCTCTCGAGCGTCGTTTCCAGCCGATCCAGGTCGGCGAGCCGTCGGTGGCGCACACGATCGAGATCCTCAAGGGTCTGCGCGACCGCTACGAGTCCCACCACCGCGTCACGATCACCGACAACGCGCTGGTCGCGGCGGCCACCCTGGCCGACCGCTACATCTCCGACCGCTTCCTCCCGGACAAGGCGATCGACCTCATCGACGAGGCGGGCGCGCGCATGCGCATCCGCCGGATGACCGCTCCGCCGGACCTCCGCGAGTTCGACGAGAAGATCGCCAACGTCCGTCGGGACAAGGAGTCGGCGATCGACGCGCAGGACTTCGAGCGGGCCGCGCACCTGCGCGACTCCGAGAAGACCCTGCTCGGCCAGAAGGGCGAGCGCGAGAAGCAGTGGAAGTCCGGTGACCTGGACGTCGTCGCCGAGGTCGACGACGAGCAGATCGCCGAGGTCCTCGCCAACTGGACCGGCATCCCCGTGTTCAAGCTCACCGAGGAGGAGACCACGCGTCTGCTCCGCATGGAGGAGGAGCTGCACAAGCGGATCATCGGGCAGGAGGAGGCCGTCAAGTCGGTGTCCAAGGCCATCCGCCGTACGCGGGCCGGCCTCAAGGACCCGAAGCGTCCGTCGGGCTCGTTCATCTTCGCCGGCCCGTCCGGTGTCGGTAAGACCGAGCTCTCCAAGGCACTGGCGAGCTTCCTGTTCGGCGACGACGACGCGCTCATCCAGATCGACATGGGCGAGTTCCACGACCGCTACACCGCCTCGCGGCTCTTCGGCGCCCCTCCCGGGTACGTGGGCTACGAGGAGGGCGGCCAGCTGACGGAGAAGGTGCGTCGCAAGCCGTTCTCGGTGGTGCTGTTCGACGAGATCGAGAAGGCCCACCAGGAGGTCTACAACACCCTCCTGCAGGTGCTCGAGGACGGTCGTCTCACCGACGGCCAGGGCCGCACGGTGGACTTCAAGAACACCGTCATCATCTTCACGTCGAACCTCGGCACGCAGGACATCTCCAAGGCCGTGGGCCTGGGCTTCGCCCAGAGCAACGACGAGGCGTCGAACTACGAGCGGATGAAGTCGAAGGTCAACGACGAGCTGAAGAAGCACTTCCGCCCGGAGTTCCTCAACCGCATCGACGACATCGTGGTGTTCCACCAGCTGACGGAGGAGCAGATCATCACGATGGTCGACCTCATGATCACGCGGGTGGAGGGCGCGCTGGCCAACAAGGACATGGCCATCGAGCTCACGCCGGCCGCCAAGGGCCTGCTGGCCCGCCGCGGCTTCGACCCGGTGCTGGGTGCGCGGCCGCTGCGTCGCACCATCCAGCGCGAGATCGAGGACCAGCTGTCGGAGAAGATCCTGTTCGGGGAGATCGAGCCCGGCCAGATCGTCATCGTCGACGTCGAGGGTCTCGACCCCGACGCCGCCGAGGACTCCCGCGCAGCGGACGACAAGGCCGTGTTCACCTTCCGCGGTGAGCCGAAGCCGAGCCTCGTCCCCGACGTCCCGCCGGTCGACATGGCGAAGTCGGGCGAGGAGTGATCTAGCCCGGTACGACCCGAACGGCCCTCCCGGACTCCGGTCCGGGAGGGCCGTTCGTCGTCCGACCTGACCACCTGGTGGGGGCCGTCGGGTGGAACCCCCGCGTGGGCGGGACCGGTGAGGGCGCGTGCGACGGTGACGGTGCGTCTAGATTCGGCACCGTGAGTTCGGTCCGTGCCGTCCCGGAGACCGGGCTGATGTCCGGCGATGACCTGTCCGCCGACGACGCCTGGCACACCGTTCGCCGCCACGGGCTACGGCGGCTGCTCGGTGCGTCGTTCGTGCGGTTCCGCTACGGCGACGGATTCAGCCATGCGCGGGCGTTCGCCCTGCAGCTGGCGCTCGCTGCCGTGCCGCTGGTGATCGCGGGCGCGGGTCTCGCCACCGCGATCGGCGCGGACTCCGTGGCCGAGGTCGTCGCGCGCACGGTGGTGGCGATCTCGCCGGGCAGCAGCGACTCGCTGGTCTCCCAGGTGGTCGGGGAGTCCGCCGACGGGGGCAGCCGGCGCAGCGAGGTCGTGGTGGTGCTCGGTCTGGTCACGGCGTTCGTGGCGGCCACGAGCGCGTTCGCGCAGCTGGAGCGCGGGGCCAACCGGATCTACGGCACCAAACGCGACCGGCCCGCGCTGCGCAAGTACGGCCAGGCTGCGGTCCTCACCGCGACCGCGGGTCTGGCGATGGCCGTGGGGCTGCTGCTGATCGTGGCGGGCGAGCCCTTCGGCGAGGCCATCGAGAGCGTCTACCACTGGGGCCACGCCGCCGAGACCGTCTGGGACGTCGTGCGCTGGCCGATCGGGCTGGCGTTGCTGGTGGTGGCCGTGACCCTGCTGTTCCGCTACGCCCCGCGCCGCCAGCAGCCGGGCCGCAGCTGGCTGGCGGTGGGTGCGGCCGTCACGGTGCTGGCGTGGCTGGCGGGCTCGGGTCTGCTCGCGCTCTACGTGGTGTTCGCCGCCGGTTTCGGCGACACCTACGGCCCGCTGACGGCGGTCATGGCGCTGCTGCTGTGGGCGAACATCACCGGGATCGCCCTGCTCGCCGGACTGGCGCTGGCGGCCCAGCTGGAGGCCGTACGGGCGGGCCGGCCCGAACCCCTGCTCGAGGACACCGACGACGACGGCATCCCCGACGCCCTCGACGAGCGCCCGAACTCACCCGCGCGCTGACTCACAACGCGGCATCCAGGCGGGCCGCGAGCACCGCGTGCCGCGGATCGCGGTCGGGGAGCGCGTGCAGCAGTCGTTCGAGGAGCTGCACGTCGTCGGCCCCGTCCGGGGTCTCGGCGAGCGCCCACATCGCCTCGACGTCGCCGCCACCGAGCACGGCCTGGCGGAGTGCGCCGCCCATCAGCTCGCGCTCCTCGCGCACGCCGGGGGCCTCGGACCGCGGCAGCAGCGGGCCGCGGTGGGCCCGGGCGGCCTCCAGGACCCGGCCGCCGGCGAGCGCCTCGCGGACGGTCAGGAAGTCGGCGTTCACGCAGGCCTGCAGGCGGTAGGGCTGGGTGCGCAGGACCCCCGCGTCGAGCACGGAGCGCAGCCGGTGCACCTCGGCCCGCACCGTGACGGACTTGCCCGCGTCGCCGTGCAGGGCCGTGGCCAGGCCGTCGGCGGTGAAGCCCTCCGGGTGCAGAGCCAGGAGGGCGAGGATCTCGGCGTGGCGCAGGGAGAGCCGCACGGGGCGTCCGTTGAGGATCGCGATCGGACGCTCGGCTCCGAGGAACGGCAGGGACAGGGCGGGTCGTGGGCGGGCCCCGCGGCGTTGCAGGCGCAGCAGCCAACCCTCCGCCAGTGGCTCCAGCAGCCCGTCGCCGTGCTCGCCCAGCGCCACCCGGTCGCCCGCCGTCGGCAGCTCGACGTGCGCCGGCAGCCAGCCCAGGGGCTGAGCCGCGAGCACCCGGCCGCTCGGGGCCAGGAGCGCGCCGGGCTCGTCGCGCAGCCCGATGAGGTGCGGCAGGTTGCGGGCCAGCAGCCGCTCGTCGCGCATCGCGGCCTGGGCGGCGAGGTGGCCCTCGGCCAACCGGGCCGCGGCGACGACGAGCGCGAGGGTGGTGGGATGGAAGGTCCGCGCCGGCCCGGTGATGTCGATGGCGCCGATCACCGCGCCCGTGTCGGGGTCATGGACGGGGCTGGCCGCACAGGTCCACTGGTGGTAGGTGCGCACGAGGTGCTCGGCCGAGTGGATCCGGACGGGCCGGTCGGCGGCCAGCGCCGTGCCCATCGCGTTGGTGCCGATGCTGTCCTCGGTCCACCGCGTGCCCTCGACGAGCCCGACGCGCCCGGCCGTGCGCAGCACGTCGCGCTGGCCCTCGCGCCACAGGATGTGGCCCTGGGCGTCGGTCACGATCATCATGTGCATCGCCTCGTCGGCGATGGACACCAGCGTCTCGCGCAGCATCGGCAGTACGCCCGCCAGCGCGTGCCCGTCCCGCACCCGGGTGATCTCGGCGTGCTCGTAGATCAGCGGTGGGTCACCGTGGTCGGGGTCCACGCGGGCCGCGAGCGAGCGGCGCCAGGACGCCGACACGACCTCGCGGGGTGCGCGGTCCGAGAGGTCCCCGGCCAGCACTGCGTCACGGACGCGGGCCAGCTCGCGCGTCCGCTGCGGCGGGTCGGTGACGCTCACGACGTCCAGCATCCGCGCGCGTGCAGAGTAAGGCAAACCTGAGTCAGTGTCGCACTGGCGGAAGGGTGAGGTTGCAAGATCCGCATATGCGTGCAACTCGACCGCAACCCCCTCGCTCCTAGTGTCCCGGGTCACCTGTCTGAAGACGATGTGGAAGGAACCACAGATGGCTCTTTACGCGGCTCCCGGCACGACCGGCAGCGTCGTGGCGTTCAAGTCCCGCTACGAGAACTTCATCGGAGGCGAGTTCGTCGCGCCGGTGAAGGGCCAGTACTTCGAGAACCCCACGCCGATCACCGGCCAGACGTTCACCGAGGTCGCCCGCGGCACCGCCGAGGACATCGAGCTCGCGCTCGACGCGGCCCACGCCGCCGCGCCGGCCTGGGGCAAGACCACCGTCGCCGAGCGGGCGAACATCCTCAACGAGATCGCGGACCGCATCGAGGCCAACCTCGAGCTCCTCGCGATCGCCGAGGCGTGGGACAACGGGAAAGCCTGCCGCGAGACCCTCGCCGCCGACATCCCCCTCGCCATCGACCACCTGCGCTACTTCGCCGGTGCCGTCCGGGCGCAGGAGGGCGGCATCTCCCAGATCGACGACGACACCGTCGCCTACCACTTCCACGAGCCGCTCGGCGTCGTCGGGCAGATCATCCCGTGGAACTTCCCGATCCTCATGGCGATCTGGAAGCTGGCCCCCGCGCTCGCGGCCGGCAACGCCGTCGTCCTCAAGCCGGCCGAGCAGACCCCGGCGTCGATCCTCGTGCTCATCGAGCTGATCGCCGACCTGCTGCCCGCCGGCGTGTTCAACGTCGTCAACGGGTTCGGTGTGGAGGCCGGCAAGCCGCTGGCGTCCAACAAGCGCATCCGCAAGATCGCTTTCACCGGCGAGACCACCACCGGCCGGCTGATCATGCAGTACGCGTCGGAGAACCTGATCCCGGTGACGCTGGAGCTCGGCGGCAAGAGCCCCAACATCTTCTTCGACGACGTCGCCGGCAAGCAGGACGCGTTCTACGACAAGGCGCTCGAGGGCTTCGCGATGTTCGCCCTCAACCAGGGCGAGGTCTGCACCTGCCCGTCGCGCGCGCTCATCCAGGGCGGCATCTACGACGACTTCCTGGAGCAGGCGGTCAAGCGCACCGAGCAGATCAGGCAGGGCAACCCGCTCGACACCGACACCATGATCGGTGCGCAGGCGTCGAACGACCAGCTCGAGAAGATCCTCTCCTACATCGACATCGGCCGTCAGGAGGGCGCGAAGGTGCTCACCGGTGGCGAGCGCACCGACCTCGGTGGCGAGTTCTCGGGTGGCTACTACGTGCAGCCCACCGTGTTCGAGGGCAACAACGCGATGCGCATCTTCCAGGAGGAGATCTTCGGGCCGGTCGTGTCGGTCACGCGCTTCTCCGACTACGACGACGCGCTGCAGATCGCCAACGACACGCTCTACGGCCTCGGTGCCGCGGTGTGGTCGCGCGACGGCAACACCGCCTACCGCGCGGGCCGCGACATCCAGGCCGGCCGGGTCTGGGTGAACAACTACCACGCCTACCCCGCGCACGCGGCGTTCGGCGGTTACAAGCAGTCGGGTGTGGGTCGCGAGAACCACAAGATGATGCTCGACCACTACCAGAACACGAAGAACCTCCTGGTCAGCTACTCGCAGAACGCCCAGGGCTTCTTCTGATGGAACGGGTGGCCCTGAGTCCGGCGGCCGCGGAGCTGCTCGTCAGGCTCTCGGCCCTGCACGGCCCGTTGATGTTCCACCAGTCCGGCGGTTGCTGTGACGGCAGCTCGCCCATGTGCTATCCGGACGGGGACTTCACGATCGGTGGCTCGGACGTCCACCTCGGCGACCTCGTCGTCGACGGGCTTCCGGCCCCGATCGGGTTCTACATGTCGGAGTCGCAGTTCGGGTACTGGAAGCACACCCACCTCACCGTCGACGTGGTGAAGGGCCGTGGCAGCGGGTTCTCGGTCGAGGCGCCGGAGGGCGTCCGGTTCATGATCCGCTCGCGGCTGTTCTCCGACGAGGAGTCGGCTGCTCTGAACGGTGGGTGACGCCGGATCGGACCCGGGCCAGCATGGACGGACCGGGTCCGATCCCGCCCGAGGAGAGGAACGACGACGCCCAGCCCGCCACCGACGAGGCCGCGGTGCTGCTGGACCGGGCCCGCACCGCCGGGATCCCGATCATGCACATCATGCACGCCGCCGGTGCGGGATCCCCGTACGACGTGAAGGGGCGACCGCCACCCGCGGGCTCCCGCGTGTCGACGGCACGGACGTGTCCGCGGCTGCGCTGCAGGCCACGAGCCTGGCCGCGGATCGGAGGACCTGTTCGGTGCGGTGGCGCCGAGGGCCGCGGACATCCCGGCCTGATGCGCGCCCGGCCCGGTGGGGCACCCCACCGGGTTGCCGAGTCGGCCGTCCTGCTGTGTGCTGCGGGGTGACGGCGGCCCACGTGCCGCCGCGGAGAGAGGGAACACATGTCCGGTCCCACCACGCTGCGCACGCTGGGCGACATGCCCGCGGTCCCCGCGAGCCTCGCCGAGTCCACGCTGGTCATGATCGACCTGCAGAACACCTACACCCGCGGCGTCATGGAGCTCGACGGCGTGCAGGCCGCGCTCGACGAGGCGGCCGTCCTGCTCGACCGGGCCCGCAGCGCGGGCATCCCGGTCATCCACATCCAGCACGACGGCGGCGTCGGTTCCCCCTACGACGTGAACGCGGAGATCGGGCGGATCGTGGACCGCGTCGCCCCGCGCGACGGCGAGCAGGTGGTCACCAAGAACTACCCGAACGCGTTCACCCACACCGACCTGGACGGTCGGCTCCAGCCCGGGTCGAACCTGATCCTGGCCGGGTTCATGACGCACATGTGCGTCAACTCGACGGCGCGGGGCGCGTTCAGCCTCGGCCACAACCCGACGGTGGTGGCCGGGACGACCGCCACCCGGGCCCTCCCCGGCCCGGACGGCGCCGTCGTCAGCGCGGCCGCGCTGCAGGTGGCGAGCCTCGCGGCCATCGCGGACCTGTTCGGTGTGGTGGTCCCGACGGCGGCGGACATCCCGTCCTGAGTGCGGCCGGCGCCCCCCCCGTGCGCGGTTGTCAGTGCCCGGGCACCGATAACCGCGCACGACCCCCGAGGCGCTCGTCGAGGGTCAGCAAGGTCGTTGCTGCGGGGGACGCGATGCCCACCCCGCGGCCGTGGCGCACCTCGGGCTCGCCCACGTTGATCCTGATCAGCGCGCCGGTGGCCGCGCTCGCGCTCTCCGCCTCACGGCGGACGGTGGGGATCGCCGTGCCCGCCCCGATCTCGACGACCACCAGGTGGCCGCGGTGCCCACGCACCCACGCGCGGTGGGTCTGCATCTGCCCGACGGTGCGGTCGGGGACCCAGTCGGCGTCGCCGAACATCAGGATGTTGGGACGGGCCAGCGCACCGCACGAGGGACAGGCCGGCAGCGGGGAGACGGCGCGCATCGTGGTCTCGTCGATCTCGACGCCGACGCCGTCGGCCGCCCACACCGGTTGCCCGCAGTCGAGGATGCACTGCAGGTGGTGGATGGAGCCGTGGCACTCCGCGACGCCGGTCAGCCCCGCCTTCTGGAACTGCCCGTCGACGTTCGAGGTGAAGACGCGCGTCGGCAGGTCCCAGCCCCGCAGGACCCCGAACCCCGCGTGCGGCACCGTCGCCCGGTACAGCCCGAGCCGGTGGCCGTAGAACCCCCACGCGAGCTCGGGATCGGACGCGAAGTGCACGGGGTCGGCGATCTCCTCGAACCGCAGGCCCAGCGCCCGGTAGGGCGGGTACGCGCGCCAGAAGCCCTCGGGGCCGCGGAAGTCCGGCAGACCGGAGTCGACGCCCATCCCGGCGCCGGCGCAGACGAGCAGCGCACCGGCGCCGGCGACGAGCTCGGCGGCGCGGTCCAGGTCGTTCCCGGTCAGGAGCCGGCCGTCAGGTCGACGACCTCGAACTCCAGCAGCGATGCGCCCTTCGAGACCGGCTGGGGCGACCGTGCACCCGCGTGCGCCTCGGCGGCCGGCCCGTCGCGCCACGCCTGGAAGTCGTCCTCGGTCTCCCACCGGGTGACCACGAAGTAGCGCTCGTCGCCCGCCACGGGGCGCAGCAGCTCGAAGCCGAGGAACCCCCGCTGCCCGTCGACGGCGTGCAGGCGGTTGGCGAACCGCTTCTCCAGCTCGGGCCCCTTGCCCTCGGGAACCTCGATCGCATTGATCTTCACAACAGCCATGCCTCCTAGGCTAGACGTCGTGCGGACGAGCGACGGCGTCGAACTGCGTGTGCTGGATCTCGGCGGCGAGGGTCCGCCGATCCTGCTCCTGCACGGCCTGATGGGTTGTGCGGCCACGTGGGAGCCGGTGGCGCCCTGGCTCCGCGCACACGGACGCGTCCGCGCTCTCGACGCGCGGGGGCACGGTCGCTCGGAGGCCCGCGGCCCCTGGACCACCGAACGGATGGCCACCGACGCCGTCGAGGTCCTCGACGGGATCGGCCCGGCCGTCGTGATCGGGCACTCGATGGGCGGGCTGCACGGCCTCGTGCTCGCCGCCCGCCGTCCCGACCTGGTGCGGGCGCTGGTCGTGGAGGACATGGCCGTCGACTTCCGGGGTCGCAGCGCCGACGACGCCCGCGCGTGGTTCGGGGCGCTGCCGCAGCCGTTCCCGTCGCCGGCGGCGGTGCGGGAGGCGTTCGGGCATCCCCGGACGGAGTTCGGCGACTACATGGCCGAGTGCGTCGAGGAACGCGACGACGGCTACCACCTGCTCTCCCGCATCGACGACGTCGTGCAGATCGCGGCGGAGTGGGCGGTCGTGGACCAGTGGACCGCCCTCGACGCCGTGCGCTGCCCCGTCCTGCTGCTGGAGGCGGAGCAGAGCGTCGCCCCGCCCGGCCAGATGGCGGAGATGGCCCGCCGGCTGGCCGACGCCCGTCACGTGCAGGTGCCCGGCACCGGCCACCTGCTCCACGCGGCGGCCCCGGAGGCCTACCGGTCGGCCGTGGAGGCCTTCCTCGCGGAGGTTCCCGAACGCTGATCACGGCGGGATGGCGGTTCGTGGATCACCGCGGTACGCCACTCGCCCCGTGATCACCGGGGCGGAGCGGCTTCCGATGTGCGCGGTGTCGTCCCGGGTGTGACCATCCGCCCCGATCCGGACGTCCGCAGGGGGAGGAGACGGCCATGGCCGAGAGGGGAACCGTATTCAGCGCCGGCCTGAAGGACCGCCACGTCACCATGATCAGTATCGCGGGGTGATCGGGGCCGGGCTGTTCGTCGGCTCCGCCGACGCCATCGCGACGGCCGGGCCGGGCGTGCTCATCTCCTACACCTTCGCCGGCGTGCTGGTGGTGCTCGTGATGCGGATGCTCGGCGAGATGGCCGCGGCCACCCCGGACTCCGGCTCGTTCTCGACCTACGCCGACCGCGCGATCGGTCCCTGGGCCGGGACCAGCGTCGGCTGGTCGTACCGGTGGTTCTGGCTGCTCGTGATCCCGGTCGAGGCCACCGCCACCGCCACGATCCTCAACTCGAGGCTGCCCGCGGCGCCGCAGTGGACCCGGGCGCTGGTGATCACCGTGCTGCTGACCGTCACCAACCTGTTCAGCGTGGCCAACTACGGCGAGTTCGAGTTCTGGTTCGCGCTGCTCAAGATCGTGGCGATCATCGGGTTCATCGTCATCGGGGTGCTCACCGTGCCGGGTCTGCTGCCCGGCAGCGGGGTCAGCGGCGTCTCGCGGCTGTTCGACGCCGGCGGGTTCCTGCCCAACGGGTTCGGCGCGGTGATCGCGGCCGTGCTCACCACGATGGTCAGCTTCATGGGCACCGGGATCGTGACGATCGCGGTGGCCGAGTCCGACCGGCCCGCCGAGAAGATCGGCCGCGCCACCCGCTCGGTGATCTGCGGATCTCGATCTCCTACCTCGCCTGGATCCTGCTGGTCGTGGCGCTGGTGCCGTGGAACAACCCCCAGCTCACCGAGAACGGCTCCTACCAGTCGGCGCTGGACCCCATCGGCATTCCCGGCGCGAAGGGCATCGTCGACGTCGTCGTGCTCGTCGCCGTGGCGAGCTGCCTCAACTCGGCCCTCTACACGGCGTCGCGGATGATCTGCTCGCTCGGCCGCCGCGGCCAGGCGCCCGCGGCCGTCATGCGCACGACCGGCAACGGGGTGCCCCGGGTCGTGATCGCGGTGTCGCGGAGGCGTTCAGCCGACGTCCACGCCGACGACGCGGGCGCGGATCGGCGCGACCGGGTGTAGCGCGGCGAACACCTCCGCCGGGCGCTCGGTGGCGAGCACGCAGTGCGGCAGCCAGGCGCCCGGCAGGTAGGCCGCCACCGGCCCCTTGACCCGCCCGGCCAGCGCGTCGTGGACGGCGGCGTGCACGGCGAGCAGCTCGGCGTCGACCACGGCGGCGAGCACCAGCTCGTCGGGCCGTCCGGCCACGGTGCCGAGGGTGGCGAGCCAGAGGGACGGCAGGACGAGCACCCGCAGCTCGTCGGCGAGCGCTCGCCGGGCGGCCTCCGGGACGGAGGTGGCCGCGGCCACGACCACCGACGGATCGGCGCCGACGCGCAGCGCGGCGATGGCGGAGCGGGCGGCGGGATCGAGCCGGAACCGCACGGTCTGTGCCACCCAGGGCTCCTGTTGCTCGTCGGAAGGGGTGGTTACGCGGGGAGGGCGAAGCGGCCGTCGGGGAGCTGCTCGGCCAGGCCGTCCTCCAGCAGGCTGACCAGGCACCGGTCGCGTTGGCCCGCCTCGGGCCAGGCCGCGTCCAGTGCCGCCCGGCCGACCGGGTGCTCCGCTCCGCGCAGGACGTCCAGCAGCCGGCCGCGCACCTGGCGGTCGGTGCCGGCGAAGCCCTGCACCGGCTTGCGCGGGCCGGTGTACTCGGGGCGGCCGTTCGCCTGCCAGGCGCAGATCCCGGAGACGGGACAGACGCCGCAGCGGGGGGATCGGGCCGTGCACACCAGCGCGCCCAGCTCCATCAGGCCGATCGAGATCGCGGCGGCCGAGGCGTCGTCGGCGGGGAGCAGGGCGTCGACGTCGGCGAGGTCGGCCTTCACCCGGGCCGGACCGGCGTCACCGGCGCCGTGCACCGCGCGGGCGACGACGCGCCGGACGTTGGTGTCCACCACCGGGCAGCGCCGCCCGTACCCGAACGCGGCGACGGCCCGCGCGGTGTAGGAGCCCACGCCGGGTAGGGCCTCCAGGGCATCCACATCGGACGGAACGGTGTCACCGTGCTGCTCGGCGATCACGGTGGCTGCGGTGTGCAGCCGCAGGACGCGCCGGGGGTAGCCGAGCTTGCCCCAAGCGCGCAGGACGTCGGCGCGGGACGCCGCCGCGAACGCGGACGGGGTGGGCCAGCGCTCCATCCAGTCGAGCCAGACGGGCTCGACGCGTGCCACGGGCGTCTGCTGGAGCATGAACTCGCTGACCATGACGCCCCACGGCGTGGTGCCGGGCCGGCGCCAGGGCAGGTCGCGCCGGTTGTGGACGTACCAGTCGAGCACGAGATCGGGCAGTGACACGGGGACCGATGGTGCCACGAGGGTCGTGCGCGGATATCAGGGCCGGGGCACTGATATCCGCGCACGGGCGGCCGAGCCGCTGAGCTTCCCGGTGGCCACGTCGAAGACGACGCCGCGCACCTGGTCGGTGTGCGACGCGTTGGACCGTTCGGGGCAGGACGCTGTGCACGGCGCCGCGCCGCGCCGATGCAGATCCGCAACTTTCAGTAGTCAATCCGATACTGTGCGTCACATGTGGGAGCCGGTGGGTCCGCTGCCCGCGTCCGTCTACTGGAGACGGCGCTGGCTGGCGTTCGCATCGACCGTAGTGGCCGTACTGCTCGTGATCTGGTCACTGGCCGCGCTTCTCGGCGGTTCCCGCGAGCCCGGCATCACCGCCACCCGCACCGCCAATACGGCCACCCTGGACGCTCCCCAGCAGACCCCTCCGTCCTCGGCTCCGGTGTCGACCGGTCCGACGGCCCCGACCGGCTCGACCGCGATGGCCCCACCGTCGCGGTCGACGTCCTCGCCGTCGGCTCCCCAACCGGCCGCACCGTCGGAGCCGGGGGCGGAGGGGTCACCCCCTCCCGTCGCCTCCGTCGAAGGAACGCCCGCCACGACGTCGGAGGAGCTGCGACCCGACGAGACCCCCCGCAAGTCGGTGCCGGCAGCCACTCCCGTACCCGTTCCGTCGACCGGGCCGGTGCCGTGCACCAACGCGATGCTGACGGTCGGCTCGGAGATCGACCGGCCGCAGCACAAGGTCGGGGAGAAGCCGGTGCTGCGCCTCGTGATCACCAACACCAGCACCCAGCCCTGCGTGCGCGACCTGGACTCGGCCAAGCAGGAGATCGTGGTCTGGAACAGCAACCAGTCCGCGAAGCTGTGGTCCAGCAACGACTGCAGCAACGCCTCCAGCACCGATCTGCGCACCCTGGTGCCGGGACAGCCCGTCGCGTTCGCCGTGACGTGGGCGGGCCGGACGTCGACGCCGGGATGCGCCCAGCCCCGCACGGTCGTCCCCGCGGGCAACTACCGGGTGCTGACGCGGCTCGACGACATCATCAGCCCGCCGACGCTGTTCACCCTCACCCCCTGAAATCGGCTGGCCGGACCGCTTACCGTCAGGGAGTGCAGGTCACGTTCACCAAATGGGGCCACCGCCGCTACCTGGTGACGATCGACCGTGAGCAGGGACCACCGCTGGTGCCGCGCGGTGGCCCGGGTTACGACGACCACCTGCCGCACGACATCGCCCACTTCGCCGTCGAGGAGCAGCTGGGGCTCGCGCTCGGGGTGTTCGGTCAGCTCGCGGCGGGCGGGGCCGGGATCTTCGCCCCTGCTCCCGTCGACCGCACCACCGGCGAGCGGCGCCGCGCGCAGTGCATCGCGGCCGCCGGCCGGCCGGACATGGCCCGCTCCGAGGCCGTGGTGCGGATCTGCACGGCACGGTGGCAGGCGAGCTCCGGGCGCGCGGCCGGTCCGGTCGCCGACCATGGCAACGTCGCCACGGTGGCCGAGACCGAGCGCGTACTGGCCCGGTTCGACGAGCTGTCCGCCCGCTGGCGCGCCCTCCCCGACGGCGGGTCGCTGGTGCTCGACTGGCCGGTCAGCGGATCCGGTTCAGCACCGACGAGACGTCGTGCACCTCGGTGAGCTTCATCCCCGCCGGCGCCGGACCGCTGTCGGGCGGCACGAGGGCGTGGGTGAAGCCCAGCCGGGCGGCCTCGGCGAGCCTGCGCTCCAGGCCGGTGACGCGACGCACCTCGCCGGCCAGCCCTATCTCACCGAGCACCACGACGTCCGCGGGCAGCGCCACGTCGCGCTTGGCGGACGCGATGGCCAGCGCGAGCGCCAGGTCGGCGGCGGGCTCCACCACCCGCATCCCCCCGACGGTGGCGGCGTAGACCTCCGCGTCGTGCAGCTTCACCCCGCCGCGCTTCTCCAGCACGGCCAGCAGCATCGCGACCCGCGCGTTGTCGAGCCCGCTCACCGCGCGGCGCGGGCTGGGGATGTCCTTGCCCGTGACGAGGGCCTGCAGCTCGGCCGGGAGAGGCCGGCGGCCGTCCATCACGACGGTGACGGCGGTGCCCGGCACGGGCGGGCCGCCGAAGCGTTCCAGGAACAGCCCGGACGGGTCGGGCATGCCGACGATGCCGGAGTCGCGCAGCTCGAAGCAGCCCACCTCGTCGGCGGGCCCGAAGCGGTTCTTCACCCCGCGCACCATGCGCAGCGTCGAATGCTTGTCGCCCTCGAAGGACAGCACGACGTCGACGAGGTGCTCGAGCACGCGTGGACCGGCGATGTTGCCGTCCTTTGTGACATGTCCCACGAGGACGACCGGCAGCCCGCGCTCCTTCGCCAGCCCGGTGAGCGCCACCGTCACGGCGCGGGTCTGCGTGACCCCGCCCGGGGTGCCGTCGACCTCGCTGGTGGACATCGTCTGGATCGAGTCGACGACCAGCAGGTCGGGCCGCAGCTCGTCGATGTGCCCGAGGATCGCGCCGAGGTCGGACTCGGCGGCGAGGAACAGCTCGTCGTTGACCACACCGGTGCGCTCGGCGCGGAGCCGGACCTGGCCGGCCGACTCCTCACCAGTGACGTACAGCACACGACCGGGCGACTTCGCCGCCACCTCCAGCAGCAGCGTCGACTTCCCGACGCCCGGCTCACCGGCGAGCAGCACCACCGAGCCGGGCACGAGCCCACCGCCGAGCACCCGGTCCAGTTCTGACACCCCGGTGGCGCGGGCCCGGGCCGAGTCCAGCTCGACCTCGGCGATGCGTCGGGCGGGACTCGTCGGAGCGCCCGCGGCGATCTTCGCGCGGGGCGGGACGGCCGCCGCGACCACCTGCTCGAGCGTGCCCCAGGCCTGGCACGACGGGCAGCGTCCGACCCACTGCGCCGTGCGGTGGTCGCAGGCCGTGCACCGGAAGGTCGCCCTGGCCGTGCGCGGCCGGGACGTCACTCGGAGGCCGACTCCGTACGCGGGGTGGTCGGGTTGCCGACCGGGACGTTGACGGTGACGGTGCCGGCCTTCTGGAACGTCAGGGTGACCGGGTAGTTCAGGCCCGGCCGGATCTCCTGGTTGACCCCGATGAGCACGATGTTGGCGCCCGTGGGCTCCTCGTTCGGCGCGAGCTCGGCGCTGGTGGGAGCGGCAGAGGCGCTGGGGGTCGCCGAGGCCGTGGCGCCGGCGGCGGGAACCGGGGCGGCCGCCGCGGGCTGGCCCTTGACGAGCAGCACACGACCGCCGGCGATGGTGGTGTTGCCGCTGACCTTGACCGATTGCGCCACCGGGCTGCTCGCCGAGACGAGCCGGTCGTCCGCGGCGGCGGAGTTGACGATGGTCATATCGAGAGGCGCGTCGCCACCCCGGGGGTAGACGCTCGCGTTCGTGGTGGCCGCGTACTCGAACTGTGCGTCGCGGATCGCGATGGCGCCCACGTTGGCCTGGGCTCCGCTGACGGCGGCGACCTGCGTGCTGGTCTGGGTGATCTGACCTGCGCCGCACCCGGCGAGGGCGAGGGCCCCGATCACGACGCCGATGGCGGCGACTCCGGTCCGACGGGTACGCGGGCTGCGGCTCACGGGGTGGGCGTCCTTCCGGGCGGATGCTGCTGAGCGGCTGGGCGATCGGGAGAAGCCGAGCTGTACCGGCCGCTCCCCGATCAGCCTAGTCGGACGGTTACCGAGCTGCTGACGCGGCCGTTCGCTGCACGTTTCCGAGGTGTTGTCAATCCCCTGACCTGCGCGTACAGGTCGGACCGGGCGGCGGCGTCCCCCCGGGCCGTGTTAACCTGGTGGCAGCGAAAGGGGCAGAGGACACATGGTTTTCAAGGTCGGAGAGACCGTTGTCTACCCGCACCACGGTGCTGCACTGATCGAGGCGATCGAAACCCGGACCATCAAGGGCGAGGCGCGTGAGTACCTCGTCCTGAAGGTAGCCCAGGGCGATCTCACCGTGAAGGTTCCCGCCGAGAACGCCGAGGTTGTCGGGGTTCGCGACGTGGTCGGCCAGGAGGGTCTCGACAAGGTGTTCGAGGTGCTTCGCGCCCCCCACACCGAGGAGCCCACCAACTGGTCGCGCCGGTACAAGGCGAACCTCGAGAAGTTGGCGTCGGGTGACGTGAACAAGGTGGCAGAGGTCGTCCGCGACCTGTGGCGCCGTGAGAAGGACCGCGGCCTGTCCGCGGGTGAGAAGCGCATGCTGGCCAAGGCCCGGCAGATCCTCGTCAGTGAGCTCGCGCTCGCCGAGGGCACCGACGAGGAGCGCGCCGAGGTTCTCCTCGACGAGGTTCTCGCCACGGCCACCGCCTGAAGGTCCACGCACACACCGCCGGTCCCGGTCCCTGCGTGAACGTCGTCGCGGTGGTCGTGGCCGGCGGTTCGCGTTCGCCGGGCGCTCCGGACGCCCTGACCCCGCTCGGCGGGGTTCCCATGGTGGTCCGTTCCGTGCGCGCGGTGCTGGCGTCCGGGGTGGTCGACCGCGTCGCACTGCGCGGCGAGCGCGTCCACGATCTGGTGCGCGCCTGCACCGGGCTGCCGGTGGAAGCCTGGCAGCCCGTCACGGAACAGGTCGGGGCACACGCCGGTCAACGACGCGATGCCACGAACGGTGACGAGGCAATCGCGGGGAATCTCGTACTCGTGCACGATGCGGTGCGACCGCTGACCCCGCCCCGGTTGTTCCGCCTCGTCCTGGACGCCGCTCCGGCCGGGCCCGGGGCTGTGGTCCCGGTCCTGCCGCTGGCCGACACCGTCAAGACGGTGGACCACGCCGGCCTGCTGCAGACCACGCCGGACCGGTCCGGCCTGCGCGTCGTCCAGACGCCGCAGGCGTTCCGCGGACCGGACATCCTCTTCGGATCGACGGTGGCGGGCGCCCGGGTCGTGCCGGGTGACCCACTGGCCTTCGCCGTCCGCACACCGTGGGACCTGGAGATGGCCGAACTGCTGCTGGAGGAGGGCCCGTGAGGGTCGGACTGGGTACCGATGTGCACCCCGTCGAGGCCGGGCGCGAGTGCTGGGTCGCGGGGCTGCGCTGGGAGGGTGCCGACGGCTGCTCCGGGCACTCCGACGGCGACGTGGCCGTCCACGCGCTGTGCGACGCGCTGCTCTCGGCGGCCGGCCTCGGCGACCTCGGTGCGGTGTTCGGCACGGGCCGCCCCGAGTGGGCGGGAGCGAGCGGGGCCACCCTCCTCGCGGAGGTGCGCAGGCTGGTCGGCGCCGAGGGCTGGGTGCTGGGCAACGCCGCCGTCCAGGTGATCGGCAACGCCCCCAAGATCGGCACCCGCCGGGCCGAGGCCCAGCAGGTGCTCTCCGACGTGCTGGGCGGGCCGGTGTCGGTGTCGGGCACCACCACCGACGGCCTGGGCCTCACGGGCCGCGGCGAGGGCATCGCGGCGATCGCGACGGCCCTGCTCGTCCCCGCCTGATCACCGTCGGGCGGACACCGTCCACTGGTGACCGAAGGGGTCGCGCAGGCGGCCGCCGCGGTCGCCGTAGTCGTGGTCGGACACGGGGTGGACCACGGTGGCCCCGGCTGCGAGCATGCGTTCCGCCACGGCGTCGGCGTCCGAGACGTCCAGCGACATGATCACGGGGGTGCTGTCGCCGTCCGGGCCCGCGTCGCCGTAGCCCGCATCCCGGACGGCGAACCGGACCGGCCCGGCCGTGACGATCGAGTGTACGACCTTGCCGTCGATGACGTGGCGCTCGCTCACCTCCGCGTCGAAGGCGGCGGCGTAGAAGGCGAGGGCCTCGTCGGCGTCGTCGACGACGAGTCGGGCGTGGAGTCCGAGGATGTGCGTCATGCCCCGATCCTGACCTCTTGTGACCAGCCCGTCATGGACGAAACGGAACTCCGTAGGCTAGGGGGGTGAGCCTGCGACTGTTCGACACCGCCACGAGGAAGCAGCGTGACTTCGTCCCGCTGCGGGCCGGGGCAGCGTCGATCTACGTCTGTGGGGCCACCGTGCAGGGTCTGCCCCACATCGGGCACGTCCGCTCGGGCCTGAACTACGACGTGCTGCGCCGGTGGTTGAGCCACCAGGGGCTGGACGTCACGCTGGTCCGCAACGTCACCGACATCGACGACAAGATCCTCACCAAGGCCGCGGCCGCGGGCCGGCCGTGGTGGGAGTGGGCCGCCACCCACGAGCGGGCGTTCCAGGCCGCGTACGACGCGCTGGGCTGCCTGCCGCCGTCGATCGAGCCGCGGGCCACCGGGCACGTCACACAGATGGTCGAGCTGATGGCGCGGCTCATCGACTCCGGCCACGCCTACGCGGCCGACGGCGACGTCTACTTCGCCGTCCGCTCGTTCCCCGCCTACGGCGCGCTGTCGGGGCAGAAGGTGGACGAGGCCGTCCAGGGCGAGGGCGAGGCCACCGGCAAGCGCGACCCCTTGGACTTCACGCTGTGGAAGACCGCCAAGCCGGGCGAGCCGTCGTGGCCCACCCCGTGGGGGCAGGGCCGCCCCGGCTGGCACCTCGAGTGCTCGGCCATGGCCACGATGTACCTCGGGGCCGAGTTCGACATCCACGGCGGCGGCATCGACCTGATCTTCCCGCACCACGAGAACGAGCAGGCACAGAGCCACGCGGCCGGCGACGGCTTCGCGCGGTTCTGGCTGCACAACGCGTGGGTCACCATGGGTGGCGAGAAGATGTCGAAGTCGCTGGGCAACACGCTGGCCATCGACGCGCTGCTGAAGCAGGCCCGTGGCGTCGAGCTGCGCTACTACCTCGTGGGCAAGCACTACCGGTCCAACATCGAGTTCTCCGACGTGGCGCTGCAGGAGTCGGTGGCGGCCTACCGGCGCATCGAGTCGTTCGTGCACCGGGTGCGGGAGCGCGTCGGCGCCCCCGCGGTCGGCGCCGTCCGGCCCGGCTTCGCCGCCGCGATGGACGACGACCTGGGCACGCCGGCCGCGCTCGCGGAGATCCACGGCGCGGTCCGCGCGGGCAACGCGGCCCTCGACGAGGGCACGCACGACGCCGCGGCCGATGCGGCGCGTGAGGTGCGGGCCATGACGGCCGTGCTCGGGCTCGACCCGCTCGACCCGCGGTGGATCGTCGGCGACGGAGCCGGCGACGCCGCGACGGGTGCGCTCACCGCACTCGTCGACGATCTGCTCGCGGTGCGGCAGGAGGCGCGGGCCAACCGCGACTTCGCCACCGCGGACGAGGTGCGCGACCGCCTCACGGCCGCCGGTGTGTCCGTGGAGGACAGCGCCGACGGTCCCACATGGTCGCTCAAAGATGCTTAATCCAGAGTTTGGTGGAGTGACGTAGAGATGGCCGGCAATTCCCAGCGCCGCGGCGCATTGCGCAAGGACGGCACCAAGAAGGGGATGGTCGTCGGTTCCGGCGGTCAGCGGCGCAAGCAGCTGCAGGGCAAGGGCCCCACCCCGCCCAAGGAGGAGCGCCCGTACCACCCCGCGGCGCGCAGGGCGAAGCTCGCCGCCAAGTCCGCGGAGAACCGCGGCCGCGGCAAGGTGGCGGGCAACACCCGACGCAAGGCCGGCGACGGCGAGACCCCGGAGACCGTGCTCGGCCGCAACCCCGTGGTCGAGTGCCTGCGGGCGGGCGTGCCCGCCACGGCCCTGCAGGTGGCCATCGGCATGGGTGCCGACGAGCGCGTGGCCGAGGCCGTGCAGCTGGCGGCCGACGCCGGCATCTCGATCCTGGAGGTCCAGCGCGGCGAGCTCGACCGCATGGCCGGTGGTGCGTTGCACCAGGGCCTCGCGCTCACGGTGCCGCCGTATGCCTACGCCCACCCCGACGAGCTGCTGGAGATCGCCTCCGAGTCGCGCTCGCGGGGCCTCATCGTCGCGCTCGACGGCGTCACCGACCCCCGCAACCTCGGCGCCGTCGTGCGCTCGGTGGGGGCGTTCGGGGGCCACGGTGTGGTCGTGCCGCAGCGTCGCGCCGCGGGCATGACGGCCGTCGCGTGGCGGACGTCGGCGGGCGTGGCCGCGCGGCTGCCCGTCGCCCGCGCCACCAACCTGACCCGCACGCTGCAGGAGTTCGCCCAGGCCGGCTACATGATCGCCGGGCTGGACGCGGAGGGCACGGTGTCGCTCGACGAGTTCGACATGGCCCGCGACCCGCTCGTCATCGTGATCGGGTCGGAGGGCAAGGGCCTCTCGCGGTTGGTGAAGCAGACCTGCGACGTGACCCTCTCGATCCCGATGGCGGGGCCGGTGGAGTCGTTGAACGCCTCGGTCGCCGGTGGTGTGGTACTGGCCGAGGTGGCCCGCCGTCGCAGGATGGGCTGAGACCCGATCGTGCGCGGATAACGGTGTTCCCACCCTGATATCCGCGCACGACCGTCAGCCGACGCGGACCTGCCCGCGCGCCCGGCCCACCAGCCGGCAGCCGACGTAGCAGAGGAACGCGATGGTGGCCACGTAACCGGAGATCGGCAGGCCGGGCGCCAGCGAGAGCACGGTGCCGCCGAGCAGCGCCAGCTCCGCGAACGCGACGGCGAGCAGCGTGGCCGTCAGCGGGTTGGCGGTGACCCGGGCCGCCGCGGCACCCGGGATCACGGTCACGGCGAGCACGATCACCGCGCCCACGATGGGCACGGCGATCGCCGTGGTCAGCGCGATGAGCACCGCGAACAGCGGGGAGAGCAGCCGGGTGGGCACGCCGCGGGCCAGCGCGACGTCGGGGTCGGTGCTGGCGAACAGGAGCGGCCGGTAGACCACGGCCAGCACCGCGAGCACCACCACGACCACCGCGGTGAGCACCCACAGGTTCGTGGAGTCGACCGACACGATCGAGCCGGTGAGCAGCCCGAACTTGTTGGCCGCGCGCCCGTCGTACAGCGAGATCATCAGGACGCCGAGGCCGAGGCCGAACGCGAGCACCACCCCGATCACGGAGTCGCGCTCGCGCTGGCGCAGGCCCAGCAGCCCGAAGACGAGACCGGCGGCCACGGCGCCCACCACGGCGCCGACGCTGACGCTGATGCCGATGAGCAGCGCCGCGGCCCCTCCGGTGAACGCGAGCTCGGCGGTGCCGTGCACGGCGAACGCCATCCCGCGCGCGACGATCAGCGGGGCCAGCACGCCCGCGACCAGCCCGAGCAGGGCGGCGGCGACCAGCGCGCTCTGCACGAACGGGAGGCCCAGCAGCTGGCCGGTGCCGTCGAGGGTGAACAGTCTGGTCAGGTTGTCGTTCACGGGTGGGGGGCCTCGGCTCCGACGACGACCAGCCGGTTGCGCACCCGCAGGACGTCCACCTCGGTGCGGTAGAGCTCCGACAGCGCGTCGGAGGTCATCACCTCGTCGGGCGTGCCGATCCGGAACCGGCCGTCGACCAGGTACAGGACGCGGTCGACGAGCGGCAGCACCGGGTTGATCTCGTGGGTCACGAACAGCACCGCGGTGCCCGCCTCCCGTCGACGCTGCTCGATCAGCTCGGTGACCACCCGCTGGTGGGCCAGGTCGAGCGACAGCAGCGGCTCGTCGCACAGCAGTACGGACGGGTCACCGACCAGGGCCTGGGCCACGCGCAGTCGCTGCTGCTCCCCGCCCGAGAGCCGCCCGACCGGGGCGGACGCGTAGCGGGTGGCGCCCACCGACTCCAGCGCGGCGCGCACCTTCTCGCGCCGCTCGGCGCGGTGGCGCAGGCCGACCCCGGGCCGGTGCCCGTCGAGGCCGAGGCCGACGAGGTCGCTCGCGCGCAGCGTCAGGTCCTCGGGCATCGCCTTCTGCTGCGGGATGTAGCCGATGGCCCGGCTGCCCCGGGCCGGCGTGGTGCCCTCCACCAGGACGCTCCCCGCGTGCAGCGGCTGCAGGCCGAGCAGCACGCGGAGCAGCGTGGTCTTGCCGGAGCCGTTGGGCCCGAGGATCGCGAGGAACTCGCCGGGGGAGACGTCGAGGTCCAGCCCCTCCCACAGGGTGCGCTCGCCGAACCGCAGCGAGGCACCGCGCAGCGTCACCGCCGTGGCGGTCTCCTCACGCGCACCGCGTGGCGCCACCGTGGTCACGTGCGGGCCCTCCATCCGTCATACCCCGCCCAGAGCGGAGCCGAGGCCGTCGATCTGGTGCGTCATCCAGGCCACGTAGTCGGTGACGCCGGTCGGCAGCGTCTCGGTGACCGGGACGATCGGCACGCCGCCGGCCGTGGCGGCCTGCTCGACCTGCTTGGTGAGGGGGGTTTCGGTCTGTGCGTTGGGCAGCAGGACCTTCACCTTGTCCGCGCCCTGGAACGTGGCCAGAGTAGCCGCCAGCACGGCGGCGGGCGGGTCGGTGCCCGCCTCGACGGCCTCGGAGAACTTCGGGGGTGTCACGTCGACCAGCCCCGCGTCCTGCACCAGGTACAGCGGCACGGGCTCGGTGATCGCCACCTTCTGCCCCGCGTACTTCGCCCTGATCGCGGCGAGCTTCGCCGTCAGGGCGCCGACCTTCTGGTCGAAGGCCGCGGCGTTGGCGCTGAACGTCGACGCCCGGGCCGGGTCGGCCGCCGTCAGGTCGGCAGCGAGCCTGTCGGCCAGCTTCGTGACCGTCGGCAGGCTGTACCAGACGTGCTCGTTGAACGGAGTGCCCGCGGTCTCCAGCCCGGACAGCGCGGAGACGTCGATGGTCGCCGGCTTCGTGCTCGACGCCCCCAGCAGCTTGGTGACGAAGTCGTCGTAGCCCGCCCCGTTGTAGATCACGACCTTCGCCTCGTTGACGGCGACGGCGTCGGTGGGCCGCGTCTCGTACTCGTGCGGGTCGGCGTCAGGGCTGTTGATGATGGACGTGACGGTGACGGCGTCGCCGCCGATGGCCTGCGCGATGGCCCCGTAGACGTCGGTGGAGGCGACCACCGACAGGGTCGCCGGGCCGGAGGCCGGCACGGCGGTGCTCGATCCGCAGGCGGTGAGCGTGAGCGCGGCGGTGGCGGCGAGGGCCGGCGTGAGGATCGCGCGGCGCAGGTACATCGGGGCTCCGGAGGCTCGTTCTGATAACGACAACGATTGCCGTTCCACTGTAGCGTGGCGTCCCGACAGGTCGCACCACGGTGCGTCACAGTGATCGGGCCCCCTCGACTTTCCCGAGGGCCGTCTGAACCGTTACGGTTCGACGATGTCCGGCCTCCCGAACGTGCGCCGTCCGGCGACGCTCGCGTCGCTGGCCGCTGAGCTCGGCGTCTCGAGAACCACCGTCTCCAACGCCTACAACCGTCCCGACCAGCTCTCCGCGCCGCTGCGCGCGCGGGTCCTCGAAGCGGCCCGGCGCCTGGGCTACCCCGGCCCCGACCCGGTGGCCCGCTCGCTGCGCACCCGCAAGGCCGGGGCGGTGGGCCTGCTGCTCACCGAGGCGCTGTCCTACGCCTTCCGCGACCCCGCGGTCACCGGGTTCCTCGAGGGTCTCGCGCTCGCGTGCGAGCAGGCCAACCAGGGACTGCTGCTCGTGCCGGTCAGCCCCGAGGCCGTGGACGTCACGGCCGTGCACCAGGCGGGCGTCGACGGGTTCGTCGTGTACTCCGTCCGTGAGGACGACCCCCACTTCCTCGCCGTGCTCGAACGCCCCGTGCCCACGGTGGTGTGTGACCAGCCGCACAACGTCGAGGGCGTCGATCGTGTCGGGGTCGACGACCGCGCCGGCATGCTCGGCCTCGCCCGCCACCTCACCGAGCTGGGCCACCGCCGCGTCGGGGTGCTCTGCATGCGCCTGGCCGCCGGACGCCACGACGGGCCCGCTCTCCCGGACCGCCAGGCGGGCGCCACCTACCCCGTGCAGCGCGACCGGCTCGGCGGGCTGCGCGACGGCCTCGCCGAGGTCGGCGTCGACTGGGCCGACGTGCCGGTCATCGAGCGGTTCGAGCACAGCGTCGCCGCCGGGCGCGACGGCGCGCAGGAGCTCCTCGCGGCCCACCCGGAGATCACGGCGGTCGTCTGCACGTCCGACATCCTCGCGCTCGGTGCGCTGGGCTTCGCCGCGGACAAGGGCCTGTCGGTGCCCGGCGAGCTCACGGTCACCGGCTTCGACGGGGTGCCCGAGGCCGAACGCGCCGGGCTCACCACCGTGCGTCAGCCCGTGCTGGAGAAGGGCCGCGTGGCCGGTGAGCTGCTGCTGCAGCGCGGCGACCGCAACCGCCCGAGGCGGGTCACCCTCCCGACGGAGCTGATCATCGGCGAGACGAGCGGCATCCCGCGCGGCGACGAGAGGTTCTTCTCAGGCTGGTAGCGCCCGACGGCGCTGATCAAGGCGCTGACGTCGTCAGTGGATCTCCACGAGCAGCATCCGCGCCTTGATCACCGCGTCGTGCGGGCGGCCAGGAGCTGGCGCAGCACCTGCGTCATCGCCTCCGGGTCGGCCACCCGGTGTGCGGCCCTCGTCTCGCCGTCGCCGACCTTCACCCCGACGTCCCCGGGGCGCAGCATCGCGAACGCCGTCTCGTCGGTGACGTCGTCGCCTGCGAAGAACACGGCGTCGGCACCGAGCCGCTCGCGCAGCGTCTCGATGGCGGAGCCCTTGCTGACCTGCAGTACCGCGAGGTCCAGCACGGCCTTGCCCGGTGTGGCCTCCACCCCGGGACGTGCGGCCGGCCCGTTGCGGACCGCGGCCATCACCCGCTCCCCGACCTCGGGCGCGGCGTTGCGGACGTGCACCGCCATCCCCGCGGGCTTGCTCTCCAGCGTCACGCCGGGCTCGCCGTCCACCAGATCGTGCAGCTCGGCGGTGAGGGTCTCCAGGCGGGTGCGCTGTTCGTCGTCGAGGGGGGTGGCGCCGTCGTCGAACTCGAAGCCGTGGCTCCCGATCATCCGGACCGGGCTCGTGAACCCGGACACCGCGGCGAGGTCGGCCAGCCCGCGCCCGGACACCATGGTCACGGTGGTGCCCGGCAGGTCGGCCAGCGCCTCGATCGCGGCGGCCGATCCGGGCAACGGGCGCGCGTCCGACGGCACCGGGACGATGGGGGCGAGCACCCCGTCGAAGTCGAGGGCGACCAGCAGGGTCTTCGCTGACCCGAGTTCGGCGAGGGCGGCGTCCAGATCCGTCACGCCTCGAGCCCCAGCGCGTCGAGGAACGAGCGGGCCCACTTGTCGACGTCGTTGGCCAGCACCTGCTTGCGCAGGGCCTTCATCCGCTTGCGGCCCTCGGCGGGCGTCATCGTCAGGGCGGCGTGCAGCGCGTTCTTGACGCCGTCGGTGTCGTGCGGGTTGACCAGCACGGCGTCCTTGAGCTCGATCGCGGCGCCCGCGAACTCCGAGAGGACGAGCACCCCGCCGAGGTCGCTGCGGCACGCCACGTACTCCTTGGCGACGAGGTTCATGCCGTCGCGCAGGGGCGTCACCAGCATGACGTCGGCCGCGACGAAGAACGCCGCCAGCTCGTCGCGGGGTAGCGACTGGTGCAGGTAGTGCAGCACCGGGTAGCCGACGCGGGCGTACTCGCCGTTGATGTGCCCGACCGACTGCTCGATGTCGTTGCGCATCTTCTGGTAGTGCTCGACGCGTTCGCGGCTGGGCGTGGCGAGCTGCACGAACGCCGTGTCGTCGGCGCGCCCCTCCGCCAGCAGCTCCTCGAACGCACGGAGCCGGACGTTGATGCCCTTGGTGTAGTCGAGCCGGTCGACACCCAGGATGACGTGCTCGGGATCGCCCAGGTCGGCGCGGATCTGCTTCGCCCGCTCCTGCACCGCCGGCGACCGCGACAGCTCGTCGAGCGAGCCCGAGTCGATCGAGATGGGGAACGCGCCGAGCTTCACCACGCGGTCGCCGTAGGTCAGCTCGGTGCGGGCGGGCCCGGCGGTGGCGTCGGTGAAGCGGGCGGCGAGCCAGCGGAAGTTGCGGACACCGCCGGGGGTGTGGAAGCCGACGAGGTCGGCGCCGAGCAGCCCCTGGACGATCTCCTTGCGCCACGGCAGCTGCTGGAACAGCTCCGTGGGCGGGAACGGGATGTGCAGGAAGAAGCCGATGCGCAGGTCGGGGCGCAGCTCGCGGAGCATGGCCGGCATCAGCTGGAGCTGGTAGTCCTGGATCCAGACGACGGCGCCCTTCGCGGCGATCTCCGCCACCGCCTCGGCGAACCGCTTGTTGACCCGCACGTAGGCCTGCCACCAGTGCCGGTGGAACGCCGGCGGCGCCACCACGTCGTGGTAGAGCGGCCACAGGGTGCCGTTGGAGAAGCCCTCGTAGTAGTCCTCGACGTCCTTGGCCGACAGCGACACCGGGTGCAGCTGCAGGCCGTTGTCGACGAACGGCTCGGCCTCGGCGTCGGCGATACCCGGCCAGCCGACCCAGGCCCCCTCGCGGTTGCGCAGCATCGGTTCGAGCGCCGTGACCAGCCCACCGGGGCTGGCCTTCCAGCGCTCGGTGCCGTCGGGGAGTTTCTCCAGGTCGACCGGGAGGCGGTTGGCCACCACCACGAAGTCCGCACCGGTCAGGTCGTCGTCCACGACGTCGAGCCTACTGGGGCGCACCGTCCTGTGCGGGTTCCGCGACAACCCGTGGGGGCCGCCGGTGGGGGCGGGTCAGGAAGTCACCGAAGGCCACGCCGGCGGCCAGCGAGAGGCCGATGCCGAGCGCGACGGTGACCGTGACCAGCCCGTCCGAGACGCCCTCGACGGCGAGCTGGTAGAAGCCGCGATAGGCCGTGTAACCGGGCAGGAGCGGCGTGATGCCGGCCAGCGTGATCACCAGCGGGGGCACCCCGCCACCCCGTCGGAACAGCCCCGCGGCCCCGCCCACCACGATGGCGGCGGTGCCGGTGGCGACGACGGGGCCGCTGTCGAACACCTGCGTGAGCAGTCCGTAGACGCCCCAGCCCGCGGCGCCCGCGGCCGCTGCGGCCACCAGCGACCGCACCGGCGCGTACCCGGCCAGGGCGAACGCAGCGGCGGCCGCCGCCGCGGCGAGCAGCGCGAGCCCGAACCGCCCGGCCCCGGTGGGGAGCTCGCCGGCCACCTCCAGGGCGAGGCCGAACTGGAAGCCGATCTTCAATCCGAGCACGACGCCCGTCAGGAGGCCGGCCGAGAGCAGCACGATCTCCGCGGCCCGCCCCGCCGACGTCACGTAGTAGCTGGAGATCGCGTCCTGCACCGTGCCCACCACCGACAGGCCCGACAGGAGCACCGTGATGCTCGCGGCGACCACCAGCGACGGCCGCGTGCCCGGCGGGAACGCGCCCGTCGCGAAGAGGGCGAGGGTGGAGCCCGTGGCGAGCATTCCGCCGATGACCTGCTGGAAGAACGCCGGCAGCCCCCACCGGCTGAGCAGCCGGCCGGTGCGGTCGATCAGCCCGGTGACGGCGAAGGCGGCCGCGGCCGTGATCGGGGCGGCGCCCAGCAGCAGCGCGATGGCCGCGGCCAGGCCCGCCCAGCCCGCCGTGGCCACCCAGCGCGGGTAGGGGTGCGGCGCGGTGACGGCGTCGTTCAGCGCGACGGCCGCGCCCTGCACGTCGAGCCGGCCCTGCTCGACCCTCCTGATGATGGTGCCGACCTCGGTGAGCCGCGTCAGGTCCAGGGAGCGGTAGCGGACGAGCCGCATGGACGTCATCGGCGCGGCGGCCATGCCGCGGTGGCAGCAGATGGTGATCGAGGTGAAGGTGATGTCGACGTCGACGCTCGGCAGGCCGCTCACGTCGGCGAGTCTCAGCATCGTCCGGGTGGTCTCGTCGGCGCCCTCACCGCTGGAGAGCAGCACCTCCCCGACGCGCATGCAGAGGTCGAGCACCTGCTGCACGCGGGCGTCGTCCGGGACGCGGGGGCCCATCGGCGCCATCAACCGCAGCGAAGGCGGCCCGGGCTCGACGAGCGCCCGGGCCTCTTTCCGGAGCACCGTCCGGAGCCGGTCGGAGAAGCGGCCGCCTTCGGTCATGACCCCAAGGTTAGGGGGCGGTCGTGAGCGCCTCGACGGGCGGCGGGGCGCTGCTCCGCATCAGCGCGAGAGCGGCCGAGGTGAGCACCGAGGCCGTCACCATCGTCGTCGCACTGGACCCGACCAGCGGTGACACGAGCGCCCCGAACTGCGCGGATCCGGTGCCGGCGACGTCGGTGACCTGGGCGCTGGCCGGCGCGGCCGCGTTGCCCGTGACGAGACCCAGCGCCGCCCCGGTGACGAACAGTGCCGCCGTCACCGTCACCATGATCGCGAGACCGGTGACGACCAGCCGTCGCGGCGCCAGGCGGCTGCTGAGCCGCGCGCTGAGCGTGCTCACGGCCACCAGCCCCGCGGCGTTCACGGTGAACGCGAGCGTGTAGCCGTCGCTGCTCAGGTGCAGCACGTCCTGCAGAACGAACGGCGAGCCCGAGATGTAGGCGAACATCGCGGTGAAGGCGAGCGCGCACGACAGCGTGTAACCGACGTAGGCCGGCCGGGTCAGCACGGCCCCGACGTCGCGCACCCTGTGCGTCACCCCGCCCGGGCGCCGGCGCTCCGCGGGCAGCGACTCGGGCACGCACGTCAGCACCCCGACGAGCATCACCACGACGAACCCGGTCGGCACGAGGAACACGCCCCGCCGGCCGATCACCCCGACGAGCCCGCTGCCCATCGGCGGCGCGACGACAGGTGCGATGCCCCCGATCGCCATCATCACGGTGAAGAGCGACGCGGTGCGGTTGGTGCCGCCGATCCCCGCCGCGCCGCTGAAGCCCTGGACGAATCGTGCCGCGACGGCGAACTCGACGTTCGGGGCCTGCGCCTGCGCCAGCGCCACGGCGCAGATCGCAATGCCGGCGACGAGCAACCACCGCGGCCCCCAGCCGTCCGACAGCGACCAGCGGCGCACCCTTCTCGTGTCCAGCTGCGGGCGGTGGAGCAGCGTGGGGCGGGAATGCTGGTGGGGTTGTTGGAGGAGCTGGGAGAGCCGGATGCCACGCACCTGCGGACGGCCTCTTCGGCGCTGGAGCGGATGGCCCGGGCCACGGAGGTGGGGCAGGGGTCACGCGCTTAGGATGTCGTCGTCCGCCGGTGTAGCTCAGTGGTAGAGCAACCGCCTTGTAAGCGGTAGGTCGTCGGTTCGATCCCGACCCCCGGCTCCACGCCTGACCAGCAGGCTTGCAAGTTCTCGACATCCTGTGCGTCGCCCGCGTGGCACCACATGTGGCACCAACCGCGCTACCCTCTCTGCATGGCAGGACGTCCGGGCGTCGGCAAGGCCCGCGCGCGAGGCAACATTGAGACCCTGGCGAGCGGCGCCCTCCGGGTGCGCGTCTACGCCGGTGTCGACCCCGTAACGAAGAAGCGCCACACCCTGATCGAGACGGTGCCGGCTGGCCCGAAGGCGCGACGCGAGGCCGAGAAGGTTCGGGACCGCCTCCTGCACGAGATCGCTGAGAAGCGCAACCCGCGCACGTCCGCGACGGTCGACCAGCTGCTCACCCGGTACCTCGACCAATTCGACGGTGCGCCCAACACGCTCACGAACTACCGCGGCTACATGCGCAACCACGTCTCGCCGCTGATCGGCAAGGTGAAGGTCGGCGCGCTCGACGCCGAAGTGCTCGACTCGTTCTACGCCGAGCTGCGCCGGTGCCGGCAGCACTGCTCCGGCAAAGCCGCTGCCCAGCACTGGACGAGGCAGGAGCACGAGTGCGACCAGCGGTGCTCACGACCGCACATGTGCCAACCCCTCGGCGCCTCCGCCGTACGGCACATCCACTTCCTACTGTCCGGCGCGTTCGAGCGGGCCGTGCGGTGGCGGTGGGTGGGGGTGAACCCGGTGAGGATGGCCACTCCGCCGGCTGCGCCGAAGCCGAACCCGCAGCCGCCGTCGCCGCGCGAGGCGGCCCGGATCGTTGAGGAGTCGTGGAAGGACCCGGACTGGGGCGCGCTCGTCTGGACGGCGATGACGACCGGTGCGCGTCGCGGCGAGCTGTGCGCGATCCGCCTGCACTCGGTCGATCTGGACGAGGGGCGGGAGACGCTGTGGCTACGCCGCGCGATCCGTAAGGAGCACGGCGCACTCGTCGAGGCCGAGCTGAAGACCCACCAGCAGCGGCGGGTCGCACTCGACTCCGAGACGAGCGCCATCCTGCGCGAGCACGTCGAGCGGGCCTGCTCCCGAGCCGCGTCGCTCGGCGTGGAGTTGCCTGCCGATGCGTTCCTGTTCTCTGGATCGCCCGACTGCTCGACCTTCGCCGTCCCGGACAGCGTGACCCAGCGCTACGAACGGCTCGCCGCCCGACTCGGCATCATGACGACGTTCCACCGGCTCCGCCACTACTCCGCAACTGAGCTGATCGCCGCGGGAGTTGACCCGCGGACCGTCGCGGGAAGACTCGGCCACGGTGGGGGCGGCACGACGACGCTGAAAACATACTCGGCCTGGGTCTCTGAGGCGGATCAACGAGCGTCCAAGAGCATCGGCGCTCGGATGCCGAGACGGCCGCCGCTCGCTTCCACATGATCGCGGACCGCTCGTGGTCAGGTGGGCCGACTACTCCCGTTCGTTACGCTGATGATCGTCTGGGAGTGGGCTGCCGTATCGGAGAGCGATCGCCTGATCGACTGCCGAAGGCGAATGAGCTCGCCCAGCGAGTCCCTCAACAGATGGGCTGAGCCTATCCAGCGTCGTCCCGAACGGAAACACTCGTAGCGCCTCACCGGCAGGGTGCTGCCCAATGGCCTTGCGTTAAGGTCGTCGACAGGCCGTCTACCTGCGGAAACGTAAGTCATCACTACGTCGCTGACCGGTCTAACGCAAGGCCATCGGGGTGCTGCCCGTGTGTGCTGAGCTGCGGCCTCCGTGGAGATGGCTACCGCATGTTTGGGCCTCCGAGAGGTCGAGGAGACGGTTCACACCCTGCCAGGGACCTGCGCCCCGCGAGTGCAGTGCATCGGTCAGTACGCAGTCGCTGAGGGAGACGACTGTGTGTGGTCATCGAGCGAACGCAGGCGCCGCGCCGATCAGACAGGGGCCCCAGCCGCCAACGTCACCCCGATGTCACTTGCTCCTCGCCCGCGCACCTGTCAGGATGTGTGACATGACCTGTGACATGGAGGTGTGACAGTGTTCGACTTCTTGATCGCGGCGACGGCGGTGACGCTGAGCTCGGCTCCCCTGTCTCAGGTTATCGCACAAGTGAAGTTCAGTGCTCAGACAGTGTTTAACAGTCAGCAAGGTGCAGCCCTCTTTCATGACCTGGTCAGCGATAGTTACCCGCGACTTTTAAGTGAGCAACAGCAGACCGTAATCGCTGGCCCGGGCGGGCTGACATCGACATCGTCACCGCAATGGCGTCTAACTGACTTGGATGCTGCATGGGCATGCGTCGTAAGCGCGGAGCAGGTTTCCCTTGAAACAACGGCGTACAGCGACTGGTCAGAGATGAGCCGCAGACTCGACGAGATTCTGCGTGCGCTGGAGAACGTCACCAAGGTGCGCGTCTGTGAACGAGTCGGTCTCCGCTATGTAAACCATATCTCTCCTGACGAGGTTGGCTCGTATGAAGGCAGGATCGAAGAAGACTTGCTTGGCCCAGCAGTACGACCTGGATGGCAAGACGCTCTGACTGCGACTCTTGCGCAGTCAGTACTTCAAGATGGCAATACGCGGTTGATCGTCAGATCTGGCACCGGGGAAGGCATCGTAGACCGTCCGGGCGTGTACGTCGTGGATATCGACTGCTTCAAGGAGGCGCCGGCGAGCTATGACCGCCAAACCTTGATGGCCACATTCGCTGACTTTAATGACGCAATCTATCGATGCTTCTGTTCCTGCGTGCCAGAGTCATTCCGGGCGACCCTAAAATAGGAGCGGTTCGTCGTGAGCAGTGTTGCTTCTAGGACAACCTCAGGTGCCTCAACTGATCGCCAGGGCGGCCTGGATTACCAGCTTGGTTCCGCTCCTACTGGAACCGGCCTTAGCCAGCTAAGTAGAGCGGCGATTGCTGCGACGATTAATCCAGCCTGGACTAGCTCCGCCGCGAAACTTGTTCTCAACATTGAAGGCGGGGACGCCGTCTCGTCGTCGTGGCTTGCTGAGTTGGTGAGCCGTGTCGTGCTGTTGCGAGACCGGGCAGGAGATATAACGTCTCTGGGCGTACCTTCTGCCCGGATCTTAAGGGATGCGTTCGGAAGCCTTGTTATTGAGGTGACGGCTACTCCACAGCCTTCAGAGAGCACTTCGATAACGGAGCCACGTGAGAAGCCTATCGGACGAATCGCAGATATTTCGCAGAATCTAAGCGACCATACGCGACTTGCGGCGGAGCTTCGTGGGATGACTGGCCTTCCAGCAAGCCTGCTAGCAAGCGCGTTTGGCGTCTCCCGTGAGCAATACCAGCGTTGGCTAGCCGGGAAGGCGATCAGCACGGTTCGACATGGGCAGCTCACCTATCTGCATTCAATCGCGAGGGAGATAGTCCGCAAACTCGGGGAGAGGCCCGCCAGGGTCTGGTGGCACACCCCTGGGGCAGATGGCAGAGCACCTGAAGCACTGCTTGCGGACAGGAACTTGGGCGCACTGTACTCATGGGCGGTGTCTATTCATGATCCACAGCCTGTCGAAGGGAGCACGCTCCCGGGCCTGCGCAGAGCTGACGAGTCGTGGGACGAAGATCCACCCGACGGTATCGAGGATCAGGCCGACTGGTCACCTTATCCCGCGTCTGGTACAAAGCACGAGTGACATCGGCTGCAATCGAAGACACCTACTGGCTTGAGCCGGAGGATCTATATCATGCTCGCGCGGGGGATTGCGAGATAGATCGTCCAGTATACCAGGGCGATGTCTTTGTTGACGTCCAGCTTCCAGTTTTGCCGAAGAAGCCGATCACAGCAGACAAAATCGAGCTAGAAGTTCGCAGCAATATCGTCATGGTGATTCCTCACCCATGTCAATGCTACTTCGGGGACAAGCTTCGTCCGTTCCTTACTGTTGCGCCGGTGAAGCCTGTCGAGAACTACGACAAATTCAATCCAGACAAGAGTGGAGCTAAAGATAAGTTTGCACTGCCGGGCTTGATAGTGCCGGGAGGTGAGGAGTGGACCGAACAAAGTAGTGTGGCAGATTTCAGTAAGCTTATCAGTGTCCCGTCCGGATGGCTCGACCCTACGGCGCGAATCGCATCCCTCAGTCATCAGGGCTTGGGCCTTCTCGGAAAGCGAATTCTTGGATTTCAGTTGCGTGACAAGGATACTACCCTGTCGTCCGCAATGGCATTAGTGCAAGCAGAGTGGAATGAGTCCTTCCTGATGCAGGCGTGGGTGCGTGCCAATAGATCGCTTAGAGGATTTACTGATTGGCTACGCGAGCCAAAGGTTATTAAGGGACTCGGGGGCGACCATCCTATTGTTCCGGCTGACTACCGAGTTGGCGCTCTAGATGTACTTCTCGCCGAGATATCCGGTGAATCGGTCGAGGAGCCCATGACTTAGTGGGTGGCAGTCGCTGATGCCGCACAGAACCAACCGGAGGTATTGCACGCCCGGGCGAGCTTCTGCGGCAACACCACGCTCAGCTCCCCCGGCAGCGCGGAGGCCCCCGTCTTGGACAGAAGTCTCGACACCGGACGAGCGCAGAAGACTGAAACATTCAGCCAAGGCGCGCAGTAGGCTTACGGTGTGACTGAGGTGCTGACGGTCTCTACGGCCACCGCCACTCGCGAGGCGGGACTGAAGCTCGCCGCGTCTGTAATCAGCGCCGGAATGGCTGCTGGAGGTCAGGTAGCCGGCCCGGTGGCGTCGGCGTACTGGCACGAGGGTGAGTTCGGCCAGGGCGAGGAGTGGGTCGTCTCGTTCAAGACCACTGCCGCGCGCTACGACGAGCTGGAGGCGCATCTCATCGAGCACCACGAGTGGCAGAACCCCGAGGTGACGGCCGTTCCGTTGGTCCGAGCGTCAGCGGCGTACGTCGAGTGGGTGGAGCGCGTGACCGCCAAGAAGGTCGCGGACGACGGGTAGGTCGCCGTGCTCGGCGAGCCGTCCGGCGACCTCCGCCAGGCGCTCCCGAGGGCGGACCGACGAGGTGTTGCCCATGACCGTGAGGCTCGATTGCACGACCTCCGCGGCCTGCTCGATCTCGCCGGCGTCGATGTAGGAGTCGGCGAGCCAGGACGAGTAAAGAGCCTTGTCGCGTGAGTGCGCGTCGCTGTAGTCGGCGAGTGCGCGCTCCAGGACAGGGACCGCGCGCAGCGGGCGGCGGAGCTCGCTCCAACAGCGGCCGGTCATGATCGCCAGCTCGTTCTCGTCGATCCACGCGGCGTAGCCGGGGGTCTGGCCGTTCGCGATCGCGAACGCGTCCTCCGCCCGGCCGAGGCAGCGGGCTGTGGCGTCCGCGTCGCCGTCGAGGGCGAATGTCCAGGCCGCGCGGGAGTAGAGCAGCGCTCGGACTCCGGGATCGACGCCCGGCTGATCAGCGGCGTGCACGGACTTCTCCGAGACCAGGCGGGCCGGACGGCCGAGGCCGATGAGCTGGTAGGCGTGGAAGGCGAGCGCGTTGCCCGCGAGGCCCGCGTCGCCTGCCTCCGTGGCTGCCGCGTGGCTGCGCCGGTAGTGGTCGCGGGCGAGGTCGTGCCAGCCGGCGTCGAATGCTGCCCAGCCGGCCTGCTGCGACTGCTCGGCGTGCAGGGCGAGGAGGCTGCGCTGCACGGAATCGCGGTGCGCTCCCCCTCGTAGCAGGTGGCCGGTCAGCTCGGACTCCGCCGCGTAGAGCCGGTAGGTGTCGCCGCCTCCGAGCGTGTCGTCGAGCTTGCGCAGGCTCACGAGTCGCTGCGCCAGCTCGTAGACGACATCCGGAGTTGCGCTGCCCGCGCCGGCCCCGTCGCCGACGACCGCGGCGAGCAGGCCGGAGATCGCGATCGAGGAGCCCGCACGAAGGAAGTCGCGTCGCTGCACCGAGGGGTCACCGTTTCCCATGTCGAAGCCGTCGCTGGTCGTTGGCGACGCTATGGACAGGATCGGCAGTTCGACAGGGCAAGATCCCGGCAGACGGGGTTCGGCCCGGGCGGGCGCATCGGGGGCCGGCGCGCCGAGATGGCAGAGCAAGCGCCGGTAGACCCCCTGCGGTCGCCTGACCTTGCCACTCTCCCAACGCCCGACCAGGCGGACATCGAGCGACGTGCCGCGGTCCTCCTTGTGCTCGTAGGCCAGGCGGACAACGCGGTCCACGAGCTCCTGCTGCGACCAGTTCATGCCGTCGCGCCAAGCGCGTAGACGGTTGCCCCACGGCTCCTCGCTAACGTCCTGCGCGCTCGTCATCGCCGGTCCCTCCGCCGCCTACCGCTGGTTTGCCGGGGTTCTGCCCAGCTTTGACACGCGACTGACCTGCGTTCTTCCGCCTGTGGTCGCGATCGTTCTCGGCATGAACTCCAGTGCACCACAGCCCCCCGACACTCGGGAGGCGATTCGAGAACTCCGGGCGGAGATCGTGGCCGCGCTGGAGCGCGTCGATCAGCTCAGGACGGCTCGGCGCCGGTTCCTAGCTGACGTTCGATGGCGTCGAGCCGTCGGAAGACCGCAGTCAGGTCCGCCCTGACCGCGTCCAGCTCGGCAAGGACCGGGTCGCCCTGGTCGACGTCGTCGGCCGGCTGGCCCTCCAGGACGCGGGCTAGCTGATCGCCCGGCCAGCCGAGTGCCTCGGAGACGGCCGCCAGCGTGCGCGGGTTGCGTCGCCGCGGCTGGAGGTTGTGCTGCAGCTCCCGGACGGTCATCAGCGCCACGCCGGCCCGGGCCGCGAGGTCTGCCTGCGTCAGGTCGATCTCGGCCATGCGGGCCCGGATCGCCGCTGCCACGGCATCCCAGTCCTTCGCCACCCACTGACCTCCCGAGCTGCTGATTTCGGCCCTGAGGCTAGCGCTCAACCCACTCGTCAGGCCATCTGCCTGCCGGAGTGTCTATCAAGCAGCTATATTGAGTGCTAATATTGGTACTGTAGTTAGCACTGAAGAGGTTCCCGAGTTAGGAGGAAGGCCATGCGAAAGTTCCAGCCCCAGGCGGTCACCGCGGCGCCGAAGTTCTACAGCGTCGCCCAGGCCGCCGCGATGTTCGGCATGTCGCCGATGACGCTTTACCGCGCGATCGCGGCCGGAGAGTTCCCGGCGGTGCGCATCAGGGGACGGCTGATCGTCCCCGCCAAGGCCGTCGACGCCATGGCCGACGTCGCCACCGCCGAGCAGACGGTCGTCGACGCCGCGGGATGGGTTGTATGAGCCGTGGGCACCATCGGAGTCCTGATCTTCTTCGCCCTCGTCGGCGCCGTGATCTGCGCGAAGGCCCGGAGCGCGGGTGGCGCCGTGGTGTTCGCCGGCATCGCCCTGGCGTTGTTTATCGCCACTCCCGCCGGGGCCGGCCTGCCCGGGATGCTGAGCGACTTCGTGTCGTCGGTGTCCCGAGCGTCCGAGCCGCTGACCGGCGGGTCGGGGGCCGTCGGATGAACGCGCCGATGACCCGGCCGTGCCGCCGCGAGCCGGTGGCCGGGCACGTCCAGCCCGACGACTTCCGGCACCGGGCAAGTTGTCGCTCGGTCGATCCAGAGATCTTTTTCGTCACCGCCGTTGCCGGTCAGGAGTACGAGCGGCAGGTCGGCATCGCCAAGGCCGTGTGCGGCGGTTGCCCCGTCCGGGCGGAGTGCCTGACGTGGGCCCTATCGCTACCCGACGGCATCGCCGGGGGCATGACCGAGCAGGAACGGCGCGTCGAGGCCGGTCGACGCCGGGGCGCCCGACGGCGGCACCGCCCACGCCCGCCCCGTCCGGCCGGCGCGACCCGCGCGGAGATCGCGTCGGCCGGGCGCGCGGCCATCGCTTCAGGCATGTCGGCCCGCGAGGCCGCCGCCGAGTTCCTCGTCAGCCCGCGTACCGCCGAGCGATGGGCCCGGAGCGCGGGGGAGGGGAGCGCCGGCTGCCACCGGGCTCCCCTCCAGACATCCCACACACCAACCCAGGCAGGGACACGAGCGGAAGGGACCCGATCCTAGATGAGCAGCAACGACGTCCACGAGCCCGACGACCGCCCCGACGCGGTGCAGCGCGCCGAGACCGGCGCGCAAGCCTGGCGTGCGGTCGTGCACGCCCAGCAGGTCGCGAAGCCGAACCACACCGACTTCTACGACCTCGCCGGCTACCTGGTCGACACCCTGGCCTCGATGGAGGCCCTGGCCCGGACCCTCGTCCCGCAGGTCGGCCGCTACGCCGACGGGCGCGCAGTCTACGACGACACCCACACCGTCGACCCGGGGGAGCGCCTCCACGACGCCACCCTCGACCTGGGGCATCTCGCCGAGGCGGTGGCGTACGCGGCCCGGGACGTGAACCGGTTCTGGTCGGCCATCGGCCACATCGGCGTCGAGTGCGGCGAGGGGTCCCGGTGAGCCGGGTGCGCGCGATCGGTGGCCCCGCCGCGATGGTCGCCGGGCTGCACGCCTGGATCGACGAGCACGACCCGCACGTGCAGGCCGCCGTCTGGCTGCTGCTCGCTCACGAGACGTGGCCCCGCCGCCCGGAGTTCGTGACGGCGTGCGTGAACCACAGCCCGGACGGCGGGTGGTGGATTGACTTCCGCGCTGCCCGCGTCGCGTTCGAGCACGGCGAGTTCGACAAGTCGTCGTCGACCGAACGGGCCGTTCTTGACCTCGCGATCGCGCTGGGCACCGACCGCTACCTGTTCGCCAGCATGGGGCCGGGCAACGCCCGCGCGATCGCCACCGCTATCGCCCACGCAGTCGGAGCCGACCGGTGAGCGCCCGGGCCGTGCTCTACGGGCTGCTGTCCGTCGTCGCCGGGGCAGCCGCTGTGCTCTCGTTCGCCGCGCTGCGCGACCTGGCCCTGCTGTGCGGGTTCGCGTCGCAGCTTGCGTGGCTGCTGCCCGTTGTCGTCGACGCCGGGGCTGCGGCCGGGTCGCTGGTTTGGCTGGGCGGGCGCACTGCGCGCTCGGCGCGCACGTTCGCCCGCGCGCTCGCGCTGGCGCTGCTGGGGCTGTCGGTCGCAGCCAACGCGCTCGGACACGGCCTGGAGGCGTTCCGGTTGGCGCCCGAATGGTGGGTCGTCGTGATCGTGTCCGCAGTCGCGCCAGCCGTGCTGGGCGCCGTCGTGCACCTGGCCGTCCTGGTCAGCCGGCCCGACGACCCGCCCGTCGCCGCAGCCGACACGGACGGGCCCGCAGAAGCCGACGCCCTGATCGCCGCCGGAGCCGGGCGCCGCCGGCTGGCCCGCGAGCTGGGCATCAGCGAGTACGAGGCCCGGCAGCTGCTCGACCGCAACCGCACCACCGGCGAGCCGCCGCTGCTCGCCGTCAACGGCTCCGGGAGGGCCACACCATGAACACTTCAGTCCTGAGCCTGCTTGCCGTCCTGGTCGCCGTCGCCGCGATCTCCTGGCGCCGCGGGGCCCGCACCGTGGGGTTCTGCGCCGCCGTCCTCGCGGCGCTGACCGCGTGGAGCCTGATCCTCACCTCGAGCCCGCTCCTGCTGGCCGGGCTGGGCGCGCTCATCGCCTTCGGGTTGTGGATGCGCCACGGGCGCACGATGGCGACGGTCACCCGCTGGGGCACGTCCGCCCGTCGTAAGGCCGGTGTCGCGTCGACCGTGGACATCGTCCGTACCGGGTCGGCGCTGGCGATGCGCCGCCGCACCCCGCAGGTCCGGCCGTCGCTGCGGGCCGGTTCGCGCGGCGCGCGGATGGTGCAGCTGGTGCGGCTCCCGGCCGTCGCGGTCGCCGTCGAACTGTGCCGGGTGGCCGGGCTGCGGGTGTGGGCGTCGGTCGAGGACGTCGTGATCGTGTTCGGCGGCCCGCGCGTCGGGAAGTCGCAGTGGCTGGCCGGGCGGATCATCGACGCGCCCGGCGCCGTCCTCGCTACCTCGACCCGCACCGACCTGCTCGACCAGACCGGCGCCCTGCGCGCCCGGGTTGGACCGGTGCTGGTGTTCAACCCGGTCGGTCTCGGCGGACGGCCGTCGACGGTGACGTTCGACCCGCTCACGGGTTGCACCGACCCGGCCACGGCGAACGAGCGCGCCGCCGACATGCTCGCCGCGGCCAACCGGCCGGGCGGCCCGGACCGCGAGTTCTGGGACGACCAGGGCCGGCGCAACCTCGCCGCGCTCATGCACGCCGCCGCGCTGGGCGGGCACACGATGGCCGACGTCGGGAAGTGGATCGCCGAGCCCGACGACCACGCGCAGCGGATCCTCCTGCTGCTGCGCAACAAGAGCCCGGAACCGGCGTTCGAGAGCGCGGTGCGCCAGTTCATCGGCACCAACGAGAAGACCCGGTCGTCGATCACCTCGACGATCGCGCCCGCGCTCGGCTGGCTCACCCACGGCCCGGCCCGGGCCGCCGCGCGTCCGATCGCCGAGGGCGGGCAGCCGTTCGACGTCGCCGCGCTGCTGGCCGCGAAGGCGACGGTCTACATGCTCGGCGGCGAGGAGGCGCAGGTCGCGCCCCTGGTGTGCGCGCTCACCGGCTACATCGCCCGCGAGGCCCGCCGGCTCGCCGAGGAACGGCCGGGCGGCCGGCTCGACCCGCCGCTGTCGCTGCGCCTCGACGAGGCCGCGCTGATCTGTCCCGTCCCGCTCGACCGCTGGTCGGCCGACATGGGCGGGCGCGGGGTGTCGATCATCGCCTGCTTCCAGTCGCGCGCCCAGCTCGTCGACCGCTACGGCGAGGCCAAGGCCGCGGTCATCCTCAACAACTCCGGGGCCCGGGTGCTCTACGGCGGCACCGCCGACCGCGACGACCTCACCTACTGGTCGACGCTCGCCGGGGACCGGGACGAGCCGATCACGACCACCGACCTGCACGGGCGGGTCGCCTCCCGGACCGTGCGCCGTGTCCCGGTGCTCGCGCCCGCGCAGCTGGCGAACCTCCCGGGCGGGCGGGTGGTGGTGTTCCGCCGGGACATGCCCCCGGTCGTCGGGCGCGCGGAGCAGGCGTGGCGCAGGGCCGACGTCCACGCCATCCACCATCCCGACGCGCTCACCGTCCGGGCCCGGGCGTGGCGGCACCGCCAGACCGTCCGGGCCGCCGCCTGGATCGGGCGGACCACCCGGCCCGCCCGCACCTGGGCCACCGCCCGGCGCCGGGCCACGCGGGGCTGGTGCGGCGCGCGGTGGACGGCGCTGAGGGTGCGCGTCACCGGGCACGGCGGCCCGGTCCGATACCGAACGCCGACCGTCGTCCCGGGGCAGGTCGTCGACCGCCGCCCGGGCGCCGACGTCATCCCGTTCCCGCCGCCCGACGCCCGGCCGCCGCACGAGCCACCCGCCGACCCGTGGGGAGACGCGCGATGACCACCCCACCGCCATCCCCGCGGGAGATCGCCGACCTGACGGCCCGCCTGCGCGCCCTCACCGGGTGCCGAGCTGATGAGGCCGAGCGCGCAGCCTTCCTGGAGGACAAGGAGGCCCTGCTTGACCGCATGGCGGATGACGAGGGCAGTGCCGTCGCCGTCCAGCCACCGATGACCGCCGAGACTGCGGCCCGCGCGCTTGCCGGGCCCGGCCGCACGCTCGACGACTCCCGCGCGCTGGTCCGGCAGTACCTGGATGAGGTGTCCCGGCAGGTCGGCGTGCCCGTGCACCGGTGGGGCCTCGACGAGGAGGACCTGCGCGCGATCGGCAGCGGCGCTGTCACCGCCGCCGATCCCGAGCAGGCGCGACGCGAGCAGCTCGCCACCTGGCACGCGGACGACCATGGCCTCGATGCCGGCATCGACCTGGTGCGTGAGCGATGACCCCGGACGAGCAGGACACGACGGTCGTCGCGCTCGGCCGCTCGCTCGCCCGCGCGCTGCGCCGGATCGACGCCGTTGACGCCAACGTCGTGCAGCTCGCGAACGACGTCGCCGGGCTGCGGGGCGGTCACGTCACACCGTCGGCCGAGAGTGACGGGCCGCCTCCTGTCCGGTCCTGGCTGCTCGCCGTCGACGCCGAGCAGGCCGTCAAGGATCTGGGTAACCTCGTGGACTGGGTGCGCCGCGTCTACGTCCGCTACGCCCGCGCGCATCTCTCGTCGTGCTGGCTCTGGCACCCCGAGGTGATCGAGGAGCTGTGGTGGCTGCGCTGGGCGCACGCCGACGCCTACGACCCCGAGCAGGGGTCCTGGCTCAAGGCCGGGGACTGGCACGACCGGCAGCGGCCCGGCGTCGAGCGTCGCGTCAACGGGCTGCTCGGCAAGTGCTCGCTGTCGCGGCACGCGGACCGCAACGGCCGGCCCGCCGACGTCACCGAGCCCGGTTACCCGCCCCTCGCCGAGCACCACGCCGCCGTCGCCGCGCACTGGGTCGCCACGCGTACCGCTGGCCCCGAGCCAACGGACGCGGTGCTCGTCGAGGCCGAGCAAGCGGAGTACACCGAGCACCAAGGCCGAGCATGAGCATCTGCACCGTGGCGGGCTGCGGCCGGCCGCACCACGCGCGCGGGTGGTGCCGACCGCACTGGCGGCGGGCACGGCGCGGCGACGTCCGTGCATCGGTCCCGATCCGTGCAGCCGGCCTCAGCTACGCGGGTCTGCATCGCCGGCTGCGCGCCGTGCGAGGGCCGGCCGCCGGCCGGCCCTGCGCCGAGTGCTCCGCACCGGCGTGCGTCTGGTCCTACGACGGCGCCGACCCCACCGAGCGCATCGATCCCGCCCGGGGTTACCGCTACAGCCTCGATCTGGCCCGCTACCGGCCCCAATGCCGGTCCTGCCACCGACGAACCACAGCGCTCGATGTCGAGCGCGTCGCCCGCCTCTACCGCGCCGGAGCCAGCTCGGCAGGAATAGCCGCACTGCTCGACGTCAGCCCGGCCACCGTCCTCCGAGCCCTGAGATCCCACGACGTCCCGATCCGATCCCGAACCAGGAGAAGCCGATGACACCCGATGAAGCCGTTCCCGAGCACAACCCAGAAAACACGGACCAACGCGAGCAAGAGCAAGACCCACACCCACGCATCACGATCCCGTGGTGCCCGTCGCGAGCCCTGGCGGGCCCGCTCGGAACCGCTGCTCAAGATCAACACAACGGAGGGCGGGACCTCATGATCCAGTTCGACGAGCCGCGACGGGGTGACCGGAACGACGCCCGTCACCCCCTTGAGCGCGGTGCCGCGACCATGCTTGCCGTGCTCCAGCGCAACCTCGCGATCGCCCGCGCCAGCAGCCCGGCCGCGATCGCCGCGGAGGAGCCGGACAACCCCGACCCGGAGGCTGACTACGCCGCGTGGGTCGTGCGGATGCAGGACGGCGAGCGCCAGGGCCGCGAGTGGGCCCTGCAGTTCCTCGCCACGTGCCTTCGCGACGATGACTCGCCGGATCCCGTCCGGCCGCTGATCGATCCCGCGTTCGCCGCGGAGTACGTCGACGCCGTGCGCCGGGCACGCGCCGCGATCGCCGCCATGACCGGCCTGGCCCCGGCAGCGGCCGAGGCCGCCCGGCACGACGTGCTCGTGCGCTGGTACGCCGACGACGAGGAGGCGTGATGCTGAGCGTCCACCGCGGGCATTCCGTCCGCTACCTCACCGACGAGGTCGCCAAGGCCCGCGAGGGCTACTACACCGGCGCCGTCGCCGCCGGCGAGCCGCCGGGGCAGTGGTGGGGCCGGGGCGCCGAGACGCTCGGGCTCGCTGGCGACGTCGACGCAGACCTGATGGAGGCCGTCTACACCCACCTTCGCGATCCGCGCGACCATGCGGCCCGCGATCGCACCACGTGGGATCAGGCCGCCGCGCTCGCCGCGGGGCACCGCAAGTACCGGGCCGCCGAGCAGATCTACGCCGGGCTGCTCGACGAGCACCCGGACGCCGGCCCGGAGGAGCGGGCCGCGCTGCGGGCACAGGCCGGGCGCTCGGCGCGCCAGGCCGTGTCGTTCATCGACGTCACGTTCTCCGCGCCCAAGAGCGTGACCGTCTCCGGGCTGGCGTTCGAGCGGGCCGCAAACGAGGCCCGCGCCTGCGGCGACCTCGACGCCGCCGCAGCCTGGGACGTCCACGCCCGGGCCGTGGAGGACGCGATGATGGCCGGCACCCGCGCCGGGCTGGCCTACCTGCAGGAGCACGCCGGGTACTCCCGCGTCGGGCACCACGGTGGCGGGTCCGGGCGGTGGATCGACGCGCACGAGTTCGTCGTCGCCCAGTTCTTCCAGCACGACTCCCGCGAGCGCGACCCGCAGTGGCACATCCACAACGCCATACTCAACCGCGTGCTCTGCTCGGACGGCGTCTGGCGCGGGCTCGACGGCCGCGGGATCGACGAGCACAAGGCCGCCGCCGGTGCGATCGCCGAGCGCGTGATGGAGGCGCACCTCGCGCGGTCGCTCGGGCTCCGCACCGAGACCCGGCCCGACGGCAAGGCCCGCGAGGTCGTCGGCGTCGACCGCGACCTGATGGACCTGTACTCGTCGCGGCGCGCGCAGATCGGTCCGAAGGCGGCCGAGCTGATCCGCCAGTTCACCGCAGCCCAGGGCCGCGAGCCGTCCCCGTACGAGCGGGTCGTGATCCACGAGCAGGCCACGCTCGTCACGCGCAAGGCGAAGTCCCACGACGGCGAGACCCGCGAGGAGCAGTTCGCCCGGTGGGAGGAGATGGCGCGTGATCGCGTCACCGGTGGGCTCGCCGCGCTCGCCGAGCACCTCGCGGGCCGCGCGCAGGACCCGGGCGAGGTCGCCGAATTCTCGCCGCGCGACGTCATCGAGCGCGCGGTCGCCGAGATCAGGAAGACCCGCGCGCACTATTCGCGCTCGGACATGGTCCAGGCCGTCTCCAACGCCCTGCCCGGCCACCTGGGCGTCGAGCCCGACGATGTCGGGCCGCTGCTGATGGGACTCACGGATGCCGCACTCGATCTCGCCCAACGCCTCACGCCCGTCGAGGACGCCGAGGCGCTGCCCGACGAGCTGCGGCTCGCGAACGGCGAGTCGGTCTACAGCCGCCACGGCTCGGCCCGGTACGCGACGCCGGGGCAGATCGCGGCCGAGCGGTCGCTGATCGCCGCGGCCGTCGAGCGCGGGGCGCACCGGTTCGCCGAGGACCGCGTCGACGAGGTGTGCGCGCGGTTCGCCGACTCCGGTATGCGGCTGGGCCCGGATCAGGAGGCCGCACTGCGCGGCGTCCTGACGTCCGGCGCGCAGGTGGAAGTGATCACCGCGGCGGCAGGCACCGGGAAGTCGTTCGTCGTCGGCGCCATCGCCGACACCTGGACCGACCCGGACGAGGAGCTGCCGCGGCGGGTGTTCGGGCTCGCGCCGTACCAGAACGCCGCCGAGGTCCTCGCCGGCGAGGGGCTCCCGGCCAAGAACGTGCGCGCGTGGCTGGCGACGCAGGGCCGCATCGACCGCACCCGGCCCGGACAGACCGCGGTGGGTCCGAACGGCGACGACGAGGCGTGGCGGCTGCGCCCCGGCGACATGGTCGTCGTCGACGAGACCGGGACCGCCGAGACCGGCGATCTCGTCGCCATCCGTGCCCGCTGCCGGGCCGCCGGTGTGAAGCTGCTGCTCGTCGGCGACCCGCGCCAGCTCACCACGATCGGCCCTGGCGGCGCGCTTGCGGACATCAGCGAGCACGGCGTCACCTACCAGCTCGCCGAGGTTCGCCGCTTCGACAACGAGTGGGAGGGCCCGGCGTCGCTGCGGCTGCGCGACGGGGACCCGGACGTGCTAGCGGAGTACGACAAGCGCGGCAGGCTTGTCGACGGTGGCACCGCCGAGCAGGCCGAAGCCGCTGCATCCCGCGCGTGGCTGGCCGACACCCTCGACGGCCACGATTCGCTGCTCATGGTCGGCACCAACGCCGCCGCCGCGCGCGTCTCGGGCGGGCTGCGCGCCGAGCTCGTGCGGCTGGGCCGCGTCGCCGAGGACGGGGTCCCGCTCGGCGAGGGCCCGGCGCTGGCCGAGTGGCGGGGCACCGCGGCCGGCGTCGGTGACCTGGTGCAGGCCCGTGCGCTGGCCTGGCACCTGCGCGGGTTCGAGGGCAACGGCGCCGCCCCGATCACGCAGCAGACGTACCGCGTGATCGCCACCCGCCCCGATGGCGGGCTCACCGTTGCGCCCATCGACCGCGCCGCAACCGACGGCGAGCGGAATCTCTGGGGAGAGGTTCTCGGCGCGCCCATGCAGCTGCCCGGCACCTATGTCCGCGAGCACGTCAGCCTCGGCTACGCGAGCACCAAGGACGCCGCGCAGGGCCGCACGGTCGATACCAGTCACTCCGTCATCGGCCCCGGCACGGACGCCGCCGGCGTCTACGTCCCCGCGACGCGCGGCCGCGCCCGCAACACGCTCTACGCCGTCACCCGCCATCTCGCGCCCGACGCAGAGACCGGGGAGACGTTGGAGGTCGCCGAGCGCACTGGCGCGGCCGTGCTCGCCGACTGCCTGGCGAACGTCCGTCAGGACCGCTCCGCGCACGCTGAGCAGGTCCACGCGGAGGCCGAGGCCCGCTCCGTGATGACGCAGATCGACCGGATGGCGGACCTGATCCGCGAGGTGAATGCGGGCCGAACCGCCGCCACCCTCGACCGGCTCGCTACCGCGGGCCGCCTCACCGACCACGAGCGCTGCCGCCTCGCCGCCGACGACGCGTTCGGCTCGCTCGAGCGGCTGCTGCGCACCGCAGAACTCGCCGGCCACGATCCCGACCAGGTCCTCGCGGCCGCCATCGAGGCCCGAAGCCTTACCGACGCCGACTCGCCCGCGCAGGTGATCCACCACCGCATCACCCACGCGCTCGCCGGCCGGCTCACCCCGCGCCCGCGGGAGGGCGCGGCCGATCTCATTCCGCACCACTTGCGGGCCGACGCTGTCGCGGTCGCCCCGGCGGACGCCAAGCGCGCCGCCCGCCTGCACCAGCTCGCCGAGGCGGCCGACACCCGCCGACACGAGCTCGGCGCGCTCACCGCCGAGCAGGCGCCCGCGTGGGCGGTGGACGCACTGGGCGCCGTGCCCGAAGCGGATCAGGTGGTCGCGCGGCAGGACTGGGAGCACCGCGCCGGCTGGGCCGCCGCCTACCGCGAACTCGTCGCCTACACCGACGAGCAGGACCCGCTCGGCCACGCCCCCGGCAAGGGCCGCGTCGAGCATGCGGTGATGTTCCGCGCGGCGCACGAGGCCCTCGCGCTCGTCGACGCCGGTGCGGAGGAGGCCGACCTGTCAGACGGTGCCCTGCGCGCCCGCGTCCGCGCCTACGACCGAGAACTCACCTGGGCGCCCCGCTGGGTCGACGACGAGCTGGCCGCAACTCACCAGGCCCACGCCAAGGCGACCACCGACGCCACCGTCTGGAACGCGCGCGCCGACGCCCCTGACACGGACCCCGCCGACGCCGCCCGGCTGCGCGCGGACGCCGCCGCGGCTCGCGCTGAGGCGGAGCGGTACGCCGAGCAGATCGCTCAGCTTGAGGTCGTCGACGAGGCGCGCGCCGCGTGGTTCACCCACACCGCCGTGACACGCGACCGCGCCGATCGCGCCCGCGTCGAGCTGAAGGCTCGCGGGGTCGACCTCGACCACCCGGACGACAGCACCACGGGGCCCCAGTGGCTGGCCCTGCATCGTGCCGAGCAGGCAGACCGCGAACGGGAGCAGCCCGTGACAGAGGTCGACGTGGTCGACGACGAGATCGCCTTCACGCATCGACGCGACGAGGCTGAGGCAGTCGCACCGGACGTCCGCGACACGAGCACCCCGGACCCCACCGAGACGGCCGACCCTTCGCACCGCCGTCATGTTCCGCCGGCCGCGGAATCGACCCTCGCCGTCCAGCGCGCGCAAGAGTCGCTGGCCGAGATCGCGCAGCGTCGTGCCGCCGACGCGGCCCGCGCGGAGGTCGACGCCGCCGAGCGCGATGCTGCCGAGGCAGCACGGCGCGAGGAACTCGCCCGATGGTCGACCGAGCCCGAGCTCGCCATCGGGACGGACGACCACGTGCTCACCCGCGAGGATTGACCACTGAAGCTGCGGCCCAGGTGACGACGAAGCCGTCCGCCTCCAGCTCCGCCCGCGCGGTAGCGATGTCGCCCCGCCGCAGCTCCCGCCATACCGCCAGCAGCTCGGCGACGGGCTCCGGCAACCACACGCCCGGGTGTCGCACGACCGGCCCCCACCTGGGCTTCGGTCGTCCCGAGCCGTCCGCATGAAGTGCGAACGGATGCCACCGCACGACGTGCTCCGAGAGGTCTGCGTCGAGCACGACCAGCCCGCGCGGGAACCCGCCGCCCTCTCGCTCGTCCGGCAGGTCGAGCGCCGTGCACAGATCGCCGTACTCCCACACCACAACGAGCCGCGTCGCCGTAGCTACGGCAGGCAGCTGCCCGAGTCCAGCGATCGCTGCCGCGGCATCCGCTCTGCGCCGGAATGGCCGCGTGGCGACGCTCCCGAGGTAGGGCTGCACGAGGTGCTTGCTCAGCAGGTGAACGGTCGGCGGGCATACGGCACCGTCACGAAGCATCGTATCGGCCAGCTCGACGCTGCCCGACTCCACAGCGTCGACCAGCTCGTCGAGAGCCGGGTCCACCTCACCAGTATGGCTCCGTGCCTGACATTCTTGGCCGCGCTCGCCACGTCGTTGTCACCGGCTAAGAGGTCGCAAAGCCGACGGCACGTCGACTGTTGACGCCGCCGTCCGCCAGCGGCCCGTGCTCCACAGGCGGCACCCGCTCGGCGTCGACGGCGAACGCCAGCATCGGAACAGGCAGTAGCGTGCCGTCATGTCGTCCCGGAACTCCAACGCCGACGCCCAGGGTGCAGCAGCCCATCTCGCGCCGTTGCTGCAGCGGTTGGCGCGCCAGTCATACGATGAGTTCGACGGAGTGGGAGTCACGCCAGGCAACTCCGTCGCGATCACGCCGGAGCAGGCGCACCTGCTGGTGGACACCCTGCTGGCAACGCTGCCGCGTTGCTATGGGGTGCCGGACGGACTACCCACGGACGAGGAATGCGCCATGCCCGACGCCGTGTGCCACATGTGCGCGCGAGAGTCGCGTCGGCTACCGCTCTCTCCGTGACGGTCTGCCGGCGCCACTTAGCCGTTCATACCCTCATGCCACCCTCGGGCGTAGCTGGCGTCGGAGGGATCCGTACAAATGCTTGGCTGCGCTGCGTCGCGGTCGACGAACGCGCTCGAGTGGGTGAGGCCGTAGTCACCAACGGGACAGGTCTCGCTACGCTCAGCGAATGTCGAGGGGGAGCTCGGTGACTGACGCGCCAGAGATCGGGGAGCTGGTCCGGGTGCGCGGGCAGCAGTGGGTGGTGAACGGACGCCGGTTCAGCACCCAGCCCCGGGACGAGCTCGCTGCCGAGGTGCCGGGCCGCACGCTCGTGTCGCTCACGAGCGTCAGCGACGAGGACCTCGGCGACGAGCTGACCGTCGTCTGGGAGATCGAGCCCGGCCGGGAGGTCCTGCCGGAGACGCGCCTGCCGGACGTGACGGCGGAGGGCTGGGACGACCCGCGGATCCTCGGAGCGTTCCTCGACGCCGTGCGCTGGGGCACCGTCGCCAGTGCCGACGACACGACCTTGCAGGCCCCGTTCCGGGCCGGCATCACGATCGAGGAGTACCAGCTCGAACCGGTAGCGAAGGCGCTGAGCATGCCGCGGGTCAATCTGCTGGTCGCCGACGACGTCGGCCTGGGCAAGACCATCGAGGCCGGGCTGGTCATCCAGGAGATGCTGTTGCGCAACCGGGCGCGACGGGTGGTCGTGGTGTGCCCGGCCCCGCTGACCGGCAAGTGGCGCGACGAGCTGCTGGAGAAGTTCGGTCTGCGGTTCACCGTGCTCGACGCCGCGGCCCTTAAGGCGCTGCGGCGCAGCCACGGCCTGGAGGCCAACCCGTTCTCGGTGTTCCCCCGCATCATCGTCAGCCTGCCGTGGCTACGCACACCGCGCGTGCAGCGGCTGCTCGACGAGGTGCTGACCCCGGACAACCGGCACCCCGGCTTCGTGGATGTCCTCGTCGTCGACGAAGCGCATCACTGCGCCCCCGCGGCTCCGGCGAGCGGCCGGCGCTACGCGCTGGACAGTCAGCAGACGCAGGCGGTCCGCCGGCTGGGCGAGCACAGCCAGCACCGGGTCTTCCTGTCCGCGACGCCGCACAACGGCTACGCGGAGTCCTGGCAGGCCCTGCTGGAGATGCTCGACCCGCTGCGGTTCGCCCGCGGGGTCGAGCCGGACCCGGGCGTCGTCGGGCAGGTGATGGTGCGCCGGTTGAAGGACGAGCTGCTGCTGCCCGACGGCACCAGGCGGTTCCCCGGTCGCGTACCCCGTCACATCGAGGTCACCTACTCCGACGACGAGCGCGCCGGGCACGCGCTGTTGGCCGCCTACACCGCCGCCCGCCGCGGCACCCCGGGTGCCGCGGCCGTCCGCGCCGGTGACCTGATCACCCTGCTGCTGAAAAAGCGCCTGTTCTCCTCCCCCGCTGCCTTCGCGCGGACCCTGACCGCACACCGGGCCACCGTCGTGGGCGCCGACCGAGCCGCACTACCCCTCCTCGATGACTCGGTGCCCGACTGGCTGCTCGACGACTACGGCGACGAGCCTGACCCGGAGGAGGCCGAGCAGGACGTCTTGCGGCGCGCGGCCTCGCTCACCGGCGGCGCGGACCCCGCGCAGGCGGCGCTGCTCGACCAGCTCGCGGCATGGGCCGAGCGGCACGCGGAGCCGGCGGACAGCAAGGCCGACGCGCTGGTCGAGGAGCTGCTGCGGCTGAGTCCGCCCGGCAGCTCCACCCGGGTGATCGTGTTCACCGAGTACCGTGACACCCAGGTGTGGCTGGCCGGGGTACTCGCCGCGCGAGGGCTCGGCGGTGACCGCCTGGGGCTGCTGCACGGGGGCATGGACCCGGTGCGGCGCGACCACCTCAAGGACGCCTTCCAGGCTGCGCCGGACCGCGATCCGCTGCGGATCCTGCTGGCCACCGACGCGGCCAGCGAGGGCATCGACCTGCAGCGACACTGCCACACGGTGATCCACTACGACATCCCGTTCAACCCGAACCGGCTCGAACAGCGCATCGGCCGCGTGGACCGCTACGGACAGCGCACCGAGGTCGACGTCGTGCACTTCGTCGGGGCCGGGTGGCAGTCGGCGCAGCCGGACTCCTACAACGGCGACCTGGAGTTCCTTTCCCGGGTGGCCCGCAAGGTTGCCGCCGAGCGGCGCGACCTGGGCAGCGTCAACCCGGTGCTCGCCGGTGCGGTGGAGGCGCGGATGCTGGGCCGCCCGGTGCTGGTGGACCCGCTCACCGTCAACCCGAAGGTGTCCACCTCGGTGCTGCGCGCCGAGCAGGATCTGCGGGCCCAGGCGCAGCGGCTGCGCGCTCAGCTCGACACCTCCGTGGAGCGGTTGCACGTCGCCCCGGCCAACGTCCGGCGGGTAGTCGACACCGCGCTGGCGCTCGCCCAGCAGCCACCGCTGGTCGACGGCGCGCCGGGCGAGATCACCCCGCCGGAGCTGCGAGCCGGGTGGGAGAACACGCTGATCGGGCTCGCGGACCCCTTGTCCGGGGAGCTGCGGCCGCTGACGTTCGACCCGGCCGTGGTCCGCGGCCGCGACGACATCGTGCTCGGCCATCTCGGACACCCGCTGGTGGATCAGGCGACACGACTGTTGCGGAGCGCGGTGTGGGGTGGGCGGACCGACCTGCACCGGGTCAGCGCCGTCCGCTTCGACTCCCCGCCGGAGCTGGCGCTGCGCGGACCGGTCGTGGTCGTGATGGCCCGGCTGGTGATCGTGGGGGCCGACGGAGGGCGCCTGCACGAGGAGATCGTGCTGGCCGGCCGCGAGCTGCCCGCGGCCGGCCGCAGCAAGCGGCTGGACCTGGAGCAGCGGGCCTACCGCGCGCTGCGCGGAGCGGTGGAGCGTGCGCTAGAGCCCGCGGCCTGCCGCCCGGCCGCAGCCGCGACCCGCGAGCGGCTGGTCGCGCAGTGGGCCGAGCTCACTCCGCGACTGGTGGAGGACCTGGCGCTGCGAGCGACCGCACAGAAGGAGACGCGCACGGCGGACCTGGCGCGCCAGCACGAGCGGGCACGCACACACACCGTGGCGGTGTTCGACCAACTGCACGCCACGCTCACCGCCGCGCTGGCCGCGTCCGGCGCGGTACAGCTCACCCTGGACGACCTCGACCGCCGGGAGGTGGTGCAGTTCGAGCGCGACCGGCAGTCCTGGCAAGACCGACTCGACGCGCTGGAGGAGAATCGTCAGCAGGAACTCGACCGGCTCGACGCCCGCTACGGGCAGGTCCGCGAGCTTGTGTTCCCGTTCGCCGTGGTGCTGGCCGAACCAGAGGTGGGGTGATGGCGGGCCGGCGCAGGCGCCGCTACAGCGCGGGCGAGGCGGCGCGGCGGCGGCACGCGTGGCTGGAGCTGGTGCAGACCTCCGGACCGTTCCTGACCCTGCCGGTGGTGGAGCGGGTGTTCCCCAACGGCCTGCCGGACGTCCCCGGCCCGGTCCGGGCCGACGTGCGGGAGGCGACCACCAACGCCCTCTCCTCGGGCGGGGCGTCGCGGCACGCCGCGGTGCGCACCGTGCTGCACCGCGCCCTGGACTGGGCAGGGCACCTGAGGCTCGACACCGAACTACCTGCGGCGCTGGCCGAACCGGTCGCCGAGCACGGGCTGCTGCTCCGCCCCGACCTGGGGTTCTACGCCGAGCGGCACGACGACCCGACCGAGCTGGACGACGAGACCGACCCGGACGACGAGGACCCCGACAGCGAGGACGGCGACAGCGAGGACGGGGCCGACCCCGGCGACACGGGCGACGGAACCGGTGGGCCGTGGCGGCTGCTCGGCATGGTCACCGACTGGGGTGCGCACCCGCTTGCCCGCACCACCCGCCAGGGATGGACCGCGAGCCCCGTCGAGCGGCTCGCGGTGCTCCTGCGCGCCCGGGACGTGCCGGTCGGGCTGGTTACCGACGGACGCTGGTGGGCGCTGGTGTGGGCGCCTCTGGGCGGCACCACCGGTGCAGCCGTGTTCGACGCGAGCCTGTGGGGGGAGGAACCGGAGTCGTTCGCGGCGTTCGTGGCGCTGCTGACCCGGGCCCGCTTCCTCGCGGTGGCTCCGACCGACACTCTGCCAGCCCTGTTCGTCGAAAGCCTCGGCGCGCAGGAGGTCGTCACGGTGACCCTGGGCCGACAGGTCCGCGACGCCGTCGAACTGCTGATCGGCACCCTGGACCGCCTCGACGCCGAGAGCGGGATCCTGGGCGGGGTGTCCGACGACGAGCTGTACGACGGCGTCGTCACCTTCATGATGCGGCTGGTGTTCCTGCTCTTCGCCGAGGAACGCCGCCTGCTGCCCAGCGACGACGACGTGTACGTGGCCGCCTACAGCGTGGGACGGCTCGGTGACCAGCTCGCGGTGACTGAGCCGCAGATCCTGGAGCGCCGGACCGGGGCGTGGCACCGGCTGCTGGCGGTGGGGCGCGCGGTGCACGGTGGTGTGGCCCATGAGGACCTGCGGCTGCCCGCGTACGGCGGGAACCTGTTCGACCCTGACCGGTTCCCGTGGTTGGAGGGGCGCCGCGCGGGCGAGGCGACGACCGTCCGGCCCCCGGCCGTGGACGACCGCACCGTGCTGCGGCTGCTGCGTGCCGTGCAGGAGGTCGTGATCGACGGCGAGCGGCGCCGCCTCACCTTCCGCACTCTCGATGTCGAGCAGATCGGGTACGTCTACGAGGGCCTCCTCGAGCTGGAGGTGCGCACCGCCACAGTCACGACGCTGTCGCTGGCCCGGCCGTCCGCGTGGCCGAAGGTGAAGCAGCCGGCCGAGATCACCATCGACGAGCTGTCGGAGCGGCTCGGCGCGCCGGAGGGCCCGTCGATGGCCGAGTGGGTGGCGGCCCGGTCGAGCTGGTCGGTGGCGGCACTGGAGCGCATGTTCGAGAGCCCGTTGCAGGCCGAGCGGCGCGCGGCACTGCTGCGGGCCACCGGCGATCCGGCGCTGACCGAGCGGATCGCCCCGTACGCCGTGGCGCTGCGCTGGGACGAGCTCGGCCGGCCGGCGGTGACGCTGCCGGGGCGCCGGTTCGTCGCCCCCAGCACGCGGCGGGCCAGCACCGGTACCCACTACACGCCGCGCGCGCTGGCCGAGGACGTCGCCGGCAACACCCTGGAGCCGCTGGTGTACCGGCCGGGCCCGCTGGAGACGGCCGACCGCTCGGCCTGGGTCATCCGCCCGTCCAGCGAGCTGCTCGACCTACGGGTGGCCGACATCGCGATGGGGTCCGGCGCGTTCCTCGTCGCCGCGTGCCGCTACCTGGCCGACCGGCTGGTGGAGGCGTGGGAGGCCGAGGGCCGCCCGGCGGCAGTACTGGCCGTGCGACACCGCGCACAGGCTCGGCTGGCCGCCGACGCCGAGGTGGAGCAGGTGGCGCTGGACGCCCGCCGGCTGGCCGCCGAGCACTGCCTTTACGGCGTCGACGTCAACCCGCTCGCGGTGGAGATGGCGAAGCTGTCGCTGTGGCTGGTCACGATGGACCGCGAGCGACCGTTCGGGTTCCTCGACGACCGCCTCGTCGCGGGCGACAGCCTGCTCGGCCTGGCGAGCGTCGAGCAGCTCACCACCCTGCACGCCCACCCCGACGGGGGCCCGGCCGAACTGCCCTACGCCGACGGCTGGACCGACGCCCTCGCCCACGCCGCCGACCTCCGACGGCGGATCACCGCCCACCCGGTGGTGACCGGCCGCGACGCGGCGGTCAAGGCGAGCCTGCTGCGGCAGGCGCGAGAGCAGACCGCGCAGCTCACAGCGGTCGCCGACGCCGTCACCGGCGTGGGCCTGGCAGCCGCCGGGATGAAGGCGAAGAAGGCCGTGGACGCGAAGTTCACCGCGCTGTCCATCACGGTCGGCAACTCCGCGCCCGACTACGCCACCGCCCTCACCGACCAGATCCGCTCGGTGCAGGACGGGCGACCGGCCGGGGTCGTGCCCCGCGCACCGCTGCACTGGCCGCTGGTGTTCCCGGAGGTGTTCGCCGATGCCGACGACCCGGGCTTCGACGCGATCATCGGCAACCCACCGTTCTCCGGTGGCCAGAAGCTCAGCGACGGTCTCGGCGCCGACTACCTGAACTGGTTGCAGCGCTGGGACGGGCGCGATGTGAAGGGCAGCACCGATCTGGCTGCGCGGTTCGTCCTGCGCGCCGAGCGGCTGCTCGCCGGCCGTGGGCAACTCGGCTACATCGCCGTGAACACGCTGGTGCAGGGAAAGACGCTCACGGTCGGCCTCGCTCAGGTGGTGGGCCGCGGCTCGGAGATCCGGCGCGGACGGTCGAGCCATCCATGGCCCACCGACAGCGCCAACCTAGAGATCGTGGACGTGTGGGCGAGCCGCGCCCCCGTGGCGGCGGCCGGGCTGCGCTGGCTCGACGGCGAGGAGGTGCCGGAGATCGGCGCCGATCTCGAACCGGTCGGGCAGGTCCGTGGCCGGCCGCAGCAGCTACCGGAGAACGACGACCTCGCCTTTCAGGGCTCCAACATCCTCGGCCTGGGCTTCACCATGACCGAGGAGCAGGCCCGGGCGCTGATCGACAAGGACGCGCGCAACGCCGAGGTGCTGGCGCCCTACGTCATCGGCAAGGACCTCAACCAGCGGCCCGACTGCTCGGCCAGCCGCTGGGTCATCAACTTCCGGGACTGGTCGCGGGAGAGGGCGGAGCAGTACCCCGACGCCTACGACATCGTGGAGCGGCTGGTGAAGCCGAAACGCAGCAAGAACAAGGACCGGTCACGCCGCGAGCTGTGGTGGCGGTTCACTCGACCTGCGCCCGAGCTGTACCGGTCGATCGAGAAGCTGGACCACGTCCTCGCGCTCTCCCTGCTGAGCAGCGCGGTGCTGCCGGTGCGGGTGCCGATCGGTCCGGTATTCGCCCACAAGTGCGCGGTGTTCGCCCTCGATACCTTCGCCGATCTCGCCGTGCTCTCATCGAACATCCACAGCACATGGGTGGTCCGCTACACCTCGACCACGCGTCGCGACATCAACTACTCGCCGTCCGACGTGTTCCGCACTCTGCCCCGCCCCGACCCGACGCCCGACCTGGAACGGCTCGGGGCGCGGCTGGACGCCGAGCGGCGCGCGCTGATGCTCGGCCGCGGTTGGGGCCTGACCACGACCTATAACCACGTCCACGACCCCGCCGACCGCGACCCCGCCGTGGCGGCGCTGCGCGAGCTGCACGCGGAGATCGACCACGCCGTCCTCGCCGCCCACGGCTGGGACCTCGACCCGGAGATCGGCCACCACCGCACCAAGATCGGCACCCGGTGGACGGTGAGCCCGGCCGCCCGGTTCGCGCTGCTCGACCTGCTGCTGGCCGAGAACCACCGGCGCGCGGGGTACACCCCGTGACCGCCGCACCGCTGCCGGTCCCGCCGCCGGACCCCGAGCCGCTGCGGCTGCTCACCTTCGAGGACCTCGTCGAGCTGGCCGAGGCGAAGCGCTCCCGCGCCACGTCGGACGCGAGCCGGTCCGGCTGGGCTCGCCTCCTGGAGGTCGCGCGGGCCCTCGCCGGCGGCCGGGAGACCGCGGGTGACCTCGTCAGCGGGCGCACGTGGACGCTGCTACGCGTCCGGGTCGACGGCTACCAGGGTGTCGGGGCGCCGCTCACCGTCGACCTGGACCCCATTCCGGGCGTGACGGTGCTGATCGGCCGCAACGGGTCGGGCAAGTCCAGCATCGCCGACGCGATCGAGACCGCGCTGCACGGCGAGCCCCGCGCGCCCACCAGCACCGGCCGGGGCGGCAAGGCCCCGCTGTGGGATCGCGAGCACTGCGGCCGCGACGCGGCCGAGGCCCATGTCGAGGTCACGCTCCTCGCGGGCGAGGAGACCCTCACACTCGACGTGCGGATCGGCCCGGACGGCAGCGTCACGGGCCGGACCGCCCGGCACACCGCCGTCGACGGCATCACAACCGACCTGGACCTGGCCACGACCTCGTGGCGTTCCGCTCTGGCCGGGCACCGGCCGGTGTTCGGCTACGCCGCCGTCGAGCGCCAGGTGCAGCTCGCGCAGAACCTGCAGGAGTTCCTGGAGCCCCTGCTCGCCTTCGGTGGCTGCTTCGACGAGCTCAAGGCCGGGGTCGACGCCGCCGGGAGCGCGGCGGCGCAGGCCCGGGAGCGATGGGGGCAGGCGCGTAGCACGGCCGAGCAGCGGACCGACCAGGTCGACCGCGCGCACCCCGACGCGACGCCGACCGCGATCGACTGGCCGGACGTCGCCGACGACCCCGACGCATGGCTCACTACAGCCGGCCTCACCGAGACCGGCGTCGCCGCCCCGGAGATCACCGCCGCCCAACACGACCGGCTGCACGTCGCCGCGACCCAGGCCCTGGCGGCGCTGGCCGACCTCGAGACGGCCGAGGCCGCCCCCGCACCCGACCCGGTCACCGCAAAGCTGGCCGCGCCGCTCGCCGATCTGCACCGCGCCGCCCAGCACCTCGATGACACGGGCGACGCCTGCCCGGTCTGCCGGCGGGTCGGCATGGACTGGGCGGCCGCTCTCGCCGCGACCGTCGACACCGCCCCGGCCACCGCGGAGCAGGCGGCCACGTTCGTGCGCCGGCTCGCCGCGCTGCGGGCGGCGCTCGACGACGACCTCACCCCGATCGAGGAGGTGATCAGACACGACTGGTGCACGGCGGCGGTCCGCGACGCGTCGACACCCGTCCTGGCAGCCGGGGCGGATCTCCGACACCGGCTCGACGAGGACGGCCGCCGCGCCACGCCCGCGGTGCGCGCCGCCGTCCGCGCCGCTCACGACCGCCTGACCTCGGCCGCCTGGCACACGACGGTCACCGAGCTGGCCGCGCACACCGACCGGGAGCGGCAGTGGCGCCGGGCCCGCCGCGCCGCCGTCGAACCATTCCTCGGCGTGTGGCGGGAGGTCCGCGACGAGGCGATCGCGGCCGCGTCCTGGAAGTCCGCCGCCGACTGCCTGCGCACCCTGCAGAACGACCTGCGCGCCGAGCGCACCCGCAACCTGCGGACGCTGACCGACTCGTCGGTCCGGGCGCTGCTCGACGACGTCGGCCTGCACATCACCGGCCTGTCGGTGCAGGGCACGAAGGCCGACGTCCAGGTCGTGGACGCCACCGGTCAGCCGGTGCGACTCTCCCTGCTCAGCGCCGGCCAGCGCAACGCTCTGCTGCTCGCGCCCCTGCTGGCCGTCGCGCACGGTGGCCCGTTCGGGTTCCTCGTCCTCGACGACCCGGTGCACGCCTTCGACCAGATCCGCGTCGACCGGCTCGCCCAGCTCATCCACACCCTGGCCGCCGACCGCCGGGTTGTGGTGCTCACTCACGACGAACGCCTGCGCGAGCATCTCCTCGTCCGATCGCCGCACCACACTGCCCGCAACGTGCACCGAGACCACCTGACCGGCGTCGTCCGCGAGGAGCCGAGCCCGCCGATGTGGGAGGTGCTCCTCGACGACGCGGCCGCCGCCCTCGCGCGGGCCCCGAAGCCCGGGCCCAAGACCACGCCGCCGACAGTCCTCGTCCGCGGCCTGTGTCGGATGGCGCTCGACGACGCTCTGCGCCACTTTGTCCTGCAGGAGGCAGTTGGCGTCCCCCGCGACCCGCACACCGACCTGGCCGCCCTCGACAAGGTGGGCACGACCAAGGACCGGATCGACGCCGCACTGACGCTGCATCCGGGGCACGGGCGAGTCCTCGCCGCCGAGGCGATTGTCTCGACCCACCTCAACGGCTGGAACCAGGCCGCGCACGGCAAGGCCAAGACCCCTGGACCGACTGCTGCAGAGATCGACGATGCGCGGCGGGCCTGCAAGACCCTCCTCGGACTGCCGTGAGCACCGACGCGACAAGCCGTCGACTGGAGGTACTCGACCTGCGGATCCGGCTCGAACGCACCGCTGTGGAGGCTTACGTGCGCGTGTGCAACACACAACAGCGGCCGCGGGCGTCCGGCGTGCGGGTGCTGCTGCTGTTCTTGGTCGGCCTCGTCGACTCGGCCGAGCAACCGCGGGTGCACCGGCTCGCCGGGCTCGGGGACCACGTCTACCGCCGGACGTCGGACGTGCTGCACGGGCGACTGAACGCGCTGGACCTGACCGATGTCGTGGTGGAGGAGTGGCGGACCATCGTCACCGACCTCGAAGCCGTCGTCAGCCCATGACGAGGGACAAGGCTCTGGGCAATGTCAGCGACCGCACCGACCGCTTGACGCACACATCATGAGCACAGGACTGTCGGGGCCGGCCCGTAAGGTGCGACAGCCATGAGCACTGAGACCGTCACCACTTCTTTCGAGGTCCGCGCAGCGCTGGAGGACCTCCTCGAACGCGATCTGCTCGGTCCGCGCGACGGTGAGCGGGAGGAGCTACCCCCGGGCGTGCCACCTGCGGAGCGGTACCTGGTGGGGCGGCTAGTGCCCCGCACACGACCCAGCGACCCGCCGGTGGAGGACCAAGCCGATGGTCGGGACGACCCTGACCTCGCCGACCGCGAGGTCACTGCCGCAGCGGAGGTACAGGGCGACGACCTGGAGACCACTCCCGTTACCCGCACCGGCACGATGGCCGCCTCCGCCCTCGGGCTCTCCTTCCGGGTGCCGCTCGACGTGCACCGGGTGAACGTCACCGCATCGTGGGGGCGATACGCGCCGGCGAAGTCCGACACCCAGGTCACCGACCAGGGGCGGCCGCGGACGGTGTGGCGCCGTACCCCGGCCGGTGGTGTTGTGGAGGTCGACTTGCTCGATCCCGATCCGGTGCCTCAGGCGGTCGACGCCGACCAGGACGGAGTCGTCCTGCGTGTCACCGCTCGGGTGCGCGACGGCGTCCGGGTCGTCGACCTGGCCCTGGTCAACGATCAAGGACACCGAGACGGCAACCCGGACCTGCACCGCACCTATCAGACTCGACTCACCGTCACCGCCCTCGACGGCGCTGCGGCCGTGTTCGTCGGGCACAACGACCCTGAGCTCAGCGCCGTTCCAGCGGCGCACGACAGCGAACGGCTGCACCTGGCTCTGCTCTACCGGCGCCACCGGGAGTACGCCCACGGGCGCCAGTGCGCGGTCGACACGGACGTGCGCGACGGCGAGGACCGCGCGTGGCGGCTGCGTACCACCTCCTTCCCTGCTGCGGACGTGCCGCTCACTGTTGCCGGCACCACCGCCGCGATGCCCGGCCTGGTCCTCGACATGGCCCGGCTGGGCAGCCCGGAGCTCGCCCGCGACGACCTGGTCCGCGCCCTGCGACCGCTGGCCGTGGGCTATCGGCGCTGGCTGACCGACCAACGCCGACGGCTCGACGAACCCGAGATCGCCCGGTATGCACCTGCCGGTGAGCTCGCGCTCGACACCGCCGCCGATCTCGCGGATCGGCTTGATCGTGCGGTCGAGCTGCTGGGCCAGGACGCCATGGCCCGCGAGGCTTTCCGCTTCGCCAACCAGGCCATGGCGCTGCAACGGGTCCGCAGTGAGGTCACCCGCCGCCGGCTGGCCGATCCGGTAGCCGGCCTCGATGAGCTGCTCCGTCGCCTCGACGTCCCAGCGCAGCGCAGCTGGCGGCCGTTCCAGCTGGCGTTCGTGCTCCTGTGCTTGCCTGGGCTCACCGACCCGGCCCACCTCGACGCCCACCGTGACACCGAGGGTCAGGCACAGCTGCTGTTCTTCCCCACCGGCGGCGGTAAGACCGAGGCCTATCTCGGCCTTACCGCGTTCACCCTCGCGCTGCGCCGCCTGCAGGGCGTGGTCGGCGACGGGCCGCATGCGCGCGACGGCAGCGACGGCGTCGCAGTGCTGATGCGATACACGCTGCGCCTGCTGACTGCCCAGCAGTTCCAGCGGGCGACGGCGCTGATCTGCGCCTGCGAGGAGCTGCGGCGCGAACGTGTCGCGTCCGGCGACGGGCGCTGGGGCATCACCCCCTTCCGGGTGGGGCTATGGGTCGGCAGCTCGGTCACCCCCAACAGCTTCGACGAGGCCCGCCGCAGCATCGAGGACACCCGCGGTACCGACGACTCCCTCGGCGGCCCGCTGCAGCTCGCGGCGTGCCCGTGGTGTGGATCACGGCTGTCTGCAGGCCGAGACCTTGTCGCCGATGACAAACGCCGTCGGGTGCTGCTGTACTGCAGCGATCCAGAGGGCGACTGCGTGTTCACCCGACGCCGCTCGCCCGACGAGGGGCTGCCGGTGCTCGTCACCGACGAGGAGATCTACCGGCATACCCCGTCCCTGATCATCGGCACCGTCGACAAGTTCGCCCAGCTGCCGTGGAAGGCCGCCACGGGCAGCCTGTTCGGCGCGGTTGACCAACGTTGTGCCCGACACGGCTGGATGGTGCCCGACACCCCGTGGTGCACCGGCGCCCACCAGCGCAGCGGCACGCTTCCCCGGACTACCCCACAGCCGGCAATGCGGCTACGGCCGCCAGACCTGATCATCCAGGACGAGCTGCACCTCATCGCCGACGCCTTGGGCTCCATGGTCGGGCTCTACGAAACTGCGATCGATCGCCTGTGCAGTCGGGAGGAGCAGGGACAAACGGTCCGACCGGTGCTAGTGTCCTGAGTCATTAGTTTGTGGTCGATTGCTAGCGTGTGGCATGGCCGAACGGGGACCGAAGCCGGCGCAA
>NZ_MKVV01000043.1 GCF_001899645.1 Pseudonocardia sp. 73-21 | reverse complement strand
CAGGTGCTGGCCCGGCTCACCGGCACGGACGATCCGCTGGAGCACCGGCTCGTCGAGGCCTACTGGCTCGGCCGTGACCTGGGCGTCGACCACGCCCGGTTCGCCGACGAGCTGCTGGCGGTGATCGGCCCGCAGGCCGGCCACTACTGGACGCACCTGACACCGGAGCTGCTCGCCGGCGGGGCGCCCGACCACGGTTTCCACGTGTTCGGCGTCTACCCCTGGTCGCGGCTGCTGGGCAGGGGCATGGACGAGCAGCCGTTGCACGTGCTGGACAGCTGCCGGATCCGGTGGGGGCTGGTGGTCGGCCGGGACAGCGACGGGATCGAGGTATCGTCGCGGCGCCTGACCTGGAACGGCACTGGGCTGGGCCTCGGCGAGCCGACGGTGCAGCGCGTCGAGGGCGATGCCGAGGTCGGGCAGCACGTGGCCCTGCACTGGGACCTGCTCTGCGACCACCTCACGGAGAATCAGGTAACGACGCTGGAGGAAAGCACGCTGCGCGAACTGGCGGCGACGAACCGCCGGCTGTCGGCGGAACGACACCCGGTGGCGCCGGGATGAGTGCCCTCGGCCTCGCGACGGTCGTGCACCCCCACCACGTTCCCCTGACGCGCAACGGAGCAGCCGGATGAGACCACGGATCGCGCAGGATGAGGGGCAGATCGGGTTCCACTGGGTCACCCCCGCCGGGCGGCCGATCGCGCTGCCCGATCTCGTCCTCACCGACGACGAGCCGGACCGGCTCGTCGCCACCCACCTCGAGGCCCTCGACGACGCCCTGATCATCGCGGCCGGCCGGTTCGGCGACGTGCTGGGCGGCGGGCGCCGGCCGACCGCGACCGAACGCGAGGACCTCCGCGAGCTGCACCGTGTCCTCGACCGGCTCGTCCACGAGTACGCGACGGCGCTGGACCGCACCGGGCTGGTGGCCGAGGTGCGCTCCGGGTTGATCATCGGCACGGCGTTCCTGTTCAGCGTCCGGGCCCGCCAGCCGCTGGACCTGCTCGGCCCCGCCCCCTTCGACGGTGAGCTGGACGACCCGTCGCTCGGCGTCGTCGGCGGGTTCGGCGAGATGACCGTCGTCGATCCGGAGAAGCCGTGGAAGGGCGGGCGCTGGATCGTGCGCACCGAGGCGGGTCCGCGCTACCCGCTGACCTTGGCCATGATCCTGTTCGACAGCTCCGGCACCAACAAGGACGCGTCACTGCAGGAGCACCGCGAGGCGATCCGGTCGGTGATCACCTCGGCCAAGGCCGCCGACGCCGACCCGATGGCCGTCTCCTGCGCCCTGGACTGGCTCCTCTACGACTGGCTCATGGCCCACCGCGACGGCCCCGACAGCGCCGCGATCGAGATCCCGAAGGGCCGGGAGCCCGACGCGATCCTCATCGTCGACGCTGCCGCGGCGGCGGTCACGGCGCGGGCGTCGTTCGATCCGGGGCTGCTGACGGTGCCGTAGCTCCCCCGTCACGCCACCGGGCCGGGGGATGCCCGGGTGCCCGCACGCCGCCACGCTGGGCCGGTGGAGATGACGATGGACGAGTTCCTCGTGGCACGTCGCCGGTTCGACGCCGACCAGGAGGACGCCGAGTACGTCGAGTACACGTTCGCGATGGGGCGCATCGGCAACCCCCGGAAGTGGCAGCGTGAGCGGCGGCGGTTCCTGCTGGCGAGGGGCTGTGCGCCGGGGTGAGCGGCGGGTCGCCAGTGGGACCGGGCGAGCAGGTGGCGCACCAGCATCTCCGTGCTCGGCGTGGGCCCCGGGCTGGGTGACGGCGTGCCAGGGTCGCGGGCGTTCCGTCGCGTAGGCGTGGGTCGAGTACGTGATCCGCCGGTCGCCGTGTTCCGGGCGGTCCAGCCGGAAACCGGGCTCGACGGCAGGGTGGAGCACGATTCAGACCCGACTTGGCTCATAAGTCGATCTTGATGCTGACGGTCGGGCGTTGACCTGCAGGATCGGGTGGCGGGTCGGCTGAGGGTGCGCACTTCGCGGATGACACCGCTGTGGGACGCGCTGCGCGGCCTACGATCAGCTCGGGTTCGACGCTGCTCCCGGCGGCGATGAGGTTTAGGCAGTTGGTGCTGGCCAGGATCATCGAACCGACCAGCAAGATCGACAGTCTGCGGGTGCTGGCCGAGGCGCGGATCGACACGGTCTCCTACGCCACGGTGAAGCGGCGCCTGCAGCGCTACGCCGACGATGGTTGGCGCCGCGATCTGGCCGCTGCGTGCGCCCGCCATGCCCGGCTCGGGCCGGCGAGTCTGGTGCTCTACGACGTCCCGCCGCTCTGCTTCGAGACCGACACCGGTGACGGACTCCGGTAACCCGGCTTCTCGAAAGATCGCCGCCTGGAACCGCAGGTCACGATCGGCTTGTTGACCGACGCGGCCGGGTTCCCGCTGAGGGTCGAGGCGTTCGAGGGCAACCGGGCCGAGACCGCCACGATGCTGCCCACGTTGCCGGCGTTCATGGCCGCCCATCGGCTCACCGACGTCACGGTGGTCGCGGACGCGGGCACGATCTCCGAGGGCAACCGGCGGTCGATCGAGGCAGCGGGGCTGTCGTTCATCCTCGGCGCGAAGATCCCGCAGGTCCCCTACGTGATCACCGAATGGCGCGCGCAGCACCCCGGCCAGGACGTCCCGGACGGGCTGTTGCTGACCCAGCCCGGCCCGCCGGGCACACCGACAAGCGTCGTGACCAGGTCATCTACTACCAGTTCACCGCTGATCGAGCTCGGCGCACGCTGCACGGGATCGACGAGCAGAGCGGCAAGGCCGAACGCGCGGTGGCGGGGAAGGACCACCGGCTCTTGCAGATCGAGCGCTCCTTCCGCATGTCCCAGCACGACCTGGCCGCACGGCCGATCTATCACCACAAACGCGCTTCCATCGAGGCGCACCTGACCATCGTCTTCGCCGCTCTCGCCGCTCTCGCCGTCTCCCGGCTCATCGAGGCACGCTCCGGCTGGTCGGTTCGCAGGGTCGTGCAGACAGCGCGCCACTACCGCACCGTCCAGATCCACGCCGGCGCCCGCCTGCTCACCGCCGCTGATCCCGTCCCGGACGAGCTTCGTGATGCGCTGACGCGCATCACTTCACCTGGAACTGCGCACTGATCTGAGCCAAGTCAGGGGCCGAGCACGATTCAGACGAGCGGCAATTCCGTGGGGACCTATGCGACGAGGGTGCCGTTCGTCGGGGTGGGGGGAACCGGGACCGTCGCCGTCACCGACGTGCCTCCGCCCCGGCGGGAGACCACTCGTAGCTCCCCCCCGACCAGCTCTGCGCGTTCGGTCATCGACTGCATTCCGTACCCGTCGGAGTCGGCGTCCGGCTCGAATCCCTCGCCGTCGTCGGTCACCTCCAGGCGCGCGCGGCCGTCCTCGACGTGGAAGATCATCTGGGCGGTGCGGGCGCGGGCGTGCTTGAGGATGTTCTGCAGGCACTCCTGCGCGATCCGGTACAGCGCGATCTCCATGTGTTCGGGCAGCCGCTCGTCAGCCAGCTCCAGCCCCACCTCGACGCCGGGCAGCGACCGGGCCAGGCTGGCCAACCCGCCGGCCAGCCCCAGGTCGTCGAGCACCGGGGGTCGTAGCCCGCCGATCGCGGCCTGGGCCTCGTCGAGGGTCAGGTCGACGAGCCCGCGGGCCACCCGCAGCTGCTCCACGGCCTCGTCCGGATCGACGATGAGCGCGTGGCTGAGCGCGTCGAGGTGGTAGGAGAGCGTGACCAGGCGCTGGGAGATGCCGTCGTGGATGTCGCCGGCCAGCCGCCGCCGCTCGGCCTCCTGCGCCGCGATCGCCTGCTCGGTGAACCGCTCGTGCGCCCGCTCGCGCGCCACGAGCCTGCGATGCGTGCGGGCCTGGTGCAGCGCCCCCGCCACGAGCCTGCCGATCACCAGCAGCAGCCGGACGTCGCGGTCGGTGAACGCGCGCCGCGCCACGGTGTGCACGTTCAGTACGCCCACGAGCCCGGCCGGGCCGGTGGCCATCGGCACCGACGCCATCGAGGTGAACTCGGTGCCGCGCAACGCCGGGATCGGCACGTAGCGGGGATCGGCCTCCTTGTTCTCGACGATCACCGCCGGCTCCCGGTGGCTCGCCACCCACCCGGTGACGCCGGACCCCAGCGGCAGCCGGATCCGGCCCACCTGCTCGTCGAACGGCGGGGTGGCACCGGCGAGGGTGAGCGAGCGCTCGGCGTCGTCGAGGACGTGCACGAAGCAGACGTCGGTGGCGGTGGCCCCGGTGATCAGCGCGGCGACGGCGGCGGCGAGCGGTTCCACGGCCGGTCCGGCGGAGACGGCCTCGACGATCGCCAGCAGCAGCGCGTTCTCCCGTTCGGGATCGGCGAGGCCCAGGAGGGCGGTCACTGGAAGATGCCCTCGCGCAGCGCCGTGGCCACCGCGCCGGTGCGGTCGTTCACGCCGAGCTTGCGGTAGATGGAGCGCAGGTGGCTCTTGATGGTCTCGTCGCTGACCACCAGCCGCCCGGCGACGCCGCGGTTGGACAGCCCGGCGACCATCAGCGCGAGCACCTCGCTCTCGCGGTGCGTGAGGCCGTGGCGGGCGCCGGGCCAGAACTCGTTGCTCTGCATCCGCGCGGCGGTGTCGACGGCGCGACCCGCCAGTGCCGTGTCGATGACGGTGACGCCGGTGTGGGCGAGCTCGAGCTGGCGCACCAGCTCCTCGCCGCCGATCTGCTTGAGCAGGTACCCCGACGCGCCCGCGCGCAACGCCTGGAACAGGTACTGCTCGTCGTCGTAGACCGACAGCAGCACCACCCGCCGGTCGGGCTGCCGCTCACGCAGCGCGCGGCAGAGGTCCAGGCCGCTGGCGCCCTGCATGCGCACGTCGCAGAGCACGATGTCGGGATCGAGCCCGTCGATCACCCGTTCCGCGTCGCCCGCCCCGACGGCCTCCCCGACCACCCGCACCCGCCCCCGGAACGGCCCGAGCATCGCCTTGAGCCCGGCGATGACCATCTCGTGGTCGTCCACCAGCACGATGCGGATCGGCCCGGTCATTGCACGACGATAGGCCAGTTTCACCTCGGATCCCCCCGTTGCGGGGGAGACGGCATGTTCAGTCACGCAGCTAGCTTCGCCGACATGCCCGAGAAGCTGGTGCGGATCAACCGCGAACGACCGACCGGCGGACGACCGGTGCTCCTGGCGATCGCCGGCGACAGCGCCGCGGGCAAGACGACCCTGACCGCGGGGTTGGTGGCAGCGCTGGGACCGGATCGCTGCGTGTCGCTGTGCACCGACGACTACCACCGCTACGACCGCGAGGAGCGCCGCGGCCTGCCCTTCACGGCGCTGCACCCCGACTGCAACCACGTCGACATCATGGAGCAGCACCTGCAGCTGCTGGCCACCGGACAGCCGGTGCTCAAACCGGTCTACGACCACGCGACGGGGCGGCTGGCCCGGCCCGAACGGGTCGAGCCCAACGAGTTCGTCATCGTCGAGGGACTGCTGCCGCTGCACACCAAGCTGGCACGGGCCTGCTTCGACGTCACCGTCTACCTCGACCCGGCCGAGGAGATCCGCCGCAGCTGGAAGGTCGCCCGCGACACCCGCAAGCGCGGCTACACCGAGGAGCAGGTGCTCGTCGAGATGGGTCGCCGGGAGGCCGAGTCGGCCGCCTGGATCCATCCGCAACGCCAGCATGCTGACATCGTGGTGCGGTTCGCGCCGATCCCGGGCCGGAACGACCCGCCGGAGACACCGCTGTCCGCGGAGCTGATGCTGCGGCCCTCGATCCGCCATCCCGACCTCGCCGCCGCCTCCGGCCGCACCATGCACCTGAAGCTGGAACGTGACTGCGACGGCCGCCCCGTCGACACCCTGCACATCCACGGCTATGTCCCCCGCGAGGAGAGTGTGGCGCTGGAGAAGGCGATCTGGCACCTGATCGGGGAGCCCGGCGGGGCGGCCCCGGACGGGCTTGGCCGGCTCGGCCCCGACGCCCGCAGCGAGCCGCTGGCGATCACGCAGATGATCCTGCTGCACCACCTGCTGGAGGCGGCCCGGTAGCGCGCAGCACCGCGGAGACGCATGTCAGCCGCGTCAGCAGTTCGTGCCGGGCGCCCGCGACCCGTTCGGGCCGGCCTCGCCACGCCTTCGCGACCGGCGCGAGCAGGCTCGCGCCCAGGCAGAACCCGACGGTCCACCCCGGCCGCAGCCACTGCACGGCGGCCAGGTGGGCCGCGAGCTGCCCGGCCCGCCGCGGTGGGCTGAACACCACCCCCGCTACGGCGCAGGCCCCGGCGTCGCGGAGGCTGCGGACGGTGGCCCGTGCGCAGTCCTCGGCCGCGTCGACCTCGCTGGACCGGGTCCCGGGCACCACCGGCCGGACCCCCAACAGGACCCCGCCCGGGTCGGTTCCCGCCCGGTGCAGCGCCGCCATCAGCGCACCGATCGCGACGGTGTGCGCGGCCTCGGCGGCGGCCAGGCAGTCGTGCGGCCCCGCCGTCAGGTGGTACTCGACCAACGGCACCAGCCCGGCCCGCTGGCACGCCGAGGCCCACGCCGCCGCGCGGCGCGGGGAGCCGTCGACTGTCACCGCGGCGAACGTGGCCCCACCGTCGGCGTGCCGGGCGACGACAGAGGCGTCCTCCCGGCTGTCCATCCGAACCCCCACCGGTATGCGGCCGACCGCGGCAGGCAGCGCCGCGGGTGTCACCAGCAGGCCACCGGCCAGCCGGTCGAGCCCCGGCGTACCCAGTACGAGCTCGCGCAGCGCGCCGCAGTGCCGCTCGGTGGCGGGGATCCGGGCTCCGCGCAGAACGTCGTGGAGCATGGTGCAGGGCTGGTCGAGGGCGAGCAGCCCCCGCCCGCGCGACACCAGCGCGGCGGCTCCGACCGACCGGTACCCGGTGACGGTCATCGCCGGGCCCCCGACACGGCGCGAGGTCCGCATGCCGCCGTGGCCAGGCAGCCGAGAAGGGCATCCCGGCCGGCCCCGACCGAGCCGCTGCTGCGCCACGCCTGCAGCGCGGGCCGGGTGGCCTGGCGTCCGATGTAGAACGTCAGCGGCCACGGCGGCGACGGCGGCCACTGCGGCTCGACGCCGGCGGTCTCGCCGATGAGCGCCACCCCGCCCAGGTCGTCGGGCAGGACAGTCAGTGGTTCGGTCGCCGATCCCACCTCGATGCAGATCACCACCCCGGACACGTCGACGTCGAGATCGTGCAGGTGGCCGCAGACACTGAGCAGGGCCGCGGCGACGGTGGCGCTGCGCCAGCCCCGGTCGTCTCCGGTGATCCTCGTGCCGACCCGGATCACCGGGACCAGGCCCAGGTCGTGGCACAGGACGGCGAAGCGCGCGGCGGCGTGGCCGTTGGCGGTGAGCACGTGCATGCCGCGGGGATCACCCGCCGGCCCGGCGACGGTGCTCCACACCGCGAAGCCCACGCCGAGATCCCGCGAGCGCGTCAGCCGGGCGGCCAGGCCGTCGAGGCCCGAGGTGACGCGGTGCCGGTCGTCGTCGGTCAGCCGCTCGTGGCCGGAGTCGGCGCGGACCCCGACCATCAGCCCAGCCGGTCCCGGCTGTTCCTCGAGCACGTCCGGGGTGAGCACGACGCCGCTGACGTGCTCAGACAGGCCCGGGGTGCCCAGCAGCATCGCCAGGTAGTCGGCCCTGGCCGCCGGCATCAGCGCCTCCGCCCGGAACCGCGCCGCCAGCTCGGCCGGGCCGGTGTCCAGCGCCAGGATCCCGCGACCGAAGGAGAAGAGCCTGCGCAAGCGGTGGTGCACGCCGTCCATCCGGCGAGCCTGCGCCCGTCGGGCGTGGTCCGGCCTCCCCTGGGCAGGGGAGGCCGTGGGGGATCTCCTCAGCCAACCGCGGAACTCATCTGCGGCGTCACCAGTTCCCGGTGAGGTTGAGCCGGGACACGGCCACCCGCGCGGCCCCTCCTCGGTGCGCGCGGATCCGGTCGAACTGGGCGTGGACCGAGGCGGTGTCGGGTTGGTCGTAGACCGAGTGCAGCAGGGCCCGCACCCACGGCCAGGACGCTTTCGGGGTCGACGACATCAGGTTCGCCGCGTAGTGGAGCCGCAAAGAATCAACACGGTGGTTACGCGGCGCTCGGTGTGTCGGTCGGCAGGACAGAGGCGAGGAGCGCGCGGCGGTGGAGCATCGTGGTCCGGGAACCGGGATCGGCAGGTAGTCGTCTTGGTCCAGGAGCGGGCGGACTTCGACCAGGGCGTTGTCGATGGTGCGTGGGCTGACGTCGAACAGTTCGGCGAGTGCTTGGCGGGTGCAGACTCGGCGCTGGTAGCGGATGGTCGCCAGGATCCGTTCCGGGCCGGTGGTCTTCTGCTGGCACACACCGCCGCGGGCTCCGGGGAGACGTTCCGCGCCGCGGCGGCGGTAGCGGCGCCGTTCGAGCTGTGCTGCTTGGCTGGTGGAGAGCCGCTCGATCATCTGGTCCAGCTCGGCCCTGGTCATCCCGGTCAGCGCCGGTCCGGACAGCAGTTCCGGCAGCTGCGGGCGTGCCGGGTTCGGCGATCGCCTGGCCGATCGAGTTCGGGTTGACCTCGAGGATCTCCGACAGGACGTTCTGGGAGCAGATCTGCCGGAGGTAGCGATTGTGATCAGGACCCGGTCGGCGTCGGCGAGCGGGTAACGGCTGCCTGCTCCCGGGGCGCGTCGTCGTCCACCTCGTTGTTCGTGGCGGCGCTGCGCGCTCTGAGCGGCTTGGGCGGGTGCGAGATCGGCGGCCAACTCGTCGAGCTCTGCCCGGCTGATATCGGTGAACCTCGGATCGGACGGGATCTCAAGTGCGCGGGTCCGGGCCCCGCCCGATCGCCGGGGCCGCATGCGAGCTGCTGGCCGGCCAGCTGGCGCCGGGCAGGGTGGCGCCGATCGCCGCCAGCCTGTCCGGGGTCCGACTCGTCACCTCCGACGCACAGACGCTGCTGACGCTCGTTCAGAACAGTGGGCGTAAACCGGCGAGTGAGCTGGTAGATCTGTGAGACACCCGGGCAGGACTCGTCGGTCGAGAACTCGTCGTGTCCGGTCCACCCCCGTGTCCACCCCGGTGGGGGATGGTGGGTGTCTCCCCACCCCGCAGGATTGTCGAGTGCCCGACACACGGGCGGCGGCCTGGCGGACCTCCCGTGGTCGAGGGAAGCCCAGACCGCGTTCCACACACCGAGGGCAAGGGGAAACGGCATGATTGCCGACCACACGACGCTTGCACAGTTCCTCATCGAGGAGCGCCGTCGCTATCCAGGTGCGAGCGGCGACCTGAACTCGCTCATCCTCGATGTCGCTCTCACCTGTAAGGCGATTGCCAGGCGAGTTGCCTTCGGAGCACTCGCCGGCGTACTCGGTGCTGCGGACGCCACGAACGTGCAGGGCGAGAAGCAACAGAAGCTCGACGTGGTCGCCAACCACCTGTTCGTGCGCGTCAACGAATGGGCAGGTCATGTCGCGGGGATGGTCTCCGAGGAGATGGAGGATCCCTACCCGATCCCCGCACAGTATCCGCGCGGCAAGTATCTGCTGTTGTTCGACCCGCTGGACGGGTCGTCCAACATCGACGTCAATGTGTCGGTGGGTAGCATCTTCTCGATCCTTCGGGCACCTCAGCCGGGCGTGGACCCGGCCGTGGAGGACTATCTTCAACCTGGATCCGAGCAGGTCTGCGCCGGTTACGCGATCTACGGGCCGTCCACGATGATCGTCCTGACGGTCGGAACGGGCGTGCACGGCTTCACCCTCGAGCCGCAGCTCGGTGAGTTCATCCTGACGCACCCGGGGATCAGGATCCCGGAGTCGACCAACGAATTCGCGATCAACGCCTCCAACAGTCGCTTCTGGGAGCCGGCCGTGCAGCGCTACGTCGGGGAGTGCCTCGCTGGCCGAACCGGACCGCGGGGAAAGGACTTCAACATGCGGTGGGTCGCCTCCCTCGTTGCAGAAGCCCACCGAATTCTCACCCGCGGCGGTGTGTTCCTGTATCCGCGGGACACGAAGGACCCAGCCGCGCTGGGCCGGTTGCGCCTGCTCTACGAGGCCAGCCCGGTCGCGTTACTCATCGAGCAGGCGGGTGGTCGGGCGAGCGCCGGGAACGAGCGGATCCTCGACGTCGTGCCGGACGGGGTGCACCAGCGGATCGCGTTCGTCTTCGGCTCACGTGAGGAGGTGGAGCTGATCGAGCACTACCACCGCGACGACGCCGGCGACCATCACGCCGGCGAGTACGACGGGCAGCTGTTCGGAACTCGTGGCCTGTTCCGCTCCAGCGTCTGAACCGAACCGGAGGAGAAGCATCGTGTCCGTGACGCATCCGATCATCGCCATCACCGGTTCGTCCGGCGCCGGGACCACGTCCGTGATGCGCACCTTCGAACAGATCTTCCGGCGGGAGCACCTCGACGCTGCCTTCGTAGAGGGTGACAGCTTCCACCGCTGGGACCGTACCGAGATGCGGGCGGAGATGGCCGACGCGCTGGTCGAGGGCGACCACACATTGAGCCACTTCGGCCCGGAGGCCAACCTCTTCGAGGAGCTCGAAGAGCTGTTCCGGCACTACGGTGAGAGCGGCGGCGGGAAGGTTCGCAAGTATCTGCACGACGACGAAGAGGCAGCGCCCTACGCACAGCCGCCCGGCACCTTCACCCCGTGGGAAGAACTGCCCGAGGGATCGGACCTGCTGTTCTATGAGGGGCTACACGGCGGGGTGGCAACCGAGAAGGTGGACGTCGCCCGGCACGTCGATCTGCTCGTCGGTGTCGTGCCGGTGATCAACCTGGAGTGGATCCAGAAGCTCCAGCGTGACAAGTCAACGCGGGGATACTCCGCCGAGGCCGTGACCGAGACGATCCTGCGGCGGATGCCAGACTACGTGAACCATCTCTGCCCGCAGTTCTCCCGTACGCACGTCAACTTCCAGCGCGTTCCGATCGTCGACACGTCCAACCCGTTCATCGCCCGCGCAATCCCGGCGCTGGACGAGTCCATGCTCATCATTCGGTTCGCCGACCCTCGCGGCATCGACTTCCCGTACCTGCTCTCGATGCTGCACGACTCGTTCATGTCGCGGCCGAACACGATCGTCTGCCCCGGGGGCAAGATGGATCTCGCGATGCAGCTGATCTTCACACCGATGATCTGGCGGTTGATGGACCGCCGCAAGCAGGTACTGGGCCGGTGAGCCGCTGTCGGGGGGAGCCGCCGATCGAGACCGGCCGCACGACTCAGCCTGGATCCACCGCAGCACGTGACCGGTCGCGGTAGTTGATCTTTTGGTGGTGGGGAGCGAGTTTCGGGTGTGGCTGAGGTGCCGGTCTGCCCGGCTCTAGCACTGATGATCTCCGGTTGTGGCCTGGGCCTGTGGTCAAGTGGGGGTGCGCGGTGGGTCGTGCAGGGCGCGGTGGAACAGCTCGTCGGGCCCGGGTTCCCATGGCCAGTCCCGCGGTAGGTGCAGCACCAGGCGGCTGGTGGAACGGGCGATCCGGCCCGGGGTGTGGATCAGCTGGGTGCGGATGGTGCCGGTCCGGGCGCGGGTGTGGACGGAGCCGGCCGGGGCGCCGGCGGCGCGGGTGAGGTTGTGCGCGATTGCGGCGCAGACCGGCCAGGCGGCGTTGGCGGTGAATACCCCGGAGGGTAGGTGCGCGAGCGCGGAGTTCTTGAGGTCGGCGATGACCTGCTCGATGACGGCGTGGTCGCGGTGGGTGGCCTCCGCGGTGGGCGCCGTGTTCACTGCTGTCGGTGAACACCGTGTGGTAGCGGTAGACGGTGGACATCTCCGACTGTCCGGCGCACGGCTTTGGGGTTGAGCCGCCGGACCCGGCGCACGATCAGGCGGGCGGTGATGTGGTGGGTCGGCGCCCGGTGAAGGCGGTGAAGCTGATCTCGGCGATGTCACGGCCGGGGTTTGGCGGGCGGTGGCGGAGAACTGGGCCCCGGCCTGGCGGCAGGTGGTGATGATGTCGTGGCTGTAGTGGGCCGAGTCGGCGCGCACGTTCGCCCAGTCCGGACGCGTCGGGGCGGCGCGCGGTCGCGGGCGCGTCGGCGAGCAGCTTCGCCGCGCCGCGCACGGAGTGCGTGGGGCCGTTCCGGAGCCGGGTCGCGGCGATCACCGGAGCGGAGCGCGGGATGGATGGATCCTCGACGGGGAGAAGCAGTGGGTGTCGCACGCCACCGGCTGGGAGGGTGCCGGGCCCGACCTGATGACCGTCGTCGCCCGGGCCGGGGACGACCCGGACCCGCGCCACTCGCTGGCCGTGTCCTGGTCTCCGGGCCGATCGAAGGGCTCGAGATCACCGGGCTGCTCGACCCGCTCGGCCATCGCGCGCCTGTTGCCCCGCTTCACCCTCAGGGGTGTCCACGTTCCGACCGGCAACCGCATCGGTGAGGTCGGTGACGGCCTGGGCACAGTCACCGCGTCGTTCGGCGGCGCATTGATCGGGGCCCGCGCGGCGGGCGTCATGCGGTCGGCGTTCGACGTCGCGCTCAATTCGCGCGGACGGACCGCCGGGGCGGCTGCGTGCCCGTCGTCCAGCACCCGGGCGTCGGGTTCCTCCTGGCCGACGTCAAGACCCGGATCGAGGCCGTGCGCGCGCTGACCCCCAGCGGGCCTGCGCTGCGCTCGACAGCGGATCGCCCGGCGCCGAGGAGCTGTCGGTGCATGCCAAGGTCTTCGGGTCCGAGACCGCGGTGCAATCGCTTTTCGACCTGATGCGCGTGGTCGACGTCGACTCCTACGGCCACCACCTCCCGCTTGCCGGGCCGGCCCTCCGACCGTGGCGCCGCCGCCTGCGGCCGCCAAGAGCGTCGGATGCAATATTCCTTGCAGGAATGGATGCTATACGTTATCGACATTAGTCTCAGTAGTTGTGGCGGTGCTAGCCTGGTTTTGCCGCCGGGTTCGACGTCGAACAACGGCAATACTTGCGAATCTGGCATCGATGCCTGGGTCGTGGAAATGAGGATTGATGAGTGCTGACGGGAATGCGCTTGCGGATCCGGCCGGCGAGCGCCGTCTCGATGCCCTCCTCGACCGGCACGCCGCCCGCGGGCCTGCTGTGGCGACGTCCCAGCAGATCCTCGTCAAAGGGGGATCGGTGCTGTCGATGGACAGTGGTGTGGGCGACTTCGCCGTCGGTGACGTGCTGATCGTCGGGGACCGGATCGCCGAGGTCGGAGCCGCGATCTCCGCCCCGAAGGCGGTCGTCATCGACGCGCGCGACCACATCGTCATGCCGGGCTTCTGCGACCCGCACATCCACTGCTGGGAGGGGTCGCTCGGACGGATCATCCCGGAGAACATCCCCCAGACGACCGAGGACGCCATCGGCGGGGCGCCGGTTTCGGGCCGCAGCTACATGTACGCCGCGCACCGGGCCTTCGCGCCGGCGTGCCGGCCCGAGGACATCTACGCGGGAACCCTGATCACCCTGCTGGCCGCGCTCAACGGTGGGATCACGACGGTCGTCGACAACATGCACAACGCTCGCTCACCCGAGCACTCGGACGCCGGTGTCGAGGCGCTGTTCGAGTCAGGGGTGCGGGGTGTGCACGCCGTGGGAGGCCCCCGCGCGGGTACCTGGGCCGAGACGTTCCCCGCGGATGCCGGGCGGCTACGGGACCGGTACTTCCGCGGCTCCGACGACCTGTGCTCGATGCGGCTGTTTGCAGCCGGTTCCGACGATCTCACCGAACTCCTGCCTGTCCGCAAGGAGCTCGATCTCTGGTTCTCCTTCGACAGCGGGATCGAGAAACAGGACCTCGCGGCGTTGTACAAGGACGGTTCCTTCGACGGGCGGGAGGCGATCAACCACGCGAACTTCCTCTCATCGGAGCAGCGGCAGATCGTGGTCGACAACGGGGCGCAGGTGAATGTGTGTCCCCGAATCGAGGCGCAATTCCGGTACGGCCGCATTCCCTACAACGAATGGGTCGAGCAGGGGCTGCGTCCGGGCCTGAGCAACGACAACCCGATGACCTACGCGATCGACATGTTCGCCGAGATGCGCGCGCTCTACCTGACGCAGCGGGTCGACCAGCACCGTTCCGGGAGCGCCTCGGCCACACTGCGGGAGATCCTGCAGTCCGCCACGCAGCAGGGCGCGAACAACTGCGGTGTGGGGGATGTCGCGGGCTCCCTGACGCCGGGGAAGAAGGCGGACCTCATCCTTGTCGACACCTCGGCGCCGCACCTGTTCCCCCGGAACAACGTGCTGGCCTCGGTCGTGCAGGGCGCCGGGGTCGAGTCCGTCACCGCTGTGCTGGTGAACGGCCGTGTCGTCAAGTGGGACGGCCGCCTGATCGGTGTCGACCTGGACCGGGCCCGGCGCCTGGTGCAGGAGTCCCACGACCACCTGATCGACGCGGTGAACTGGCCGCACGCTCCCGTCGACTTCGACGACTAGCCGGATAGCCCATCCGCTCCACCGCCTCGTGTGCCTCGGTGTCCGTCCGAGGCGACGCGCTCACAGAAGGATGCCCTGCAATGACGCGATCATCGTCGGCCGAGGCCGAACGGAGAGCCAGGCGGAACATTCGCCTGGGTTCGTTGGGCGCCGCCCTCGAGTACTACGACTTCGTCGTCTACCTCTACGTGGCGACCCTGATCGGCCAGGCCTTCTTCCCGGCGGACCTGTCGCCGACGATGCGGTTGGTCCAGACCCTCGGCATCTACTCGATCGGCCTGCTGATCAGGCCGGTCGCGGGAATCCTCATCGCCCGGGTGGCCGACCGGGTGGGGCGCAAGCGTATGTTCATCCTGACCGTCGCCGTGATGTCCGTGGCCACGCTGCTCATCGGGTTGCTGCCGACCTATGACCACATCGGCTGGCCCGCGCCGGTGTTGCTGTTGCTGCTGCGCGTCGCCCAGGGCTGCGCGGTGGGGGGCGAGCTTCCCGCGGCCGCGGTCTTCGTCACCGAGCACGCCCGGCCCGACGGTGTCGCGCGGGCGGGTGCGTTCCAGCAGATGACGGCGTACAGCGGGTTCCTGCTCGGCGCGGGGGTGGCGTTCGTGGCCGGCCTCGTGGCGACGCACCTGACGCCGGACCTGCCCTCGCTCGCGTGGCGTCTCCCGTTCCTCGTCGGCGGGCTGCTCGGTGTCGTGTCGTCTACCTCAGGCGCCGGATCGACGAGACGCCCGCGTTCGTACGCGAGACCCTCGAGGAGGGGCGGCGTCCGGCTGCGCCGGTTCGTGAGGTGCTCGGCAGACACCGCAGGTCGGTCCTGTTCGCGGTCCTGCTCGTCGTCGCGCTGACGCTGGTCAACATCACCTACTTCAACTTCTGGGCGATCTACCTCCAGACAGCTCTGGGCTACACCCCGACAACGGCGCTGATCGCCAGCCTGATCTCGATCGCGGGAGCGATGGCGTCCATGCCCGCTTGGGGCTACGTCGCAGACCGGTACGGCTGGAGCCGCATGCTGTTCTGGGCCGGCGTGTCGACCGCCGCGACGACGTTGTTGCTGCTGGCCGTCGTTCCCACGCTGCCTCCGGGGTCGGAACTCGCCGTGTGGATCCAGCTGCCCGCTGCGCTGGCGGCGGGTGGGATCGCGGCCGCCGTCCCGGGCATGGTCTCGGTGGTCTTCCCGACCGAGGTGCGCCAGACCGGCTACTCGGTCCCGTACAACATCGTCGTCGCCGTACTCGGCGGCTTCCTCAACCTGATCCTGGTGTGGTTGGTGGCGAGCGCCGGCGCCGGGGCGCCGATGTACGTCGTGCTGGTCGCGTGCGTCCTGACGATCGTCGCCTCCTTCACCGTCCTGCGGGTCCCCATCCATCTCGGTCGGGGCGCCCGGCCGGTCGGCGGGTTCTCCACGGCCGCTGGCGTCACGACCACCGGTGACGCGGCGGTGACCGGATGAGGTGGGTCACCTACGAGGCGGGCGACGGCGTCCGCACCGGCGTCATCGACGGAGAGTCCGTCCGCGGGCTCGCAGCGGGCACGACCCTGGAGGGGCTGCTCGCGGACGACGATCTCGTCGAGGCGGGCGAGGACGCGTGGCGCGCGCCCGCAGAGGTCCGCGAGCTGGACGGGGTTCGGCTGCTCGCCCCGCTGCGCCGTCCACCGTCGGTGCGGGACGGCCTGTGCTTCCTCGACCACCTCCGCGGGTGCTACAAGGCACTCGGCCGCGACGTCGAGCTGGCCGAGGTGTGGTTTCAGAGCCCGGCCTTCTACTTCGCCAACGCGGAGGCGATCGTCGGGCCGTACGACGACGTCCCGATCGCGCCGGGTTCGACGATGTTCGACCTCGAACTGGAGCTCGGGGCGGTGATCGGGCGCGGCGGCCGCGACCTGCACCCGGACCGGGCCGAGGAGCACATCGCCGGCTTCACGCTCTACAACGACTGGACCGCACGGGACCACCAGGTCGTGGACATGGCCCAGGGCATCGGGATGGCGAAGAGCAAGGACAGCGCCATCACGCTGGGGCCGGCACTGGTCACCGTCGACGAGCTCGAACCCCACCGCCGCGACGGGCGGCTGGTGCTCGAGCTGTCCGCGACGGTCAACGGTGAGGAGCTGACCCGCGGAACCCTCGACCGGATGGACTGGACCTTCGGCGAGCTCCTCGCCTACATCTCGCGCGGGACCGACCTACGGCCCGGGGCGGTGATCGGGTCCGGCACGGTTCCCGGTGGCTGCCTGCTCGAGCACGTCGACACCGCCGAACTCGGGGCCTTCACGGGTTGGCTGCAGCCGGGGGACGTGGTGGGCCTCAGCGGGGTCGGGCTGGGGGAGACGCGGCAGACGGTGACGCAGGGCATCGACGTCGTGCCGCTGCGTGCCGCCGGCCGACCGCGCTGACCAGGGAAGGGTGAACTCGATGAGCTTCAGGTTCCGGCGGGTCGTGACCGGCCACTCCGAGGACGGGAAGGCCGTCATCCGGTCCGACGAGATCGTGAGTTCGGCGCCGCGGCTGCCCGGGTACGAGGCGCGGGTCGTGTGGTGCACGGGGCAGCTCCCCGCCAGCAACGACGAGGACGTCTTCGACGACGGTGCCCCAGGCCCCAAGGGCGCACGCGTGCTCTTCCGCGTCGCGGAGTTCGACCCGGCGGAGGCCGAGCACACGAACATGCACCGCACCGAGACGCAGGACGTCGCACTGGTGCTCTCGGGCCGGCTCGACATGGTCCTCGACAGCGGTGAGGTCGTCGAGCAGCTGACCGCGGGCGACGTCCTCGTCCAGCGGGGCACCATGCACTCCTGGGTCGCCCGGGGCGACGAGCCGGTCCGGGTGCTGTTCGTGCTGATCGACGCGCTGCCCGTGCAGGTCGGGGACGTCGTCCTCCGGGAGGACCTGTCGGCGCTGGCCGGACGGGCCTCGCCCATGCCGCAGGGCGGCGAGCCCGGATGATGGGCTCGCCGGGTGCGCCGCGGTTCACCGCGGTGGACGTCCACGCGCACCACCTGGGGCCGGGGCTCCCCGTCCTGCCCAGCGGAGCTCCGCGACTCGTCCTGGAGGACGGCGGCGGACGGATCGTGCGGGGCGACGGGGGCTCCCGTGCCGTGCCGCCGGCGCTGTGGCACGTCCCGACGCGGTTGGCGGAGATGGACCGGGTGGGCCTGTCCCACCAGGTGATCTCGCCGGTCCCGGAGGTCATGGAGCAGGCATGGACGGACGATCCCGCCTACGCCCGCGCCGTGAACGACGCGATCGCGACGGCCTGCCGAGAGTCGGGCGGCCGGTTGATCGGCCTCGGGTGCCTGCCCCGGTCCGATCCGGCGACCGAGCTGGCACGGGGCCTGGACCTCGGCCTGCGCGGCGTCGAGATCGGCACCCGCATGGACGGCCACGACCTGGACGCCGCGCAGCCGGCGGTGGTGTGGGCGATCTGCGAAGAGGCGGGTGCGTGCGTCCTCGTGCATCCCGTGGGCCGGGGGCGTGGGGTGCTGCACCGGTCCGGGCGGCATCTCGAGATCGGGCTCGGCATGCCGGTGGACGCCGCGGCCGCGGCGTCCGCGCTGGTGTTCGGGGGCGTCCTGGAGCGGCATCCCGGCCTGCGCATCGCGCTCACCCACGGGTGTGGTGCCTTCCCCTGGATCTATCCACGGCTGCGGATGGCAGCGGGTGACGCTGCCCCCGACCGGTGGGACGCCTTGGTCCGGAGGCTGTTCGTCGACACGCTGGTCCTGGACCCCGTGCAGGTGCCGCTGCTCGCGCACCGGTTCGGGGTCGATCGGCTGCTCCTCGGGACGGACAGCCCGTTCATGCCGGAACAGCTCGAGGCGACGGCGCGGATCGCCGATGCCCTGCCGGACCCGTGGCGTCGCGCGGTGGCGGTGCACAACGCGCTCGCCTACCTCGGTCTTCCTTCGGATCCCCACCGGGGCGACGACCCGTTCCACACACCCGACCCCAGGAGGAGTCCTTGCCGGACATCGAAGACACCGTCGGGCGCTGGCTGAGCGAGTACGCCGCGCCCGAGGCGAGCGTCGCGACCCTGCTGTGCGACCGACACGACCCCGACGTCGTCGCGTTTCGATTCGTGGACGAGGACCTGACCGGGGCGACCATGACCTACGGCGAGCTCGCCGACCGGTCCCGGCGGCTCGCGACGGCCCTCGCCGAGCGCGGGGTGAAGCGCGCGGACCGGGTGGCGGTGCTGATGTCCAAGCGCCCCGAGCTCGTCGTCACCCTGCTCGCGATCTGGCGGCTGGGCGCGGTGCACGTGCCGCTGTTCACGGCGTTCGCCGACGGCGCGATCCGCCTGCGGGTGGAGAGCTCGGGGGCACGGCTGGTCGTCACCGAGCCCGAGCAGCGGGCGAAGCTCGACGCGCTCACGGGCGTCGACGTGCTGGAGACCGGAGCGGACTTCGACCGCCTCGTCGCCGACAGCGCCCCGTCGACCACGTCCGAGACCGTCGGCGGCGCCGGCGCCTTCCTGCAGCTCTACACCAGCGGTACGACCGGGAAACCGAAAGGCGTCGTCGTGCCCGTGCGGGCCCTCGCCGCCTTCCACAGCTACCTTCACTACGGGCTCGACGTGCAGGCGGAGGACGTCTACTGGAACGCGGCGGACCCCGGCTGGGCCTACGGCCTCTACTACGGCATCGTCGCGCCGCTCGTGGGCGGGCGGGCCAACCTGCTGTCCCGCGGGGCGTTCACCCCGGAGTCGACGGCGGCGGTGATGCAGGGGTTCGGCGTCACCAACTTCGCCGGCGCCCCCACGATGTACCGGGCGATGAGCAAGTCGGCGGCAACCGGCCGGATCGCGCTGCGCCGGGCCTCGTCGGCCGGGGAGCCGCTCACCCCGGACGTGGTGGAGTGGGGGGAGACGACCTTCGGGGTCCCGATCGGGGACCACTACGGCCAGACAGAGCTGGGCATGGTCATCGGCAACCACTGGCACGACGACGTCGTGCAGCCGATCCGCACAGGCTCGATGGGACATCCACTGCCCGGGTTCCTCGCAGGGTTGGTGGACGGCCAGATCGCGATCGACGCGTCCGCGAGCCCGCTGTTCTGGTTCGACGGCTACCAGGACGAGCCGGACAAGACAGCCGAGCGCTTCGCCGAGGCCGGACGGTGGTACCTCACCGGCGACACCGGCCGCGCGGATGAGGACGGGTACTTCTTCTTCACCGCCCGCGACGACGACGTCATCCTGGCGTCGGGGTACCGCATCGGTCCCTTCGACGTCGAGAGCGTGCTGATCACCCACCCCGCGGTCACCGACGTCGCCGTGGTCGGCAGGCCGGACCCGGAGGGCATCCGAGGGGAGATCGTCGAGGCGTTCGTCGTCACGAGCGCGTCACGCGATGCGCGCGACGCGCTGGCCCAGGACCTCCAGGCCCTCGTCCGAGACACCTACTCGCGCCACGCCTACCCGCGGGTCGTCCACTTCGTCGAGGCGCTGCCGAAGACGCCGAGCGGCAAGATCCAGCGGTTCCTGCTGCGGCGCGGCTGAGCGCCCGCCCCGTCGGCGGTGGACCGTTCCGGTTGCATTCCTCGATGGAATACGGTGGCGTCGGTGGCGCAGGCCGACCGGGAACGGGTGACGCGATGGACATGCGGCAGATCCAGTCCTTCTCGGCGATCGTCCGCGAGGGGAGCTTCAGTCGCGCGGCCCGCAAGCTGCACATCGGCCAGCCGGCGCTCAGCAAGCAGATCCAGGCGCTCGAGCGGGAGCTCGGCGTCGAGCTGCTGCTGCGACTTCCCGACGGTGTCCGCCCGACGGTCGCCGGCACCCGCCTGTACGAGATGGCCCAGACCCTCCTCACCTATTTCGACGACATCAGGTCTGCGGTCAGGGAGGCTGCCGCATCGCTGGTCGGCACGCTGAAACTCGGACTCTCGCCGTCACTCGTCTCCGCACTGGCGGGCTACCTCCAGGCGAGGTTCGCCGAGGAGCACCCGCAAGTCCGCGTCGAGATCGTCGAGGCACTGCCGATGTTCCTCGAGGAGTGGGTCGAGGAGGGACGATTGGACCTCGGCATCTTCACGCACCAGTCCGAACACATGAACCCGCACCTGTCGGTCACCGAGGTCGGGTCCGACGAGATGCTGCTCGTGGGGAAGCAGGGCACTCTCTCCGGCATCGGGGACCACGCCACCCCGAGCGTGCTCCAGTCCGTCCGGTTGGTCCTGACCCCGGGATTCCGCGATCTCCTGCTCGCGAGTGTGGAGCCGGGCCAGGTGCCCGGCGACATCGGTTCCCGGACCGACTCCATCCATCTGGTGCGAGACATCGTGGCCCGGGGTGAGTACTGCTCCGTCCTGCCGTACACCTTCGTTCGGGACGACCTGGACGCAGGCATCCTCACGGCGAGGGCGTTCGCGCCCGCGTTGGAGCGGCAACTCGTGGCGGTGACCCGTGCGGGACGCCAGCCCGCGCCCGCCGTGCGTGTCGTCATCGAGATGAGCCGTGTCCGACTCGCCGAGCTGGCTGAGCACCGTCGAACGACTCGACCGGCGAAGGATTGACGGGGCACGGGGGAGTCTTCGGTGGTGATCGCCTGCGGGCCGGTCTCCGGTGGATCCCGGTCAGTGACGGCCGGCGGCCAGGGTGACGAGGAACTGGCCGCCGCCCGCCGTGATCTCGGCCGTCACCGGCAACCCTGGGACCAGTCGGGAGAAACGGTCCAGCAGCCACTCCGCAGCCTTTCGGGCATCGTGCTGGGTCGGACAACGGGCCACCATCTCGCGTCCCCCCTTGCGCTCCAGTCTGCCGGCGACGGTGATCAGCGGTGCGGGTTCGACCACGAACAGGTGGCCGGGCCAGGCGATGACCACGGGGACCGCGCCTTTGCGGGTGTTGCACCCGCGGTGCGCGAGCCGCTCGGCAACCTTGGCCTTGCGGTCGGCGGTCCGGCTGTCGACGCTGGGTCCTCGCGGGTCGTTCACCGACATGTCGGGGTCGACCGATTCGTCGCACACCCAGCAACGCCAGCTGTCGCGCTCGGCCACGGTGTCGAGGAGGCTCATTCCGGCAAACTAGCGCGCCGGCGCGCCAGTGCCACCCCTCAGCAGAAGTTACCGGCGCCCCTTGCGTTTGATGGCCGCCTGACCGGTCCGGCCGGCGGGGGCTTCGGGGGATTCCTTCCCCGCGGTCTCGGCAACGATCACGGCATGCTCCGCGTGGCGCGCGGTACGCATCCTGTTGCCGACTTCGTTGATGAACGGTTGCGCCCGACCCGGCTTGAGCCTCGTGAGCTCCACGGCCATCGCGGTGAGGCGTGCAGCCGAGGCAGTGATGTCGTCCTTCAGGTCCGTCGCCTCAACCGCCATCAGGGTCAGCTGTTTCGCGGCTTCGTTGAGCGCCGCGACCGGGTTCGCGGCCTTTTCGACGTTCCCGTGCACGAAGGTGCTGATGACGCTCTCCTGGGTGGTGACCGCCTCGTCGATCGCCTTCTGGTCATACAGGACCTCGATCGCGTCGGCTGCGCCGGCGCCGCGCTTCTTCGCGGCGCCCTCGCCGTGGCCGCTGGTGTCGGACGCCGCGACGGTCGCGTAGGGCAGCATGTTGCGGAAGTTGAGGTAGGCGACGATCGCGTCAGCGGGCTCGGCGCTCGTGAGCACGTCGCGTGCGGCGTTGAACAGCGCACCGAGTTGGCCGGCGGCCAGCTGGTAGGGCGGCAGGGTGTCGTCGAGTTTCATCACGTCCGATCCGAGGGCTCGCCTCACCCGCGCTCGAAGCGTATCGACCACCTGCTGCGCGGCGGTCGACCGCGTGACCAGTGCCTTGACTGCCTCGACCTCGAGTGTCTCCGCGGTGGTGTGGGCACCCATTCCGCCCCCGAGACCCGGTGGGGCATCGGGTCGCCCGTGATCGTGGTACTCCCGCGGCCGCCAGGCCAGGAGCAGGTGACCACGAGTGTGGTGTTCGCGGCGTCCTTGGCCCACCCGCTGTCCGCGGCTCGTTCGATCCGCGGGTTGATCCGTTCGTAGTGCGCGACGACGTCGTCGACGAACGTGTCCACGAACTTCTGCTTGAACAAGACGCCGATGTCTCGCTGCAACTTGGTCGATGCCTGGCCCGGGGCTGTCGGCCCGGGCCGGACGTTGGACTTGAGGACGTCGATCAGCCGGGTTCGGGCGCCGTTCATGTCGGTGGGTTGGTCGGAGAGGAACTCTGCATCCCCAACGGTGACGGGGTATTCGGTCGCCATCGCCTTCTGGTGCTCGGCGATCAGAGCTGCCATGACCAGTGGAGCGCCTTCGCGGTTCTTCTCCACCGTTGTCCGGACCGCGTTCAGCTCGGCGCGATACTCCTCGACCGTCACATCTCCCGTGGTGCCACCCGGGTATTTCTCAAGGTTCTTGATCAAGGCTTTCTTGTCGGTCGTATTTATGCTCGCCCTCGGCGCACGTTCTGCGATCTGCTCGAGCGAGCGAGCCATCGTCGCAATCGGAGCGTATCCGAGGGGCTCGGCATTCTGCTTGATCTTCAGGGCGGATTGCTGGACGGCCTTCACGGCCTCGACGGTTGGATTCGCGTGCGGCCCCTCGAGGATGGCGAGCAGCTCGTCCCGCAGCGCGGGCAGCGCTGTGGCGTCATCGACGATGGTGCTGCCCATCCCGCTGAGGGACTCGGTGGCTCCCGATCCGCGGAGGACGGCGCCGAAGTCGAAGAGCTTCCACAACTGGTCCTGCAGTTGCCGTGGTGATGTGACGGGATCTGCGGTCTCCGGGATCTCGCTGATGGGCCCCGACTGGTCCTGAAGTTGAGGTGGTGCTGCGACAGGAGCTGCTCTCGTCCGGATCTCGTTGCTGATGAGCACCCCACGCGCGGTGCCCTCGCCGGAGCCGGTCGCGCCCCGCCCCGACGCCGGCTGGACCGTGCTGAAGGGCAGGAAGTTCAGGTATGCGAGGTGGTGGCCGACGGCTTCCTCGAGCGCCGCGCCGGCGGCGCCCCCGTCGCCCCGTGCGACCGCCTCCCGGGCGGTGTCCAGCTTCGTGCGGACCACCGCCGAGTAGTACCGCAGGTAGTCCCTTCGGAAGGTCTGGTCGTCGGCGGGCAGCAGGTCGAACAACTGTCGGCCGACGGGGTGCTCCGCGCCGCCTGCTGGGGGTGCGTCCATCCAGTCGGCTGCCTCGGCATGGTCCTCACTAAGCGTCGTGACCGCGTCGCCGAGCGATTTCCCGAAAAGCCGGGCGCGGACGAGGTCGACGAGCGTGGTCCAGGAACGCGTGTGATCGCCCATCGTGCGCTTCAGCGGGCTCGGTGTGCGCACCAGGGAGCTGACCGTGATGTGGTCGATCGTCCCGTTGTCCCGCACGCTGATCCCGGGTCGGAGCTTGACGGCGTACAAGCCGGTCGGGTTCGGCCCGACGTCGGCGATGATCTGGCGCAACGGCGCGAGGTCGACCGGCGCGGGCGGGGGGTCCGCGCGGTGGGGCGCGGGCGCCTCGGGCAGGTCCTGCACCGGGATGGCCGCGGTGTTGCGCTTCTTCAGCAGCGTCGGGTCATCGTCGGGATGTCCCTCCCCGTCGTCGGGCCTCGACGGCGCCCGCTTGACACCGCTGAGCTGTCGTCGAAGCCGAACCGGCTCGTCGGGCGACGAGCGGGCCCGGGTCGGCAGAGCGTGCAGGAGCTGGGCGTCCGGGGGGTGGGGCGGGGGCGCCTCGGGCAGGTCGTGCTCAGGTCCGGGCGCGGTGTTGCGCTTCTTCAGTTGCGACGGGTTGTCGTCGGGATGCTCGTCCATCTCGTTCGGGCCCGATGGCTCCCGCTTGGTGGCGATCTGGCTCCGCCGACGTCGCAGGGGCGGAGCATGTCCCGAGAGTGACCCGGGGCGGCTCATATCGTCGCCGGGAGCTGGGATGAGGGGACCGGATCGACAGGTGGGTCGGCGGGGTCGGCGGGGTCGGCGTGGTGCGTCGGCGCGGACAGCACTCGGGGCTCCTCGGCAGCGGGCGGCGAGGGGTCGGCCGTGGGCACTGCCGCACTGTGCCAGTTCGTCGTGTCCGACACCACCGCTTCTTGGCGGAGCCGGTCGGGTCCGCGCACCCGCGTCGGCAGATGACCGGTCGGGATGGATGCCGGTCAGCCGAGTTCGATGACGAGGGCCGAGAGACCGAAGGTCACGATCCGCAGGATCGACTTGTGCCCCAGTGCCTCCCGATGATCGGTCAGCAGGTAGGGGATCGACTTCACGTTGTCGATCGACAGCAGTGCGTTGAACTCGTCGCTGCCGGGCTCCCAGGATCGACTGCCGAACCGGTCCTTCAGCGGGGTGATCGCTTCCATGACCTTCAGCGCTGCCTGGCCCTGGATGCTGCTGCGGACCACGTAGCGGAGGTTCTTGACAGGGGAGCCGACGCGCTCGGCTTCCGCCGTGTACTCGTGGAAGAGGATCTCGGACAGGTTGAGCCGCGTGCCGTCGCCGACGTCCTTCTCGGCGTAGTTCCAGCTTGCGACGATGACGCCCTGTTTGGCGTTGTAGTAGTTCTCGTAGGCCTTCTCTCCGCCTCGGGGACCGGTCGCGTACTTGGTGAACCCACGGGTGTCGATGTTCATCGTGGCCAGGTAGTTGCGGAGGTTCGCCGGAAGTTCCTGGTTCAGGGCCGGTACCGAGGTGTAGCGCGCCGCGTAGGCCGCTGCTCCGTCGTTCCGGTCGGGATCCTCGGCGCGCAGGGTGGCCAGAAACTGCGGCCAGCGCTTTCGGCCGACCTCGATCTGGGCGGTGAGTTCGGTCGCGACCTTCGACTGCTTCGGCATTCTGGCCACGGCGACGTTGACATGGCCGAGGGATCTGTTCAGCGCGGTGGGTTCCCCGCCGACGGTGTCCGGTTTCTCCGAGTCATCGGCGGGGCCGGCCTCCGGGTGCGGCTTCTTCGCCCGCGGTTTCGGTGGAGCCCCCATGTTCCGGCCCTCCACGTGGCGCCTCGGCGTGGTCATCGGACGCTCGCGGTGTAGCTGACGACCAGGTCGACGGTGTTGATCGAGGTCTTGTCGCCGTGCAGTTCGAACGTCCACTCGGAACCGGCGGCGCTCAGGTTGAGCCCGGTGGTGACGAGGAGCCGGCCATCCGTCAACACCCAGTTCGGATTGCTGTTGAGGGTCATACTGACCACCTCCGGCCCGGTCGTGTCGAAGTGCGCGTAGACGGCGGATATCTGGCGGCTGCTCATGTTCGGGAACATCGCCGGGGTCAGGGTGATCGTGAGTGGATCACCGGCGCCGGCCTGGAACTGTTGCCAGTTGTCGGGGAAGTCCCTGGCGAGGTCGAGGTAGTGGTAGGCCGGATAGGGCTTGAGAAGCCCCTTGACCGCGCTGGTGAAGGTGGGGTCGCCGGGTTGCGCCGTGTACTTGACGGTGATGACCGCGTCCTGGAGCTGGTCGGGGGTGTACCCGTCGTGGCGGCCGGTCAGCTCGAGCCGCCAGGTGGAGACGGCGCCCGTGCCCTCGAAGGGCAGGTAGCGGTCATCGTCGAACCGCAGCTCGAACAGCCCGTTGCTGTCCTGCCCGTCGGGCACCTGGGAGAGTGCGATCTGCTGGGTCGGGCGCCAGTCGCTGCGGATCGACGACGGCGGCAGGCCTTTCGCGTCGAGCAGGTACTTGGCCGCTGCGCTGTCGGCCGTCAGCACCGTCTTGTGCTGCAGCTGCGTCAGCATGGCGTTGGCGGTGATCCCCTGACCGCCCGCGCCCGCGAGCGCGACCGACAGCGTCCGGATCTGACGGCGGTAGTGCCCGGGGAAGTCGTAGTCGAACAGCGCCTCGGTGAAGGAGAACTCGCAGGCCCCGGTGCTGCGAAGGGTCAGTAACGCCAGCGGGTCGAGGTCGATCAGGGAGATCCGTTTGGTGATCTCCAGCCCGCGTCCGCCGGTGTCGAGGTAGGCGACGGCGAGCCGGGCCAGGTCGAGGCCCAGCTTCTCGCCGGCGAGGAGACCGCCGTGCTGGCCCTCCCAGTAGACCGGCTGGATGATCGTGGCCTCGGTCGACGGCAGGCCGCGCTCGAACTGGAGTGCGCATTCGGCCTGCCGGGCGAGGTCGTAGGCGAGGCCGTAGGCCTGGACGTAGACGCCGGTGAGCTGCCCGGCCATCCACTGGTACAGCGCCACGGTGCTGAACTTCTCCGTCATGAAGCGGGCGACCGCGGCGTTGTGCACGACGTCCTGCTGGAGGATCTCCAGGTCACGCCGTGCCGAAGCCAGCTGGTGGCCGGCGCCGTCGAGCTGGGCGGCGATCTGGGCCAGATCGTTGACGGCCGTGTCGAGCTGCAGCTGCCAGTCCTGGGTCGTGCGCTGGTGGCTCGCGTACAGCCCGAGGATCTCCGCCACCCCGCTCAGCGTGCCGCCCAGCATCTGGGAGAAGTCGGCGAAGCTGTCCAGCGCCGTACCGAGCTGGAGGCCGCCTTCCTCGGTCCCGAAATTGAACAGTCCGATCTTGACCTGGGGGATCACGTGCCCGATGCCCGCAGCGAGCTTGAGCCCGGCGGCGACGGCGTTCGCGGTGACGCCCCCGGTCATCAGCCCCACCTGGGCCAGCTCGACCGGCAGCTGACCGGTGTCGATCAGCGACTGGTAGTGGGCCTGCCGCATCTGGGCGGAGCTCTGGCTCGCGGTCAGCTCCGTGATGGTGGCCGTCGCGGAGCCGATGGCGGCCTCCTTGATCGCCGTGGTCATGGCGAGGATCACGGCGTCCTGGGTGTTCTGCAGCACGCTGAGCGCTTCGGCGTCGTGCTTCTCGAGCGCCGCGAGCAGGTCGCCGCCGAACTGGGTCAGCCGGTCGGTGAGCTCCTGGGCCTTCGCGAGCACGACGGTGAACCGGTAGTGCGGCGCGGTCACCGGCCCCCCCGACGCCGACACCGCACCGAGGCCGGTGCCCGCCGCCCTGGCTTTGACGAGCGCCATCGGGTCGAGCGGTGGCTCGAACAGCGGGATCGGCCGGCTGACGCCGAGGATGTCGAGTGAGTGCCGGATCTTGGTCAGCCGGTCCTCGACGCGGGTCCAGTAGTCGGTGAGCCTGCTGTTCTCGGGGATCGTGAAGTAGGAGTCGGTGCTGTCGGTGTCGGCGGGGTCGATGGACGCGACGGTGGCGATGCTGGCGTGCACGGCTGCGGCTCTGACGGCGTTCGGGTCGCCGGCCGGCAGCGTGGCCGCCTGCCGGACCAGGAAGTCGTACTCGCCGGGGGAGTGGGTGAGCTGCCCGGCGTTGCGGACCTCGCGCAGTGGTCGCATCCCCAGGTCGTGCGGGCGGGGGCCGAGCACGTCATGGGCCAGGATGTAGAGCATCCGGGCCTGGTCGATGCTCTCCCCGGTGTACTGCCGGAAGAGCATGTCGCCCCAGTCGAGCAGGTTGTCGAGGTAGGCCATCACCACGGCACGCCGGTAGGCGCCCGTGCGCGCGGCCGCGACGGCGTGCGGGTCGAACGGGTCGTTCAGGTAGCTCAGCAGCGCCGTCTCCCGGCCGCCGATCATGAGTTGGTAGCGGCGGTCGAGCCGGGCGATGACGGCGCCGGTCTCCTGCAGGTCGTGCCAGGCGTTCACGGCCGCCGGCGTACCGGGGGCAGGGACCGGGATGGCGGCGATCTTCGCCGCCACCTGGGCTGGGACGGTGGTCAGGACGTCTCCTTCGGCGGCCTGCACCACGCGCTCCTGGGCGAAGACCGGTGCGAGCGTCCGGAGCTGTTCCAGCGCCGGGCCGAGCGTCGCGTCAGTGCTGTCGAGCGCCGCGAGATCGGCGAGGCAGGTGTCGACGAGGGCCGCGACGTCCGTCTCGCGGAAGGGCAGGAACCGCCAGTGGTCGCGGTTCTGGGTGGGGTCGAAGATGTAGCCCAACCACACCATGGCCTCCTCGAACCGCTGGGCGGCGCGCAGGGCCTGGGCGATGAGCAGCGGGGCGTGGAAGAAGATCTCCCAGTAGTAGAGACCGTTGGCGCTGTCGAAGTCCAGGTAGGAGGTGACCGGCAGGTAGCCGTCCTCGACCTTGTCCGGCCGGACCTTGATGACCGTGGCCGCGGAGATGTTCTTGTTGAACGAGGGGCGCTCGTCGGTCTCCTGGGTGACGACGTCGAGGACGGCGCCGACGCCGCCGGTGAACATCTGCTGGTTGAGGGTGGACGCCGTCCCCGTGGTCAGCCTGATGATCTCGAACTGACCGGCGGCCTGCTCGTAGGGCAGCTGCGGAGGTGACCCGTCCGCTGTGACCTTGCCGTAGCGCACGTAGTCCCTGCCGGCCAGCAGGTACAACGCGTCGGGCGTGTCGATCGCCCCGTCCAGGCCGCCGTGGAACTGCTGGGGCAGGTTGCCCCAGCTGCCGTCGATCGGGACGAGCACGACCGCGGCGTCGAGTTCCTGCCCGGCCGGGATCCGGGCGTAGCTCTCCCCGGAGAACACGACGAGCCCACCGCCGCTCACGACGAGAGCATCGACGGGCACTGTGCAGGCCTTCGGGTACCCGGCATCGATGTAGGTGGGGACCGCACCGTCGGGCCCGAGCGTGTACCGGACGAACGCGGTGTCGCCGACGAGGTAGAGGTGGTTGCCCAGAACGCCCGCCGCCCACACCGCCGCCGGCGAGCCGATCGTGTCCCCACCGCCCAGATCGGTGCTGGTGTGCTGCTCCGGCGGCTCACCCGGCTGGGCGACGGTGTAGGTCTTGGCTTCGTTGTCGAACTCGTACCGGCTCGCGCCCTGGGTGAACACGACGCCGGGTGAAGACGGGAGGCCGTCGGGGTTGCCGGCGAGGTCACGCGGATAGCCGTCGTCGACGAACTCGTAGACACCTCCCGTGTAACGAACATATCGCCCGCCAGAGACCAGGAACGTGTGCTCGCCGATCACGTACGCCGCGGCGACGGTGCCGGTGTCGAAGATCCCGGTGCCCGCCGCGGCGCCCTCGACCCGCCCCCAGCGGTCAGCGACCGGCTTCTTCCGGCCGGGTGCCGCGAGGTCGACGAAGCTCCCGCCCTGGAACAGGTAGGTCCGGCCGTCCACCCCCGTGAACCCCGCAACAACCCGCGGCCAGCGGGGCAGACCGTCGTCGTTCGACGTGATCTCCCGCGGGTAGCCCTCGTCCATGACGGCGAACGATCCGCCGCTGAAGCGGGCGTACTCCGCTCCGGAGAACACGAACACGTGGCCGTCGACCGCGACGACGGCGTCCACGACACCGGAGGCGGGGAACCCCGTCCTCGACCGTCCCCAGCGGGTGGTGATGTCCGCCGCCGCCCCCTGGACACCGGAGCGGTCGACGGTGACGTAGCGGTGCCCGGCGTTGTCGAAGAAGTAGGCGGTGCCGTCCGGTGTGGCGAAGCCGGCGTCGACCCGGTTCCAGTGGGGGAGCCGGTCACCGGGATGGTGCAGCGGCAGCGGACTGATCCCCAAGGTGGTCACCGACGGCAGCGGAGCCGGCTTGCAGAGGAAGCTGCCGCCCTTGTAGTCGAAGCCGAACCACCGGTCGGTGATCGACTCCTTGGGGTTGTTGAACATCACGACCGACGGCGGTGGCACGGACACCGGCAGTTCCGCGGCCACCCTCTCGAGCTGTCGCACCACCATCCCGCCGATCGCGTCGTTGCGGGCCAGCATGGCCGCCTCGACGGCGGCGAACGGGTCGATGTCCACGGGCTCGTCGAACAGCGACTGGAAGCGTCCGATGCCGGTGTCGTCGAACGCGACGGCGGTGGTGGGCTGGGTGAACAGCTCGGCGGTCAGCGTGAACGCCACGGTGCGGCGGGTGGTCGCTGCCGTGACCGGATCCGTGCGCGTGTAACCGCAGCGCACGACGATGTTGTCGTGCGCGTGTTCGACGTCGTCACCGGGCGTGGGCGGCATGAGTGAGGAGGTCTCGACCAGCAGCTGGATGTCGGAGACCTCGAACGTCTCCTCGACGGGCGGGGTCATGGTCAGTTGCTGCTCGGGGGTCCACACCCCGTTCAGGTCGTAGAAGGAGTAGTAGATCTTCACGGTGTAGGTAGGTGGCGTCTGGCGGGTGTAGGTGTGCCCGGTGTCGCTGCTCCTGTCGGTGAACGTGTCGCTCGACGTGCTGTGCACCGCCGCGTCGAGCCCGGCCCAGAACACGAACACGCGATCGAACGCGAACACCGGATAGACGCGGTCGCTGTCGATGCGGACGTCGACCTTCGACCACGGCTGCCACACCGCCGACCGGCTCGCCTCCCGGGAGAACGCCGCGAGGCGGTAGTAGAAGCGGCGAGGATCGGTCTTGGTGCGGCCGAACAGCACCAGGTCCCAGGCGTGGTCGCTCGGATGGGGCGCCTCGTAGACGTAGCCGCCCGCGATCGTGAGCCGGGAGACCTCGGTGTAGTCGTCGAGGTAGGTGGTGTAGGCCTGCCGGACCGCGTCGGCGGTGAGCTCGCCCTGGAGCAGATCGTTCTCCAGGGTCGCGAACGCGGGTGTCTTGGTCGCGCGCAGCTCGGGCCGGATGTAGTTCTCGGGGTAGAGGTAGACCTTTCGGTTGGCCGCCCACACCTGGTAGTTCTGCATCCAGGCCCACCAGCTCTTCAGCTCCGCCTTCACGGCGTCGGGGCCGGCGGGCTGTCCGGGCCCGCCGCGGACGGTCACGGGCTGCAGGTTGAGGAAGTAGCGGTGGAAGAACAGCTGGGTGGCGCCGATGGCCTCCCGGACCGCCGACGTGGTGCCCAGCCCGCCCATCTCCACGTCGATGAGCAGCAGGTCGAACAGGTCGCTCGCGCTGTGCACCCCGTCGGTGTTCGCGATGACCGCGGCCACCAGCGCGTCGCGGACGGCCTCGTTCATCTCCTGGTGCAGCAGTTGGACGAGCGCGGGGCGGTCGTCGCCGATGTGGTGGCTCAGCAGCATCCCCTGTAGCGCCTCGCCGGCGCTGGTGGCGGACGACGCGGCGGCGTCGCCGTACAGCGGGCTCCACACCTGCTCGTGCACCGTGGACGGGGTGCCGCCGATCGTGGTGGTGAGCGTGAAGAGATCGACGAGCGGGGAGACGATCTCGATATCGACGTGGGCCGGCGCCTCGGCGGGCAGGAATGCGTGATGGCGTACCGCCCAGGCGATCTCGTCGACATCCCAGCCGAACACCGTGGCGAGGCGCTGGTAGGGGTCGGCGACCGTGCCGGTCCCGGCGAAGATCCCGGCCAGCCCGCCGTCGACGTCGGGGTGGCCGGCGTGCAGTCGTGCGAAACGGGCGATCGCGCGAAGGTCGGTGAAGCGGTAGTCCACCCAGGGCCCCCACCGCGCCGTCAGCGGCTGCGGGTAGAGCCGGTCCACGCGACGGTGGTCGGGGTCGGAGTAGCGCAGGTAGTCCTCGCCACGGACGAAGTACGTGCGGTCCTCGAACCGGAAGGCGCCGTCGATGCCGCTCTCGAAGGCCACCGGCAGATCGCCCCAGTCGTCCTTGATCGAACGTGGGTAGCCGTCATCGGCGTACCGATCGCCGGGGGTGGTGTAGCGGACGTATTGATCACCGGCGAAGGCGTAGAGGTGCCCCGCCGCGGAGACGAAGGCCGCGTCCACAGCACCAGGTGATCCGGGGCTGGGCGCGAAGCGGTTGCGCACCTGACCCCAGTGGCCGGCGACCGGCTGCGGTGTCGGGGAGGGCGAGCCGTTGCCGACGAACTGTCGGCCGGCGAAGAGGTAGATCTTGCCGTCGGCACCGTCGAGCGCGGCGTCGATCCCGTCGCCGAAGGGTTCCGGGAGCGCGCTGACACCGATCTCGGCCGGCAGTGCGGTCTCGATCGAGAGCGGATAGCCCTCGTCGACGACGGAGTAGCGGTCACCGGTGTAGCGGACGTACTGGTCTCCGGAGAACAGGTAGGTGTGGTCGTCCTTGACGAAGGAGGCGTCGACCCGGCCGGTGTCGGCGAGGGTGTTGCGGACCTGGCCGAGACCCGCCACGTCGTAGTCGGCCTCCAGGCTCGTCGACACGCTGTGGCAGTCCGGCCCGATCAGCAGGTGGACGGTGCGGTCATCGGCCACCACGGCGTCGATCACGGTCTCGGCGCCGGCGGCGACCCGGTCGGCGAGCAGGTTCTCGACCGAGTCGGGCAGGTTGGCGAAGCAGTCCTCCTGGCGCAGCGCGACCACCGGCCTGGGGTAGCCGGTGTCGACGTAGCGGTAGTCCGGTCCCGAGTACCGGACGTACTGGTCCCCGGAGAACAGGTAGGTGGTGCTCTGGAAGACGAACGCCGCATCGACGAGGTTCGTGCGGGTGGTGGAGGCGAAGTTGTTGTGCAGCCGGCCCCAGCGACCCTCGACGGGTTCGGCTGGGCTCGCCTGCAGGCCGTCGTGGCGGCAGAACCTGCCCCGCGAGAACAGGTAGTAGGCCCCGTCGGCGCCGGTGAACGCGCTCTGGAGCGGCGAGCCCGCGTCCGCGTCGAAGGGCAGGCCGGGCCACAGCCTGCTCAGCTCGTGCGGGTACGACCACGTGTTCGTCGCTTCCGTGTACTGCAGGTAGCGGGTGCCGCTGAGCAGGAACCGGTTGCCCCGCTCGACCACCACCGCTGCCAGCCGGTCGAAGCCCTCTTCCCGCCACTGTGGGGGGATGTCCCAGAAGTCGGCGTCGGCGGTGTGCGGAGAGCCCGGATCGGCGCGGGTGTAGTCGGTGCCCGAGTAGACGACGTACCGGAACCGGCCGTCGTCGTCGGCCGCCTCGCACAGGAACGTCTGCTCTCCGTCGACGAACGCGATCGCCACGTTGTCGAGCCCACCCCAGTGCTCGGCGATCGGCTGGGGGCGGCCGTCGATCTCCACATCGACATAGCTGGTGCCGGAGTAGACGACGAACTGGTCGCCGCCGAACACGTAGGTCAGCCCGTCGCGTCCGACGAACCCGGCGTCGACGGTTCCGGCCTGGGCGACCGTGTTGCGCGGGCGTCCCCAGTCCTGCTCCGCGGGGAACGCGCGTCCGAGCGCCACGTCGTAGCACGACGTGCCCTGGAACAGGTAGGTGTTGCCGTCCGTTCCGGCCAGCACCGCGCTGAGCCCGCTGCGGAAGGCGACGGGTGCGGTGCGCAGGCTCCGGGGCCGCACCGGGGTCTGCACCAGCATCTCGGCCTCCAGCGCGCCGAGGTGGTGCCAGCCCGTCGGCCCTTCGGCCAGTACGGCTCCGTCCTCGACGAAGGCGCAGCCGGGCGTGGCCGGGAAGAGGTCCGCGTAGAGCCGGTAGAGCGAGTCCGACACCACGTGGCAGCGCCCGCCGGTGAACAGAGCGACGGTGCGCCGGTCGGCCGTCACCGCGTCGATCGGCCCGGTCGGTGGCACGGTGAGGTTCACGAACCGGGGTTCGCTCGTCAGCGAGTCGGCGATGTTCTTGGGGTAGCCGTTGTCCACGGTGGCGTAGGTGTCGCCGTCGTAGCGGACGTACTGGTCCCCGGAGAACAGATAGGTGTAGCCGTCGAGCACCACCGCCGCGTCCACCGCTCCGGTCCTGGCGATGGTGTTGGGGACCGCACCCCAGAACGTGGTGATGTCGTTCGGGTAGCGGTCGTCGCGGCGGGTGTAGTCGGCGCCGGAGAACCGGACGTAGCGCGACCCGGAGAACACGTAGGTGCGTCCGTCGTTGCCGACGAAGGCGGCGTCGACACGGTCGAACGGGAGGCTGTCCCAGTCGTCGGCCAGCGAGCGTGGCTCCGACCACCAGCGTTCCCGGTTGTCGAACACGACGAACCTGCCACCCGCGAACAGGTAGGTGTGTCCGTCCGTACCGGCGAAGACGGCGTCGACCTGCGCGAACTCGGGCTCGCCGGCCAGCAGCGCGTCGGGCAGGTTCCACCAGTTGCCCGCACCCGTCGGACGCGGGTGGCCCGCGTCCGGCGTGCTGTAATCACGGGTGGAGTACCGGACGCAGAAGCCGTTCTCGTCGGCGCGATCGCCGGTGACGGTCGCGGCCGTGGGGTCGAGGCGGACGGTGAAGGCCATCCCGTCGTCGGCCCGCACAACCCATTCCGGCGACGTCCCGCTCACCGGCTTGTCGAGCACGGGGGTCAGGCCGTGCAGGCGCAGCGTGTCGCGCAGCACCGGCGGCACCTGTCCGGCGTTCAGGTGCTCGGTGAACGCCGCTCTCTCACCGCCCTCGGGCACGGGCAGTGAGAACAGCGTGCCCACCGCACCGAACAGGTAGGTCTTCTCGTCGAGGACGAAGGAGGCCGTGACGGTCCGCAGCCCGCCCCAGTCGCCGTCGACGAGGCGTGGGTAGCCGGGGTCGACAGCCGTGTAGTCGGCACCGGAGTAGCGGATGTAGCGACCTCCGCTGAACAGGTAGGTCTTCCCGTCCATGCCGACGAAGGCCGCGTCCACCGTGCCGGTCGGGAGTACGGGACCGATCAGTCCCCACCGTTCGTTCACCGGCACGACGAGGCCGTCGCCGGGGGCCAGCGCGACGGTGCGGCCGTTGCGGAACAGGTGCACCGCTCCGGCCGCGTCGCAGAAGGCCGCATCCACGCCGGCCTCGAACTCGACGGGCAGGTCCGCGAAGTACGTCTCGAGACGCAGCGGGTAGCCCTCGTCGACGGTCGCGTCACCCGCCTCGAAGCCGTCGGTGCGGCTCACCACCTGGTCGCCGCGCAGCAGGAACTGCCTACCACCCGCCGCGTAGGCGGCATCGACACCCGACGCCTCGACGAAACCGTTGCGCACCCGGCCCCACCGCCCCACGACCGGTGCGGAGTCCGCTCCGCCAGGGGCGGGCAGGCAACTCCCCCCGGAGAACAGGTAGGTCACGCCGTCCAGGCCCTGGAACGACGCGTCGACCGAGGCGCGGAACTCTGCGGGCAGGACGACGTCGAGACCTTCCGCCTCCCAGTTCCCGGCGATCGTGCGCGGATAGCCGGGATCGACCTCGGCGTAGTCGGCGCCCGAGTACCGCACGTACTGGTCGCCACTGAACAGGTAGGTCTTCCCGTCGCGGTCGCGCAGCGCAGAGTCGATCCGGGACGGCGCTGCGAAGGTGTTCCGGATCGCGCCCCAGGTGCGCTCCGCCGTCACCCACACCGCGGTGAGCCCCTCACGGACAAAGGTGAGCGCGGCGCCGGCGCCGTCGCGCCCCACCAACCATTCCGTTCCTGTGGCGTCGACGAAGGCGGCGTCGACGCCGGTGAGCGCGGCGAACCGGTGCGACACCGCGGTCAGCGGGTCAGGTGTGGTCGTCGTCAGCGCGTAGGTCGACGCCGAGTAGCGCCAGCAGTTGGTGCCCACGAAGAGAGAGACGGTGCCGTCGGCGCTGGGCAGCAGCGCGTCGACCGTCGTGACGCCCGGCGGGAGGACGAGCCGCTCGGGGAAGCTCCCCACGAGGTCGCGGTCGCGGAATGCGATCTCGGTCTGGACGGCGTCGAGATTCAGCTTGGCCGCGATGGCTGCGAAACGCGCGAGCCTGCGGTACACGAGTCGGAAACGGGCGTCCGCCGGAACGGTCGTGACCCGGCTCGCAGCGGCACCCGCCCTGAGCACGGGCACCACCAGCGTGTCCATCGTCGCCGCCGGAGTACCACACACCGCGACCGCCATCGCCGTGGCGGTCGCGGGGGTGACTCCCCACACGTCCTGCAGGCCGGCGAACAGCGTCGACCGCTGCGTTCCGGCCTGCGTGGCGAGGGCGCCGACGATCTCGCCGGTGGCCGCCGCGATCTCCTTCGCCACCGTGTGCAGGAGGAAGAACACGTCCCGGTCGTAGTCGCTGAAGCCGGGAACGGCGAACCCGAGCGCGCTGTGGACGTCGACGAAGAAGGGGAGCCGCTCCTGCGCGACCATCAACTCGGCCGTGAGGTCACCCGCGGACTGCAGGAGACCGACGAGCACACCGATCTCGCCCTGGTCCAGACCGAGCCCGGCCAGCGCGGCCGGATCGACGCGATAGCGCTGCACGCTGTGGAGGATCGCGGCCAGCCGGGCCAGCACGAGGTCCTGCTCTTCCGGGGCGAACTCCACCCCGAGCCCGAGGTCGGCCGTGCCGCCGACGATGGCCGGTGCAAGGTTGTCGGGCACCCGTCCGTCCACCACCCACGTGCCGGTGAGGCGCTGGTCGACCAGCGTGGCGAGCACCGCGCTCGCGATCTCCTCGAACGACTCGCGCGCGAACGTGACGTAGCCCGTCCGGAAGGCGGTGATCTGGTCCTGCATCGCCTCGAGGATCCCGCGACGGAGCGGGTAGAACTCGAGCGCGACCTCGAGCCGGTCGCGTCCGAGCGCGAGCAGGGCGACCTTGTCGGTGTAGCCGCCGGACGCGTCGATGTGGCCGTTGAACAGCAGGTCGTCCACCAGGCGCCGGATCGCCGAGTCATCGAGTGGCAGCTGGCTGAAGATGGTCTGGTCCAACGTGAGCGCATCGGTGACGAAACGTGCGACGCGGTCGTGGATCAGCGTCCAGACCGCGGGGGCGGCGTCGCCGAGGTCGGCGTCGACGACGAACGCGTCGGCGTTGCCGGCGTCGGCGAAGAAGCCGTTGCGCAGGACGGTGCCGTCCGCGTCGATGTAGCGGTTGTACACGAGGTTGTCGTAGAGCTCGAGGTCGTCAGCGGGGGAGAGCCCCTCCACCCAGCGCAGGTCCGACGGGTAGAAGCCGGCCGGGTCGAGCTGGTCGGGAACCACGCTGTGCACCGCCACGGCATTCGTCCCGTCCGCCACGGTGGGACCGCCCGCGTCGCTACCCGGATCGCCGGCTGTGGAATCAGTAGCGGAGTCCGCTGGATCGGCAGCCGGGTCGGCACTCGAATCCTGGCTCGGCTGTTCCTCGGCGTCCTCGAGGCGCAACTGGCTCATGACGGTGAACAACTCGGCCTGGACCGCCGCGAACCCACCCGTGAGCAGGAAGTCCTCCACCCGGATCGGGAACTGCGGCTCGACCAGGGTGCCGTCGGCCTCCAGGTAGCCGCGGAACACCAGGTTGGCGAAGATCTTGTCCCGCAGCCGTGCCTCGATCGCGATCTCGCGGAAGTCGGTGTCGGTGATCAGCGGGAGACGGGCGAGCGCCTCGAAAGCCCTTGATGCGGCGGCCGGGCCGTCGTCGCGGACGATGCGGGCGTCGAGGTTCGACACCGGCCCGCCCGCGGCGGAGATGGTCCGGTGGACAACCGCCGCGTCGCGATCGTCGAGCCGATCGGACACGAACGTCGTGGGCGTCAGGAGAACGCTCTGGAACGCCTGGTAGAGCCCGTCGAGCGCGATGACCTGGCCGGTGTCGCCGCCGGTGTCCGCTGTCTCGGGCCCGGCGCCCAGCGTGCGTCCGAGCTCGGCGCCCCCGAAGTCGTGGTTCTTCGTCCACTGGGCGATCGCGAAGAGGATCTCGGCCAGCCACAGCCCATCGGTGGGTCGACCGGAGGCGAGTATCCGGAACGGATCGTGCTCGACGGGGCCGGGATCGGCGACCAGGCCGGACGGGTTGAGCGTCCGGGTGGAGGGATCTGACCGCAGGACATCGAGGATGCCGAGGAGATCGGGCACCGCGAGTCCGAGCGTCCTGGTCAGCGTGCCGATCCGGAACAGCAGCGAGAGCGCGGCGGTGTCGATCTCCCCCTCGAACGGCCCGTCACCGTTGCCATCGACGAGGCCGGCGCGGAATCGGGCCACGGCCGTGCCGAGATCGGTCTCGGTGAGGCCGGTTCCGGCCGCGACGCGACGGAGGAAGTCGGCGTTCTGCGGGTCGAACAGGTCGCCCTGGCAGGTCAGCTGTGGGTAACCGGTGTAGGCGGCGGGAACGAACGGGCCGCCGAGCAGGACCGCCCGGTCGGTGGCCGCCGGTGGGCCGTTGAACGTCCGGTTGAACAGGTCGGCGGGAATGTCCGCGTCTCCGATACCGCTGGTCGACATCGGCGCGACGAGGCTGCACACGACGTCGAGCGGGAGCTGGTAGAGGTCCTGCAGGTTTCTGATCATCGCGGTCACGCGGAGCGCGGCGCCGTCGATGACATTGCCGCAGCACGTCCGCAGCACGAGGTCCAGGTCCGTGAACGACATCCCGATCTTGCCGGCCAGGCGCACGAACCGGGCCGTCCGCTCGAACCACTGCCAGGGCACCGGCGCGTCGCCGCAGGTCAACCGCTTTCCGTCAGCCGTGACGGAGACGGGTGTCTGGCCGTTGTTGACGAAGAACCCCGTCGCGAGCACACGCTCGGTGTCGCCCGCGGGGTCCGTTGCGGCCTGGCTCAGATTCTGGAACAGCAGCTCCCGCAGGTCATCGGCGGCCATGCCGGTCCGCTCGAGGAACTTCTCGACCTCGTCCAGGACAGAGAGGTTCGCGTCCGGGGGGAGTCCGAAGCCGGCGAGCACGTGCCTGTCCCCTGGCAGGACGGTCGTGACGGCGTCGACATCCTGCGGCGTCAGGCCGAGGCACTCCCGTGCCACGACATCGGCGTCGGGAGCGGGGGCGAACTGGCGGTAGACCTGGGCCGCTGGCACGCCGGCGTGGTGGAGGACCCGCCGCCGCCGGACGTCCTCGCGCGAGAAGGGCATCGTCAACGGATAGGGCAAGGTCAGCATCGCCTCGTAGGCGTTCTCGCCGAGCTCCTCCGCCAGGCGCTGGGCCAGCACGTCGTTCACGACGTCGAGGTACGGCACCTCGGTGTCGGTGTGCGCGGGATCGAGGGGGACCCTCGTGATCCCCGGCCGGTTGCGCAGGATCGAGGCGTCCTGGAAATGGTCGTCCACCAACTGCAGGAGATCGGCCAAATATGCAGCGGGAGAATACACTGACGTAGCTTCGGCACTCGCCCGAGCCGCTTCGAAGAACATTCCCTCATAGCTGGGGATGGATTCCGCGTCCGTCATCAGAAATCTCCAATACGGACAGTCGGCTGCCACCAGGGGTCGTGCAGCGAAGCCGGTAGTTCCTGCGTGGTCGCAGCTACACCGGCATCGCCCGGGGTATCTTCACCGAAATCTGAGCGACGCACCAGAGCGGAACCTGGTCCGAGTAGTTACTACTGCGGGTACTGGACTATTCGGAGTACGCCGTGTGGAACGTCTGCACATGGAGGGTGTGATCGGAGTCTGAAGGTGCGGGTCACGTCCCCGCCGAGTGGTGCTAATACTCCAGCCGTAGATCGTGATCTTCCCGGCGTGGCGGTCCCCGAACTGTTCCTCACGGTGAAGACGGTCGAGTACCACATGCGCAACATCTACACCAAGCTCGACATCACCGGCCGCCAGCAGGGGCTCCGGTTAGGGCGAGGCCGGACGACCGGCACCCACCAGCGTCTGATTCGCGCGGGTCAGGCACGAGGGGGAAACCGCTGACCTGCGAGCGGCACCCCCTCCTCAGCGGCCGAGCACCCCCACCTCGGAGTCGGCCGTTGGCCTCAACCAGAGCGCCCGGATCGCAGCGCGGGCTCAGCGGGCTCCGACGGGTGTGGGCGTCGCGATGGTGTCGATGGTCTCCATCTCCTTGGTGAACTCGACGTAGTTGTTGTCCATCAGGGCTCTCGGGTCGAGGTCGGAGCTGGCCAGGATGCCGTGGACACGGCGGCGCTGCATGCCGAAGTTGCCACCGTCGTAGATCGGGAAGCTTGCGGCCTCGCGGAGGAAGAAGGTCCAACTCGACGCTGCGCTGCACCTCCATGTTCACGGGGAACAGGGATCGGGTCGCCGGCGCTCACGGGAGAGCCACCTCATCGGCCGCGACGATGCGGGCGACGCACAGATGCGGCTCGACGAAGGGGGTCAGGCTGATCGCCTCGGCCGCACCGCCCAGCTCACTCAGCGAACCCCGGATCAGTCCGAGGTGCAACGAGCACACGACCTCCGGGTGTGCCGTGGCCACCGAGCGGAACGGACAGGCGTGCAGATTCATCTGCACGCCTGCCCGTTCCGTGACGAGTTCCGGCTCGAAACCGAGCTCGGCGAACGTGGCAGCGACCTCGGTGACCGCGTCGCGCAGGGACAGCGACCTCCGAGGCGACCCCGAGATCTGCCGCGCCGAGACCTGCTGCGCGCCCGCCGCGGCCCGACCGGCCCGTTCGGCGCGCGACGCCCGCTCGTCCGCCGTGCCGTCCCAGTGCGCCGCGAGGAGGCCGGCGAGCAACTCGTAGCCGGCACCCGTGGATGACTGCGGGGCACCCGCCATGGTGGCGGTGTACAGATGGCGCGGCCGGCCTCGGGTGCCTTTCTGCTCGGACCGACTGTGCACCAGCCCCGCCCTTTCGAGGATCTCGAGGTGGAACCGGACCGTGCTGACATGCAGCTCACAGACCGATGCCAGCTCCGCGGCGGTGAGGGATCGGGCGCTCGCGCGAAGCGAGTCGATCATCTGGACGCGGCTGGCCACGGCCAACGCCTCGTGCGCCAGGTGGCGTTGAACCATGGCACTGACTCCCCTCGTGCACCTCTGGCCTATTAAAGCGGATCGTCATAGTGTTATAGGGCGCTGACGGGCGAGCGCGGGCGGGCAGGAGCAGCGGGTGAGCGGCGTGATCGTCGAGAACGGGGAGGCGCTGCCGTCTGCGCCGGTGCAGGCATTCGACGAGGGCGGCCGATCGACGCGGGCGGCGTGGGAGCGGTTCGTGGCGGGCGAGGATGACGTTCGGGGGGTTCCCGACGTGATCTTGTTGTCCTGGCAGCGCAGCAGGGACCTGTACGGGGTGGATCCATGGGATGCAGCCCCGCCGCGGGCCGGAGGCGCCGACACCACGAGCATCAGGTCGTTGCTGCACGCGAACGTCGTCGCCCAACTCGGCGGCGTCGCCGGCGCCATCGCGTCGGGTACGGACGGATCGCTCACCACCGTGACCGACGGGTCGGGACGGATCCTGGGTTCGTGGGGCGGCGGCAGCACCCGACGGCGTGCAGAGGACGTCGGCCTCGCGCCCCTGTACACCTGGTCGGAGTCCACCACCGGCACCAACGGGCTCGGCACCTCGCTGGGCAGGCCCTTTCCCGTCTCGGTCCGGGGGCCGGAGCACTGGCGGGAAGCACTTCACGACTGGACCTCCCACGGGATCTCGGTCAGCGACGCCGTGACCGGCCGACCCATCGGCGCCGTCACCGTGTCGTTCTGGAGATCCGCGTGCGGCCCTCCCGACGGGATGGAGCGGGCCGTCACCTCCATCCGTGCGCAGTTGCGGGAGGAGGCGGTCCGAGAGGGCAGAGCCCTGCTCGCGGCGTTCATGGCGGCAGCGGAAAGTGCGGCAACGCGCGAGGCCGTCGTGGTCGCTGACGTCGCCGGCAATGTCGTGGCGGCCAACGAATACGCCCACGATCTCGGTAGTCACCTCCCTCCGGTGGCTGCCGTGGAACCGACCCCACGTCGGAGGTTCCTCTCGGTCGAGCTCAGGGAGATCGCGGCCACCGCGGAGGCCCACTTCGGGTCGGATCCGTCATGGACCGGCGACTTCCGTGTCAACCTCCTGCACGAGCAGATGGCGTTCAGGGTGAGTCCCGTGCACCACGGCGGCAGGTTCATCGGCATCCTGCTTGTGAGCACACTCGACGCGGACGGTTCACATCCGATCGACGACACCAGCGCGGCCGCGGTCGGGGAGGCCCCGGTGCGTGTCGTCGGCGTCCACGAGAGCCACTTGATCATCCTGTCGCCGCAGGAGATCCGCTATGCGGCGGCCGACCGGCACATCGTCTGGCTCGTCACGGACCGCGGACGGGTACGGGCCGCCGACCACGGGATCGACAACATCGAACACACGCTCGGATCGTCGGGATTCCTGCGCGTGCACCGGAGCTACCTCGTCAATCTGCACCGGATACGAGAGGTCGGCCAAGGCGCCGGCACGGGGACGCTCACGGTGAGTACGCAGCACCATGGCTACGAGTCCATCCCGGTCGCGCGCCGCCACGCGCCCCGTCTGCGCGCCGCACTGGGAATATGACGTGGAGCCGCGCGGACGGATCCAGTACGGGGTGTACGGAGTGGGACCTCCTCGGAGGGCGTACACAGAATTGTCAACATGACGATCAGAATGCGGCGTGACAACTGAGACGCCCTCGGATGGGGAGAGCGGTCAGCGCCACCCGCAGCTCGGCGGGCACGCAGCGGCGCACGTCGTCCCACACCCAGGCCGGAAGGCGCTCTCGGTACGGCCCCTGGTCATCGATCTGCAGATCCCACCCGAAGCCGTCGTCGTATCCCGATGACCCGATCCTTCGCGGCACACCGACGCGCGACCTATGGTGCCTGTCGCCGGTGCGGGATCGCGGGGACGAGCAGGCGTGCGGGGCGATCGGCGCCCCACCGCAGGTACGACCGGGTCGCGGTGCTGTGCCGGTAGCGGGCGGGGAACTGTCCTGTGAGCGGGTTGTGCGGGGTCAGCCAGCGCCCGGCGACGAGCAGACGCAGCGCCTCGCCGGCGCGGAACACGGTGGATGACGGGCCGAGGGCGACGTCGACGCCGACGCACTCGCCCGGGCGTAGTGGCTGGGGGTCGAGGAAGGTGTGGACAGGCTGCTCCTCGGTCGATCGTGCCGGGTCGAGCGCGCGGAGGGACGCCCGCTGCCAGCCGGTGGTGACCCGGTCCCGGCCGTAGCCGTAGGACCCGGCGAACGGTATCCACCGGTCTCCGCGCCATTTCTCGATGCCCACGAACAGGGTGATGTCGTCGCCTCCGTCGACTTCGACCCACAGCCTCGCCGCCATGGGTCCGGTCAGCTCCAGGTCCTCCGGCACGGTGTAGGTGAACGCGGCCGCGCGACGTCGGGGGTTGAAGCCGATGTGTCCCGGTCGCTCGGGGACGGAGTCGGTGAGGTGCCCGCCGGGTGCGAGGTACAGCGACCGCCACTCGGTGCGGGCCAGGGGCCACTCCTGCTCGTTGCGGACCTCGAGGACGTCGTCGCCGTTCTCGCGTACCTCGAGCCGCACCGGTGGGGGCGGGGCGACGGGGTCGCCGCACAGGTACCGGTCGAAGAAGTCCTTCTGGGCCTGCCGCGCTCCGGCGCTGTAGAAGGTGGCCCACTTGGGGCCCCGGTGCGTGTAGGCGAACCGGTCGGCGGACCCGACCCGCTCGAACGCCCGGAACGATCCGCGGCTGTGCAGGTTGTTGTCGGAGAAGCTGGCGCAGACCAGCATCGGCACGGTGATCCTGGCGAGGTCGGGGGCGTAGGACTGCCACCAGTCGTCGCGCAGCGGGCGGTGGCTGCGTTCCCGGCCCATGTTCACGCTCAGTCGGGCCACCCGGGAGCTGGCTGCCGTCCAGATCGTGGCGAAACCCTTCTCGTACACACCACCGGGACACATCAGGTCGCGGTAGATGTCGGTCATCCCCTCCCAGGGGCAGATCGCCGCCAGGCTCGGCGGCCCCAGAGCAGCGGCCTTGTACTGCGACATCGCCAGGTAGGACACGCCGACCAGACCGACCTTCCCGGCCGACCAGGCCTGGGCACCGGCCCACTCGACCAGGTCGTAGACGTCCTCGGCCTCCTGATCGGAGAGCAGCGACCCCACCCCGTCGGAGGTGCCCGCCCCGCGGAGATCGGCATTGACCACCGCATAGCCCTGCTCCACCCACCAGGCCGGGTCCGGTGCCTCCCACCCGGTCAGCGTCGAGTGCTCGACCGGGGCGGGCTGGTTCATGAGCCGGTACTGCGCCGCGACGATCGAGCGTCGCCCCCTGCGCCGCGGCAGCGTGTCCTTGCGGTAGGGGTGCGCGGACATCAGCACCGGGAATGGCCCGTCCCCCGGGGGCCGGTAGACGTTGACCCGCAGCACGGTGCCGTCGCGGGTCACCACCTCCGCGTTCCGCTCCGACACGACCGTCCCCGGGGTCGGCTCCCAGACCGTCACCGGGGGCCGCAGGAAGTTGCGTGCCCGCCCGGCGGCGTAGCGCAGGCCACCCGGCCGCCGCCACGGCCGGTCCAGTACGGGGGTGCCGACAGGGGCCATCTCGAACTCCACTTGATAGGGACCTCAATTCAATTTGGTGGCACTGTAATCCTGGGCGGTAGGGGGTGTGGCGATGCTCCACCGACAGGTCCCCGACATCGCTGCCCGGCACTGGTACCCAGATCCCGAGCGACGTCCACGACCGGGCGCCCGGCACGTCGGGGCCACCGCGGCCCAGGCGCTGGCGCTCCAGAAATCATGGTGCGCACCAGTGCCCGCTTTCGATCCCGGATGTCGGAGCTGGTGTCCGAACCGCACGGACTTCCGGTTCGGGGCGCTGGGGCACGGGGCGCATGGTTGGGTACGGTCGTTGCCGCAGTGGTGTTCGCCCTGCTGTCCGCGTCGCCTGCGCCGGCGTCCACCGGCCCATCCGGGCTCGGGCGGCGATCGAACCATGATCGGCACAGGATCCCACCCACTCCGGGAGTCGACGATGACCCTCCTGACCGCGGACTTCAGTGACGAGTACCGGGACCGCATGGCCCGTACCTACTGGCCGAACCGGACCCTGCTGTCCTACTTCGACGACGCTGTGGCCGCTCATCCGGACCAGGTCGCCGTCATCGGGCACGTCGACGCCGATCATGCGCGGCACAGCCTCACCTACCGCGAGCTCGCGGAGCGCGCGGACCGCATCGCGGCGGGCCTGCTCGACCTCGGGATCAGGCCGGGTCAGGTGGTCTCGATCCAGCTGCCGAACTGGTGGCAGCTCGCCGCACTCCACCTGGCGTGCCTGCGGGTGGGCGCGGTCACCAACGCCCTGATGTCGATATTCCGCCGGCGCGAGCTGGAGTTCATGCTGGGGCTGGCCGAGTCCGTGGTGTTCGTCGCGCCCGAGACGTTCAACGGTTTCGACCACGAGTCCCTGGCCGCCGAGCTCGGCGGGATGCTCCCCGCGCTGCAGAACGTGGTCACGGTGCGTCCGGACGGCGGGGGCGATTTCGAGGAGCGGCTGCTGTCCCGCACGCCGACCGCCGCCGACCGGGAGGAGTTCGCGCGTCGCGCGCCGGGACCCGACGACGTCACCCAGCTCGCCTACACCTCGGGCACCACCGGGGAGCCGAAGGGCGTGATGGTCACCTCGAACACCGCCCTGTGCAACGTGCGTGACTTCGCCGACCGGCTCGGTCTCACCGCCGCGGACACGGTGCTGATGGCCTCGCCGCTGGCCCACCAGACCGGGTTCCTGTACGGCCTGATGATGCCGCTGATGCGGGGCATGACGGTCGTCCTGCAGGACGTCTGGCGGCCCGCGCACGCCGTGGAGATCATCCGCTCCGAGGCCATCTCGTTCTCCATGGCCTCGACCCCCTTCCTCACCGACCTGACCGAGGCGGCCGAAGCCGATCCGGACGCCTTCGCGACCTTCCGGCTGTTCCTCTGCGCCGGTGCGCCGGTGCCCCGTGACCTGGTCCGGCGGGCGACGAAGGCGATGTCGGCCCGGATCAGCTCGGGCTGGGGCATGAGCGAGATGGGTGCGGTCACCCTGACCGGCCCGGACGATCCCGACGAGCGGGTCTTCGAGACCGACGGCTACCCGCTGCCGGGTGTCGAGCTGCGGATCCTCGGCCACCACGGGGAGGCCGCCCCGGCGGACGCGGAGGGTCGCCTGCAGCTGCGCGCCGACAGCCTCTTCGGCGGCTACCTCAAACGTCCCGACCTGCGCGGGCTCGATCCCGAGGGCTGGTTCGACACCGGTGACCTCGCGCGCATCGACGCCGACGGTTACCTCCGGATCACCGGCCGGTCCAAGGACATCATCATCCGCGGCGGGGAGAACATCCCCGTCGTCGAGATCGAGAACCTGATCTACAGCCACCCCGACGTCGCCGAGGTCGCGCTCGTCGCGATGCCCGACCCGAGGCTGGGGGAGCGGGCCTGTGCGTTCGTGGTCGCCCGGGAGGGTGCCGGCCCGACCCTCGACGACCTCACCGCGCACCTGCGTGCGCTGGGCACGGCCACGCAGTACCTCCCGGAGCGGCTGGAACTGGTCGACGCCCTGCCGCGGACCCTCACCGGGAAGATCCAGAAGTTCAAGCTCCGCGAGCTCCTCAACGGGTAGCCGGGGCCGGACCTCAGCGGTCGAAGCGGGGTGCGCGCTTCTCGCGGAAGGCCCGGATCCCTTCCTGACCGTCGCGGGAGGAGATCGCGAGCGCACAGAGCGCGGCCTCCTGCCGCAGCCCCTCCGAGGTGTCGACGGGGGAGCGGGCGGCCTGCAGGATCAGCCCGAGATTGGGCCGGCTCAGAGCGGCGAGGTCGGCGGCCAGCTCTCCCGCGGTCCGGGCCAGATCGGGTGGTGACTCTGGGGGTGCCGAGAGCAGGCCGAGTGCCCACGCCCGGTCGGCGTCGACCGGGCGCCCGGTGAGCAGGAGCGTGAGCGCCGCGGCGTGCCCGACCGAACGGCGCAGCCGCTGCGTTCCGCCGTAGCCGGGGACCAGGCCGAGCCGCGACTCGGGCAGCCCGAACCGGCTGCGGTCCGACGCCAGCAGCACCGGGCAGGCCAACGCGATCTCGAAGCCGCCGCCCAGCGCGTAGCCGTCGACGGCCGCGACCACCGGGACCGGGAGTTCCTCCAGCGCCGTCACGATCCGCTGCCCACGTCGGATGAGGTCGTGGGCGGCGGCGGCGTCGAGCCCGGCGAGCTCGTTCAGGTCCGCGCCGGCGCAGAAGGCGCGCCCGCCCGCGCCGTCGAGCAGCACCGCGCCGATCTCCTGGTCCGCCGCGACGGCGGCGAGCTCGCTCTCCAGCGCCGCGAGGACGTCGCCGTTGAGGGCGTTGAGCGCGTCGGGCCGGTCGAACGTGAGGTGCCGGACGCGTCCCTCCGTGCGCGCGGCGAGCACGGGTGTGGTCACGGCGCGAACGCCCGGCCGAGCAGGTGCCGCGCGACGACGAGCTTGGCGATCTGCGCGGTGCCGTCACCGATCTCGAGGCCGATGACGTCGCGCAGGCGCTGCCCCTGCGGGTTGTCGGTGGACCACCCGGCGTGCCCGAACGTGAGCAGCGACTGGTGCACGATGTCGGCGGCGAGCTTGGGCGCCCACCACTTGGCCATGTTCGCGGGCACGGCCGGGTCCCGCCCGGCGTCCTTCAGCGCCAGCGCCTCGTAACAGAGCAACCGGGCGGCCCGCAGATGGGTGGCGCACTCGACGAGCGGGAAGGCCAGCCCCTGGAAGGTCCCGATCGGCTTGCCGAACGCCTCCCGCTCGCGGGCGTAGGCGAAGGCGTCGTCGAGTGCCGCGGACGCGATCCCCAGGCACATGAGGCCGATGACGGCACGCGAGTAGTCGAACCCCTTCATCACCGAGATGAATCCCTCACCCTCGGTGCCGATGAGCTGGTCGCGACCCACCGGTAGGCCGTCGAAGTACAGGCTGGCGCGTCCGATGGCCCGGCTGCCGTGGTCGTCGAGCGGGGTGCGGGCCAGGTGCTCGTCGCCCAGGTCGACCATGAACGCGGAGACCCCCCGCGCGCCCGGCCCACCGGTTCGCGCGAAGACGGCGCCGACGTCGGCGTGCATGCCCAGGGAGATCGACGTCTTCTCGCCGAACAGGCGCCAGCCGGCGCCGTCGGGCTCGGCCCGCAGCTGCAGGTTGGCCGCGTCGGAGCCCTGTGCCGGTTCGGTCAGGCAAAGGGCGGGCACCGATGCACCCGACGCGATCGGGGGCAGCCAGCGGGCCAGCTGCTCCTCACCGGCCCCGGCCAGCAGGATCTCACTGACCAGCGCACTGTTGAGCAGCAGGTAGCAGGCGTTGAAGTCGGCGCGCGACACCTCCTCGGCGGCCATCCCGGTGGTGACGGCGTCGGCCTCCTGGCCGCCGAACCGCTCCGGCACCCGCAGGCCGGTCAGGCCCATGCGGGCCAGGGTGGGTGCGAGGTCGGGCCGCAGCGTGGCGGCGAGGTCGTCGGAGCGGTAGTGCGGGGCGAGCTCCTTCGTGGAGAAGGCGCGCAGCTCCTGGCGGAACGCCTCCTGCTCGGCACTGAATCCGTAGTCCATGGGTGGTCTCTCAGACCGCGGCGTAGCCGCTGAAGTCGGGGGCGCGCTTCTCGGCGAACGCGCGGGCGCCCTCCCTGCCCTCCTCCGACTCGACGAACAGCGCCAGCCCCGCTCCGGCGAGGTTCGCGACGGCGGCCTGCTGCTCGGTGTCGGTGTTGAACGAGTGCTTGAGGAACTTGATCGCCGTGGGGCTCATCTTCGCGATGTCAGCGGCCCAGCTCAGCGCCTCGGTCATGAGCTCGGCCGCGGGGACGACGGTGTTGACCAGACCCCAGCGCTCGGCCGTGGCGGCGTCGTACTGGCGGCACAGATACCAGATCTCGCGGGCCCGCTTCTCCCCGACGACCCGGGCGAGGTAGGTGGTGCCGAACCCGGCGTCGAACGAGCCCACCCGCGGGCCGGCCTGCCCGAACCGGGCGGTCTCGCTGGCGATGCTGAGGTCGCAGATCACGTGCAGCACGTGGCCGCCGCCGATGGCCAGGCCGTTCACCGCCGCGATCACCGGCTTCGGGATCTCGCGGATCAGCCGGTGCAGGGCGTCGATCTCGAACAGCCCGCTCTCGGTCGGTCCGTAGTCGCCCGTCTCGGCGCGCTGCTTGACATCGCCGCCCGTGCTGAACGCCTTGTCGCCGGCGCCGGTCAGGACGACGACGCGCACGCCGCGGTCGGCCCACGCGGTGCGCAGTGCTCCGATGAGCTCCTCGACGGTCCTGCCCCGGAACGCGTTGTAGCGCTGCGGCCGGTTGATCGTGATGACGGCTGTGGTGCCCTGGACCTCGTAGAGGATGTCCTCGTAGCTCACGGTGCTGTCCTGCTTCCTTGCTCGGTGTCGCGGGGATGGATCAGGTGCCGGTAGCGCTCGTGCTGCGCCGGCGCGAGTACGGAACGCAGCAGGGTGGCCGCTTGGGCCGCGACGTAGCGGTGCACGTCGTAGTCGTCGGGGAAGTGCCAGTGCTTCAGCGCCCAGGTCTGGGCGAGGATCATGAGGTCGAACGCCAGCAGGTCGAGGTCCGCGGTGTCGACGAGCAGGGCGGAGTCGGCCGCCTCCTGGGCGGCGTCGCGCAGCGGCCCGAGGTTGACGCGTTCCGCCTCCTTGAGCCGCAGCCGGGCCTGCTGGCCCAGCTCTCCCGACTGGCGGTAGGTGAGCAGGCCCGCGTTGCGCTGGGCGTCCATGACCGAGCAGTAGGCGGCGAAGCCCGCCACCAGTCGCTCGACGGGGTCGGCTCCGGCCGCCGCCATGCGCTCCTGCATCGCGCTGCGGATCTGCTCGACGAGGTCGAGGACGACGGCGACGACGACGTCCTCCTTGCCGCCGAAGTAGCTGTAGATCAGGCCGACGCTGACGTCCGCCTCCTTGGCCAGCGCCTGCATCGACACGGCCTGGAAGCCGCTGCCGTGCATCAGCCGTACCGCGGCGTCGAGCACCTGGCGGGTGCGCCACCGGGCGCGGACATCGCGGATCTCCTGCGCGACCCGGTCGTCGGTGGCGCGCGCGCTGCCCGTCCCACCCGCTGCGTCCGGCACACCGACCTCCGGTGAACGTGGGTTCTATTGACAGTGAAGGTACGTTCATTTCGGGCCCGCGGTCAACGGTCCGGCACGAGAGGAGGCGCGGTGGCACGCGTGACCGATACGGGGTTCGGGGTGATGCTCCCGAGCTTCGACCCGTTCCGGACGGGTGCTCCGCCGCTGCTCGCCGGGGCCGAACTGGCCGAGGAGCTGGGATTCGACTCGGGCTGGGTGGGCGACCACCTCTCCTTCCACCCTCCCGTGCTCGACGCCGTGTCGGCGCTCGCCGCGGTCGCCGCCCGCACCGAACGGCTCGTGCTCGGCACCGGCGTGCTGCTGCTGCCGCTGCGGGATGCGGTGTGGACGGCGAAGCAGCTCGCTACCGTCGACGCGCTGGCCCCCGGCCGGCTGCTGGTCGGCGTGGGCGTGGGCGGGGAGAACCCGGCGGAGTTCGAGGCCGTCGGAGTGCCCGTCGCCGGCCGCGGACGGCGCCTGGACGAGGGCATCGCCATCCTCACCGCGCTGTTGCGCGGTGACCCGGTCGACCACCCCGGGCCGCTCCTGCCGACGCGCTCGCCGGCACTCGAACCCACCCCGGCCGCACCGCCGCCGCTGATCGTCGGCGGGCGTTCGGACGCGGCCCTGCGCCGTGCGGCCTCCACCGCCGAGGGGTGGCTGGGGGTCTGGATGTCAGCACGCCGGGTGCGTGAGGTCCGTTCCCGGCTCGACGAGCTCGCGGTCGACTGCGGCCGTCCGCCGGTGGCCTCACAGCTGATGGTGTTCGTGCACGTCACCGTGGACGCCAGCCCGGCTGCGGTCGAGGCCGGCCGGATCGAGGCCGCCGCCTTCGTCAGGGGGCAGTACGGCCTCCCGTTCGAACGGCTCGACCGCTGGGTGCTGGTGGGTGACCCGGCACACGTGGCCGCCGGGCTCGCGGAGCTGCGGGCCGCGGGAGCCGGCGGGTTCGTCCTGATGGCTGCGGCGGCGGACCCGCTCGAGCAGTACCGGCGACTCGCCGTCGCCCGCACGTTGATCGACGCATGACGGTCATGCGTCGCCCCCCAGTACGAGGAGAGCTGTGATGTCAGAGCCGGTCGCCCCACGGATCGCCGTCGTCACCGGAGCGGGATCGGGGATCGGCCGGGCGATCACCCTCGCGCTGGCCGGTGCCGGGACGACGGTGGTCGCCGCCGACCTCGACATCGACGGGGCCCGCGCCACGGCCGAGCAGGCCGCCGCCGTGGACGCGCCACCGGTGGTGCCGCTGGCCGTGGACGTGGCCGATCCCGACTCGGTGGTGGCGCTCGCCGGCGCCGTCACCTCCGACGTCGGGGTCCCGGCCGTCCTGGTGAACTGCGCCGGCTGGGACCGCACCGGCCCGTTCATCGGCTCCACCCCGGAGTTCGCGCAGAAGGTGGTGGCCATCAACTACCTGGGCCAGGTGCACGTCTGCCAGGCGTTCCTGCCCGCCATGGTGGAGGCCGGCCGCGGTGGCCGTGTGATCAACATCGCCAGCGACGCCGGTCGGGTCGGCAGCTCGGGGGAGACCATCTACGCCGGCGCGAAGGGTGGCGTGATCGCGATGAGCAAGTCGCTCGCCCGCGAGATGGCCCGCCACGCCATCACCGTCAACGTCGTCTGCCCCGGCCCGACCGACACCCCGCTGTTCCACGCCGGCGTCGACGAGAACCTCGCGAAGGCGCTGATCCGGGCCATCCCGCTGCGGCGGCTCGCCCGGCCCGAGGAGATCGCGTCCGCGGTCGCGTACTTCGCCTCCGACGGCGCTTCCTACGTCACCGGGCAGGTGCTCTCGGTCAGCGGCGGCCTCACGATGGCGGGATGACGCAACGCCGTCAGGTCCACCGACGGCGGCCGGACCCGGCCACCGCTTCTGACAATGACGTCTAGGCCTGGGTGGTGGGACGGATGGTGATGTCGCCGATCTCGACGTCGTCGGGCTGTTCGACGGCGAAGGCGACGGCACGGGCGACGGCGCCCGGCGGGAGGGCGAACTCGGCCATGTTCTTCCGGATGTCCCGGCGCACGACGGGATCGTCGATGGAGTCGGCGAGTTCGGTGCTGACGTAACCGGGCGAGATCGAGGTCGTCCTCAGCACGCCGTCGGTCGACTCCTGCCGCAGACCTTCCATGATCGTGCGCACGGCGTTCTTGGTCCCGGCGTAGACCGCCATGGTGGGCGTGATCTTCAGCCCGGCGGTGGACACCGTGGTCACGAGATGCCCGCGGCCCTGTCGGCGGAACACCGGCAGCGCGGCCGCGATGCCGTGGAGGACGCCGCGGACGTTGACGTCGATCATCGCGGACCAGCCGTCGACGTCGAGGTCGGCCACGGGTCCGATCTTGCTGATGCCGGCGTTGCCCACCAGGACGTCGAGCCGGCCGAACTCGGTCACGGCCCGGTCGACGAGGCGTTCGAGATCCTCGCGGCGGGTGACGTCGACGGCGCACGCGATGGCGCGCCCGTCGTGGTCGTTGATGTCGCGGGCGAGTTCCTCGAGGCGGTCCCTCCTGCGCGCGCCGAGGACGACCGCGGCGCCACGTTCGGCCATGAGGCGTGCCGTCGCCTCGCCGATTCCGCTGCTCGCCCCGGTGATCGCGACGACCTTTCCGGTGATCGGTGACATGGTGCCTCGTCCCCCAATAAAGTGGACACGTGTCCACTTGGATCGACTTTAGCGGACAGGTGTCCGGTTGTCCACGTCGTGCAGGGGAGGTCGGATGAACGCATCCCGGTTGCGTGCCGACGCCGCCGAGAACCGCGCCCGGATCGTCGAGGCCGCGCGGTCGGTGGTGTCGGCGTCGGGCGAGCTGAAGCTCAATGCGGTCGCCCGGCGGGCCGGAGTCGGCCAGGGCACCCTCTACCGCCACTTCCCGACGCGGGAGGACCTGCTCGCCGAGGTCTACCGGCACGACGTCGAGGAGCTCGTCGCAGCCGCGCCGCTGCTGCTCGCCGAGCACGACCCGGTGACCGCGCTGGCCCGGTGGTTCGATCGCGTCGCCGACTACGCGCGGGTCAAGCGGGAGGTGTTCGCCGCTGTCGAGGTGGGGGTGTGGCAGGACCTGTCCACGGGCAGCGTCGGCCCGATCGGCGACGCGATCACCGCACTGCTCGATGCCGGCAGGGCCGCCGGGGTCGTGCGTCCCGACGTCGATGCGCGTGACGTCATCCTGCTGCTGGGCTGTCTGACCCGGCTCGACGACGCGGAATGGGACACCCGCGCCCGGCACCTGCTGCACGTCGTCCTCGACGGCCTACGGCTCCGCGAAGGATGACAGCACCGACACCGTGCGGTCCTGGCTGTCGGAGGTCAGCGCCAGGACGAGGTGGTAGGCGCCCGAGGACGAGCCCGAACGTCAGCGCGCAACCGGACACCACCCACGACAGCTCCGCCGTCGAGGCGCCCAGCCCCGCCTGCACGGTCGAGCAGCGTCATGAGCCCGCCGATGAGGCACACGGCGAGCGCGCTCCAGCGGCGGGGATCGGGTTGGGAGGTGTCGGCCACGCCGGTGCATACCCGGCTCAGGGGCGGTCCGTGCCGACGACGATGCGGTGGACCCGGCCGCCCGATCTGCCTACAGTGATGTACGTCTCATCGCTTGGACGGGAGCGCCATGACCGGGTTGGGCGCGGCGGACGGGCTGGATCCGGAGCGGGAACTGCTTCGCGTGGTGCGCGCTCTCGACTCGGTCGACATCGCGTTCTCCGCCACCGTCGACCGTGATCGGCGCACGTTCGTGCTGGACCGGTTCGACGGGGCTCGCAGCGGCACCCTGAACGGTGTGGTCAGCGGCTTCGGTGAGGGACTGGGCGGGCGCTGCATCGGGTTGGGGCGCCCGGTCGTCGTCCAGGACTATGCGCGGGCGCAGGGGATCTCGCATCTCTACGACGCACAGGTGGCGGGTGAGGGCCTGCGGGCGGTGCTGGCGGTGCCCGTGATGTGGGCCGGCCGGGTCGAGCGGGTCGTCTACGCCGGGGCGCGTCGATCGGCGGGGCTGAGTGGCCGACTCGTCGAGCAGGTCGTCAAGGTCATCGGCCGTCATCGGGCGGCCGCCGCGGAACCGCCGCCCGCTGTGGACTCACCCGCTCTTGTGCTGGGAGAGGCCGAGCTGCGGACTGTGCGTGCCGAGATCCGGGCCATCGCGGCGGCGGCCGACGTCGAGCAGCGCGGCCGCGTCCTCGCGCTGCTCGACGTACTGCAGGCGTCGGTACCCGCAGTGCCCGACGTCGCCGCGCTGTCGCGCCGGGAGAACGATGTGCTGGCGCTCGTCGCCGTCGGGTACGCCAACGGCGAGGTCGCCGAGCGGCTCGGCCTGAGCCTGTACACGGTCAAGTCCTACCTCAAGAGCGCGATGGCCAAGCTCGACAGCCACACCCGGGGCGAAGCGGTGCACCGCGCACGCAGCGCGGGGATCCTGCCCTGACCAGGCCGGCCCCTCGATCGAGGGTATCGGTCCTCCGACCGTCCGTCCTACCGTCCCTGACCAGGCATCGAGGCCTGGTCGGCGCAGCGACGGAGGCGTGTGCACATGGACGTACCGAGCATGATGCGCCAGGCCGTCGGCCTCAACGCCGACCGCGTCGCGATCATCACCGAGCACGGGAGCCTGACGTTCGCCCAGATGTGGGAACGCGGCGTCCGCCTGGCGAACGGCCTGCGCGAGCTGGGTGTGGAGCCGGGCGACCGGGTCGCCGGCGTGGAGGACAACAACCTCGGTGCCGCCGACCTCTTCCTCGGCGCCGCGATCGCCGGAGCGGTCCGGGTGCCGTTGTACGCGCGGAACTCGGCCGAGTCGCACGAGCACATGATCGCCCAGACCGGCACGAAGGTCGTGCTCGCCGATCAGGCCTACGCCGACTCACTGGCCGGCCTCGCCGACCGCGTACCCGGCCTCGACCACGTGGTCGTCCGGGACGCGGAGTACGAGAAGTGGGTGGACGGCATGCCTGCCACCGATCCGATGGTCGAGGTCGACTCCGACGACTGGTGCGTGATCCGGCACTCGGCCGGTACGACGGGCAGGCCCAAGGGGATCGGTTACACCCAGCACGACTGGCTGGTGAACTGCCGGAACTGGTTCTACCGACTGCCGAACCTGCGGTGGGGCAGCGTGGTCGGGCACGCCGGCCCCATCTCGCACGCATCGGGCTATCTCTTCCTGCCCGCGTGGCTGGCCGGCAGCACCAACCTGCTCTTCGGCGCGTTCGACAGCACCAAGGTGCTCGACATGGTCGAACGCCACGCCGTGACGCACATGTTCACGCCGCCGTCGATGGTGGCGATGCTCGCCGCCGACCCGTCGGTCGGCGACCACGACCTGAGCAGCCTGGAGTGCGTGCTCGTCGGTGGCGCCCCGATCACCGACGCCACGGCACTGGCGGGTCGCGCGGCCCTGGGCGACGTGCTCCACCAGGTGTTCGGGCAGACCGAGGCCGTGCCGCTGACCGTCATGACCCCGCAGGAGTGGTTCGGCGACCACCCCGGTTCCACGCCCATGCGCTCGGCCGGGCGGGTGCTGCCCTTCGCCCGGATCGAGACCCGCGACGAGGAGGGCAACCCGCTCCCGCTGGGCGCGGAGGGGGAGCTGTGGGCGCAGGTCGAGGGCCAGATGCGCGGCTTCTGGGGCGACGACGCGCTCACCGCGGAACGGCTGGTCGACGGTTGGGTGCGTACCCGCGACATCGGGCGCATCGACCACAACGGCTTCGTCTACGTCCTGGACCGGGTCGACGACATGATCGTCTCGGGCGGCTTCAACATCTGGCCCGCCGAGCTGGAGACCGTGATCGCCGACCATCCCGAGGTGGTCGAGGTCGCCGTGTTCGCGATCCCGCACGACACCTGGGGCGAGTCGCCGATGGCCGTCTGCACGGTGCGCGACGGAGCCACCGTCACCGAGCAGGACGTGATCGACCTCGTCACGAGGCGGCTCGGGTCGTACAAGAAACCGGCGCGCGTCGAGCTGACCACCGAACCGCTGCCGAAGAACGTGGTCGGCAAGCTCCTCCGCAAGGCGCTGCGGGCGCCGCACTGGGCCGGTCGCTCCGAACGTGTGAGCGGCGCATGACCTTCACGACGAGCCCGGCGCCCGGCGCCGGAGAGAGCGACGGTGCGCGATGACGACCACCACCACGGCGAGGGCGGCGGGGGACAGCACACTCGCCCGCCTCGGGTACGAGGTGCCGTGGGCCTTCGACCAGCACCACCTCGACTGGGCCGCCACCATGCGCACGTTCTGCGCCGAGTTCGTGGAGCCGGGCGCCGCCGAACGGAGCATCGCGTCGCGGTTCGATCCCGACCTCGTGCGCCGGGCGGGACAGTTGGGTGTGTTCGGGCTGCTGGCGCCCGAGGAGTACGGCGGCGCGGGCGCCGACGTGCGCACGCACTGCATCACCGTCGAGGAGCTCGCGACGGTCGACTCGTCGCTGGCGGTCACCGTGCACGTCCAGGCCATCTGCGTCGCCCTCCTGGCCCACCTCGCGAAGGACCGCCCCGAGCTGCTGCGCGAGATCCTGCCCGGCGCGGCGAGCGGCGAGGTGTTCGTGTCGATCGGGCTCACCGAGCCCTCCGGTGGCTCCGACGCCGGCAACATCGCCACGGTCGCCCGCCAGGACGGCGGCGACTGGGTGATCGACGGCGCGAAGCAGTTCATCACCAACTCCGGAACGCCGTTCTCCCGCTACGTCATCCTCCTGGCCGCGGTCGGCGAGAACGTCGGCGGCCGGCCGCCCGTCTCGGCGTTCCTCGTGCCGCTCGACGCCCCCGGGGTGACCGTCGGAAAGGCCTATCCCAAAGCCGGGTGGCGCTCGTCCGACACCCACCCGCTCTTCTTCGACGGGGTGCGGGTGCCGGCCGATGCGCTGCTGTCCGAGCCGGGCCGCGGCTATCGCGACGTGCTGGAGTTCCTGACCTGGGCACGGCTTCCCATCGCGGCGATGAGTGCCGGACTCGCCCGGGGATGTCTGCACGACACGCTGCGGTTCGTCACCGGACGGCAGTCGTTCGGCAGACCTCTGGGCGCCCACCAGGGGGTGGCGTTCCAGGTCGCCCAGATCGCGGCGCTCGCCTCGACGGCGCGCACCATGACCTACGACGGTGCCTGGAAGTTCGACCACGGGTACCCGATCCGCGAGACGGCGGCGATCGCCAAACTGGTCGCGTCGGAGGCGGCGGTGGAGGCGGCCGCCACCGCGACACAGGTGCAGGGCGGCTACGGCTTCATCGAGGAGACGGCGTCGACCCGTCACCACCAGGACGCCCGGATCCTGACGATCGGTGAGGGCACCTCGGAGGTACAGCGGATGCTGATCGCCCGGTCGCTCGGATTGTCGGTGTGACCGGACGGGTGGCCGGCAGATGAGCGGCCTGTGGTTCGAGGAGCTCACCGTCGGCATGGTCGTCACCCATGCGATCCACCGGACCGTCACCGAGACCGACAACGTCCTGTTCACCACGATGTCGATGAACCCTGCGCCCATGCATCTCGACCACGAGCACGCGGCCGCGAGCGAGTTCGGCCGACCACTCGTGAACAGCATGTTCACGATCGCGCTCGTCGTCGGCATCTCGGTGCCGGAGCTGACCCTCGGCACGATCGTCGCCCAGCTCGGGCTCGACGCGGTGTCCTTCCCGGCACCGGTGTTCGTCGGTGACACGCTGCGGGTCGAGTCGGAGGTCGTACAGGTCCGGGCGTCTCGTTCACGTCCCTCGGCCGGGCTCGTCGTGTTCGAGCACCGGGCCCACAACCAGCGTGACGAACTCGTCTGCAAGGCCCGTCGGACCGGCCTGATGCACCGCCGTCCCGCCGATGCCCACTGACCGGACCCGTCGGGTGCTGGGGCCCGAGCTCAGCCGGCGACCACCGGCGGTAGACGGGGGTGTGAACGAGAGGTGATGGGGCTCCAGCCGAGTCGCGCGTGCGTGTCCAACTGCGTGACAGTCGGCCCGTTCATCCTCGACCACAACCAGACGTCAGCGGACGTGACCTGGCTGTTGACCTGCGACTCTCCGCGAGATCGTCGAACCGGGCCTCAGACGTGTTGGTCAGCGAGATGTCAGCACGAGCGGTCAATGCCTGCGGTCCTCGTCGCCGTCCGTCGCCTGCAGGATGCGGTCGTGGTTGTCGGTGCGGTGGGTGTAGAGGTCGAGCGTGGCGGATGAGCGTTCGTGGCCCATTACCTTCTGGACCATGTTGATCGGCACGCCGTCGTCGACCAGCCAGGTGGCGTAGGAGTGCCGAAGGTCGTGGAAGCGGAGTCCGCCCGAGGCGCGCTCGGCGACGCAGGCGACTGCGGCCGGTTCTGTGGAGAACGGCTTGCTGGCGGTGGTTCCGTCGGGTTCGAGCCAGGTTGCGGTGAAGCCGTCGTAGGTCGGTGTGACGTCGCCGAGGAGACGCGCGCGCACGAGTGCCGGGCGCCGGACTCGGGTGCGGAACAGGGTTCGGCGAAGTGATTGCCGACCCGTCACCTCGCAACGTCGCCTGCGGCCCGTGGGCTCGCCCGCTGGCTGGTCGCGGTGACCACACCGGCCGGGATCGTCTCGACCAGTCTGATCGTGGTGCTGCTGGTCGTGTTCCCCGACGGGTGGCTGCCGTCGCGGCGCTGGCGGTGGTTCGTCGCGGTGATCGGCGGGCTGAGCGCGGTCGTGACCGTCTACCAGGTCACCGCCCCGGAGCCCGACTCGTCGATCCCGGGCCTGCCGCCCAGCCCCCTGGTGAACCCGGCCGTGGCCGCGGTGCTCGCGCCGCTCAGCTCGTTCTCGCTGTTCCCGGTGGCGGTGCTGGTCGCAGCGGTCGCACTGGTGATCCGCTACCGGTCGGGCACGATCGTCGTCCGCCGCCAGATCAAGTGGTTCACCCTGTGGCCCACACCCGCCGACTCCCTCTCCCGGTCCAGGTCCGGGGCGGGGAGCAGCGCTTCGCTCGAGAGATCGAGACCGCCGTGTACGTCTCCTGCGTGGAAGCACTGCAGTACACCGTGAAACCCGCCCGCGCCTGGCTCGCCATCGAAAGCGCAACGACCTGCTGCGCCTCGAGGCCGGTGACGACGGCCGCGGCTTCGACCCGGCCAACGCCGAGCGGGGCCACCATGAAGAACAGCGTGAGGTAGACGACTGGGACCCGGCTGAGGAGTAGGTGGTGGCACCGGCGGCGTCATCTCCGCCTGCCGCGAGGGTCGCTACACCTTCTACACGATCGACGACCCCCACGTGCTGACGCTGATCGACCAGATCTTCAGCCGCATCGCCTCCGACCGAACGCTCGCCCCGATCCCGAGCTGTGATGTAGCGGTGCTCCCGTCGCTCAGCCGCTCGGCCCGGCGAGATGTGCCGTGGCAAGGACCGCGCCGGTGGAGTCGGTGACCTCGACGGCGGTGACGTCGGTGGTTCCGGCGGGACCGCCCCAGTAGGCGTCGCCGGTACGGGCCAGGGTGAACGTGCCGACGACGGCTCGGGTGCCGTCCGCACGCACAACCCGGCACGTGACGGGTCCGCCGATTCGGGTGCTCCCGAGGTCGAGGTACATGTAGAGCCATGCGGGTGGGCCGGGGTGGGTGAAGACCTGGCCGACGTCGCGCCCGGCGGCGACGACGTCCGCCACGCGCAGCGCCGGTGCAGCCGGTGCCGCTGCGACCGGTACGGGCCGGGGGGAGACGACGCTGTCGGCGACCCAGCCACCGGCGACCACGGCGGCCACCGCGGCGGCGGCGGCGAGCACCGTCGTCCACCGGTGATGACGGGGACGGGGCAGGGCCGCCAGCACGCGGTTCTCGAACCCGACGGCCGGGTCGTGCGCGGGCACGAGCAGCCGTAGGGCGTCCTGGACCCGGGAGAGCCCCTCGACCTCGTTGCGGCACTGCGGGCATTCGTCGAGGTGGGCGAGGGCCTGGGCCCGCTCGCGTCCGGTGACGAGCCCGAGGGCGAGCTCGGCGCTGTGGCTCCGCACCGCCGCGCAGGGGTTGAGGTCAGTCATTGCCCACCCGCCGGGTGTCGAGCACGTCGTGCAGGCGCAGCATGGCGGCCCGGATCCGGGACTTCGCCGTGCCCAACGGGATCGACTCGGCCGCCGCGACCTGCGCTGCGGTCATCCCCCGGTAGGCGGCGAGGACGAGGGCCCTGGTCTGCTCCGGTGGCAGTGCGGCGATGGCCGCGCGCAGCTCCCGTGCCGCCTCGGTGGCCAGGGCGTCGCCTTCGGGGGTGCGGGTGACGGCGTCGAGGAGCGCGTCGAGGTCGGCCGGGTCGAGGGGTGTGGGGCGGCGCGCCCGCACCGCGTCCACGGCGAGGTTGTGGGTGATGCCTGCCAGCCACGCCCCGACCGAGCCCCGCCGGGCGTCGTACATCGCAGCATGCGTCCACGCCCGCTCGAACGCCTGCTGTGCGACGTCCTCGGCGAGCCGGACATCCGCCAGGACGGTGTAGGCCACCCCGAAGACCGTGCGCTGGAACCGGCGCACGAACGCGAGCGACAGCTCGGGATCGGCCGCCCTGAGACCTGCGAGCAGCAGGTCGTCGGATCGGCCGTCCGCGCGCGGGTGTCGGAACGGCATACCTCTCCTACGGAGCGTGGGCCTACAGGGATGACTGCTGGCACCGTTTTCTCCTCCGAGAAGATCACAATCGCATCACGACGACGCTGCGGGCAATCCGGCGGCCCGATCCCGCCGTAGTGGGTGCACCCGACCGACACGGAGGCACCCCATGCCTACCATCCGCCCCCACGTACGCGTCCTGCTCCCGTTCGCGACAGCAGCCGCCGCCCTGGTGCTCGCCGGCTGCGCCGCGCCCGCGGGCACCGCGGCTCCGGTCGCCACGGTGCCGTCCGCCGCCCCGTCCGCAGGTGACGTCGTCATCGTGCAGATGACCGACTTCCACCTGGCTCTCGATCCGGCCGTCATCGCTCCGGGCCCACACACCTTCCACACGGAAAACGCGGGGCAGGCGCCGCACTCGATCGTCCTCGACGGCCCGGGGGTGGCCGCCCAGCGGATCGCCGGCGTGGTCCGGCCCGGCCAGAGTGCCGATCTCACCGTCACGCTCCAGAACGGCGCGTACGACATGTACTGCCCGGTCGGCAACCACCGCGCGATGGGCATGGAGGTGCGGTTCACCGTCGGCGCCGCCGCAGCGACCACACCGGCAGGCACCGGTGCCGGTGCCGGTGCCGGTGCCTACTGACGATGAACCCGGCCCACCCGTCCCGGAACCGCTGCGGAACCGCGGAGACGTGGCAGCTTGCACGAATGCCACGTTGATGGAGACCTGGCCTGGGGCCGGTGGCGTTGCGGGAACAAGCGCGTGGATGGATCGGCTGCCGCACCCCGGGGGGGGGGGCCTGGACTCACATGCGCAGTCTGATGACGAACAGCAAGTAGGACAGGACCGGAAGCGCGACGACCGACAGCACCGCGACGACCGTGCGCACCCGTTCGCGGTCTCGCACGATCACCCTGAGCAGGAGGAACAACGGGATGCCGATGAGACCTCCGAGGCAGTTCAAGATCACATCGTCGATGTCCGACGCCCCCAAGGCGAACACGCCCTGGAGGATCTCCACCGCCACGCTCGCCGAGGCGACGATGAGCATCGTCCGCGCGACGGTCCACTTCGTCAGTACGGATAAGTCCGAGCCGAGCGGGATGAAGAGGAGGACGTTCCCGGCGATGTTGCTGAACGCGAACCTCCTCACGTCGGATGAACTGCTGAACAGGTAGTGAGAGATGCTCGCGAACGGGACGAGGTTGAACGATCGTTCCGAACCGGGCGGCCGCGAGAAGAGCAGAAGCTTCAGCGCGAACACGGTGTAGAGGACGAATGTGGCACAGATGACGACGGTCTCGAGCTTCGCGCGTGTCGTCATGAGTCGCCAGGTCGACCGATCCTCGACAATCTCGGGTAGAGATCGCTCAGGCATTCCCGCACGGTACGCGCGGAGCCTGTGCAAACGCTGCAGACCATCGTTTTGGGCTCTTCATGATCGAGGGTGTGGTCGGGGTCTGAAGCCGCCGGTCTCGAGTAGGGATCGTGCGATGTAGTTCGTGAGGGGTGCTGAACCCGGGCGGAGCCGCGGAGGTGTTCGCTGGTGCCGGGTCGGTCGGAGTACGCCAGGACGTCGGCGGCCGCTTCTTCACGGTCCTGCCCGGTGTGGTGATCTCGGTGAGAGCCTCGGGGACGCCATGGCTGACGGAGTCGATCAGGTTGACCATGGTCGCGGGCGGCGCGGGATCAAGGTCGCGGTAGGCGGGAATCATCCGCAGGTAGATCCCCCAGGTCGCTTCCACCTCGACGTGCCGGGCGTCGGCGAACAAGCTGCGCAGGCGGTCGGCCTGCGTCGTGGTGAGACGGTCAAGTGCTGGACCACGATCACCTCCAGCGCCACCGCAGCCCGGCGCGGGAAAGCTTCGCCCGCACCTGTGCGGCCCGGGCTGAGCCGGCTGCCCGTCAAGGTCTCGATCGTCACGTTGATGGCGTACCCGTGCAGGGGGCCTCCCGCGAGAACGGTCAGCACCAGCATCTGTGCGTCGTTGCCGCGCATACGCCTTCCTCAGTCCATTCTCAGCACAGTACGCGACGAGTAGTACGCGACACGTACTATGCGGATATGAGGCGATGGTTGCGCACCTTGCTCGTCCTGACACTCGCGGTTGTCCTGGCCGTCGGCGGTTACCTCGCCTACGTGGCCACCAGGTCGGCACAGCCGATCACACTGCCCGCCCCCACAGGGCGCTATCCGGTCGGCCGGACCATGGTCGACTGGACGGACAGCGCCCGTACCGATCCGCTCGCCCCACACCCCGGCCCACCCCGGCGCCTGTCCGCCTGGCTGTGGTACCCCGCCACACGCACACCCGACCCCGCGCCCACGGCCTACGCTCCCGGCGCGTGGGCAGGCCTGCATCTCCCTGGACCTCTGGGACTGGCCGAGACCGATTTCGCCGCCGTGCACGTCCACGCCGTCGCCGAGGCCCCCGTCGCCGAGGGCACGTTCCCCACCGTGGTCTTCGAGCCCGGCCTGGGGTTCGCCGCCCTGCAGTACACGACCCTGGCGGAAAGCCTGGCCAGCAACGGATACCTCGTCATCGGCGTCACCCCCACCTACAGCGCCAACCTGACCGTTCTGAACGGCCAACCCGTGTCCACGACCGAGGCCGGCAACCCCGATGCGTTCAACGGGGACGACGAGCACGCGAGCCAGGCCCAAGCCGCGGGCGACCGGCTGATCGACGTGTGGGCCGCCGACGCCCGATTCGCCGCGTCCCAGGCCGGTGCCGGCCGCTTCGCCGGGCATGTCGACACCACGAAAATCGTCTACTTCGGACATTCCTTCGGCGGCGCCGCCGCCCTCGAGGCCTGCCGCACGGATCAGCACTGTGTCGGCGCCGTCGACCTCGACGGCACTCAATACGGCTCGGTCGTCCACACTGGACTGACCAAGCCCGCGCTCCTCATCGGGAGCGAGAACTCCTGTATCACCGGAACCTGCCAGCCGGTCAACGCCGACGACCAATCGAGCCTCAGCACCGCCCGAACCCTGGTGGCCGCGACTAGCGGACCGACGTGGTGCTACCAGCTCAACGGCGCCGAGCACTTCAACTTCAGCGACTACGGTGCCTACTACATCGCCGCCCCGGTCCGCTCCCAGCTCGCCCTCGGGGCTATCGACGGCGACGACGCACTGTCCATCACCAACGCCTACCTGGCCGCGTTCGTCACGCAGGTCACCAGCGGGCACCCCGAACCGTTGCTCGCCGGCCGAGCGACACCGTATTCACCGGTGGTCGTTCAGCACACACCCTGATACCGCAGCCGCGCGCTTGGCGCGAGCCGTGGGTGCGCCCGCTCGTCGGATGCCCGCTCGTCGGATGCCTGGTCGGCATGGCGTGAGAAGTCGGGGCCCCGTCGACCACTCGTTGGGCATCCTCCGTCAGCGTCATGTCGCTCACCACACATGTGGCCCCGCTCCCGGCTCTCGTGGTTCAGCGATCACGTCGGTCAGTGCGTCCTTCGACCGGGATCAGCACCTCGCCGGCCAGCCGGCCGGCGCCTGGATCAACGGCATTCAGGGCAACACTCCGACCGGACAGTCGCAGACCGGATACCGAAGCCGGTGCCGATCGCGTCCGCCCCCGCGGAGCCTGACCACGGCAAGGACGTGGCTGTCGTTGCGCTCGTTGGTCAGTCGGGTGCCACGGTGGTCAGCGCGATCCCGCCATGAGCTCGCGGATGGGCCGGTAGTAGCTGGACCGAGGTCCACGCGACGAACGGAAGCACGAAGGCGAGTTCGTCGGAGGCTTGAAGTACCCACACCGATGGAACTCAGCAGCTTCCCTTGACGTGGACGGGTCACCTGGTGCCCCACACCACGCAGAAGATCGAGATCAGGAGCACGCAGAACAGCGTCATAACGAGGACCCCTGCGGCGAGGTCGGCAGGGATCCGTGCGAGTCGTTCGACATCACCCGTTTCCCGGTGTAAAGCTTGAGTCAACCATCGGTCAACGGCAGGTAGATTCTGTGCCCCGGTTTATGGATCTCCGAGCGTGGGCATTCATCAGGAGACCGCACCTCACAGATGGAGATCATCATGTTGCTGGCCATCGCCGCTGTTCTGCTCGTTCTGTGGCTGCTGGGCTTCTTCGTCCTGCACGTCGGAGCATTCATCCACGCCCTCATCGTGATCGCCGTAATTGTGGCCATCTTCCATTTCGTTCGCGGCCGCCGGGCAGGTGTCTGATAGCCGCCCGAGCATCCGCGAGTCCTTCGTGGATGCTCGGGTAGGCGGTAGGGCGGCACGGTGACCGCTGAAGCGGTCACAGGTGACGCCATCCAACCCGGACCCAACGGCGCCACTGGCCAAGCCCGCACTCCGGCAGCGTGCGGCTCCTGCCACCGGCGGAGGGCGTACCACCCGTCCGAGACCTACCGCCGACCCGACACCGACGCAGCGGGAGTCAACGTGCCACCCCATGTCGCGGGCCGGGTGAGTCAACGCGAGGCGTCGGCGGTGGAGCACAGCTCGCTACTGTCCCCTGAGCGTCCTGCGTGGCCGGTCACGGCAGTGAGCGCCGCGGCGATGGCTGCCGTCTTCACCGCCGCGGTGATGGCGCGGCACCGCGGATGGGGCATGGCGGTGACGCCCATCGCCGCCCTCGTGGCCTACAGCCGGGTCCGCACCCGCGCCCATTGGCCGACCGACGTCGCTGCAGGTGGTAGCTGCGGAGCAATGATCGGCGCCGCCGTCCACAGGGTCTCGCGTCGTTGACCGACCACCGGATTGACGTACGTATTTCGGGCTAACGCCCTGAGGCGCACCTCTTTTGCCGCGGCCCGGATCTCGATGCGCGCCGCGCCGGCGCCGGACCCCCTACCTCCGGGTGTGACGGCTCGAGTTCTCCGAGCTGCCCAAGACGATCTCCGGAAAGATCCGCCGGGTGGAACTGCGCAACCGGGAGGCGAACGAAGCAGCCGCGGCGGCCCGGACGGAATGGCGCGACGACCAGTTCCCCGAACTCCGGTCAGGACGGAGCGACGCGACGGATTCACCGACAGGCAGCGAGAACTGAATTGTCCTGCTGGGACAGAACCGGTCCCGTTCGGCCGACGTGAACCGAAGGCGACGGAATCTGCGACGCAGCTGTACCAGTGGAGAGGCGCTCTCGTCCAAGTGCCGGCGGGTGTTCCGGCTCCACACTTCCTGCACCGCTCCGGCCGATCGGTCGGGGCATCACGCACGGAAGGACGGACATGGGACTCGATTTCAGCCTGGACGAGCAGCAGCTGGAGTTGCGCGCCGGGGCCCGGCAATTCGCCGACGGAGTTCTGACCGGTGTTGCGGCTGCGCTCGCGAACATCCCGGGCCGGAGGAACGCTTCTACGCGATCAAGCCGTTCTACCAGCAGATGGTCGACGCGGGCTTCCTGAAGGCGCTGATCCCCGACGAGTACGGCGGCGCCAAGTTCTCGTCGCTGGCGTTCGTGCTCGCCGCCGAGGAGCTGGCGCGCGTGGACATCAACACCCCGACCGCGGTGCTGGCCACCGGGCTGGGCCTGGCGCCGATCATCCATTTCGGCACTCCCGAGCAGAAGGAGAAGTTCCTCCGGCCGTTCACCGACAGTGAGCCGCGGCTGGCGGCGTTCGGGTTCACCGAGGTGACCGGTGGTGCGAACTTCGACTCGGTGGACCCCAAGGTCGGTGTCCAGACCTTCGCCGAGCTGGATGGCGACGAGTGGGTGATCAACGGTGCGAAGCACTACACGACCAACGGCTCCGGCTGGAACCGCGAGCTCCCGGACGTGCTCACGTTGGTGTGCCGCACCGATCGGGACAAGCCGCCGCAGGAATCGCTCGCGGTGATCGTTGTGGAGAAGGGCACTCCGGGTGTCGAGATCACCGGGATCATCGACACCATCGGCCACCGTGCCACGATCTCCCCGCGGCTGGAGTTCACCAACGTCCGCGTGCCGGCCGCGAACATCCTGGGCCAGCCGGGTGACGGCATGGAGATCGTCAAGACCGCCTTCTCGTGGACGTGTGCCCCGATCGGGGCGGCCTGCGTCGGTCGGATGCGGGCTGCGTTCGACTACGCCTACGAGTTCGCCAGGACCGACAACCGCTCCGGCCCCCACCCGGTGATCGAGTACCAGAACGCCGGCTACATGCTCGCGGATCTGAAGATCCGGATCGAGGCGGCCCGCTACCTGACGTGGAAGGCGGCGGACCATTTCGACAAGACCGGTGGGAAGGACCGCGAGCTGGCCAACATCGTGAAGGTCTTCGCGTCGGAGACGTCGGTCCAGGTCGTCTACGACGCTATGCGGCTGGTCGGGGTGGACGCGTACACGGACCTGACGCCGATCGCCGGGATCATGCAGGACGTGCTGTGCTTCCCGGTGTACGACGGCGGCAACATGGGCGTCCGGCGCCGGCAGTTGCACGAGATGTTCCAGAACCCGACCTACGACCCGCTCGGGCCGGCCGAGAACCGGCTCTCCACGGCGTGAGCCGACGGGCGGTCGCCGACGCGCTCGGCGACCGCCCGGCTCTCAGCGGACGGTGGTCGCTGCCCCGGCCGATCCGGCGGTCGCGGGTGCCTGGTTGCGGTACTGGGAGGGCAGGCAGTTGTAACGCGTCCGGAAGACCTTGTTGAGGTGCGACAGGTCGCAGAACCCCCACCTGCTGGCCAGCTCGGTCAGGGACAGGCGGGTGCCCGATGCCAACTCGCGTGCGCACCCCTCGACGCGCAGGGTCATGACGGTCTGGGTGAAGCTCTGACCGGTGCCCTCGTACAACCGGTGCAGCTTGCGGAGGGAGATGCCGAACCGCCGCGCCACCCGGGCCGCAGACAGGTCCGAGTGCCGCAGGTTGGCCACGACGTACCGGTTGATCGACGCCCGCAGCGCCGCGTCGAGCTCGTCGCGGCAGGCGTCGCGCAGCTGGTCCCCGCCGCCCGCTGCGGCAGCCAGCAGCGCGGTGAAGGCGGTGTCGGCCGCCTCCGTCGCGGAGCGGTCGAGGGTGTCGACCGTCTTCCAGATCGACATCATCGTCGAGGCGACCAGGGACGCCGCGCCTCCCGTCGACGCGTCGTGGGTCACCGCGGTGAAGGCGTGCGGATCAGCGAGCAGCCGGATCAGCTGGATGCGGGGCACGCGGAACGACACGACATGCCATTCCTGGGTCGCGGGCTCGCCGACGAACTCCAGGCGGTACTCGCTCGTGGTGTCGAACATCGCGAAACCGCCGGGCTGCACGAGACAGGTCCGGTCGCCCTGCCCTCCGACGCAGTGTCCACGCAACTGCAGGTTGACGAACACGTGGTCGGAGTCCGTACGGCGAACCTCGGCCTCGCCGTGGGTGATCAGCTGCGTGGCGGAGACGACCTCTGCGCAGTTGGTGCCCGTCAGAGCATTCGACCGCACCCAGCTCTCGATTCCCGGCTGTCGAGGTCCGGATGGGCGGTGCGCCGAACGCCGCTCGGTGGCGAGCGGTGTGAACGCCTCGCAGATCACCTCGCGCCAGTAGCTGAACTGCTCACCCGCCGGCCGGTCCGTCGTCGTCCAGTAGCGCATCGCTCACCCTTCTCGCCCCGGACACCAGCGAGAACCGGTGCCAACCGGCGCGGGTTCGGAACGATGGACGCTACCCGCTGTGGGACGCCTCGGGGAGGGGCGCCGGCCAATTGCACCGCCGCGACGTCCGGTTGTGCACGTGCTTGCCGCGGACGGGTCACATTCCGGTCATGCCGGCGTCGACCGTGTAGACGCTGCCGGAGACGTAGCCGGCATTGTCGGAGGCGAGGAAGAGGACGACCTCGGCGACCTCGGCGACCTCGGCGACCTCCGAGGGTTCGGCATAGCGCTTGAGCGCGACGAGGTCGGCGAACTGGCCCTTGAGCATCGGTCTCGACCAGGCTGCCAGTCCGCCCCTCGACACCGGCGTTGTTGAAGAAGACGTCGAGCCCGCCGAAGGCCTCCTTCACCGCCTGTACTTAGCCGGCGACGGCATCCTCGCTGCGGACGGCAGGTCGAGTTCCAGGCGGCGCCGCTCGGCGGTCTTGGCGGTGATCCCACGGCGCAGTCGGCGCCGGCGCGACGCGGAGTGTCGACATCAAGCGGGGGTGAGGATGGTGATGCATGTTCGGTCGCGCGTCCTTCGGTCTGTCCGGGCGGATTTCATACCGGTGTCGGAGAGGCCGCGGCGACCGCGCCGAGCAGGACCACAGCACCACCGTTGTGGTGGAACCTCGGGAGGCGCCGTCCGGGTCACGGCCCTGCGAGACCACGTGGGGGCCCAGTGCCGGGACGGCCGAGCAGGATCGCGTCCGCTCCCCGGATGACAGCGAGGAGATTGCGGCGCACCCAGATGGGGTTGGCTGCGAACACGGGGGACTTCTGCAGGTTCTGGGCGGCGTGGTGGAGCCAGCCCAGCAGGGTCAGCGTCACCGTGTCGAGTGCGGGCATGCCGGCTTCGCGTTGCGTGCGGACCAGCAGGTGTTTCTCGGCCGCGGGCGTCTCGGTCAGGCGGCGCAGGACGACGGCGCCCAGCTCGTCGCCGGTCATCGAGCGCTGCGCGGTCAACAGGAAGGTGATCACGTCGACAACGGCGAGACCGTCGGGGGCCGACTGGCCCCAGTCGACGATCCCGTTGACGTGTCCGTGTTCGTCGGTCAGGACGTTGTCCGGGGTGTAGTCGCCGTGCGTCCAGGCGGTCAGTACGCCGTGGTCCAGCAGCTGGGCCGCGAGGATATCGGCCAGTGCCCATGCCGTGGGGCCCGCGCGGTGGGGGAGGGCCGCGACGACGGCCGCCATCGGTTCGCGCACCCAGGCGTCGACTTCGTCTGGCCCCACGATGATCGGGGTGGCCGTCCGCCGGTGTAGGTCGGTGATGGCGGCAACGGCGCTTTCCCGGAAGGCCTCGCATCGGGCCGGGTCGTTCAGCGCTGCCGCTCCGCCGACGCCGGTCAGCCTGGTCTCCAGCACGGCATAGGCGCCGTGTGCCTCGCCGTCGCCGATCACCCGCGGTACGAGGACGTCCCAGTCCCCGAGCCGGCGGTCGTTGTGCAGCCGACGCAGGACCTCGGTCTGGTGCAGGAGCTGGGCGCGACCCTGGAGTGTGTCGCTGGCTTTGAGGAGGGTCCTGCGGGTGTCCTCGGCACTGGGACCGAATCCGATGACCACGGTCCCGGATCCGCCGCTGAGCCGATCACCGAGAACACAGGGGCCGCGGCCTGTCCTGTCCTCGGCAACGGCGCGGACCCGACGGAGCAGAGCCGTCGTCCGTAGCGCGGAGACGGGTCGGGCGATGCCGGGCGGAAGCCAGGCCGCACCGGTGAGCAGAATCGCGGCGGCCACGGCGGACTGGGCGGCCAGCCAGGCGACGCCGACGGCGGTGATGCCCAGCCGTGGCAGCAGCATCCAGGTCAGCACGATGACGGTGGCGGCGATGGTGGACGGCACCCCGAACTGCACGACGACCCGCTGGCGGACCCTCGCCGACGCGACGGCTGCGGCCGTGACGACGTTCGGGATCGCCGACAGGGCGGTGAGCACGAGGACGGGCCCGCCGTCGGCGGCGTAGCGGGGGCCGAACAGTATGAGGATCCAGGGCGTGCCGAGCGCGAGCACCGCGGCGGCCGGCACGACGAGGGCCAGCGTCCGGCGCACCATCTGCCTGCGGGCGACGTCGGTCGCCTCGACGTCGGCTGCGGTATGGGCGACCATGGACTGGCCCATCCCCGCCGCGACCAGGTAGAGCGCCTGCGCCATCATCCAGGCGATGCCGTAGACGGCGGCCTGCTCGGTGCCCAGCGCACCGAGCACGAGCAGCGGGAGTCCGAACTGCGCGGCCTGCCAGAGAATCCCGCCGGCGTAGTCCGCACGGACGAACCGGACGACCGCGCGGAACGAGGTCGGAGCCGCCGGGCCGCCGATCCCGGCCGTCGTCCGAGCGTGAGCGGGCAGGCCGCGGAGGAAGAGCCAGAGGCTGACCGCCAGCACTGCCGCGCCCGTGGCCGCTGCCCAGGAGACTGCGACGCGTCCGGGGAGCACGACCCCGACGGTCGCCACCGCGAGCAACCCGATCTTGAGCATCGCGAACACGAGGTTCTCCACGGGGACCGCCGAGGCGTACCCGATCCCGGTGAGCACGGAGTCCTGCACGGTGAAGATCGTCCAGACCGGGACGGCGATCACGAAGAACACCAGCACTCGGGTGGGCCCGAACGCCTCGACCATGCGCGGGGCCCACAGCGGTGCGCCGACGGCGAAGACGGCCCCGATGAGCACCGAGCTGAGCGTCGCGGCCGCGTAGCCACCGGCGACGATACGACGGGTCGCTCGGCCGGCGACCGGGACGAACCGGAGGAGTGCGTAGCCCAGGTTCAGCTGGGCCAGCCCACCCAGGAACATCATCGTGGACACAGCGACCTGGTCGAGGCCGAGCACGGCAGGGGGGACGAGCCGCGCCGCCAGTACCCAGTAGAGCACGCCGATCACGGAGGTGAGTCCGGAGCTCAGGACCAGGGCCAGCCCGTCGCGGTGGGCGGGGGCGAGTACGCCTCTCATCGCGTGCCGAACGCCGATCGGGCGGCACCCCAGATGGTGGACGGCAGGCCGTGACGGCCTCCGGCCGAGGCGTCGAGCAGCGCGAGCAGCATCCGGGCGTCCTGGTCGGCGACCGTGGGCTCACGGCAGATGTGGCATCCACCCGGGCGGTGGCCGAGCAGCTGGCCCGCCGCCTCGGCGACGCCCTGCGCGTAGTGCCGCCGCGTGCGGCGGATCCCGGTCGTCGCGAGGGCGTCGGTAGCGTTGCCGGAAGCGAGCGCCCGCTCGGCCATGACCAGGAACGGGATGTCCTCGGCGGTGTCACCGACGGCCAGTGCGACGGGCCCGCCGACCTCGGCCACGAGCCGTGCGAGACCCCGTCCCTTGTCGGTGGTGGCGGCGACGATGTCGGTCTGTCGGTCGCCGTGAACGACGCGGACGCCTCGGTGCCGGTCCGGACCGAGGAGCTCCCGTAGCACCTCGTCGGGCACGGGGCCCGGGCGCGAGGCCCGCTCCGGGCTGAAGCCGACCCGCACGCTGTGGGCATGGTGGTGGTCGACGGTGATCCGCCGGTCGGTGCCGAGCCCTACGCGGATCTCGTCGAGCAGCGCCCGGTCGGCCGCGCTGAGCAGATCGATGGTGGCGCCGGTGCCGGCCACGTGGACGACAGCGCCGTACTCGGCGACCCCGCCGACCAGACCGTGGGCGTCGCAGCGCTGCTGTACCTCGGTGAGGGAGCGTCCGGTGACCGGAACGGGCCGGTAGCCGTGCCGGGCCAGGGCGTTGAGCACACGGACGCCGGTCGGGGTGGTCATCGGGAAGCCGAGTGCCGTCGAGTCGAGGACGCCGTCGAGATCCAGCGCGCACAGTGGACCCTGGCCGGTCGACGGTGGCGGGAGCGTCCTGCTCAGGTAGCGGCGGACCGCGCGGCTGCAGGCCATCGGGTCGGACGGTCGCCCCGTCTCCGGATTCTCGAGCTGCACGAGCTCGTAGAGCAGGAAGGCTTCGTCGGAGCAGGTCAGGACTGCGCGGAGGGCGTCCACGACGGTGTCGTCGGGATGCCCGGGTGCGATACCTGCGAGGTCGAACGCGGCGTCGTAGGAGTAACGGTCGGTGTGGCCGAAGTCCGCGGTGTCGGGATCGATCTTGATCAGGTCCCCGTCCGGTCCTGTCCGCCAGTGCTCCGGGCCCGTCGCGCCGTCGACGATCGAGGGGTGCGGCGTCGTGCAGAGCTTCCGCACCATCGGATCGATGAGCGGGAGCCGTAGGGCGTCGCCGAGCCGCCCGTAACCGCGGCCCAGCCGCCGGGCGGCGACCTCCCAGGCCGGGGCCCGGCCGGTCAAACCACGGGCACGATCCACCCTGGCGGGCAGTGCTTCGGCCCGGGTGGCGACGTAGCCGGCCCGTCGCCGGGCGTCCGCAGGCCCGGTGACCGGTTGGGCGTGCGGGGACGCGGGGGCGATGGAGTACAGCAAGCCCTCCTCGAACCCGTGGACGGCCGGCACCGCCGATCCCAGCGCGTCCGCCACGGCGACGGCGTGGCGCCCGAACAGGCCCTGTCCGACCCCGCGAACCTCGACGTGCCGATATCCGTCGGCCGTGAGGACCTCGTATGTCGCGGTGACGTGTCCGCGGCCGGTGGGCGGTGTGGCGTCCGAGCAGTGCCGGATGTGTTCGACGGGCTGATGCCACCACCTCTGAAGGACCGCGGCGACCGCGGCCGGTTCCAGTCGTGCGTGCACCGACCAGCGGTCGAACGGCAACGTCGTCGTGGGCATGCCGGTCAGGGCGGCCGGCACGACATCGGTGCACAGCGGCACCAACAGCCTGATCGCGGCGTCCGGCACTCCCGCGGCGTGCAGCACCGCGCAGGTCTTCAGGTAGGCCGAGCCGGTACTGGGTGGGTCGTCCACCACGGCGACGACGCACCCTGCCCGGCCCACCCCCGCGCGCAGCTGCGTCCGTGCTCCTGGCAACAGGGGCCGACCGGGGCGGACGGTGACCGCCCGCGCGCGCACCCCGGCACGGCGCAGCTCAGCAGCAACCAACGGCCCCAGGTAGGAGCCCGAGGTCCTGACGCCGACCACGACGACATCACCGGGAGTGTCGCCGTCCGGCGACTGGAGGTCGCGGGCCAGCAGGGCGGCATCGGTGGGGGAGAGGTCGAACGTCCGCATCGCCGAGGGCAGCCGGAGCAGCTCCGCCCGTGCGGTCGCGGGCAGTCCGGCGACGCCCGCGACGACCAGCCCGGTCGCGCCGTCGACCGCGGTGGTGATGCTCTGCTCGGTGGGTGCCCCATGTGCCATGACGATGTCCGCCAGATCGTCGCGGAGTGACTGGGCTCCCGGAAGCCAGGCCCGGCAGCCCCCATTGAGAGCGAGCCGGAGTCGGTCATGGTTGTCGGCCGTCCGTGCTGCCACCCGGCCGGCGAGTCCGCCGAGCAGTTCGCCCGCCCGGCGGGCGGCGGTGCTGGGCTGAAGATGGTCCTCCACAATCTGCACGGCGGCGGCAGCCAGCAGAAAGGCGTCCAGCCAATCTCCGGCCGCGACACAGGCAGGCAGCTCGGCCGCTACCTCGTCGAGCCCCAGGAGAAGATCCGTCAGTCGAGGTCCGGTCGATAATGGACGATCCGCGCGAAGCACCTCGGACTACCTCATTTCGAGCTGCCGTCGAAATCTACGGAACAACTAGTCTAACGATGGGTGAATTCACGAGTGACGAAACCCGAGGGAGGTTAGGTGATGGTTAAGAAAGGTTAGTAAAATGCAAATTTGCTCGCATGACGGTCCCATCGGTGGCGACTACGGTCAGCCGCGTGCGGGTACTGCCGGTCGAGGACGGGCTGGGGGTGGCGGCATCGCTGAAGCGCGGTCTGGAGGAGGACGGCTACGCGGTGGACGTGGCCGGACCGGTCCGGACGCGGTGTGGCAGGCCCGGGAGTTCGACTACGACGCGGAGCTGGTGGACCTGATGCTGCCCGCGATTGACGGGGTGCAGGTGTGCCGTGAGCTGCGCAGCGCCGGCCGCCGGCCGCCGGTCCTGATGCTCACCGTGCGGGACGCGATCGAGGACCGCGTGCGGGGCCTGGACGCCGGCGCCGACGACTACCTGGCCAAGCCGTTCAGCTTTCGCTGAGCTCGCCGCACGGGTCCGGGCGTCGATCCGCCGTGGCGCGGCGGAGTGCCCGACCCAGTTGCAGACCCCGGATCTGCGGCTGGACCCGCCACCCGGCGGGCGTGGCGGGGTGCCGTCGGGCTGGAGCTCTCCAGCAGGGAGTTCGTGCTGCTCGAGCTGTTCATGCGCCACTGGCCATCATGCCGAGCTGACCGCGACCGGCTCGGTCCGCAGGGGGGTAGCCGGACCCGCGGACGGTCTCGAACTGCTCCACGTCGAACGGTCGGTCGACCTTGCGTCGCAGGTAGAGCACGTTCTGGTCCACGACGTTCGAGGATCCGCGTGCGGGTCAGGACCTGGCCCGGGTCACCCGCTTCGTCGTGCTGATCCACCTGCCCCGAGGGCACAAGGCGCCGCAGATGCGCGACGCGCTCATCGCCCAGACCGCGCACCTGCCGGCCGCGATGCGCCGGACGCTGACCTGGGACCAGGGCCGGGAGATGTCCATGCACGCCCAGACCAGCGCCGCGACCGGCTTCGACATCTAGTTCCGCGACCCGCACTCGCCCTGGCAGCGCGGCTCCAACGAGAACATGAATGGGCTGCTGCGCCGGTACTTCCCCAAGCACACCGACCTGTCCGGCTACACCGCCGCCGACCTCCGTGCGGTCGCCCGACCGCTCAACAACCGATCCTGTCTGAGGAGGCCGTTGAGCGGCGCAGCGGGCAGGCCTTCGGCGATCGTCAACGGGACATCCAGTCCCGCTCGGACTTCCGGGGTGCGTGGCCGGGTGTTTGTTGGTCGGTGATGGGGAGGTAGACCCGGCTGCCGTGGTCGGTGAACTCGGTGGACTTCTCGTCCATTCCTGCTTCGATGGCCTCGACGCTGGTGAAGCCGTGTTCTTCGGCGTAGTCCCGGACGTCCTGGGTGATCTTCATCGAGCAGAACTTGGGCCCGCACATGGAGCAGAAGTGCGCTGTCTTGGCCGGCTCGGCGGGCAGGGTCTGGTCGTGGAAGGCGAGCGCTGTGTCCGGGTCGAGGGAGAGGTGGAACTGGTCGAGCCAGCGGAACTCGAAGCGTGCTTGGCTCAGCGCGTCGTCCCGGGACTGCGCGCGCGGGTGTTCCTTGGCCAGGTCCGCGGCGTGGGCCGCGATCTTGTAGGTGATCACGCCGGTCTTGACGTCGTCCCTGTTGGGCAGGCCCAGGTGCTCCTTGGGGGTGACGTAGCAGAGCATCGCGGTGCCGGCCTTGGCGATCGTCGCCGCGCCGATCGCGGAGGTGATGTGGTCGTAACCCGGCGCGATGTCGGTGGCCAGCGGGCCGAGGGTGTAGAACGGCGCCTCGTCGCACCACTGCTCCTCCAGCCGCACGTTCTCCTCGATCTTGTGCATCGGGATGTGGCCGGGGCCCTCGATCATCACCTGCACGTCATGGGCGCGGGCCATCTGCGTGAGCTCGCCGAGGGTCCTCAGCTCCGCGAGCTGGGCGTCGTCGTTGGCGTCGTTGATCGACCCCGGCCGCAGCCCGTCCCCGAGGGAGAACGTGACGTCGTAGGTGCGCAGGATGTCGCACAGCTCCTCGAAGTGCGTGTAGAGGAACGACTCCCGGTGGTGGGCCAGGCACCACGCCGCCATGATCGACCCACCGCGGGAGACGATCCCGGTGAGCCGCTTCGCCGTCAGCGGCACGTAGCGCAGCAGCACGCCGGCGTGCACCGTCATGTAGTCGACGCCCTGCTCGCACTGCTCGATCACGGTGTCGCGGTAGATCTCCCAGGACAGCTTCGCCGGGTCGCTGTCGACCTTCTCCAGCGCCTGGTAGATCGGCACCGTCCCGATCGGGACCGGCGAGTTGCGGATGATCCACTCACGCGTGTCGTGGATGTTGCGGCCGGTGGACAGGTCCATCACGTTGTCGGCGCCCCACCGGGTCGCCCACACCATCTTGTCCACCTCCTCGGCGATCGACGAGGTCACCGCGGAGTTGCCGATGTTCGCGTTGATCTTCACGAGGAACTTCTTGCCGATGATCATCGGTTCGGACTCGGGGTGGTTGCGGTTGGCCGGGATCACCGCCCGCCCGATGGCCACCTCGGAGCGGACCAGCTCGACGTCCACGCCTTCTCGGATGGCGATGAACCGCATCTCCGGGGTGACGATCCCGGCACGGGCGTGGGCCAGCTGGGTGACCGCGCCGTTGACCGGTTCCCGTGCAGCGATCCAGTCCGCGCGGACCGCGGGCAGTCCGGCGCGCAGATCGATGTGGGCGTTCTCGTCGGTGTACGGGCCGGAGGTGTCGTAGACGTCGTGGTGCTCGCCGTTGCTGAGCTCGACCCGTCGGACCGGCACCCGCAGGCCGTCGGGCCCGTCGATGTACACCTTGTGCGAGCCCCGGATCGGGCCCGTCGTGACCTGGGGTTCGACCGTACGATCGTGCAGCGCCGTCATGGCTGTTCCTCCCTACGCCGGCATTACCCGGACAGGTTCAGTCGGTCGGCGGCGCCGCTCCCTCGTCGTAGGAGGGAAAAGCCGCCCTCTCAGCCCGCTCACGCGCGAGCTCCCGTGGTTACGAAGATGTCGCCCAGACAATGTGCTCGACCTTCGTGCACGAAGACACTATCAACCGCGGGCCCGGCCCGCAGCACCTACGCGCCGCACGGTGCGCAGCCCGGCTCAGCACCCGCGTCGAGTGGACGCCGTCTGATTGATCACCGCACCCGGATCACGCGGAGACCGCTCACAGCCCTGTCGGCCGGCACTCCCGGGTCGCACCGCACCGAGCAACAGCGGGGACGGGCTCGTTCGGGCAGGTCACAACCCTGCTTCCCCGGGAACGAGGTCGTCGACGGGGTTTCGCCCGGGGGAGATGTCCGACGGATGCCGGGCGAGGGGCGTGATCGCCATCGTCATGTAGGGAAAGAGCGGAAGGCCCCAGAGGATCTCGTGGAGTTGTTCGTTGCCCTCGACGGCGAAGATGCTGAGGTTCGCGTACTCGCCGACGCAGCGGTAGATCTGTGGCCAGTGCCCGGAGCGCTGCCACTGCTGGGAGTAGGCCTTCTCGCGGGCGAGGAGGGCGTCGCGCTCCGCCGGATCCATGTCCGGCGGGAGCGCGACGTCCATCCGCACGGCGAAGAGCTCGGTCATGCCACGGGGTCCAGGGGGAAGTCGTAGGTCACCTCGTTGCCGGTGCCCGACGTGGCGGGGGTCGGGTGCAGTACGAGTTCGGGCTTGACGGCCTGGGCGACGTCGTCGGCGACGTAGTCGCCGCCGTCGAAGTAGAGCTGGGTGGTGACGAGCTGCTTACCGGGCGCCGACACCTTCAGGTGCAGGTGCGCGGGCCGCCACGGGTGCCAGCCGGCCGCGTCGACGAACGCGCCGGTGGAGCCGTCGGTCGGGATCTGGTACGGCGCGGGCTGGATCGTGTGGAAGGTGAAGCGGCCGTCGGCGGCGGTGCGGATCTGGCCGCGCAGGTTCCACTCGGGGATGCCGGGGGCGAACTGCGAGTAGTAGCCGGCGTCGTCGGCGTGCCACAGCTCCACCAGGGCGCCGTCGAGCGGGGCGCCGTCGAGGTCGGTGACGGTGCCCTGGAACAGGAACGGCGTGCCGGCCTCGCCGTCGCGCATCGGCAGCGTCTGCTCGCTGACGGACTCCGGGGCACCCGGCTTGTAGTACGGGCCCTCGATGGTGCCGATCGCACCCAGACGGTCGGCGTTGGCGACCTCCTCGACCACGTGCTCGACGAAGACGTCGAGGAACAGCGGCCACTCGCCGTCGTCGCCGACGCGGATCAGCCACGCCTTGAGGGCGTCGTACTCGTCGTAGGTGACCTGGTGCTTGCGGATCACGTCGTGCAGGGCGGCCAGCGCGTCGGTCGCGATGGCGCCCACACGGGCGTGGTCGACGGGACCGCCGGTGCGGGCCTTCTGCGTGAAGGCCTCGGTGGCGGAGCGGCCGGAGGCGGCGGCGGTGGCGGTCGCTTCTTCTGTGGTGGTCATGGTGGTGGACTCCAGTGTCGGGTTGATCAATCGGTTCGGTAGTGCGCGAGCTTGTCGGGATCGACGGCCACGCCGATCCCGGGACCGGGGCGGACGGCCAGCTCGCCGCCGGAGATCTCCAGCGGTTCGGTGAGCAGGTCGTCGCGCATGTCGAGGAAGTTGGAGAGCTCACCGGCGCGCCGGGAGGTGAGCCGGTGGGCGGCGCCGAACGTGACGCTGCACGCGGTGCCGAGCTGGCCGTCGATCTGGTTGCCCATGACCACCTCGACGCCCATGCCCTCGCACTGGTGCAGGATCCGTTGCGACGTCGAGAACCCGGTGCGGGCCGTCTTGATGCTGATCATGGTGGCGGAGCCGCCCAGTAGCTCCCGGGTGACCTCGCCGGGCGTGGTGGCGCTCTCGTCGGCGACGGTCGGCACAGTGGTCTGCGAGACCAGCCAGCGGCGGCCGAGCACGTCGTCGGCGGGGCAGAGCTCCTCGGCGAGGGTGAGGTCGAGATCGGCCATGGCGTGCAGCGCGCGGGCCGCCTCGGAGGGTGACCAGCCGCGGTTGCCGTCGACGTAGAGCTCGATGTCCGGGCCGAGCGCGGTGCGCAGAGCCCGGCAGGCGCCGACGTCGAGAGCGATGGGGCGGCGCCCGACCTTCACCTTGAACACCCGGATGCCGTAGGTGTCGCGGATCCGCTCGGCCTCGGCGACCATCACGTCGTCGGGGGCGAAGCCGACCATGTGGGACACGGTCATCCGGTCGGTGAAGCCACCCAGGAGCTGCGTGACGGGCACCTCCAGCGTGCGGCCCAGCACGTCCCAGACCGCCATGTCGACCGCGGCCTTCGCCGCCGGGTTGCCGACGGTGCGGTCCATGCGGGCGTGCATGACCTCGCGTTCCAGCAGGGAGAGGCCCACGAGCTCGGGCGCGAAGATCTTCTCGATCACCGCGATGATCGACTCCTGGGTCTCGCCGTAGGTGAAGGGCCGTGGCGGGGCCTCGGCGACGCCGACGAGGCCGTCGTCGCTGTGCACCCGCACGAGGACGTGCTCGGCGGTGTGCACCTCGCCGCTGGCGAAGCGCAGCGGCTTCTTGTACGGGATGGCGAACGGGATCGCCTCGATCCTGACGATCTTCACGGGGTACCTCCGGTGGGAACATCGAGGCGCACCGGCGGCACGAACCCGTTGGCCTCCAACGCCTCCACGAGCCGCGCGAGCACCGGAGAGGCGTCGTCGCGGCGCCAGGCGAGGGCGAGATCGATGTGGATGTCGTCGGCGACCGGCACGTAGCGGACGCCGTCGATGCGCAGGGCGAGCACCGACTCGGGCAGCAGGGCCACACCGAGGCCGGCGGCCACGAGCGTCAGCATGATCGAGGTCTCGGCCACCTCGTGGGCGCGCCGCGGCAGGAACCCCGCGGCGAAGCAGGCCTGCGTGATCGCGGCGTCGACGACGGAGTCGCGGGCGCCGTAGACCACGAAGTCCTCCTCGCGGAGCTCGGCGAGCGCCACCGGCTCGTCCCCGACGAGGTGATGGGTCGTCGGGACGGCGAGCACCACTCGTTCCCGGGCGATCAGCCGGGACTCCAGTCCGTCACCGCGCAACGGGGGCCGCAGCACGGCCAGGTCGATCCGGTCCTCCTCGAGCGCGCGCTCCTGGGCCGGCGTCAGGAGGTCGGGCACGTAGCGCAGCACGAGGCCGGGCAGCTCGCGCGCGGCGATCCGGGCGAGCTGTGGGAGGTGGCGGAATGCCGCCAGCCCCGTCGCCCCGACGCGGACGAGCCCGCTGCTGCCCTCCCCGATCAGCCGGACCCGCCCCTGGGCGGCGTCCACGGACTCCAGGATCCGGAGGGCGTCACGGAGGAGCGCCTCGCCGGCGGGAGTGAGGTCGACCCGGCGGGTGGTGCGGACGAACAATGCGGCGCCCACCTGCGACTCGAGCTGCCGGATCGCCTGCGAGAGCGGCGACTGCGCCATGTGCAGGCGCTCTGCTGCCTGCCCGAAGTGGCGGGTTTGTGCCACGGTCACGAAGTAGCGGAGCTGGCGGATCTCCACGTGCTCCTCCCTTCGTCGGGTACCGAGGTGCACCACGGTAGGGGGTAGACCATGCATCCACAAAGACCTAGTCCGGCTTGATTCAGATCCACGAAGTCTGAAAAATGCCTAGGTCAGGACTAGGCATACACCTGGCGCGGTGCTGGATGTCCGGTCAGGAGAGTGAGGCAACCGAACTCGACTCACCGCCGAATCGACCGGAGGTCCTCCATGACCCTCGATGTCTCCCATGTCAGCGACGTCCTCGCCGACGCCGTCATCGACGATCCGGAAGCAGGTGTCTACCGCGCCAATCGTCGGATCTTCACCGACGAGGAGATCTTCGAACTCGAGATGGCCCACATCTTCGAGGGGAACTGGATCTACCTGGCGCACGACAGCCAGATCGCGAACCCCGGCGACTACTTGACCACCTATATCGGCCGGCAGCCCGTCGTCATCACGCGGGACAAGGACGGCGAGCTGCACTGCATGATCAACGCGTGCGCGCACCGCGGGGCGATGCTGTGCCGCCGGAAGACCGACAACCGGCCCACGCTGACATGTCCGTTCCACGGGTGGACGTTCCGCAACGACGGAAAGCTGCTCAAGGTCAAGGACCCCGACGGAGCCGGCTACCCCGCCACGTTCGACGTCAACGGCTCGCACGACCTCACCCACGTCGCCCGCTTCGACTCCTACCGCGGCTTCCTGTTCGCCAGCCTGAACCCCGACGTGAGCACGCTCGCCGAGCACCTGGGCGACACCACGGTCGTGATCGACATGCTGGTGGACCAGTCGCCCGACGGCCTGGAGGTGCTGCGCGGCAGCTCCACCTACACCTTCGACGGCAACTGGAAGGTGCAGGCGGAGAACGGCGCCGACGGCTACCACGTCAGCGCGACACACTGGAACTACGCGGCCACCACCTCCCGGCGCGGCACCGGCGAGTCGAAGAACCAGACCAAGGCGCTCGACGCCGGCGGCTGGGGCAAGACCGGCGGCGGCTACTGGTCCTACCCCAACGGGCACCTGTGCCTGTGGACGTGGGCGGCCAACCCGCAGGACCGACCGCTGTGGGACAAGATGGACGAGCTCAAGGAGCAGTTCGGGGACGCCACCGGCGAGTTCATGGTGAAGGGCTCCCGCAACCTCTGCCTCTATCCCAACGTGTACCTGATGGACCAGTTCTCCACGCAGATCCGGCAGTTCCGCCCGATCGCGCCGGACAGGACCGAGGTCACCATCTACTGCATCGCCCCGAAGGGCGAGAGCAACGCGGCGCGGACGCACCGCATCCGCCAGTACGAGGACTTCTTCAACGCCTCCGGCATGGCCACCCCCGACGACCTGGAGGAGTTCCGCTCCTGCCAGCTCACCTTCCGCGCCGGCGCGGCACCGTGGAACGACATGAGCCGCGGCGCCGAGCACTGGCTCAGCGGGCCCGACGAGGTCGCCACCTCCCTGGGCATGGACGGGGTCGTCTCGGCCGGACAGCGCAACGAGGACGAGGGACTGTTCCCCGTACAGCACGGCTACTGGCAGAAGACCCTGCAGGCCGCGATCGACAAGCGGGAGGCCTGATCCCGATGACCACCACCGAACGCAGCTCGACCCTGATCACGCAGAACGCCATCGAGCAGTTCCTCTACCGCGAGGCCCGCCACCTCGACGACCGCGAGTTCGAGCAGTGGCTCGACTGCTATGCCGACGACGTCGTGTACTGGATGCCCTGCTGGGACGACGCCGACCGGCTCATCGAGGACCCGCAGCGCGACGTCTCGCTGATCTACTACGACAACAAGGGTGGGCTCGAGGACCGGGTCTTCCGCATCCGCACCGAGCGCTCCAGCGCCACCTCGCTGCCCGAGCCCCGGACCAGCCACAACATCAGCAACGTCGAGGTGATAGAGCGCCGCGGCGACCTCGTGGACGTGCGCTTCAACTGGCACACCATGTACTTCCGCTACAAGACGATCGACCCGTACTACGGCACGTCGTTCTACACGATCGACTTCTCCGGCGACTCCCCACTGATCCGCCGCAAGACCGTGGTGCTGAAGAACGACTACATCCACCACGTGGTCGACGTCTATCACTTCTGAAGGGACGACGATGTCTCATCACGTTGCGCTCGCGTTCGAGGACGGCGTCACCCGGTTCATCACCGTCGCCGAGGGACAGACCGTCGCCGACGCGTCCTACCGCGCGCGGATCAACATCCCGATGGACTGCCGTGACGGGGTCTGCGGGACGTGCAAGGCGTTCTGCGACTCGGGGGAGTTCGACGGCGGCTCCTACCTGCCCGACGCGCTGTCGGCGACGAGGAGCAGGACGGCTACGTCCTGACCTGCCAGATGAAGCCGAGGTCGGATCTGGCACTGCAGATTGCGTGTACCTCGGCGGTGGCCAAGACCAGCGCCGCCACCCACCGCGGCACCGTCACCGGCGTGGACCGGCTCTCGCCCACCACCGTGGCGTTGACCGTGGAGATCTTCGACCGGGAGAAGCTCGCTTTTCTCCCCGGCCAGTACGTCAACATCGCGGTGCCGGGCACCGAGGAGTCGCGTTCGTACTCCTTCAGCAACGCCCCCGACGGCGAGGCGCTGACGTTCCTGGTCAAGATCACGCCCGGTGGCGTCATGTCCACCTACCTCGACGAGCGCGCCGAGGTCGGTGACGAGATCTCCTTCACCGGCCCGCACGGCAGCTTCTTCCTCCGCGAGGCATCGGATCCGCTGCTCCTGCTCGCCGGCGGCACCGGGCTCGCCCCGATCCTGGCCATCCTGCGGACCCTGGGCGCGCAGCAGAGCAAGCGGCCGATCCACCTGCTCTACGGGGCCACGACCGACGATGACGTCGTCGAGACCGACACCATCGAGGTGCTGGCGGCGTCGATCCCGGGCATGACATGGGCCCACTGCGTCGCGGACAAGGACACCACCGCCCCACACCAGGGCTACGTGACCTCGCTGATCGAGCCGGAGCACCTGCACGACGGCACGGCCGCGGTGTACCTGTGCGGTCCGCCGGCGATGGTCGACGGGGTGCGCAGCCACTTCTTCGACCAGGGCATGTCACCCGGCGGCTTCTTCTACGAGAAGTTCGCCCTGGCTGCTGCGACCGACGGGGAGCGCGAGTCCGACGAGGACGGCGCGGAGCCCGAGCCGGCCCCCGTCGCCGCGAGTGGTGGAGACGGGGAGCAGCTGCTCGTGCTCGCGGGCGAGGGGCGTGCGATCACCGGTCAGGTGCTCGCACCGCTGATCGGGCTCACGCCGCTGTACGCGTCGAACGCACGTGACGCCGAGTCGGCCCGCGGCATATTCGGGCGCGAGCTTCTCGGAGCGTCGTCCGATCTCGCCGGTGCGGGACCCGCTGAGCTGGACGCGGACAGCGGCGAGCTGATCGTCGTCGCCGGGCGCCACCTGGTGGGCCAGGGGGTGTTCCCCGCGTCCGGCCTGGAACCGGTCGCCGCGCCGGCGCCGGCCCCGTTGCCGGCCGGCACCGTCGGCACCGACGGCTACGAGATCGGCGAGGAGCACCCGTCCGTCCACGAGTCGGACGCGATCTTCGACGCCCGTCGGGCACTGGAGCTCGGGGCGCTCGAGCTGGTGATCGGGCGGCTCACCCCAGGTCAGATCAACGGCTACCGGTTGCTGGCCGAGGCCACTGTCCCGTATGTGGAGGGGGACCGCTTCGTCGACGCGGCCGGCTACACCGAGACCAACGGCGCTTTCCACGACTACCTGTTCACGTTGACCCGCAACCAGCACCTGTCGCAGACGTACGGGGCGCTGGGGGTGCGGGGGCACATGGAGCAGTCGCTGCGCACCGCCACCTGGTGCCACCCGCTGTGCACGCAGGACCACCTCGACATCGTCGACGCGATCGAGGCCGGGGACCGCGAACGCGCCCGGCATCTGGTCGCCGACCACGCCGACCGGTCCACGGAGACCACCCGCCGGGCGATGGCGGAGAACACCGCCCGACGCCGCCCGCGGTTCGTCACCCCCGGCCGCTTCACCGGCAAGGTTGTCGTCGTGACTGGCGCCGCGCAGGGGATCGGCCGCACGGTCGCGGAGCGTGCCGCCGCCGAGGGCGGGCAGCTCGTGCTGATCGACAGGTCCCCGCTGGTCCACGAGGTGGCCGACGGACTGCTCGCGGACGGCGTCAAGACACTTGCCGTCGAGGCCGACCTGGAGCAGTGGGGCGGGACCGCGGCCGCTGTGCGGGAGGCACAGGCGTGGCAGGGCCGGATCGACGTCCTCGTGAACAACGTCGGCGGTGCGATCCATTTCAAGCCCTTCGTCGAGTTCACCGAGAACGAGATCAACGCGGAGATCCAGCGGTCTCTGATGCCCACCCTGTGGTGCTGCCGCGCTGTACTGCCCGGGATGGTCGAGCGCTCCAGCGGGGTGATCGTCAACGTCTCGTCCGCTGCAACCCGCGGAGTGCACCGCATCCCGTACTCGGCGGCCAAGGGCGGGATCAACGCGATCACCGCATCGCTCGCCCTGGAGTACGCGGACGCGGGGATCCGGGTCGTCGCCACGGCCCCGGGGGGAACCGAGGCACCGCCGCGGCGGATCTCCCGTGGTACCCCGGAGGCCCGCAGCGATCAGGAGCGGGCCTGGTTCCAGACTCACGTCGACCAGACGCTCGACTCCTCGTTGCTCGGGCGCTACGGCACGCTCGACGAGCAGGCAGCAGCGATCTTGTTCCTCGCCTCCGACGAGGCCTCCTACGTGACCGGCACGGTACTGCCGGTGGCCGGTGGGGATCTGGGCTGATCCGCTCTACGGTGGGTGGCGTGCATCCGGCCTCCGACGACCATCCGGACGACGACGTGCACTTCGTCGGGTCGGCGACCGAGCTTGTCAGGCTCGACGCACTCCTCGAGCTGGCGAGCTCGGGGGTGCCGGTGGTCGCGGTTGTCGACGGTCCGGCAGGCGTCGGGAAGACGACGCTGCTGCGGCATTTCCGCCGACGGCACGACTCCGTTCGGGCGACGATGGTCAGCGGATTGCCCTGGGAGGGCGCTGTCGACGGGGCGCTGGTCGACCGGCTGCTGGGCCCCCGCGGGGCGCAGGGCGCGGCCGGCCCGATCGAGCTCGGATCGCTGCTGTGCCGGCGCTGGACCACCGCGGAACCCTTGCTCGTCGTCATCGACGACGCCCACCACTCCGACGTGGTCTCGATCCGGGCCATCGCGTCCGCGGTAGCCCGGATCGACGGCTCGTGCCTGCTGCTCCTGCTCGTGCGGTCGGACGCCGTCGCCGCTCCCGAAGTGGCCGATACGCTCGACCGGCTTCCGGCGGTCCACATCCGGGTGGCGGCGCTGACCGCCGAGCAGACGCGCCTGCTCGCCGCCCGGGTGGCGGATATCGACCTGCCGATGCCGGTCGCCCGGCGTCTCAACGAACACGCGGGAGGGCTACCGCGCCACCTGCTGGAGATCCTTCGCGACACGCCACCCGTCCGCTGGTCGGACTGGCAGACCCGGTTACCGGCGCCGACGTCGGTGCAGAGCCGGGTGCAGGCGGCTCTGGATGCCTGCACGCCGGGCGCGCGGGCACTCGTCGAGGCATCAGCGGTGCTCGGCGCCGATCCCGTGCTCGCCGACGCGTCCGCGCTCGGCGAGGTCCCGGACCCGATCGCTGCCCTTGACGAGGCTCACGCTGCAGGGCTGCTCGAGCCCGCCGCGGGGCACGGGCTCGACGCGCTCACCTTCCCCGGCCGGTTCGTCCGCGGCGCCGTCCACGCCTCACTCACACCAGCCCGCCGGCACGACCTGCACCTGCGGGCGGCCGGCATCGTCAGCGACGACACGGAGCGGCTGCGGCATCGCGTCGAGGCCGCGCCACTGCCCGACCCCGATCTCGCTGCAGAACTGGTCGCTCTCGCCGAGCGCAAGGCCGAGGACGGCGCGTGGGCCGTTGTTGCGGGCGCGCTGATCGACGCGAGCCGGATCAGCGCGACCAGGGCCGACCGCGCTGATCGGCTGATCCAGGCCGTAGACGCACTGGCGGGCGCGGGCCTCCTCGGGCAGGCCGTCGACGCCTTGCCCGAGGTGGAGGCCCTTCCCTCCGGATCCCGCCGGAACGCGGTGCTGGCCTATGTCGCGGTGCAACGTGGACGCCGGGCCGAGGCAGCCTCGTACCTCGACGCCGCCTGGCGACTCCGGGGCGACGATCGCGAGGACGCGGCCGTGGTCTGCCAGCGGCGCGTCCTGCACTCGCTGGCCGAATGGGACGGTCACGAGCTGGTGCGTTGGGCAGGGCGCGCGGTCGAGCACGCCGCGCCCGGGTCCCCGGCAGCGGTCGAGTCGCGGGCGATCGTCGGGCTCGGACACGCGGCGCGCGGCGAGATCGCCGAGGCGTTCACCGCCTATCGGCAGGCGATCGAGGAGAGCCCGACCGGGCCGCAGCATCAACGGGTGCGGATGGGCCTCGGCTGGTTGCACCTCTCCCAGGACGATCCGCAGGCGGCCCGCCGGGAGCTGGAGTTCGCGGCACCGCACGCCGCGCAGACCGGGTCGAACCGGATCTCGCTGTGGGCCCTGGCCTGGCTCGCTCGTGCACGGTTCGCGCTCGGGGACTGGGCGGGAGCGCTCGAGGCGGTGGACCGAGCCGAGATCCTCCTCGGCGCCACCGGTCTGGAGCTGCTGCGACCCATCGTGCACTGGACCGGTGCCCAGATCCACTCGCTGCGTGGTGAACGCGACGCCACCGAGCGCCACCTCCGCCTGGGCGGTGCCGCCGACCACGACTACACGGTGATGACCGTTCCGGCTCTGTTGGCCCGTGCCTACGTGGCGGAGGCGGCATCGGACTACGGCGGCGTCATCCGGCACCTTGCTCCGCTCGTCGCGCGCGGTCCGCGTGGCGGCATCGACGAGCCGGGGTTCTGGCCCTGGCACGATCTCTACGCCAACGCGCTCGTCCTCGTCGATCGCCTGGCCGAGGCCGACGAGTTCCTCACGCCGCTGGAGTCGACCGCGACGCGGCGGGGACACGGTTCGGTGTCCGCCCGGCTCGGGTCCGTCCGCGGTCGGTTGCTGGCCGCCCGCGGCGATCTCGGGGGGGCCGAGGAGTCGTTCACCCGCGCCCGCGCGCGGCTCGAGCGCCTGCCCCTGCCCTACGACCGTGCCCGCGTCGACTTCGCCCATGGGATCACCCTGCGTCGTGCCGGTCGACGTCGGGACGCCGCCGACCTGCTCAGGGCCGCCCGCCAGCTGTTCGTCGAGCTCGGCGCGCAGGTCTACGTCGAACGGTGCGACCGCGAGCTGAATACCGGCCGTCCGGGACACCGTGGTGGCGGATCCCTTGTGGATACTCTCACCGACCAGGAGAGGACCGTGGCCGTGTTCGTGGCCAAGGGGATGAGCAACAGGGAGGTCGCGGCCGAGATGATGTTGTCGGTCAAGACGGTCCAGTTCCACCTCACTCGGGTGTACGCCAAGTTGGGCCTGCGGTCCCGCACGGAGCTGGCAGCACACGCAGCAAGGGTGACGACACGACGCTGACCACGCCCGCCGTCCCCACGATGACCCGGAGTTCGGTCACGATCAGTCCCCAGCGAACTCGCTGCGGCCCGGCCGGTCATGAGTCGGCACCGCCGGGTCGAGCCGGCGTCGGTGGGTGATTCGATGACGACGCCTTCATCCGCGGCTATGTGGACGTGCAGCGGACCAAGCAAACCAGGCGGTGTCGACCGCAATGGCGGACCACCGAGGCTGATGATGTCGCCGGCCCGGCGGGAGCGGTAGGGCTGCCGACTCTGCCCGACGCCGCCCTCGCCGCGAAGTGCTGTGCGCCCGGCCCGAGTGGGCCCGCTGGTGAGTTGCTCCTCGATCATTCGGACGGCCGACGCTCCCACGTCGATCCGGCGAGCGCCCAGGTACTCCGTGGTCGGACCGGACGCCGGGCCTGCGAGTCGCGCCCCACCACGACAGCGGGGCCGCCCGAATTCATCGAGCGTACTGCGGATCTTCGGAGCCATCGTGACCAGCACCGACACCTTCCTGACCACCCGTGACGCCAGCGTCGCCGACCTGGCAATGCTGCTGCGGACCCATCACGCCGCGAGCTCGACGTCGTCGCCCCGGCACGGCACCTCCGCGAGCGGCAGGTAACGGAGGCTAGACGCCCGTCCGTAGCCACTCCCGGACCCGGGGGAGGGTGCCGGCCCCGACGGTCCGGGCCAGATCAGCGGCGAGGTCCGCGATGCTGACCGCTGCGAGCGCCGCCCGCCAGGCCCGATCGGCGGCATCCATGACCGCGGCGATCCCGCAGGGTGCCGTACAGCTCTGTGGCGGGGCGGCGAGCGGCCCCCGCTGCCGTACCTCCGTGCAGCGGAAGGCGGGCTGCCCACCGTCGATCGCCTCGACGACCTGCAGCACCGTGATCTCTGTCGCGGGCCGGGTGAGCAGGTATCCACCCGCCTGGCCTTGCGTCGAGCGCACGAGTCCGGCTCGTGACAGCAGCTGCATCTGCTTGGCCAGGTAGGTCGGCGACACGTCATGGAACTCCGCGAGCCGTGCAGCGGACACCGGCTCCGGGGAACCGCTCACGCCACTGAGAACGACGCAGCAGTGCAGACCCCACTCGACACCACCGGACATCTTCACCGCCACAGCGTACTTGACTCGGACAGGTACTGTCCGGGTATCTTCTCGGACAGAAGGTATCCGAATTAAGGAGTGGTGGCCGTGCGCATCGTCGTCGTGGGTGGAACCGGGTTGATCGGGTCGGCACTGGTGTCGTTGTTGCGGGAGGCGGGCCACGACGCGGCGCCCGCGTCGCCGTCGACCGGGGTGAACACACTGACCGGTGCCGGGGTGGCCGAGGCGCTGGCGGGCGCGACGGTCGTGGTGGACGTGACGAACTCCCCGTCGTTCGAGGACGGCCCTGTGCTGGACTTCTTCACCCGCTCGACCCGGACGCTGCTGAACGCCGAACTCGTGGCGGGTGTCGGCCACCACGTCGCCCTGTCGATCGTCGGCACCGACCGCGTTCCCGCCAGCGGCTACCTGCGGGCGAAGACCAGGCAGGAGCAGTTGATCCGTGCCGGTGGCGTGCCGTTCACGATCGTGCGGGCCACCCAGTTCTTCGAGTTCCTCGACCTGATCGCCGCGGGCTCGGGGCAGGACGGCACGGTCGTGCTCCCGACCGCGGATCTCCAGCCCGTCGCCGCGGCCGACGTCTCCGCGACGCTCGCCGAGGTCGCCGTCGCGCCACCGCGCAACGGCCACATCGACCTGGCCGGACCGGAGCGGCGGCCGTTCGCCGAGTTCGTCCGCCCCGTGCTCGCCGCACAGAACGACGAGCGCCCGGTCACGGCCAGCCCTGACGCCCCGTACTTCGGCGCCGTGCTCGAACACGACGAGCTGGTTCCGACCGGCGAGGCCCGCATCGCCCCGACGGGCTTCGAGGCATGGCTTGCGGAGCGCTCCGCCCGCGTCTGAGCTCGACGTCGCGTGGTGGTCAGAGGGTGGACATGGTCAGTTCACCCTGCGAACCGTTCACCGTGTCGATGCCGCCGAGCGTCGGATGAGGTCGGCGCCCGCTGCGGCGAGGCCGAATGTGGCGGCAGTTCCCGGATCGGACCACACGATGATCAGATGAGGTGCTTGCTGCAACCGGCGGACCCGCCGGCGCCAGTCGACGACGTGCTGTGACTGACCCTCTAGCGTCGTCAGGGGGTCAATCCCGACGCGCCGTCGACCCGAGTTGGCTGCGGGACCCAGGTCCGAGCTCGCTGCCGCAATCCAGACCCTCACGATCGCAACTGACGCTGGCCGATTCGTTGCTCCAGCGCGCCTGCACAGTTCTTGGCCGGGGCAGCTGCGGCCGACTCCGGAGACACTCCTGGCAGGCAGGAAGGCCGTCAGGTCGGCAGATGCTTCGTGACCTTCTGGGTGGGGAGTCGTTGAGGCGAGCAACGTGGGTGTCCGGGCCCTGTCCGGGGTTGCGGAGGTTTGACTATGACAGTCCAGCTTGCTCAGGCGCCGGTCGTCGGGAGTCCGGCGATCAATATCGCGGTGTTCGCGGTGTTCGCGCTGGTGGCCGTCATCGTGGTGTATCTGTCCGGTCGGGGGGCCAGGTCGGCCGCTGACTACTACACCGGTGGAAGTGCCTTCACCGGCGCCCAGAACGGCACGGCGCTGGCCGGTGACTACCTGTCCGCGGCGGCGTTCCTGGGGATCGCGGGCGCGGTCG